>NZ_JOGO01000010.1 GCF_000719475.1 Streptomyces sp. NRRL F-5630 | reverse complement strand
GAGCAGTGTCACGTCTGGCTGGCCGCCGGCGTTCTCGTCGCCGCCGGGCTGGTGGATCGCGACGAGACCGGCCTCCGCCAGGTCGGCGACGAGAATCCGCGCCACGCCGAGGGGCATCGTCAACAGCGCGGAGACCTCCGCCACCGATTTGACCTCGCGGCACAGGTGGCAGATCCGCTGGTGTTCCGGGAGCAGGCCCGACATCTGCATCGGGTCCGCGGTGGTGCTGACCAGCGCCTCGATGGCGAGCTGGTAACGGGGCCTGGTCCGGCCGCCCGTCATCGCGTAGGGCCGCACCAAGGGCTGGTCGCCCTCGACCGCGTAGCCGGCGGAGGGCGGATTCCCGTACGGGTCGTGCGGTGCGGTGGGCGGTGTCATGCAATCCTCCGGGCGGAACAGCGGATGGTCTCGGCGCCGTCAGGCTGTGGCCGGTGGGGGGCTGAATGCGGCCGGGCGGGGTGGCGGTGAGCGGGCGTCAGTTGAGCAGGCTGCCCTGGAGTTCCGCGCGCAGGTCCGGCGTCAGCACGGCCCCCGCCCGGTCCACCAGAAGGGCCATCTCGTAACCGACGAGGCCGATGTCGCACTCGGGGTGGGCGAGCACGGCGAGGGAAGAGCCGTCCGAGACGGACATGATGAAGAGGAAGCCGTGCTCCATCTCCACGACCGTCTGGTTGACGGTTCCGCCTTCGAAGATCCGGGAAGCCCCCGCGGTGAGCGAGGTGAGACCGGAGGCCACGGCCGCGAGCTGGTCGGCGCGGTCACGGGGAAAGCCTTCGGACATCGCGAGGAGAAGTCCGTCGGCGGAGACGACCACCGTGTGCGACACCCCGGGGGTGTTGTCCACGAAGTTGGTGATCAGCCAGTTCAGGTTCTGTGCCGCCTGGCTCATGGGGGTCAACTAGCGCTCCTGCTGGTGAGAGGGGCGGGGGTAGCCCTCGTTCGGCCGGTTCTCACCGGACGGACGCAGACTGTTGCCGGCCTGGTAGCGGCCCTGCTGGATGCCCCTGCGGAGATTGGTCAGCCGGCCGCGCACGTCGTCGGGCGCCCGGGAGACCTGGGGACCCGTCGGCTGCTGCGGCTGCTGCTGAGCGGTACCCGGCACCAGGTTGGCGCGGGGCACCCGGCGCGGGAGGCCGGAGGTGGTGACGCCGCCCGCCGAGGGCTGCCGCACCCGCTCCGCCTGCCGCACCAATTCGTCGTTGGGCGAAGCTCGCCAGGCGTCCTGGCCGGTCTGCGCGGGCAGCGGGCCGGGGCCCCGCCCCGGGGTGTCCGACGCGCCCTCGGGCGCGGCGGGGAGGAGGCCGTCGTCGGGCCGCTGGGGACCGGTGGGACGGGGCGGCTCGGCCGCGCGCGGCGGCTCGGGCTGCTGTTCCTGCCCGGCGGGCTGCGGGCCGCGGAACCAGCTCGTCTCCAGCGTGTCGTACAGCGGGGTGCGCCCGTCGCCCGGACCGGCCGGGGGCAGCGCGTTCTCGGCGGGGCCGCGGCGCGGGAGTTCGCGCGCGGGCGGCCCCTCCGGACGCGGCGCCCTGGGCGGCTCGTACCCGGTGTTCACCGGGAAGGAGGAGGTCTCGCTGACCGCGAACCCGCCCGTGCCCTGGGGTCCCTGGGCGCCGGGCTGCCGCGGGGCGGGGGGCTGCGCGTTCGGCCCCTCGTCGTACGCGCCGGGGCGCCCCTGCCCGGGGTAGGGAGAGACGGGGAACTGGCCACTCTGCCCGGGGGCGGGGAACTGGCCGGTCCGCGCGGGGTCCTGGTAGGGGCCGGACTGCTGCGGGGGCGCGGGGAACTGCCCGGTCCCGGACGCTCCCTGGTAGCTGCCCGGGTCGCCCTGGTACTGCCCCTGCTGGGGCGGCACGGGGAACTGGCCCGTCTCCGTGGGCGCCGGGTACTGACCGGTGTCGTAGCCGTCCGTCTGCCCGTAGGGGGACACGGGGCCGCCCGGCGCGGGGAACTGGCCGGTGTCCTGCGGCGACCAGCCGCCCTGCTGCCGCGCGTCGTCGTAGCCGTAGCCCTGCTGGTCCTGGCGGTCCGGGGCGCCCCGGCCCTGGTTCTGGCCCTGGTCCTGGCGCGCGTCCCGCTGCGGGAGGCGCGGCTCGCGGGGCTGGTCCTGGTGCGGCGGGTAGCCGCCGTCCTGGCCCTGGCCGCCGGGCGCGTACCCCTCCTGCGGGCGGGCCCAGGCGCCGGTGTCCTCCGCCCCGTAGCCGCCCTGCGGGCCGCGCGCGCCGGCGGGGCCCACGGCCGGGAAGGTGCCGGTCGCGCCGGGGCCGCCCGGGGCCTCGTAGCCCCCGGCGCCCTCGGGAGCCTGCGCGTCCGGGGCGATGGCGGGGAACTGCGCCGTCGAGGCGAGGGCGTTGTCGTCGCGGGGCGGGGCGAAGCCCTGGCGCGGGCCGCGCGGCTCGTCGTGTCCGCGCGGGGCGTCCGGGGCCTGCGGCTCCCACGGTGCCGGGGGCTGCTGCCGGTCGGCGGGGGCCGGGCGCTGGGGCTGCGGGGTGCCGCCGGGCAGTTCGGCACGCGGGCCGCCGCGCGGCGGGAGCTGCGGACGGCCGTCCTGGCCCTCGCCCTGCGGGGCGCGGCGCTGCGGCGGGATCGGCGCGGTCCGGCCGCCGCCGAAGGCGTCCTGCCCGTTGTCCTGCGGGGACACGGGGCGCGCGCCGCCCTGGGGCGGCCCCTGCCGTGTATCGCCGAAGAAGTTGCCGGGGCCCTGCTGCTGCCCGCCGCCGACCGGCGGGAAGGCGTCGCGACCTGCCGGGGACTGCGGGGCGTTGCCGCGCGCGGGCAGCGCGGCGCGCGAAGAGCCGCCCAGACCGGCCTGGCCGCGCTCGGGTCCCGCCCCGAGCCGGTTGCCGCCGGGCGCGCCCTGGCCGGGTCCGCCCTGCCCCGGGCCGCCTTGCCCCGGGCCGCCCTGGCCCCCGCCGAGCGACCCGGCGGGAGCGCGGCGTGCCGCCGCGGCGCCCGCGGCGGCCTGCGCGGCGGCGGGGCCGCCCTGGCCACCGGGCCCGCCGGGCTTGCCCGGGACCTTGCGCCCGCCCTGCGCGACGTCGACGGGCAGCATGACGAGTGCCGTCGTGCCGCCGGAGTCGGAGGGACGGAGCTGGATGCGGATGCCGTGGCGCTGCGAGAGGCGGCCGACCACGAAGAGACCCATGCGGCGCGAGACCGAGACGTCCACGGTGGGCGGCGCGGCGAGGCGCTCGTTGATCGCCGCGAGGTCCTCGGGCGAGAGGCCGATGCCGGTGTCGTGGATCTCGACGAGCACGCGTCCGTCGGGCAGCGCGTGCCCGGTCACCTTGACCTTGGTCTGCGGCGAGGAGAACGACGTGGCGTTCTCCAGGAGTTCGGCGAGCAGGTGGACGAGGTCGTTGACGACGCGTCCGGCGACCTCGGTCGAGGGCACGGCGGAGAGTTCGATGCGCTCGTACTGCTCCACCTCGGAGGCCGCGGCGCGCAGCACGTCGACGAGCGGCACGGGGCGCGTCCAGCGGCGGCCCGGCTCCTCGCCCGCGAGGACGAGGAGGTTCTCGCCGTTGCGGCGCATACGGGTCGCGAGGTGGTCGAGCTTGAAGAGCGAGGAGAGCTGGTCCGGGTCGGCCTCGCGGGACTCCAGTTCGGAGATGAGCGAGAGCTGACGCTGGATGAGGCCCTGGCTGCGGCGCGAGAGGTTCGTGAACATCGCGTTGACGTTGCCCCGCAGCATGGCCTGCTCGGCGGCGAGGCGGACCGCCTCGCGGTGCACGTCGTCGAAGGCCGTGGCCACGCGCCCGATCTCGTCGCGCGAGTGGACACCGACGGACTCGACCGAGAGGTCCACGTCCTGCGGGTCCGACTCGGAGAGCTGGCCGACGAGTTCGGGCAGCCGTTCCTGGGCGACCTTCGTCGCGGTGTCCTGCAGACGCCGCAGCGAACGGATCATGGACCGCGAGACGACGAAGGCGCCGACGAGCGAGACACCCAGGACGAGGACGATCAGCGCACCGTTGATGATGGCGTCGCGCTCGGCGCTCTGCCGCAGCTCACGGGCCTTCTGTTCCATCTGGCCGAGCAGCGTCAGCTCGATGGTCTTCATCTGGTTGATCTCTTCGGACGCCGCGTCCGTCCAGTCCCGGTAGGACCGCTTGGCGCGCAGCTTCATGCCGCCCTGGGTGCTCAGGGAGCCCTGGGCGAAGTCGCGCGCGCTCTTGATGGTGGGCTGCTCGTCCGGGTCGATCGGCTTGAGCAGGTCCTCCGGGTCGCCCGCGTAGGAGCCGTAGATCTCCTTGAACTGGTTGATCTCGTCGTCCTCGTTGCTCAGCGCGTTGAGGGCGTAGCGGCGATCGGTCTCGGAGAGCTTGCCGAACTGCGTCTTGTTCGGCGGCAGCGCGGCGGCGAGCACGGCGCGCTGGATGGACGCGTACTCCTTGGCGGAGGAGAACGCGGCGAGCGCGCGGGTGCGCTGGACCATGTCGGGGTTCGAGGTCGCCTGCGCCATCTCCTGGGAGAGGCCGAGCAACTGGTCGATCAGCTGGCTGTAGGCGTCGACGGTCTGCGTGATCGAGGTGTCGTCGGCGTAGGCGTCGCGGCGGATCGCCTTGAGCTGGGCGACGCGCTTGGTGATGGCGTCGAGGTTGCTGCGGACACCGTTGAGCTCGTTGTTGCCGGTGATGTCCTTGGTGTTCTTCAGGAACGTGGCGACCTGGCGGTCCGTCTTCTGGCGCCAGCTCGCGACCGAGTAGTCGGTCGCCTTCACCTTGTGCGACAGCGGCCCCGCCGACTGGTCCCGCTCGTCCTGGAGGGCGGCGGCCAGCTCGGTGGCCTGCTTCGTCATGTCGGTGAGCAGCTTCATGTTGTCGAGCTGCTGGATGTCGTCGAGGGAGTCGCTGATGCGGATGCCACCGAGGGTGGTGGCGGCCGCCACCGGCAGGACCAGGAGCGAGACCAGACGGGTCGAGATGCGCCAGTTGCGCAGGGCTATTCGCGAGCCGGGGCCGCTCGGGCCCGCCTTCGTCTTCCCCTTGGGCTTCTTCTCGGCCTTGCCGGTCTTCCCCGGCTTGTCGCCCTTGTCGCGCGCGGCCTCGCCCTCGGCGCCCTGCTCCTCGTGGCCCCCGGTGCTCAGCCCCTGCTGCGGTGCGTGCGGGGCAGCGGCGCCGCGATCGGTCGCGCCGTTCGGCTCCGGCTCGGCCGGAGCACTGCCATCCCTCTTGAAACGTCCCTGCACTAGCGTCGCAACCTCTGGACCAGGCGCCCCTCACGCCGTGGCGCTCGGGACGGTGTCGAGTCGTGGAGGTCCGTGAACCCCCGGGTGGTCGTCGTGACCGGCGCGTCTCCCCTCGACCACCGCTCGGCGCTGCGTTGCGCCCTCGCGTGCCGGCCGAAACCCGCGGCGGTCCCGCGAATTCCAGCACAGCCGGGGATCTCCAACAAGGTCCGAACAGGCCCCGCCGGAGGCTGTGACGGGCTGTGCCGGGCGCATCACGTGGAGTGGGAAAGGATCTTGAACATTACGGGCATACGTGTCCGATCCCGCATTCGCCGCCCACGCCCGGCTCGCACCCTCGGGCGCGGAGTGATGGGCGGAATGCCGGAGTCCGTACTCGATGACCGATTCCTCGCCCCTCGGTGGCCGGACGGTATGCCCCGGTTTCGCGCGCCGCTCGTGAGCAAACTCACATGGGGAGGTCGTGTGCCGGTTGTGGTGGAGGGGGAGGGGGCCCGTACGCGTTAGCCTGGGGAAGCGGTTTTCCGTGTCGCGTCTGCCCCCTTCACCGGCGGTCATCCCCGCGGGACGGCGAGCCGGTACCCGCGATCCGGAACAACAGAGGGGCACCCGCCAGCCGTGCGCATCGCCAGATTCTCCATCGACGGCAATGTGGCCTTCGGAGCCGTCGAGGGCGAGGGCCCGGACGGGCTCGTCCTCGACATCATCAAGGGCATTCCGTTCGCCGAGTTCGAGCTGTCCGGCACCAAGGTCCCCCTCGACAAGGTCCGCCTCCTGCCGCCCACGCTGCCCAGCAAGGTCGTGGCCGTGGGCCGCAACTACGCGGAGCACGCCAAGGAACTGGGCAACGAGGTCCCCGAGTACCCGGTCACCTTCTTCAAGCCCTCCACCTCCGTGAGCGGCCCCGGCGACCCCATCCCGTACCCCTCCTTCACCGAGGAGCTGTCGTACGAGGCGGAACTCGCCGTCGTGATCGGCCGCATGTGCCGCGAGGTGCCCCGCGCCCGGGCCAAGGACGTGATCCTCGGCTACACCTGCGCCAACGACGTCACCGCCCGCGACGCCCAGCGCCGCGAGCAGCAGTGGGCCCGCGCCAAGGGCTTCGACGGCGCCTGCCCGCTGGGCCCCTGGATCGAGACGGACCTCGACCCGGCCGACCTCACGCTCCAGTGCACCGTCAACGGCGAGCAACGCCAGCTCGGGCGCACGAGCGACATGCTGCGCTCGGTCGAGGACCTCGTCGTCCACGTCACCGAGGCCATGACCCTGCTCCCGGGCGACGTCATCCTCACGGGCACCCCGGCAGGGGTCGGCCCGCTCAGCGTCGGCGACGAGGTCGCCGTCCACATCGAAGGCATCGGCACTCTCACCAACAAGGTGATCAAGCGTGGCTAACGACGGCACCGTCCGCGTACGTTTCTGTCCCTCCCCGACCGGCAACCCCCACGTCGGTCTCGTCCGCACCGCCCTGTTCAACTGGGCCTTCGCGCGGCACCACCAGGGCACCCTCGTCTTCCGCGTCGAGGACACCGACGCGGCCCGCGACTCCGAGGAGTCCTATGAGGCGCTCCTCGACTCCCTGCGCTGGCTCGGCCTCGACTGGGACGAGGGCCCCGAGACCGGCGGCCCGCACGCCCCCTACCGCCAGTCGCAGCGCATGGACGTCTACCGCGACGTCGCGCGCCGCCTGGAGGAGGCCGGCCGCGCCTACCGCTGCTACTGCACGACCGAGGAGCTGGACGCGCGCCGCGAGGCCGCGCGCGCCGCGGGCCGTCCCTCCGGCTACGACGGCCACTGCCGCGAGCTGAGCGCCGAGCAGATCGCCGCCTACGAGGCAGAGGGACGCAAGCCGATCGTCCGCTTCCGGATGCCGGACCGGACGATCACCTTCACCGACCTCGTGCGCGGCGAGCTGACCTTCGCGCCCGAGAACGTCCCCGACTACGGCATCGTCCGGGCCAACGGCGCCCCGCTCTACACGCTCGTCAACCCGGTCGACGATGCCCTGATGGAGATCACCCACGTCCTGCGCGGCGAGGACCTGCTCTCCTCCACGCCCCGGCAGATCGCCCTCTACGAGGCGCTCATCGAGCTGGACCTCGCCAAGGAGATCCCCGCCTTCGGGCACCTGCCCTACGTCATGGGCGAGGGCAACAAGAAGCTCTCCAAGCGCGACCCGCAGGCGAGCCTCAACCTCTACCGCGAGCGCGGCTTCCTCCCCGAGGGCCTGCTCAACTACCTCTCGCTGCTCGGCTGGTCCTTCTCGGCCGACGAGGACATCTTCACGCTCGACCAGATGGTCGCGAAGTTCGACATCTCCGAGGTGAACGCCAACCCGGCCCGCTTCGACCTGAAGAAGGCCGAGTCGATCAACGGCGATCACATCCGGATGCTCTCGGTCGAGGACTTCACCGCGCGCTGCGCGCCCTGGCTCCGGGCGCCGTTCGCGCCCTGGGCCCCGGAGGCCTTCGACCCGGCCGCCTTCGCCGCCCTCGCGCCGCTCGCGCAGACCCGCCTCACGGTCCTCTCGGACATCACGGCCAACGTCGACTTCCTCTTCCTCGACGAGCCCGCGATCGACGAGACCTCGTGGAACAAGGCGATGAAGGAGGGCTCGGACGCCCTCCTGACCACGGCCCGCGCCAAGATCGCCGCCGCCGACTGGAAGGCCGAGGCGCTCAAGGAGGCGGTCCTGGAGGCCGGCACCGCGCACGGCCTCAAGCTCGGCAAGGCGCAGGCCCCGGTCCGCGTCGCGGTCACCGGGCGGACCATCGGCCTCCCGCTCTTCGAGTCCCTGGAGATCCTGGGCCGCGAGAAGACGCTCGCGCGCATCGACGCGGCGCTGGCCAGGCTGGCCGCCTGATCGGCGAGGGCGCGACGCCACCGCCTGAGACGCACGTCCCGAGGGGCGGGCACCGGTACCCCCGGCGCCCGCCCCTCGGGCGTATCCGCCCCTCCGCGCCTATCCTCGGCGGCGTGGCAGCGAATACAGCGGTCAGGGCCGTCCTGTGGGACGTGGACGACACCCTCTTCGACTACACGGGCGCCGACACCGCAGGTCTCGCGGCGCACCTGCGCGCCGAGGGCCTCCTGGAGCGCTTCGGCGGCCCGGAGGCGGCGCTCGCGCGCTGGCGGACGCTGACCCGGCGCCACTGGGGGCGCTTCGCCGAGGGCGGCGTCGGCTTCCTGGAGCAGCGCAGGGACCGCGTACGGGACTTCCTCGCTGCTCCGCTCGGCGACGCGGAGGCCGACGCCTGGTTCGAGGCGTACTTCGGGCACTACGAGGCCGCCTGGACCCTCTTCGCGGACGTCCTGCCCGCCCTCGACGCCCTCGCGGCGAGCCACCGCCACGGCGTCCTCTCCAACTCCTCCGTCACCGTGCAGGGCCCCAAGCTCAGCACCCTGGGCCTGGGCGACCGCTTCGAGACCCTGCTGTGCGCCGCCGAACTGGGCGTCTCCAAGCCCGACCCCGGCGCCTTCCGCGCCGCCGCCCGCAGTCTCGGTCTCGCCCCGGCCGAGATCGCGTACGTGGGCGACGAACCCTGGATCGACGCACGTGGCGCGGTCGAGGCCGGCCTCGTCGGGGTCTGGCTCGACCGCGCGGGGAGGCACGCGCGCGAGGAGGTCCCCGAGGGTGTGCACCGCATCGGAGGGCTCGCCGAGCTGCCGGGGCTGCTCGCGGATACCCGTTTTGGAGCGCCGTCGACCTTCGGGTAATGTTCTTCCTGCGCCGCCGGACGGGAGGAACACCCGAAAGAAAGCGCGAAATAGATACCAGCCCCCAGGGCTTGCGTATCAATGGGCTATGGTGTAATTGGCAGCACGACGGTTTCTGGTTCCGTTAGTCTAGGTTCGAGTCCTGGTAGCCCAGCTGATCACTTCAGTGATCTCGCCCCCGTTGTGTAGCGGCCTAGCACGCTGCCCTCTCACGGCAGTAGCGCCGGTTCGAATCCGGTCGGGGGTACAGATCCTTCCCGCGGGGACAACCGGGTCGCACCCGATGTCCCTGAGACGCAGGATCGCCAAAAGCCCCCGTTGTGTAGCGGCCTAGCACGCTGCCCTCTCACGGCAGTAGCGCCGGTTCGAATCCGGTCGGGGGTACGGAAGTTCCTTGGGCTATGGTGTAATTGGCAGCACGACGGTTTCTGGTTCCGTTAGTTTAGGTTCGAGTCCTGGTAGCCCAGCTGATCACTTCCAGTGGTCTCGCCCCCGTTGTGTAGCGGCCTAGCACGCTGCCCTCTCACGGCAGTAGCGCCGGTTCGAATCCGGTCGGGGGTACCTCTCGAAAAGCCCTCCCTCCTTCGCGGACGGGGGGCTTTTCGCTGTGCGCGTGCGCGGCGGTGGGCGCTCGTCCGGACGGGCGGGGCGGCTTCGTCGGCGTCCCGCCCGTACCGGCGGTACGGGGGATGGTGCGTGCGGTACGGGGCTCGTGCGTGCGGGTGCGGGGCGTTCAGCCACCGTTGCGGCGCAGAGCCTCGCTCAGGCGGGCCGCGGCGTCGATGATGGCCTGGGCGTGCATCCGCCCCGGGTGGCGCGTGAGGCGCTCGATCGGCCCCGAGACCGAGACGGCGGCGACGACGCGGTTCGAGGGACCGCGCACCGGTGCCGAGACCGAGGCCACGCCCGGCTCGCGCTCGCCGATCGACTGCGCCCAGCCCCTGCGCCGCACCCCCGAGAGCGCGGTCGCGGTGAACCGCGCGCCCTGGAGGCCGCGGTGCAGGCGCTCCGGCTCCTCCCAGGCGAGCAGGATCTGCGCCGAGGAGCCCGCCTTCATCGTCAGCGTCGAACCGACCGGGACCGTGTCCCGCAGGCCGGACAGCCGTTCCGCCGCCGCGACGCAGATACGGGTGTCGCCCTGCCTGCGGTAGAGCTGCGCGCTCTCGCCCGTCACGTCGCGCAGGTGCGTGAGCACCGGGCCCGCCGTGGCGAGCAGCCGGTCCTCGCCCGCCGCTGCGGCGAGTTCCGAGAGGCGGGGGCCGAGGATGAACCGGCCCTGCATGTCCCGCGCCACCATGCGGTGGTGCTCCAGTGCCACGGCGAGGCGGTGTGCCGTGGGCCGGGCGAGCCCTGTCGCGCCGACCAGGGAGGCGAGAGTGGCCGGACCGGACTCAAGGGCGCTCAGAACGAGAGCAGCCTTGTCGAGTACGCCGACGCCGCTAGAGTTGTCCATGCAACGATATTCGCGTCTCACTCTGTGAAACGCAAGTTCAATTTCCACGGGAAGTTGCCACTCTGTAGGAGCGGGCCCGAGGACCACCGGGCCCAGGACCGCCGCCACCCACGAGGGGACGGCCGGGTACTCACCTCCTAGTTGGGCCTGGCATCGCCGCCGGCCGAAGGGAAAGCGATGGGTAGGACACTCGCGGAGAAGGTCTGGGACGACCACGTCGTCCGGCGCGCCGAGGGCGAGCCCGACCTCCTCTACATCGACTTGCACCTGCTGCACGAGGTCACCAGCCCGCAGGCGTTCGACGGCCTCCGCCAGAACGGCCGGCGGGTGAGGCGTCTCGACCTCACCATCGCGACCGAGGACCACAACACCCCGACCCTCGACATCGACAAGCCCATCGCGGACCCGGTCTCGCGCGCCCAGCTGGAGACACTGCGCAAGAACTGCGCGGACTTCGGCGTACGGCTGCACCCGCTCGGCGACGTGGAGCAGGGCGTCGTCCACGTCGTGGGACCGCAGCTCGGCCTCACCCAGCCCGGCACCACCGTCGTCTGCGGCGACTCCCACACCTCCACGCACGGCGCCTTCGGCGCCCTCGCCTTCGGCATCGGCACCTCGCAGGTCGAGCACGTGCTCGCCACGCAGACGCTGCCGCTCGCGCGCCCGAGGACCATGGCGATCACCGTCGAGGGCGAACTGCCCGCCGACGTCACCGCGAAGGACCTGATCCTCGCCGTGATCGCGAAGATCGGCACCGGCGGCGGCCAGGGCTACATCCTGGAGTACCGGGGCAGCGCCATCGAGAAGCTGTCGATGGAGTCCCGGATGACCATCTGCAACATGTCGATCGAGGCCGGTGCCCGCGCGGGCATGATCGCCCCCGACGAGACGACCTTCGCCTACCTCAAGGACCGCCCGCACGCGCCGCAGGGCCCCGAGTGGGAGGAAGCGGTCGCCTACTGGAAGACGCTGCGCACCGACGACGACGCGGTCTTCGACGCCGAGGTCGTCATCGACGGCTCCGCGCTCGCCCCCTTCGTCACCTGGGGCACCAACCCCGGCCAGGGCGCGCCGCTCTCGGCGGACGTCCCCGACCCGGCGAGCTTCGACGACCCCTCCGCGCGCTTCGCCGCCGAGAAGGCCCTGGAGTACATGGGCCTCGCCGCCGGGCAGCCGCTGCGCGAGATCTCCGTGGACACCGTCTTCGTCGGCTCGTGCACCAACGGCCGGATCGAGGACCTGCGCGCCGCCGCCGACGTGCTGCGGGGTCGCGCGGTCGCCGACGACGTCCGGATGCTGGTCGTCCCGGGCTCCGTACGGGTCGCGCTCCAGGCCGTCGAGGAGGGCCTCGACAAGGTCTTCACCGAGGCCGGGGCCGAGTGGCGGCACGCCGGCTGCTCGATGTGCCTGGGCATGAACCCGGACCAGCTCGCCCCCGGCGAGCGCTCCGCGTCCACCTCCAACCGCAACTTCGAGGGCCGGCAGGGCAAGGGGGGCCGCACGCACCTCGTCTCGCCCAAGGTGGCCGCCGCCACGGCGGTCCTGGGCCGCCTCGGCTCGCCCGCCGACCTGTCCGCCACCGCGCCCTCGGGAGTCTGAACCACCATGGAAGCCTTCACCGTCCACACCGGCCGCGCCGTCCCGCTGCGGCGCTCCAACGTCGACACGGACCAGATCATCCCCGCGCACTGGCTCAAGAAGGTCACGCGCGACGGCTTCGAGGACGGCCTCTTCGAGGCGTGGCGCAAGGACCCGGAGTTCGTCCTGAACAAACCGGAGCGCGCCGGGGCCAGCGTGCTCGTCGCCGGCCCGGACTTCGGTACGGGGTCCTCGCGCGAGCACGCCGTCTGGGCGCTCCAGAACTACGGCTTCAAGGCCGTCATCTCCTCGCGCTTCGCCGACATCTTCCGCGGCAACTCGCTGAAGAACGGCCTCCTGACCGTCGTCCTCGACCAGCCGGTCGTCGAAGCGCTCCAGGAGCTCGTCGAGAAGGACCCCCAGGCCGAGATCACGGTCGACCTCCAGGAGCGCCAGGTGCGCGCCGAGGGCGTCGCCGCGGCCTTCGAGCTGGACGAGAACTCCCGCTGGCGGCTGCTCAACGGGCTCGACGACATCAGCATCACGCTCCGCGAGGACGAGTCGATCGCGGCGTACGAGGCGCGCCGGCCGGCCTTCAAGCCGCGCACGCTCCCGGTGTGACGTGACGCGGGACCACCGGGCGGTGTGAACCGCCCGTTCGCGCCCGCCCGCGGAAAGCCCCCTGTGCCCCTGGTCGTACGACGACCGGGGGCACGGTCGTGTGCGGAGTGGGGCGACGCGGCTGGGGGAGGCGGGGCCGGCCGTGTGCCGAGGGTGGTCGCGTACGGGGGTGGGCCGCGGGGCGGGCGCGGAGGGGGTCGGTCGGGGTGCGGTCGCGCGCGACGCGGGTGTGCGTCGCACGGGGCCTCGGGTGGACGTGTCGCGGAGCCTTGGCCAAAAACCCTCGCTCGGCGCAGTGTTGCGCAGGCCGGCGACGCGCCCGGGGCGCCGCCGAACGGGTGGTCTCAACTCCCTTGCCCCACAAGGCAGAAGACCTGCGATTATGGGCCCTGCCTGCACTGTCCCGGTCCGCCGACGAGGCCGCCCCAGACGGTAGTTACCCCCTGCGCAGGCGACAACTCAGGCCAGATGGCACAATCGAGGCATGGAAAGCGACGGCCAACTCAAGCTTTACGGCGTGGTCGCCGACCAACTCAAAGAAGCACATACAAGGGTGCGCACACTGCAAGTCCCGGAGAGCGTACGGATGGCGCTGACCCGGAAGCTGCTGGTCATTACGGCCGCGGCCAAACACGATCTCGCAGGTGCGGCGGCACGCCTGGACCGGTTGTTGAAGGACCTCGACGAGGGACGCCGGCCCGGTGACGGCTGAATCCAGCCGTGGAGCGGGACTCTTTCGGGTCCGGTGGGTGTTGCGGCACAAGGGTGATTAGCCCGTTTCGTGTTTGATTTGCGGTATATATCCGCCTAGCGTGCGAAAAAGCTTGAACAGATTCGTTCTGGCAATGTCTCCGAAGGGGAAGACGTGAACAAGGCGCAGCTCGTGGAAGCGATTGCCGACAAGCTCGGCGGGCGGCAGAACGCCGCCGACGCCGTGGACGTGGTCCTGGACGCCATCGTCCGGGCCACCGTCGCCGGTGACCGGGTCTCCGTCACCGGGTTCGGCTCGTTCGAGAAGGTCGACCGTCCGGCCCGGTACGCCCGCAACCCCCAGACCGGGGAGCGGGTCCGCGTGAAGAAGACCTCGGTGCCGCGCTTCCGCGCGGGACAGGGCTTCAAGGACCTCGTCGCGGGGACCAAGAAGCTTCCGAAGAACGACGTCGCGGTGAAGAAGGCCCCCAAGGGCAGCCTCACCGGTGGCACCAAGACCACCGCCAAGGCGGCGGCGAAGAAGGCCACGGCGAAGAAGGCGACGGCCGCCAAGAAGGCCACCACGGCCACCGCTCCGGCGAAGAAGACCACCGCGACGGCGAAGAAGGCCACCACCAAGAAGGCCACCCCGGCGGCGAAGAAGGCGACGGGCAGCACCGCGACCGCGAAGAAGACCACGGCCAAGACGGCGCCGGCGAAGAAGGCGACCGCCAAGAAGGCCCCGGCCAAGAAGAGCACGGCGCGCACGACGACCGCCAAGAAGGCGACGGCGCGCAAGAAGTGACCTTCCCACACCTCGCGCACCTTCAGCGGTGACGTTCCTTCTCCCGCACAGGGCGCGGTGACGTCACGGCCGCGGCCGGACCTCCGGCCCTCCGGAGGGACGCGGCACTCACGCGTCGGGCCGGGCTCCTCGGGGAGCCCGGCCCGCGGCGTGTCCGGGGGCGGGGGCGCGGCGTGCGCGGGCGGCGGTGTGGGGGTGGCGTTTGGTTGCACCGGGGACGGGCGCTGGGCGCTGGGGCGTCGCTTGTGCGGAGCGTGGCGGGCCGGTGTACCCGTGCGGGGGCGCGAGCGGGGCGGTGCCGCGGACGGCGGCTCAGAAAGTCTGCAAGGTCACCAACGTGACGCGTCGTTCCGCCGCTTGGCCCTCAATCTCGACGCGTACGCGCTGCCCGGGGCGCAGGAGTCGCAGCCCGCCCGCGAGGAACGCGGCGCCGTCGAAGGGCACGGGGGTGCCGTCGTCGAGCAGCACGCTGCCGCTGTGGTCCGAGGGATCGTAGGTGTACGCCGTTGCCTGCATGGGGGGACCTTAACGGGGACCGCCGCCCCGGGCGGGGCGGGGGGATGCCGCGCGGAGATCCCGGGAGTCACGTACCGGCGGGGCCCGCGACGCGTTCCCTCGCCGGGAGCGCGGCCGCTACGTGGCGGGTGTGCGGGCCCACGCCCAGGGCGAGCGCCGCGCGCAGATCGGCGACCGTGTCCACGTCCTGCCGCACCGAGGCCACGGCGGGCGGGCCGAGTTCCACCGCGCCCGAGGCCCGGTGGCGTTCGCGGGAGTGCCCGCCGAAAAGAGGGGCCAATTCCGTACCGGAAAGCGCGGCGAGAAATGTCGTGCCGATTTCCGCGGCATCGGGGAGGAAAGAGCGCGGGAAATGCGCGGCGGCGCGCAGGACGGTGGACAGCTCCGCCGGGCGCAGGGCGGGCAGATCCGCGTTGAGGGCGGCGACGGCGCCGCGCGGCGTGCCGCGTCGCGCGACGCGCGCCCCGTGCGCCAGAGCGGCGTTGAGCCCGGCGCCCGGAGTGTCGGGGACCACACGCGCTCCGAGCGCGGCGAGGGCGGCGCCGCCCCGCGCGTCGTCCGTGACGACCACCACATCCCGCACCTCGGGACAGGCGAGCGCGGCCGCGACGGTGTCCTGCGCGAAGGCGAGCGCGAGGCGGCGGCGGCTCGGCGCCGAGAGCGGCCCGGCGAGCCGGGACTTGGCCAGGGGGAGGGGCTTCACCGGGACGACCAGGGTCCATGGTGGGGGCGCGGCGGGCCCGGCGGGAGTGTTCATCGGCGCCATTGTCGCCCGTGGACGCCGCGCGGGGAGGGGGCGGTGGGGCGGCCCGGAGGGCGCGCAAGGGGGCGCGCGAACCGGCTGCGGGGGAGAGCGCGGGCGTACCGTGTTCTCGACAGACGGGGGAGGCGGGTCCACACTTGTGCGGCCTGCCAGGCGCAGTACGTGATCTTTGGCCCGGGCAGGGCCGAAACAGGAAGGTGCACGCGTGTCCCGCCGTAAAATCGGCTTCTGGTATCGCTTTGCCGCAGCGGTGCTCAAGCCGCTGTTGCTGGTCTTCTTCAAGCGGGAATGGCGCGGAGCGGAGCACATGCCCGAGGACGGCGGATTCATCACCGTCGTCAACCACAATTCGTACATCGACCCGTTGTCGTACGCGCACTTCCAGTACAACACCGGGCGGCTGCCGCGATTTCTCGCGAAGGACGGCCTTTTCAAGCACGGCATTGTCGGTGCCATGATGCGCGGCACCCAGCAGATCCCCGTCTACCGCGAGACCACCGACGCGATGGACGCCTTCCGGGGCGCCGTGCTGGCCATCGAGAAGGGCGAGTGCGTCGCCTTCTATCCCGAGGGCACCCTCACGCGTGATCCGGCGCAGTGGCCGATGAGCGGCAAGACCGGTGCGGCGCGCGTCGCGTTGGCGACGCGCTGCCCCGTGATCCCCGTCGCGCAGTGGGGCGCCAACCTCGCGATGCCGCCGTACGCGAAGGAGAAGAAGCTGCGGCTGCTGCCGCGCAAGACGCTCCAGGTCCTCGCCGGGGCGCCCGTCGACCTCTCCGCGTACTACGGCAAGGAGCCGACGCCCGAACTCCTGCGCGAGGTCACGGAGGTGCTGATGCGCGCCGTCACCGAGCTGCTGGAAGAGCTGCGGGGCGAGAAGGCGCCCGCGGAGATCTACGATCCGCGCAGGGTACGGATAGAACAGCGTCGTCGGGCCGCGGCCAAGCGTGCCGGCGGTCCGGACGGCGCGGCCCAGGCACACGACGCGGACGCAAGCGGTCCGCACGACGCGGATGGAAGCGGTCCGCGCGACGCGGGCGGAAGCCGTCCGCACGACGAGAGCACGACGCACGCGACAGGGGAGCACACCACGTGACAGGCCAGCCCGGCCGGAACGACCGTCCCGCCAAAGCCGCCGTCTTCGGCAGCGGTTCCTGGGGCACCGCCTTCGCCATGATCCTCGGCGACGCCGGGAACGACGTGACCATGTGGGCCAGGCGCCCCGACGTCGCGGAGGCGATCAACACGACGCGCACCAACCCCGGCTACCTGCCGGGCACGGTCCTGCCCGAGCGGGTACGTGCCACGAGCGACCCCGCCGAGGCCGCGGACGGTGCCGACCACGTCTTCTTCGTGGTCCCCTCGCAGACACTGCGCGAGAACCTCGCCGCCTGGGCGCCGTTGTTCGGGCGCGAGAGCGTGCTCGTCTCGCTCATGAAGGGCGTCGAACTCGGCTCCACGATGCGGATGAGCGAGGTCATCGAGGACGTCACGAAGGCGCCGCGGGAACGGGTCGCCGTCGTCACCGGACCGAACCTCGCGGGCGAGATCGCCGCGCGGCAGCCGGCCGCCGCCGTGGTCGCCTGCCGCGACGAGAGCGTCGCCCGGCGCATCCAGCACGCCTGTCTCACGCCCTACTTCCGCCCCTACACCAACACCGACGTCGTCGGCTGCGAACTGGGCGGCGCGGTCAAGAACGTCATCGGGCTCGCGGTCGGCATCGCGGACGGCATGGGGCTCGGCGACAACACCAAGGGCTCGCTCATCACGCGCGGACTCGCCGAGACGACGCGGCTCGGCCTCGCGATGGGCGCGGACCCGATGACGTTCTCGGGGCTGGCCGGGCTCGGCGACCTCGTCGCGACGTGCTCCTCGCCGCTCTCGCGCAACCACACCTTCGGTACCAACCTGGGCCGCGGTATGAGCCTCGCCGAGACCATCGCCGTCACCAACCAGACCGCCGAGGGCGTCAAGTCCTGCGAATCGGTCCTCGCGCTCGGCCGCGCGCACGGCATCGACATGCCGCTCACCGAGACGGTGGTGAGCATCGTCCACGAGGGGAAGTCGCCGCTGGTGGCGCTGGAGGAACTCATGTCGCGGAGCGCGAAGTCCGAGCGGGGGTAGGGGCTGGGGCAGGCGGGGCGGCCCGGTGCGTCCGGTGGGCGCGCCATGGGAGGGGCTGGGAGGTCGCCACGGGATGGGCCGGGAGGTGCGGGGCTCCGCCCTACGCCCCGGTCCCCGGCGGGAGGGGCTCCGGTGTCGAGGCCGGGTGCGGTGGTCCGCGGGGAGGGGCTCCCGTGTCGCGGCCGGTGTGGTGGTCTGCGGGGAGGGGCTCCCGTTTCGCGGCCGGTACGGGGGTCCGCGGCGTTCGGCCGGGTGGTGGGGACGGGCGACAAGCCGGGCTCCGGGCGCTGACGGGGTGGGAGGCAGCAGGTACCCTCATCGCGATATGAGCAGCCAGAACCTCCCCCAGAGCCCTGTTCCCCCCGCCGAAGGGGGAGAGTCGCGCAAGCCGCGGGTCGCCGTCGTCTTCGGCGGGCGAAGCTCCGAGCACGGAGTCTCCGTCGTCACCGCCGGCGCTGTGCTCGGCGCCATCGACCGGGAAAAGTACGACGTGCTGCCGATCGGCATCACCGGTGAGGGCCGCTGGGCCCTCGCCGTCGACGAACCGGCCCGGATGGCCATCGCCGACCGCGCGATGCCCACCGTCGAGAGCCTCGCGGAGTCCCTGGAAGGCAGCGTCGTGCTGCCCTTCGACCCCTCGGTGCGCGAGGTCGTCTACGCCGAGCCCGGCTCGGTCCCCAAGGCGCTCGGCGAGGTCGACGTCGTCTTCCCCATGCTCCACGGGCCCTACGGCGAGGACGGGACCCTCCAGGGGCTCCTGGAACTCTCCGGGACGCCCTACGTCGGCGCCGGGGTGCTGGCCTCCGCGGTAGGCCAGGACAAGGAGTACATGAAGCGGATCTTCACCTCGTTCGGGCTGGCGGTCGGCCCGTACCTCGTGATCCGCCCGCGCGAGTGGGAGCAGGACCCGACCGCCGCGCGCCGCCGCATCGCCGACTTCGCCGGCGACCACGGCTGGCCGCTCTTCGTGAAGCCCGCGCGCGGCGGCTCCTCCGTCGGCATCAGCAAGGTCGACGGCTTCGACGAGCTGGACGAGGCGATCGAGGAAGCGCGGCGCCACGACCCGAAGTTCCTGATCGAGGCGCTCGTCCAGGGGCGCGAGATCGAGTGCGGGGTGCTGGAGTTCGAGGACGGGCCGCGCGCGAGCGTGCCCGCGGAGATCCCGCCGGTCACCGACCACGCCTACTACGACTTCGAGGCCAAGTACATCGACTCCGCCTCGGGGCTCGTGCCCGCGCCGCTCACGCCCGAGGAGACGGCCGAGGTCCAGCGCCTCGCCGTCGCGGCCTTCGAGGCGACCTCCTGCGAGGGTCTCGTGCGCGCCGACTTCTTCCTCACCGACGACGGCTTCGTCATCAACGAGATCAACACCATGCCGGGCTTCACGCCCATCTCGATGTACCCGCAGATGTGGGAGAAGAGCGGCGTCGGCTACGCCGAACTCGTGGACCGCCTCATCCAGGCGGCACTGCGGCGGTCGACGGGGCTGCGGTAGGACGTTGCGCGGGCGCGGGGCCTGGGGCTCCGGGGAGCGGGGCGCCGTGGGGCGGCGGCGGGTTCGGTGTGGTGCGGGGGCGCTGAGGAGCGGTGCCGCAGGGGGCTGAGACCCGGGGCGCTACGGTGTGACGCGGGGGCCGCGCTGCGGTGCGGCGCTGCTGTGGTGCGCGTCGCGCGTCGTGGCGGGCGCGGGGTGACGGGCGTGCGGCGGCGGTGACGCGTCGTGGCATATGCGACGTCGCGTGTGACCTGCGATGACGCGCGCGACGTACGCGACGTGACCAGGGGGCGTGGGGCCGCGTCGCGGGGCGGCGGACGCCGGGCCACGCGTGGTGCTCAGCCCTCCGCGATGCCCTTCGGGATGGTGTCCGCGACCGGCTTCGCCAGGTCGGTGAGCGGCGAGAGTCCGTTGCCGGCGCGCGCGGCCGGGATCGTCACCTCGACGTAGGCGATGCGCAGCGTCGTGTAGAGGCGGTAGGGGCCACCGTCCTCGTGGACGATGGCCCAGTCCACGCCGTCGACCTCCACGCCGTCCGTCTTGGGGTCGTCGAGCGCGGCCGGACGGGGCACTCCGCAGCGCAGTATGATCGCCGGGTCGCCCCATCCGGCCGTCAGTTCGGACTTCTCCGTCGGGTTGTTCCTGCCGAGTCCGTCCACGCGCCCGGGAAGCTTCGCGTGCAGCTTCCGGCACGCCTTCGCGGCGGCGGCGTCCGGTGCGGGAACCGCGGCCTTCGCCGTGGAGTCCGCCGCCGAGTCCGACGAGGAACAGCCGACGGCGGTCAGCAGCGGGAGCAGGACGGCGGGAACCAGCAGGCGCCGCAGCACGGAGATGTTCACGCCGCCCAGCGTAGACGGGGGTTACAGATGGACGACGGGGCAGGTCAAGGTCCTGGTGATGCCCTCCACCTGCTGCACCTTCGCGACGACCATGCGACCGAGGTCGTCCATCGTCGTCGCCTCGGCACGCACGATCACGTCGTACGGGCCCGTGACGTCCTGGGCTTGTATCACACCGTCGAACGAGCCGATGAGTTCGGCTACCGCGGAGGACTTGCCGACCTCCGTCTGGATCAGAATGTACGCCTGTACCACGGAACCTCCAGGGCGGCCATGAGGATCATGGGGGAAAGGGGACGCCACGGTATCGCGTCGTCGCGCGCCGCGGGGAGCCCCGCGCGCGTGCTGAGCCCCGCTCCGTACGGTGGTGCCGCTTCCGGTGGACGCGGCGCACGGAAGTTCAGGCGAGACTTGACGGTACCCGCGGCGGCGAAGGCACACGGCCGTGCACGGTACGGCGCAGAAGGGGCACTGGGATGAAGGGCACTGTGGGGGAACTCGGCGAGTTCGGGCTCATCAGGGAGATGACGGCGCGACTCACCACGACACCGGCGGTGCGACTCGGCCCCGGCGACGACGGCGCCGTCATCGCCGCACCCGACCGACGCGTCGTGGTGAGCACCGATGTCCTCGTGGAGGGCAGGCACTTCCGGCGCGACTGGTCGACGGCGTACGACGTCGGGCGCAAGGCCGCGGCGCAGAACCTCGCCGACATCGCCGCCATGGGCGCGGTGCCCACCGCCCTCGTCCTCGGCCTCGTCGTGCCCGCGACGCTGCCCGCTACGTGGGCGGTCGAGCTCATGGACGGGCTGCGCGACGAGTGCCAGGTGGCGGGCGCGGCGGTGGTCGGCGGCGATCTCGTACGCGGCGACACGATCACCGTCGCGATCACGGCCCTCGGCGACATGCGCGGCCAGGAGCCGGTCGTCCGCTCCGGGGCGCGTCCGGGCGACGTCGTCGCCGTCACGGGCTGGCTCGGCTGGTCCGCCGCCGGGCACGCTGTCCTCTCGCGCGGCTTCCGCTCGCCGCGCGCCTTCGTCGAGGCGCACCGCAGACCCGAACCGCCCTACCACGCGGGCCCCGCGGCCGCCGCGCTCGGCGCGACGTCCATGACCGACGTGAGCGACGGCCTCATCGCCGACCTCGGGCACATCGCCGAGGCGAGCAACGTCCGCATCAACCTCGTCTCCGGCAAGGTCGACGTGCCCTCGCAGATGTACGACATCGGGCAGGCGGTCGGGGTCGATCCGCTCCAGTGGGTGCTGACGGGGGGCGAGGACCACGCGATCGTCGCGACGTTCCCGCCGGACGTGAAGCTGCCGGCGCGCTGGAAGGTCATCGGCGAGGTCCTGCACCCCTCGGCACGGCCCGAGGTGACGGTCGACGGCGCCCCCTGGACGCGCGCGGGGGGCTGGGACCACTTCGGCGGGGACGAGGGGGACGACGGGATCGAGACGCCGGGGCGGGGATGACGTGGGGGCGTGGGACGTCGCGAGGGTGAACGCCGCGCCGTGAACGCCTGGCGGTGAACGCCGCGCCGTGGACGCCTCTCGGGGCGGGTGGTGCGCGATGTGGGTGCGCCGTGGCGCGGGTGGGGCGGTAGATTCGGGCGTATGCACATACCCCCGCGCGTCCTGACCGTGGCCGGTTCCGACTCCGGTGGTGGTGCCGGTATCCAGGCGGACCTCAAGACGATGCTCGCCCTGGGCGTGCACGGGATGAGTGTGCTCACCGCCGTCACGGCGCAGAACTCGCTCGGTGTGCAGGGCGCCTGGGACCTTCCCGTCGAGGCCGTACGCGCCCAGTACCGCAGCGTCGTCGATGACATCGGCGTCCAGGCGGTCAAGACCGGGATGCTCTCCTCCGCCGCGCTCGTCGAGACGGTCGCGGAACTCCTCGCGGCGACGGACGCGCCGACCGTCGTCGATCCGGTGGGCGTCTCCAAGCACGGCGACGCGCTGCTCGCCGCGGACGCCCTCGACTCGGTACGCACGCGACTGCTCCCCGTCGCCACCGTCGCGACCCCCAACCTCGACGAGGTCGCCCAGCTCACCGGCGTCCACGTCACGCGCCCCGAGGACCTGCCCGAGGCGGCGGCGGCCGTCCTCGCCCTCGGCCCGCGCTGGGCCTTGATCAAGGGCGGGCACCTGGAGGGCGAGGCCGTGGACCTCCTCACCGATGGCACCGAGGAGCACTGGCTGCGCGCCCCGCGCCTCGACAACCGTCACACGCACGGCACCGGCTGCACCCTCGCCTCCGCCGTCGCCTCTCACCTCGCCCTCGGCCACGACGTCCCGGCCGCGGTGCGCGCCGCGAAGGACTACGTGACGGGCGCCATCGCGGCGGGCTTCCCCCTCGGTGCCGGCATCGGCCCGGTCGATCACGGGTGGCGTTTTCGGGGAGCGGCGACCGAGGGGGGTGGCGGTGACGCCGCCGAAAGCCCCGACGTCGCGGGGTGACGGGGGGACGGCGCGCAGGGTGACGCGGTGCGGCGTGCGCGCGCCGTGGCATATGCGACGTCGCGTGTGACCTGCGGTGAGGTAGGCGCGCGGGGCGACGTGGGGTGTAGTGCGCGCGACGTGGCGCTGGCCGCGTCGCTCCGCGATATCGGTGCGCGGTGGGCCCGACGCACATCGCGTCTCTATGCGACGTCGCGCTGGATCTCTACGCGACATCCCGCCGCGTCTCTACGCGACGTCTGTGCCCCGTCGCCCCGTGGCGCCGCTCCCTGCACGCATCCGCGACGCTGCGGCGCTACCCGAGCGCGACGTCGCGTCGTCCGAGGGCGACCTGCGAGGTGGGGAAGGCATCGTGCCGTGCGGGAGGTCTGGGGACTCCGCGAGTTCGGGTGACGTGTCGGCGCCGAGGCTTTCAGGGCACAGGGCACAGGGCGCGGCCGCCGTCATACCGGGCGGCAGGCCCCCGGCCGGTACGATGCGTCCCTTGTCGAGCGGGAGCGGAGGGAGCGGAGACCTCAGCCGGGGCTGACGGGCCCCGCTCCGGTGTCCGGGCATACGTAAGAGCCGGTCCGTACTGAGACGGACCGGCTCTCACAGCAACCAGCCAGGTGGCCGCGCCGCACTACGTCAGCGCGAGACCGGATCGGCACCGTCGTGAAACGGGACCGCCTCACGCTTAGCGCGAGACCTTGCCGGCCTTGATGCACGAGGTGCAGACGTTGAGCCGCTTCGGCGTTCCACCGACCACGGCACGCACGCGCTGGATGTTGGGGTTCCAGCGACGCGGCGTACGGCGGTGCGAGTGCGAAATGTTGTTGCCGAAGCCCGGCCCCTTGCCGCAGACGTCGCAGTTGGCAGCCACGGGTCACTCCAAAGACTTCAGATGCACTTACAGTGAATCCCGGCAGGCCGGGATCAGAGACGGAAGTGCCTGATTTGGCGTTGCCGGGGGGAATGGCCCGATTCTCATCGGGCAACCGGAGCAGCATACAGCGGCTACTCCCGCTCCACGAAACTACCACGACCGCGGCCCTGGCCGTTCCCGGGCTCCGGCCGTACCCGGTCCGAGCTGCGACTACGCTGCGTTCGTCCGGCTGCGCAAGGGGGCCCTGGGGCCCGGGAAGGCCCTGATGTCCGGGAACGAAGGACGGCTCCTCGACGCCACCACGCTGCGCGCCTGGTGCGCGACGGCCCTCGACGCACTGGGCCGGGCGCGCGAGGAGATCGACTCGATCAACGTCTACCCGGTCGCCGACGGCGACACCGGGACCAACCTCTACCTCACGACCGAGGCCGCCTTCCGCGCCGTCGAGGCCGTCTTCGAGGCGTACCAGGAGGACGCGGACGCCGCGTCCGCGCCCGCCCTCAAAGGGGTCGCCCGCGCCATGGCACACGGGGCGCTCGTCGGTGCGCGCGGCAACTCGGGCACCATCCTGGCGCAGTTGCTGCGCGGCGCCGCGCAGGTCCTCGTCGAGGCGTCGGGCGAGGCGGTCGACGGCGTCGTCCTGGCCGCCGCGCTGCGCCGCGCTGTCGAGGCCGCGTACGAGGCGGTGGCACACCCCGTCGAGGGCACCGTCCTCACCGTCGCCTCCGCCGCGGCGGGTGCCTGCCCGGCCGCCGAGGCCGACTGCCGGGTGGTCGCCCGCGCCGCGTACGACGCCGCGCGTGACGCGCTGGAGCGCACCCCGGCACAGCTCGCAGCGCTCGGTCGCGCGGGCGTCGTGGACGCGGGGGGCAGGGGCTTTGTCGCGGTGCTCGCCGCGCTGGTCGCGGCGTTGGGCGGGGAGCCGTTCGCCGGTGGCCCCGCCGCGCGACCGGAGCGCTGGCAGCCCCGGCACCCGGAGCCGCCGCGCGGCGGGGGGAGCGGGGACGGCGACGTGGCACGGCCGGGCGACGCCGGGGGCGACGCGGCGTCCGGGGAGGGCGTCGCGCGAGGGGGCGACGTCGCGCGACGGGGGAGCGGTGACGTCGCGTGCCAGGACACCGGGGAGTGGGACGGCTCGGGGCCCGGGTACGAGGTGATCTACCTCCTCGACGCCGAGGACGACGCGGTGGCGCGCCTGCGCGCACGACTCGACGCGCTCGGTGAATCCCTCGTCGTCGTGGGCGGGGACGGCCTGTGGCACGTCCATGTGCATGTGGACGACGCGGGGGCCGCCGTCGAGGCGGGTATCGAGGCGGGGCGCCCGCACCGCGTCCGCATCACGCACTTCGCGTCCGACGCCGCGCGGCCCGCTCCCGCGAGCGGGGAGCGCGTCCCGCGCGCCATCGTCGCGGTGGTGCCGGGCGAAGGCCTCGCCGAGCTCTACGCGAAGGCGGGTGCCGCGACGGTGCCCGCGAGGCCGGGCGAACTGCCCGGCAGCGGCGAACTCGTGGACGCGGTGCGCCGCGCGCACGCCCACGAAGTCGTCCTGCTGCCCAACGACGCCGATCTCCACCACACCGCTGCCGCCGCCGCACGGGACGCGCGCCACCTGGGCGTACGCGTCGCCGTGATCCCCACCCGCTCCGCCGTCCAGGGCGTCGCCGCGCTCGCCGTCCACGAGGCGGAGCGGCGCTTCGACGAGGACGTCGTCGCCATGACCAGCGCCGCTGGCGCGACGCGCTACGCGGAACTCGCGGTCGCCGAACACCGCTCGTGGACCTCGGTCGGCATCTGCCAGGGCGGCGACGTGCTCGGTCTCATCGACGGCGACGTCGTGGTCATCGGGCAGGACGTCGCCGCGATCGCGCGCACCGTCCTCGACCGGATGCTCGCGGCGGGCGGCGAGATGGTCACGCTCGTCCTCGGAGAGGAGTGCCCCAGCACGCTCGCGGACGAACTGGAGCGCCACGTACGCGCGCACCACCTCGCGGTGGACACCGTCGTCTACGCAGGCGGACGCGACGCGGCGCTGCTGCTCGTCGGGGTGGAATAGCGCAGGGCGGGCCCGCCCTGCGCCTGGAGGCGGGGCGCGACGTCGCGGGGGACGGCGCGCGTGGGAGCGGGTACGCCGCGTGACGGCGGGGGCCGTGCGGGGCGACGTGGCGCCGTGCGCGACGTAGCGACGTGACACCGCGCCCGCAACGGACGCGACGTGGCGCCGTGCCTCAACGACGCAGCGACGCAGCGACGCAGCGACGCGGCGACGCGCCGCCCGTGCCCGCGACGCGGCGCAGCGCCCGCGACGTCGCGCCGCCTCCCTGCCGCAACCTCATCCCCCGCCCCGCTCCACCCGGCCCCTCCACCCGGCCCCTCCCGCCGGCCCCCTCCCGCGAGGCGTGCGCGGCCGGTTGTCGGTCTCGTGGTGTGCAATGGGAGGGTGCCCACGCTCGATGAACCGCTGAAGAAGGTGCTCGGACCGCCCACCGCGAAGGTGATGGCCGAGCACCTCGGCCTGCACACTGTCGGTGATCTCCTCCACCACTACCCACGCCGCTACGCCGAGCGCGGGGAGCTGACGCGGCTGTCCGAGTTGCCGCTCGACGAGCACGTCACGGTCGTGGCGCGCGTCGCGGACGCGCGGGTGCACACCTTCAACGCGGGCCGGGGCAAGCGGCTGGAAGTGACCCTCACGGACGGCAGCGGCCGGTTGCAGCTGGTGTTCTTCGGGCGCGGCGTGCACAAGCCGCAGCACGACCTGCTCCCCGGCACGCGCGCGATGTTCGCCGGCAAGGTCTCCGTCTTCAACCGCAAGCTCCAGCTCGCCCACCCCGCCTACGAACTGCTCGCCGAGGAGAGCGACGCGCGCGAGGCCGCCGGGACCTGGGCGTCGAGCCTGCTGCCGATCTACCCGGCGACGGCGAAGCTGGAGTCGTGGAAGATCGCCAAGGCGGTCGACGCCGTGCTGCCGAGCGCGAACGAGGCGCTGGACCCGTTGCCCGGTTCCCTGCGCGAGGGACGCGGGCTGCTGCCGCTTCCCGAGGCGCTGCTCAAGATCCACCGGCCGCACGGCAAGGCCGATGTCGAGGCGGCGCGCGACCGCCTCAAGTGGGACGAGGCGTTCGTCCTCCAGACCGCGCTCGCCCGCCGTCGCCACGCCGACGCGCAACTGCCCGCCGTGCCGCGCCGCCCCGCTCCCGAGGGGTTGCTCACGGCCTTCGACGCGCGCCTCCCGTTCACGCTCACCGAGGGTCAGCGGAAGGTCTCGCGCGAGATCTTCGACGACCTCGCGACCGACCACCCCATGCACCGCCTCCTCCAGGGCGAGGTCGGCTCGGGCAAGACGATGGTCGCGCTGCGCGCCATGCTCGCCGTCGTCGACGCGGGCGGTCAGGCGGCGATGCTCGCCCCGACGGAGGTCCTCGCGCAGCAGCACCACCGCTCGATCACCGAGATGATGGGCGACCTCGCTTCGGGCGGCACGCTCGGCGCGGCGGAGCAAGCGACGGGCGTCGTGCTGCTCACCGGTTCGATGGGCGCCGCGGCGCGCCGCAAGGTCCTCCTCGACCTCGTGACCGGGGAGGCGGGCATCGTGATCGGTACGCACGCGCTCATCGAGGACGTGGTGAAGTTCCACGACCTCGGGCTCGTGGTCGTCGACGAGCAGCACCGCTTCGGCGTGGAGCAGCGCGACGCGCTGCGTTCCAAGGGCGCGCAGCCGCCGCACCTCCTCGTCATGACCGCGACCCCCATCCCGCGCACCGTCGCGATGACAGTCTTCGGCGACCTGGAGACCTCGGTACTCGACCAGCTTCCCGCCGGGCGTTCCCCGATCACGACGCACGTCGTCCCCGCCCAGGACAAGCCCCACTTCCTGGCGCGCGCCTGGGAACGCGTCCGCGAGGAGGTCGCGGGGGGCCACCAGGCGTACGTGGTGTGCCCACGCATCGGCGACGAGGAGGAGGCCGCCGGGGCCAAGGGATCCAAGAAGGGGACCAAGGCGGGCAAGGGCGCGTCCGCGCGCACGAAGACCGCGGAGGATGCTGACGAGCGGAGAACCGGTGCGGGGTTCGGTGCGGACGAGGACCCGGGTGCCGACGCCGCCGGGGACAAGCGTCCGCCCCTCGCCGTGCTCGACGTGGCCCGCGGCCTCGCCGAGGGCCCGCTCGCCGGGCTGCGCGTCGGCATCCTCCACGGGCGGATGGCGCCGGACGGACCGGAGGGCAAGGACGCCGTGATGCGCCGCTTCGCCGCGGGCGAGCTGGACGTGCTCGTCGCGACGACGGTCATCGAGGTCGGCGTCAACGTGCCCAACGCGACCGCCATGGTGATCATGGACGCCGACCGCTTCGGGGTGTCGCAGCTTCACCAGTTGCGCGGCCGTGTGGGGCGCGGCTCCGCGCCCGGACTCTGCCTTCTCGTCACGGACATGCCGGAGGCCAGCCCGGCGCGCGCCCGCCTCGGCGCCGTCGCCGCGACGTTGGACGGTTTCGAGCTGTCGCGCGTCGACCTGGAGCAACGCCGCGAGGGCGACGTGCTCGGGCAGGCGCAGTCCGGCGTCCGCTCCTCGCTGCGGATGCTCGCCGTCATCGAGGACGAGCAGATCATCGCCGAGGCCCGAGAGGAGGCCACGGCGGTCGTCGCCGCCGACCCGGCCCTGGAAGCCCACCCGGCACTGCGCACGGCGCTGGACGCGCTGCTCGACGAGGAGAGGGAGAGCTATCTGGACAAGGGGTGAGGCCGGCGACGTCCCGCACCGCCCCGCCTTCTCCTTGTCCGTCCCCGGCCGCGCAGACCCCCGCGCGCGTGTCCGCTCCCGCCGCCTACGCTGGAGGCGTACCGACCGGGTCCGGCCGGGAGGCCCGGCGGCGTGTGCGCGTGCCGTGGTCACCGGGCGGGTGCCGGCGAGGGCCGAGCGACGAGGACCGACCAGCACCATGACCCGCGTGATCGCCGGGACGGCCGGGGGCCGCCGCCTCGCCGTACCGCCAGGCACCGGCACCCGCCCCACCTCCGAACGGGCACGCGAGGGCCTCTTCTCCACTTGGGAGTCGCTCCTCGGCGGCCCGCTCGACGGCGAACGCGTCCTCGACCTGTACGGGGGCTCGGGCGCCGTGGGCCTGGAGGCGCTCTCGCGCGGGGCGGCGCACGCGCTGCTCGTCGAGAGCGACGCCCGTGCCGTGCGCACCATCCGCGCCAACGTCCGCGACCTCGGCCTCGCGGGCGCCGAGGTCAGGCCCGGCAAAGCGGCGCAGGTCGTCGCGGGGGCGCCGCCGTCGGCCCCGTACGACCTCGTCTTCCTCGACCCTCCCTACGCGGTCTCCGACGCCGAACTCGGGGAGATCCTGATCACACTCCGTACTCGTGGCTGGCTCGCGGGGGAAGCACTGGTCACCGTGGAGCGCAGCACCAGGGGCGGGGCGTTCGCCTGGCCGGACGGCTTCGGCGCACTGCGGTCCCGGCGCTACGGCGAAGGGACCTTTTGGTACGGTCGCGCCGCCTCCACGTGCGAAAACGCACCATGAATCGACCGCAGAGCGAGGGGATCACGTTGCGCCGCGCCGTCTGTCCAGGGTCCTTCGACCCGATCACCAACGGTCATCTCGACATCATCGCCCGGGCCTCCAAGCTCTACGACGTCGTGCACGTCGCCGTGATGATCAACAAGTCCAAGCGCGGGCTCTTCACGATCGACGAGCGCATGGACCTGATCCGCGAGGTGACCGCCGAGTTCGGCAACGTCCAGGTCGAGGCGTTCCACGGTCTCCTTGTCGACTTCTGCAAGGAGCGCGACATCCCCGCCATCGTCAAGGGCCTGCGCGCTGTCAGCGACTTCGATTACGAGTTGCAGATGGCCCAGATGAACAACGGGCTCTCCGGCGTCGAGACCCTCTTCGTCCCCACGAACCCCACCTACAGCTTCCTCTCCTCTTCGCTCGTCAAGGAGGTCGCGCAGTGGGGCGGCGACGTCTCCCACCTCCTGCCGCCGACCGTCCACACCGCGCTCACGCGACGCCTCGCGGAGCAGTGACGCGGGGACGCGGAGCAGTGACGCGGCGGGCGGTGGCGCGGAACGGTGAGCGCGGCGACGCGGGGGAGACGCCCGGGAGGTGACGTCGCGCGGTACGCGGCGTGGTGATGTCGCGCGGTACGCCGCGTAGCGCGTCGTGGGCCGCGACGTAGCGGCCTGGTACGCGGCGACGCAGCGCACCGTACGTCGCGACGCAGCGCCTCGTGCGGCGCCACGCAGCGCTCCGTACGCCGCCCCACGCCGCGCGGTACGTCGCCTCACGTCGCCCCGTGCGACCTCTCCATGACGTCGCGTCACCCGGTGTCGCCGGCCCGCGTCGTGGCCGTACAGTCGTCCCGTCCGGCTCGCAGCAGCCGAGCGGTCCGTCTCCCCATCAGTCGAGAGAGTGGCGAGCACACGGTGGACGTGCAGAAGAAGCTCGATGAGATCGTCGAGGTCGTCAACGCGGCCCGGTCCATGCCCATGTCGGCCTCTTGCGTGATCAACCGCGCCGACCTGCTCGCGATGCTGGAGGAGGTGCGGGAGGCCCTGCCGGGTTCGCTCGCCCAGGCGCAGGAGCTGATCGGGGAGCGCGAGCGCATGGTCGGCGAGGCGCGCGCCGAGGCCGAGCGGATCATCCGCAGCGCCCACGACGAGCGCGGCAGCCTCGTCGCGGACACCGCCGTCGCGCGCCAGTCGCAGGGCGAGGCGGACCGCATCCTCAACGAGGCGCGGCGCGAGGCGGCCGAGGTCAAGGCCGACGCCGACGATTACGTCGACAGCAAGCTCGCCAACTTCGAGGTCGTCCTCACCAAGACGCTCGGCTCCGTCGGGCGAGGCCGCGAGAAGCTCCTCGGCACCGGCGACGGCCTCGACGCGCAGGGCTACGAGGACCCCGACTACGCCGAGGCCCCCGAGCGCAGCGGCGACCCCGAGACGCTGCGCCGGCGCGCCGACGAGTACGTGGACATCAAGCTCGGCGCCTTCGAGGCCGTGCTCGCCAAGACGCTGGAGGCGGTGGGGCGCGGCCGGGACAAGCTGCACGGGCGCGTCGCGACCGACGACCTCGCCGCCCTCGCCGAGGACGGCGGCGAGCGCCAGTACAGCAACGACGCCGACTACCTCGCCGACCTCGCCGCGACGCGCGACCCCGCGCCGGACGCCGCGTCGCCGGGCGACACCTCCTCGGGCGGCACCTTCGGCGGCGGCTCGGGCGGCGGCACTCTCGGTGGCGGCACGTCGGGCGGCCTCGTCCTCCCGCCGCTCCCCGAGCCCGCCGTCGCCGCGCTCCCCGAACAGGCCCCGCCGCCGCCCGCGCAGCAGCCCTACGCCGCGCAGGCCGACCCGTACGGCTACGGGCCGCAGACCGACGCGTACGGCTACCCGCAGCAGGCCGACCCCTACGCCGCGTCCGCCGACCCCTACGGCTACCCGCAGCCGCAGGACCCGTACGCCGCGCAGGCCGCGTACGGATACCCGCAGGACCCGCAGCAGGACTACGGGCAGCAGGCCGCGCAGACCTGGCCGTCGCAGCAAGAGCAGCACGCGCAGCAGCACGCGCAGGGCGGCGCGCTCGACGAGACGAGCTTCTTCGACACCACGATGATCAGCGCTGAGCAGCTGCGGGCGTACGAACAGGGGCGCTGAGACGGGCCCCAGTCAGGCGACTGGGGCCGAATTGGGCCGGGGGCGCTCTCTCCAGTACCCTGGGGTTTCGGTTTGTCTCTGCGCAGACGTCTGCCCTGCCCGTCCACGGACGGGACCATGTCGCAGCGAACGGCAACAGGCACGCGGATCCGCCCCGAGGGCGGGCCACGACCGACCCCAGACCTCAGGACCCGAACACAGGAGCAGCTCTGAACGCCCGCCTCGACCACCGCAACCCCCTCGTGTTCGACACGCACGAGCTGGGGCGCCGTCCTGGTGCGATGCAGAAGCTCTCCCGGACGGTCCAGGCCCCGGGCGGCGACAACGTCTTCGGCATCGCCGACGTCATCGCCATCCCGGCAGACTCCCCGGTGGAGATCGATCTCCGCCTCGAATCGGTGATGGACGGAGTGCTCGTCACGGGCACCGCCCGTGCGCACGCCGAGGGGGAGTGCGTAAGGTGTCTGGAACCGCTGGAGCGCGAGCTCACCGCGGATTTCCAGGAGATGTTCTCGTACCCCGAGGCCGAGGAGCGCCACCGCCGCATGGCGGGCGTCGAGGCGGACTCGGACGAGGACGAGAGCATCACCCCCCTTGAGGACGGAATGTTCGACCTCGAGCCCGTGCTGCGTGACGCGGTGGTGCTGTCACTGCCCATGCAGCCGGTGTGCCGGGAGGACTGCCCCGGGCTGTGCGCCGTTTGCGGTGCGCGGCTCGCGGACGACCCGGAGCACCACCATGACGCCGTCGACGCACGTTGGGCGGCTTTGCAGGGACTCGCCGGGACCATGCCGGCCGGCGAGAAGGACGAGCTGGACGGCGCCGAAGCAGGCGTCGACGAGAAGCAGGAGAAGTAGCCGTGGCTGTTCCGAAGCGGAAGATGTCGCGCAGCAACACGCGCCACCGCCGGTCGCAGTGGAAGGCTGCGGTCCCCACCCTGGTGGCGTGCGAGCGCTGCCACGAGCCCAAGCTCCAGCACATCGCGTGCCCGAGCTGCGGCACGTACAACAAGCGTCAGGTCCTCGAGGTCTGACGAGACAGGCGAGAAAGGCCGAGAGGGAATTGGTTAACGCCCCCAAGAAGAAGGCGCCCCGCTCGGGCGCCTCGGCGGACACCGCGGCCTCGTCCCACACGCTCCTGGAAGGGCGGCTCGGGTATCACCTGGAGTCCGCCCTTCTGGTGCGTGCGCTCACGCACCGCTCGTACGCGTACGAGAACGGCGGTCTGCCCACCAACGAGCGCCTGGAGTTCCTCGGGGACTCCGTGCTCGGCCTGGTGGTCACCGACACGCTGTACCGCACCCACCCCGACCTCCCCGAGGGGCAGCTCGCGAAGCTGCGCGCGGCGGTCGTCAACTCCCGTGCGCTCGCCGAGGTGAGCCGGGGCCTCGACCTGGGAGCCTTCATCAGGCTCGGTAGAGGCGAGGAGGGCACGGGCGGCAGGGACAAGGCATCGATCCTCGCCGACACACTGGAAGCCGTGATCGGCGCGGTCTATCTCGATCAGGGACTCGACAAGGCGGCGGAGCTCGTGCACCGCCTCTTCGACCCGCTGATCGCGAAGTCCGCGGAACTCGGCGCGGGCCTGGACTGGAAGACCAGCCTCCAGGAGCTGACCGCGATGGAGGGGCTCGGGGTTCCCGAGTACCTCGTCACCGAGGAAGGCCCCGATCACGAGAAGACCTTCACTGCTGCCGCCCGCGTCGGAGGCGTCTCGTACGGCACCGGCACCGGCCGCAGCAAGAAGGAGGCGGAGCAGCAGGCCGCCGAGTCGGCGTGGCGCGCCATCCGCGCCGCCGCCGACACGCGCGCGGCCGAGCAGGCCGCCGCGGGCGAACTCCTCCCGCCCGGGGACGTCGTCCCCGAGGGCGGCTCCGCTTCCACTGCCTGACACAGAACGGCGTTTGTCGTCGCGCCATGACGGCACCACCGTCGTGACCCGCGGCGACACCGCTCGTCGCTCCACCCGGTACCCGCTGTGCTCCGGTCCATCACGCATGACGGACCGGGGTGGCGGGTGCCGGGTGGGTGTCGTTGGGGGGCGGTGCCGCGCCCGTCCGCACCGGCGGCCACGCGCTTGTGCGTACGGGCGGCGCCGCGCCTCCCTTCCACTTCGTTCCCAGCCCCAGGAGAGCCGCACCGTGCCCGAACTGCCCGAGGTCGAGGTCGTCCGCAGAGGGCTCGCCCGCTGGATCGACGGGCGCACCGTCGCCGCGACGGAGGTGCTGCACCCGCGCTCCGTGCGGCGGCACGTCGCGGGCGGCGAGGACTTCGCCGCGCGGCTGAAGGGGCGGACGTTCGCGACGCCGCGCCGCCGCGGCAAGTACCTGTGGTTGCCGCTCGACGGCGGCTCCGAGGCGGTCCTCGCGCACCTCGGCATGAGTGGCCAGCTCCTCGTCCAGCCGCACGCCGCGCCCGCCGAGAAGCACCTGCGCGTCCGTATCGGCTTCGACGACGCGCTCGGCACCGAACTCCGCTTCGTCGACCAGCGCACCTTCGGCGGCCTCTCGCTCCACGAGACCGGCGAGGGCGGCGTCCCCGACGTCATCGCCCACATCGCCCGCGACCCGCTCGACCCGCTGTTCGACGACGCGGCCTTCCACGAGGCGCTGCGCCGCAAGCGCACCACGATCAAGCGCGCGCTGCTCGACCAGTCGCTCATCAGCGGCGTCGGCAACATCTACGCCGACGAGGCGCTGTGGCGCGCACGCCTCCACTACGACCGCCCCACGGCGGGCCTGACCCGCCGCCGCACCGACGAACTCCTCGGCCACGTGCGCGACGTCATGAACGCCGCGCTCGCCGTCGGCGGCACGAGTTTCGACAGCCTGTACGTGAACGTCAACGGCGAGTCGGGCTACTTCGACCGCTCCCTCGACGCGTACGGGCGCGAGGGCGAGCCGTGCCGGCGCTGCGGGACGCCGATCCGGCGCGACGCGTGGATGAACCGGTCCAGCTACTACTGCCCGAAGTGTCAGCGCAGGGCGCGGGGGTGACGGGGGCGCGGGGCGTTGCGCGGTGCGTGATGTCGGGGGTGCGGGACGAGGCGACGTGCGCGACGTGTCGGGCTGCGCGACGTTGCGGGGCGCGCGACGTCGGGGGACGGGACGAGGCACCGTACGCGACGTGGGCCGGCGTCGCGACGTTCCGGTGTGGTGGCACGCGTGACGCCGCGATGTGGCCGCCACGTATGCGACGCGGGCCGGGGCCGCGCCTCGTCGCAGGGCCTCGCGAGATGCCCGCCGCGCCGGGTGCCGTGGCTCAGAAGCCGAAGTCCTGCGTCCACCACGGGCCGCCGGAGCCGAAGTGCACGCCGACGCCCAGGGTCTTGTAGTCGCAGTTGAGTATGTTCGCGCGGTGGCCCGGGCTGTTCATCCAGGACTCCATGACGGCGGCGGCGTCGGCCTGGCCGCGCGCTATGTTCTCGCCGCCGAGGTTGCTGATCCCGGCCTGCTTCGCGCGATCCCAGGGTGTGTCGCCGTCGGGGTCGGTGTGGTCGAAGAAGCCGCGTGCCGCCATGTCGTCGCTGAAGGCGGTGGCGAGCGACGCGAGCGCGTCGTCCGCGCGGACCGCGCTGCACCCCACCTTGGCGCGCTCCTGGTTGACGAGCACGAGGACGGCAGCCGCCGCCGCGCTCTCTTCGCCGCTGGGCGCCGCCACGACGGGCGGCTGGGCGGGTGCCTGCGAGGCGGGCTTCGTCCTGGCGGGCGTCGCGCTCTTTGGAGGCGTTGCCGTCCGGGTGGTCCCCGCGCCGGGCGACGTCGCGGCGCCCGTACCGCGCTGCGCCGTGGCGGAGCGGGAAGGGCTCGGCGCGGCGCCGCCCTTGCTCTTCGCCTTGGTACGGGGCGAGGACGACGTCGCGTGGGAGGGCGCGTCGGAGCGGGTGGCGCCCCGGCTCGCGGCAGGCGTCGTACGGTCAGCCGCGGACGACTCGTCTCCCTGCCGCTCGTCCGACGGCGCGTCGGCCGCGCGGACCTTCGTGTCGTGGCCCCCGCCGAAGAAGGAGTCCTCCCCGGGCACCAGCCCCGTACCGACCGCTACGGCGCCCAGCGCCACCGCCGCCGACACCCCGAGCAGACCGGTGCGCATGGGAACGCCGCGCCGCTTCCGGCGATGACCGTTCCCGCCGCCGTGATCGTCACCGTCGGCACCGACGGCGTGGTCAGCGGGGCGGGGAACGGCGGAGGGGACGGCAGCGGCTTCGGATGTCGCGTAGGGGCCGTAGGACGCGGACGTCGCGTACGGGGCGGGCGGCGCTGGCGGAGCGGTCGCGGCGTACGGAGCGGACGTTGCGTAGGGCGCCGACGCGTGGGAGCCCGGGCCGGGGCGCGATCCGTACGTCGCGTGGGCGCGGTACGCCGCCTGGCCCCCGTACGTCGCGTGGTCGCCGTACGCGGCGTCGCGGCCGTAGACGGCGCGCTCGTACGCGGCGTCCCGGTCGTTCGCGGCACGCTCGTACGCGTCGTACGCGTCGTACGCGTCGTACGCGTCGTACGCGTCGTACGCGTCGGTGTCGTGGTCGTGCGCGGTGTGCCCGGGGCCCGCGGTGTGCGCGGTGCCCGCTGGGGCTCCGGCCTGAGCGCTCGCCGCTGGTTCGGCGCGGTCGGCGGCTGAGCGTCGGTGGCGTCCCATGGTCCTGGCCTTCCGTCGTCACCAGAGTCCCGGTCGGTTCACCCGTTCGAGTGAGCCCTGTGCGGTGCGGACCCTACGCCATGGCCCCGGGGGACGACGTGTGCCTGAGGGGATTGGCCGGTTAGCGTGCCCTCATGGAAGAAATGGAAGAGGAGGCACGGCTGACCGCGTGGGTCAGAGGAACGGTTCAGGGTGTGGGTTTCCGCTGGTTCACGCGGGCGAGGGCGCTGGAGATCGGCGGACTGAGTGGCTTTGCTCTCAATGTGCGTGACGGGCGTGTCCAGGTCGTCGCGGAAGGGCCGCGCGCGGCGTGCGAGGAGTTGCTGGAGTGGCTGCGGGGGAGCGACACACCCGGCAGCGTCCAGGGCGTGACTGAGATCTGGGACACGCCTCGTGGGGGCTACGAAGGGTTCGCGATCCGTTGATCACACCGCACGCGCCCTTGTCGTGCGCCGCCGATGCTCCCCCCGCGTGCTTCGGCGGCGCCGGGAAAAGCCGCTGGTGACTGCCGTGAGCCTCTTGCGCCGCCCCCGGGGCGCTCGACAGGATGACCCGCACGCCCCCATGGCTCGCGGGAGTGCACGCGCCGTCGTTCGAAGCGCCGCGCGCCCCGCAGCCGTGCCCCACCGGGGCTTGATCGTGTTGACCGTCAAACTTTTTGGTGAGACTCTGGAATCCCCGCGCACCTCAACGGTTTGACAGGCGACGTCACAGACGGAGTGCTGCCGGACACCGCGGGTGCGGACCGAATCCCTCTCGACCCACCACCGTACTGGTCGGTCACTCAGTGTGGAGGACCACTCATCATGGCAAAGGCGCTTCTCGGTTACGTCGGCGGTTCCGACCCGCGACTCCTCGCCGAGATGCGACGGCTCCAGCAGCGCGTGCAGGACCTCGAATCCGAGCTGGTTCGGATTCAGAGGGAGAACGACGCGCTCGCGGCTGCCGCTTCTCAGCATGGCGACGCTCTCCTGAAGAGCATCGACGTACCGCAGGCGGAGCCCGCGCTCACCTGACGCACGCCTGCTACTGCACACCGCCGCGTTCCTCGCGGCGGGCAGGGGCAGGGATGCGCGACATGTGGGCCGTGCGGTAACGCCGGTACCCCAGGGACGCTTCGGCGTCCCTTTCTTTTTCCGTCGTCCCCCTCGTCCGTTTCGCGGGCGCTGGTGGTCCTCTGCGCCGCTCCTCTGCCACCTGTTCGCGGCGTCGGCTCACCTTGCGCGGCCGTTCCGCGCGGTGTCGTCGCCTTGCGCGGTCGCTGCGGGACGCGGGGCCCGGGCCCGTACGCCCACCCCCGCGGCTTCGTGCCGCCCGCATCCCCCCGTTCCCCGCTGTTTCCCGCCCCTCCCGGCCGTGTCTACGTCAGATCTGCCCTGTGCGCTCCGTGGTGAAACCGTGACGGTGCGCGGGACGTCGCGTCACCCGCGGGGGCGACTACGTCGTGTGCACGCTTCGGCGTGAGGCTGACGGTGCGTGGTGACGCCGCGTGGTGCGCGGCGTCGTGCGCGACGCGGGGCGGCGGGGCGTAGCTCCAGGCGGCGCGACGTAGCGGCGTCATGTCGCGCCATGTCGCGCCGCACGCGACGTTGCCCGGTCCCGCACCGTGACCTCCCCCGGCTCGCGTCCTCGCACCTCCCGTCGCGCCGCGCGCGTCGTGGGCCGCTGCCGTGCGGAGCCGGGGCGGTAGAGTCCGACGGCGTGCACCTCAAGGCCATGACTCTGCGTGGGTTCAAATCCTTCGCCTCCGCGACGACGCTGCGGTTCGAGCCGGGGATCACGTGCGTCGTCGGGCCGAACGGCTCCGGCAAGTCCAACGTCGTGGACGCGCTGACGTGGGTGATGGGCGAGCAGGGCGCCAAATCGCTGCGCGGCGGCAAGATGGAGGACGTCATCTTCGCCGGCACGACCGGCCGGCCGCCGCTGGGCCGCGCCGAGGTCTCGCTCACGATCGACAACAGTGACGGTGCCCTGCCCATCGAGTACGCCGAGGTCACGATCGCGCGGACGATGTTCCGCAACGGCGGCAGCGAGTACCAGATCAACGGCGACACTTGCCGCCTCCTCGACATCCAGGAACTCCTCTCCGACTCCGGCATCGGCCGCGAGATGCACGTCATCGTCGGCCAGGGCCAGCTCGACTCCGTCCTGCACGCCGACCCCATGGGGCGCCGCGCCTTCATCGAGGAAGCCTCCGGCGTCCTCAAGCACCGCAAGCGCAAGGAGAAAGCGCTGCGGAAACTCGACGCGATGCGCGCCAACCTCGCCCGCGTCCAGGACCTCACCGACGAACTGCGTCGCCAGCTCAAACCCCTCGGCCGCCAGGCCGCCGTCGCGCGCCGCGCCGCCGTCATCCAGGCCGATCTGCGCGACGCGCGCCTGCGACTGCTCGCCGATGATCTCGTCACGCTGCGTCGCGCGCTCGACGCCGAAATCGCCGACGAGGCCGCGCTCAAGGAGCGCAAGGAAGCGGCGGAAAGCGCCCTCAAGACCGCGCTCGCCCGCGAGGCCCGCCTGGAGGAGGCGGTACGGGCCCTCGCGCCGCGCCTCCAGAGCGCGCAGCACACGTGGTACGAGCTGTCGCGCCTCGCCGAGCGTGTACGCGGCACCGTCAGCCTCGCCGAGGCACGGGTCACGAGCGCGACGTCCGCACCGGCCGAGGAACGGCGCGGACGTGACCCGGAGGACCTGGAGCGCGAGGCGGCGCGTATCCGCGAGCAGGAGGCGGAACTCTCCGCTGCGCTGGAAGCCGCCGCACGCGCCCTGGAGGACACCGTCGCGCACCGGGGCGAACTGGAGCGTCAGCTCGCCGTCGAGGAGCGTCGCCTGCGCGATGTCGGTCGCGCCCTGGCCGACCGCCGCGAGGGCCTCGCCCGCCTCCACGGCCAGGTGACCGCGGCGCGCGGCCGGGCCGCGTCGGCGCGCGCGGAGATCGAACGCCTCGCGACGTCGCGCGACGAGGCGCGGGAACGCGCCGACGTCGCGCACGAGGAATACGAGCGACTGCGCGCCGAGGTTGAAGGGCTCGACGCGGGCGACGTCGCGCGCGAGGAGCGGTACGAGGCGGCGCGCCGGGCCCGCGCCGAGGCCGACGCCGCGCACCACGACGCCCGCGACGCCGCCGCGGCGGCGGAGCGTTCCCGCGCCGCGACCGAGGCCCGCCGCGACGCCCTCGCGCTCGGCCTGCGCCGGAAGGACGGCACCGGGGCGCTCCTCGCGGCGGGCGACCGGCTCACCGGACTGCTCGGGCCCGCGGCCGAACTCCTCGCCGTCGTTCCCGGCCACGAGGCCCACGTCGCGGCCGGGCTCGGCACCGCCGCCGACGCCCTCGCCGTCAGCGGCCCCGAAGCCGCCGCCCAGGCGCTCCGCCTCCTGCGCGAGCAAGAAGCGGGCCGCGCCGTGCTGCTCCTCGCGGACGCGGCGGGGAAGGACGCCGCGCGGCAGGACGACAACGCGACGTCGCCTCCAGGCACCGGCCACGACGCGACGTCGGGTGCGGGAAACGATGCGACGTCGCGCGCCGACGTGGGCGACGTGCCGACGCCACGCGACGTCCCGGACGCACACGCCGCCGTCGAGACGTCGGCCGCACGCGACGTGGCGCCGCCCGCCGCGCCCCGCGACGCCCCGGCGTCCGGCTCCGCCCATCACGCCACGCCGTCCTCCACGCCTCGTGACACGTCCCGCGAGGCCGCGCCCCACGCGGCGCCCCACGACGATGCCCTCCACGCCGCGCCCCACGACGTCGCGACGAACGAGACCGCCGCCCACGCGTCCCCCCTCGACGTCGCGACGAACGAGGTCGCCGCGGCGCCCGGCCGTCCCCTCGCCGATCTCGTGCGCGGCCCGGAGGACCTCCTTCGCGCCGTACGCCGCCTGTTGCGCGGCATGGTCGCCGTCGGCACGCTCGACGAGGCGCTCGCCCTCGTCCGTACGCACCCCGCGCTCATCGCGGTCACTGCCGAGGGCGACGTCCTCGGCGCGCACCTGGCACAGGGCGGTTCCGCCGGTGCGCCGAGTCTGATCGAGGTGCAGGCGTCCGTGGACGAGGCGTCCGCCGAGCTGGAGGAGCTGTCCGTACCGTGCGCCGCGCTCGCCGAAGCGCAGGAGGAGGCCGTGACACGTCGCGCTGACGCAGCGGCGGTCCTGGAGGAGCTGGAGCGCGAGCGACGCACCGCGGAGCGCGAGAAGTCCGCCGTCGCGCAACGTCTCGGCGCGCTCGCCGGGCAGGCGAAGGGCGCCGCGGGCGAGGCGGAGCGCTCCGCCGCCGCGGCGGCGCGCGCGCAGGAGGCGCTCGACCGCGCCGAGGCGGAGGCAGCCGAACTGGAGGAGCGCCTCGCCGTCGCCGAGGAGACCTCGCCCTTCGGCGACGCGGGGGAGTGGGACGGCGACGAGGAACCCGACACCTCGGTGCGCGACCGGCTCGCCGCTGACGGTGCCAACGCCCGCCAGACCGAGATGGAGGCCCGGCTCCAGCTCCGCACGCACGAGGAACGCGTCAAGGCACTCGCGGGCCGCGCCGACGGACTCGACCGCGCCGCGCGCGCCGAGCGCGAGGCGCGGGAGCGCGCGGAGCGACGTCGCGCGCGGCTGCGCCACGAGGCGGCCGTCGCGCGCGCCGTCGCCTCGGGGGCGCGACAGCTCCTCGCGCACGTCGAGGTCTCGCTCGGCCGCGCCGAGACCGAGCGCGCCGAGGCGGAGCGGTACCGCGAGGAGGCCGAACGCGAGCTCACCGCCGAGCGCGAGAGCGGTCGCAGGCTGAAGGCCGAACTCGACAAGCTCACCGACTCCGTCCATCGCGGCGAGGTGCTCGGCGCGGAGAAACGCCTGCGCATCGAGCAGCTGGAGGGCAGGGCGCTGGAGGAACTCGGCGTCGAGCCGAGCGTCCTGCTCGCCGAGTACGGCCCTGGCACGCTCGTACCGCCCTCGCCGCCGGCCGAGGGCGAGGAGCTGCCCGAGGACCCCGAGCACCCCCGCAACCAGCCACGCCCCTTCGTCCGCGCCGAGCAGGAGAAGCGCCTCAAAGAGGCCGAACGCGCCTACCAGCGGCTCGGCAAGATCAACCCGCTCGCCCTGGAGGAGTTCGCGGCACTCGAGGAACGCCACCAGTTCCTCTCCGAGCAGCTCGAAGACCTCAAGAAGACCCGTGCCGACCTGCTCCAGGTGATCAAGGAGGTCGACGAGCGCGTCGAGCAGGTCTTCACGGAGGCGTACCACGACACGGCGCGGGAGTTCGAGGGCGTCTTCTCGCGGCTCTTCCCCGGTGGCGAGGGCAGGCTCCTGCTCACCGATCCCGAGAACATGCTCAGCACCGGCGTCGAGGTCGAGGCCCGCCCGCCCGGCAAGAAGGTGAAGCGGCTCTCACTGCTCTCGGGCGGTGAGCGCTCCCTGACGGCCGTCGCGCTGCTCGTCGCGATCTTCAAGGCGCGACCGAGCCCGTTCTACGTGATGGACGAGGTCGAGGCGGCGCTCGACGACACCAACCTCCAGCGCCTCATCCGCATCATGCAGGAGTTGCAGGAGAGCTCGCAGCTCATCGTGATCACGCACCAGAAGCGCACGATGGAGGTCGCCGACGCGCTCTACGGGGTCTCGATGCAGGGCGACGGCGTCTCGAAGGTGATCAGCCAGCGGCTGAAGTGAGGCACGCGACGCAAGGGGCGTCGCGACGTCGCGTGCGCGACGTCGCCGCACCGTGAGCTGCGCGGCGTCGTGCCGTCGTACGGCGGCGCGAGAACGCGACGTCGCGCCGTCGTACGCATCCCCGCGGCGCGACATCGCGCATCCACGCACCCGACGTCGCGCCGCTGCGCACCGCCGCCCGCGACGTCGCGGCCCCGCCCCGCCACACGTTGCCCGCCCGCGTCGTGCCACCCCGTCCCCTCGGCTGCCGCCAGACGCAATCCCCGACCACCTCCCGGCCATGGCCGATACTGGGGGGCGTTATGGACATCGTCATCCTTGCAATCATCATCGCGGTCGTCGTGATCGGTGCGATCAGCGGTCTGGTGGTGAGCGGACGCCGCAAGAAGCGGCTCCCCCCCACGCCGCCGGAGCGCACGCCGAGCGTCACCGCCCCGGAGGCCGAACCGCACGTCGGGGACGAGGCCGAGAAACCGCGCGACGAGCAGCGCCGCACGATCGAGGAGGTACCGCTTCCCGACGCGGAGGCCGCGACGTCGGCGCCCGAGGCCGTCGAGGACCCGGTCGTCGCGCTGCCCCCGCAGCCCGAGATCGAGGTGCCCGAGCCCACTGCCGGGCGCCTGGTGCGCCTGCGGGCCCGTCTCTCGCGCTCCCAGAACGCGCTCGGCAAGGGTCTGCTGACCCTGCTCTCGCGCGAGCACCTCGACGAGGACACGTGGGAGGAGATCGAGGACACACTCCTCACCGCCGACGTCGGCGTCGCGCCGACGCAGGAACTGGTCGAGCGGCTGCGCGAGCGCGTCCGCGTGCTCGGCACCCGTACCCCCGACGAGCTGCGCGCCTTGCTTCGTGAGGAACTGCTCACGCTCGTCGGCGCCGACACGGACCGCACCGTGCACACCGAGGCGGCGCCCGACAAGCCGGGCATCGTGATGGTCGTCGGCGTCAACGGCACCGGCAAGACCACGACCACGGGCAAGCTCGCGCGCGTCCTCGTCGCGGACGGCAAGAGCGTCGTGCTCGGTGCCGCCGACACCTTCCGCGCCGCCGCGGCGGATCAGCTCCAGACCTGGGGCCAGCGCGTCGGCGCGCGCACCGTGCGCGGCCCCGAGGGCGGCGACCCGGCGTCGATCGCCTTCGACGCGGTCAAGGAGGGCATCGCCGAGAAGGCCGACGCGGTCCTCATCGACACCGCCGGCCGCCTGCACACCAAGACCGGCCTCATGGACGAGCTCGGCAAGGTCAAGCGCGTCGTGGAGAAGCAGGCGCCGGTCGACGAGGTGCTCCTCGTACTCGACGCGACGACGGGCCAGAACGGCCTCGTCCAGGCCCGCGTCTTCGCCGAGGTCGTGGCGATCACGGGCATCGTGCTCACGAAGCTGGACGGGACGGCCAAGGGCGGCATCGTCATCGCGGTGCAGCGCGAACTCGGCGTCCCGGTCAAGCTCATCGGACTCGGAGAGGGCGCGGACGACCTGGCCCCGTTCGAGCCCGGCGCCTTCGTGGACGCCCTCATCGGCGACTGATCGCCCGCGCCGCCGCGACGCGCGCCGCGGACCCGCGACGAAAGGCCCCGTGGCATCTCCACGGGGTCTTTCCGCTGTCCGGCCGCGGAGAGCGTCCACCTCAGTCGTCGGAGTGCCGGCCCCTTCCGGTTGCGGAAGGCGTTCTTCCCGCGCGCGGTCGTGGGCCGGGCTGGTCGGGGGGCGAGGGACCTGGCGACGTTGCGCATCTTCCGCGCGCAGGAGCTGCGACGCCCTCCGTTACGACCTGGCTGGCCCCCCGGCCCCCCGTATCGGGCCCGCTATCCCTCCACCCGGCGCGCCACGTACGCGAGCGTGCCGAGCAGCAGGCGGAGTTCAGGCGGGCGCAGCGCCGTGTCGAGCGAGGGCGCGCGGAGCCAGCGCACCGGGCCGCGCCCGCCGCGGTCGGAAGGCGGCGCGGTGACGTACGCGCCGGTGCCGAGGGCGCGCAGATCGAGGCGGGCGTCGTCCCAGCCCGTGCGGGCGAGGAGGCGGGGGAGGGCGGCGGCGGAGCCCGGCGCGACGTAGAACTGCGCGCGGCCCTGGGGGGTGAGGGCGACGGGGCCGAGGGGCAGGCCCATGCGCTCCAGGCGTGCGACAGCGTGGCGGCCGGCGCGCTCCGCGACGTCGAGCACGTCGAAGGCCGTACCGACGGGCAGCATGAGCGCGGCGCCCGGCCAGCGGGACCACGCCGCGGTCGCGTCGGCGAGCGTGGCGCCGGCGCGTACCGGACGTGCCCGGCGCAGCGGGTGCGCGCCGGGCGCCCCGCACGCCGCGTCGCCGCAGGAGCAGCCGCCCGCCTCGATCCGCGCCCCCGGCGCGACGTCCCAGCCCCACAGCCCCGTGAACTCGGCCACCGTGGTGCACTCGGGGGAGCGTCCGCGGCGCCGCACGCCCTCGCGCTTCTCCCGGATGCCGCCGATCGTGAAGCCCATGCCCCCTCCAACGTGTCTGGAGCGTCCAACGCGTTGACGGTCCACCGGTTACGCGGTGAACCGTCGGAGTGACACTCCGTGTGTAGCGTGTGGCGTACGGAGGGGGCGTGTGCGACCGTACGTGCGCCCCGGCACGCTTCTGTGCGCTGGTCCCCGCTCGTCTTTCATCAGTCAATCGTGTGAAGTCCAGGGCGAGTTATTGGCGCGGGGGTGGCGAAAGGTGGCGTTTCCCGGGGCGGGCTCGTGCGCGCGCGAGGGACGCCCTACCTTCACGGGACAGACTCCGGCAAGGTGGCTCGCGTCGTGCGGTGCGGCGGAGGCGCCGTACGCCGCGTGCGGCAGCGGCGACGACGCCGCCGGGTGACGGTGACGGCGCGCTCGTGCGCGCCGTCGCCCCCCGTGGCGCTCGGCGCACGCGACGTCGCGCATGCTGAAGGGGTCGGGGCCGCGTACGGCAGAGGCGCGGTGCGATGGGTGACGGATGGGGGCGTGCTCATGGACATGAGCCGGGGATTCGGTGGGGCGAACCACGAGGCCGACTACGGCGCCGGCGAAGGTGCCGACAAGAAGCCCAACGCGCTCCTCGAATCCTGGTTCGTCCGCAGCGGCTGGTCCAAGGGCGAACTCGCCCGGCAGGTCAACCGCAGGGCACGCCAGCTCGGCGCCGTACACGTCTCGACCGACACCTCGCGGGTGCGGCGCTGGCTCGACGGGGAGCAGCCGCGCGACCCGATCCCGCGGCTGCTCTCGGCGCTCTTCTCGGAACGCTTCGGCTGCGCCGTCAGCGTCGAGGACCTCGGCCTGCGCCCCGTCCACCAGACGCCGTCGACAGCGGGCATCGACCTGCCCTGGACGGCGCCCCAGACTGTCGCCCTGATAAGCGAGTTCTCGCGCAGCGACCTCATGCTCGCCCGCCGGGGCTTCCTCGGCGGCTCGCTCGCGCTGACGGCGGGCGCCGCGCTCATCGAACCGATGCAACGCTGGCTCCAGCCCGCGCACGGCGAACGTCTCCCGACCCTCGCCGACATCGCCACCCCCAACCGCACCGCGCGCCGCCTCTCCGAACCCGAACTCGCCCTCCTCGAATCAACGACGATCATGTTCCGCAAGTGGGACGCGCAGAGTGGGGGCGGACTGCGCCGCAAAGCGGTCGTCGGGCAACTCCACGAGGTCACCGACCTGCTCCAGGAGCCGCAGACCGCCGAGACCGGGCGCCGCCTCTTCCGGGTCGCGGCCGAACTCGGCGAACTCGCCGGCTGGATGAGCTACGACATCGGCCTCCAGCCCGCGGCGCAGAAATACTTCGTCCTCGCCCTGCACGCCGCGAAGGAGGCCGAGGACCAGCCCCTCGGCTCGTACATCCTCTCCAACATGGCGCGCCAGATGATCCACCTCGGCCGCCCCGACGACGCGCTCGAACTCATCCACCTCGCGCAGTACGGCAGCCGCCACGAGGCGACGGGGCGCACGCAGGCGATGCTCTACGCGATGGAGGCGCGCGCCTACGCCAACCTCGCCCAGCCCGGCAAATGCAAGCGCGCCGTGCGCATCGCCGAGGACACGTACGCCGAAGCGATCGAGTCCGCGGGCGAGGAGCGCGACCCCGACTGGATCGGCTTCTTCACCGAGGCCGAACTCCACGCCGAGAACGGCCACTCCTTCCGCGACCTCGTCTACACGGCCGGTCGCCCCAAGGAGTACGCCGCTCTCGCGGAGCCGCGCATCGAGCGCGCCGTCGAACTCTTCGGCAGCGACCTCCAGCACCATCGTTCGTACGCGCTCAATCTCATCGGCCTCTCGACCGTCCACCTGATCAAGAAGGAACCCGAACTGAGCGCGGAACGGGCCGGCGCGGCCATCGGTATCGCCCGCAAGGTCCGTTCCGAACGCCTCAACAACCGCTTGCGCACGACGGTCGACCAGGTCATCCGCGCCTACGGCGCCGTCCCCGAGGTTCTCCACCTGCGCGACGAGATGGCGCGCCAGCTTCCGGAGGACGGGGACGCGGAGGTGTAGGCGGCGGGTGGGCGACGGGCGGGGTACGTCGCGTCGGGGGCGGGTACATCGCGTCGCGGGCGGGGTGTGTCGCGTCGGTCCGCGCGGCGTGGGTGGGGCGTCGGGGCGTACGGCGCGGCGCGGTGCGTGATGCGGCGCCTAGCGACGCGACGTGGACCCGTACGGCGCGGCGTAGGCAGTCTGCGACGCGACGTGGGCCCACACGGGGCGACGGGCCGCGTGCGACGCGACGTAGGCGGTGAGCGACGCGACGTAGCCCCCTCCGCGACGTCACTGTCACGCCTCCTGCTAGGCGACGTGTCGCCGCCACGCCGCCCCCACCGCGTACGCGACGTACCGCGCTGCGTACGCGATGTATCCCCGTGGCCGCGCGGCGTACCGCGCCGAGTACGCGACGTATTCCCGTCGCCACGCGACGTGCCTCCGCCTCCGCCGCGCCTCAACCGCCTGATTCCGGCCACATCCGCCCGTATGTCGCCCTCCCCCGGCGCCGTGTCGAGTTTCCGTCGTGGCAAGCGGGTGGCCCGCGCAGGTATACGGACGGCGGGAGCGCGCGGGGCGCCGCGGGCCGTCCCGCAGGTTGCGCGACGATAACGACGCGGCGTGAGGCCGCGTCGCGGTTCATGAACGCGTAACACGCACCGCGCCTTCGTCACGGCGGTGAAACACCGAGGGGCATCGGCCGAAACCGCGCTGCGACAACCTCATGGCGCATAACGGCCCACCCCTCACGACCGCACTGGTTGAGCCCGCACGGGCCGCACCGACGACGAGGAGACGCAGATGCCCCCAGGCATTGCGCTCGCCGCAGACGCTCCCCAGCTGTCTGCCGCGAACACGGGATTCATGCTCATCTGTTCCGCCCTGGTCATGTTGATGACCCCGGCGCTGGCCTTCTTCTACGGAGGCATGGTCCGCGTCAAGAGCACCCTCAACATGCTGATGATGAGTTTCATCAGCCTCGGGATCGTCACGATCCTGTGGGTGCTCTACGGCTTCAGTCTCGCCTTCGGGACGGACAAGGGGAGCCTGATCGGCTGGAACGGCGACTTCGTCGGGCTCAGCGGAATCGGCGTCGTGGAACTCTGGGACGGGTACACTATCCCGATCTACGTCTTCGCCGTCTTCCAGCTGATGTTCGCGATCCTGACGCCCGCGCTCATCAGCGGGGCGCTCGCCGACCGCGTCAAGTTCACCGCCTGGGCGCTCTTCATCGCGCTCTGGGCCACGATCGTGTACTTCCCCGTCGCGCACTGGGTCTGGGGCGCCGGCGGCTGGGCCTACGACCTCGGCGTCATCGACTTCGCCGGTGGTACGGCCGTCCACATCAACGCGGGTGCCGCGGCGCTCGGCGTCATCCTCGTCATCGGCAAGCGCGTCGGCTTCAAGAAGGACCCTATGCGGCCGCACAACCTGCCGCTCGTGATGCTCGGTGCCGGGCTGCTGTGGTTCGGCTGGTTCGGCTTCAACGCCGGCTCGTGGCTCGGCAACGACGACGGCGTGGGCGCCGTGATGTTCCTCAACACCCAGGTCGCCACCGGCGCCGCCATGCTCGCCTGGCTCATCTACGAGAAGATCCGCCACGGCGCCTTCACGACCCTCGGCGCGGCGTCCGGCGCCGTCGCGGGCCTCGTCGCGATCACGCCCTCCGGCGGCGCGGTCAGCCCCCTCGGTGCCATCGCCGTCGGCGCGATCGCCGGCCTGCTGTGCGCCATGGCCGTCGGGCTCAAGTTCAAGTTCGGGTACGACGACTCCCTCGACGTCGTCGGCGTCCACCTCGTCGGCGGCATCGTCGGCTCCTTGCTCGTCGGCTTCTTCGCCACCGGCGGCGTCCAGTCCGACGCCAAGGGTCTCTTCTACGGCGGCGGGCTCGACCAGCTCGGCAAGCAGGCCGCGGGCGTCTTCGGCGTCCTCGCGTACTCTCTCGTCGTCTCCGCGCTCCTCGCCTTCCTCATCGACAAGACCATGGGCATGCGGGTCAGTGAGGACGACGAGGTCTCCGGCATCGACCAGGTCGAGCACGCCGAGACCGCGTACGACTACAGCGGAGCCGGCGGCGGCTCCCTGCCCCGCAGCACGTCGGCCCCGCTCCCGACCGAGACCACGGCGGCCCCGGCGACGAACAAGAAGGTGGACGCATGAAGCTCATCACCGCGGTCGTCAAGCCGCACCGGCTCGACGAGATCAAGGAAGCCCTCCAGGCCTTCGGCGTCCACGGCCTGACGGTGAGCGAGGCGAGCGGCTACGGTCGGCAGCGCGGCCACACGGAGGTCTACCGGGGCGCGGAGTACACCGTCGACCTCGTGCCCAAGATCCGCGTCGAGGTCCTCGTCGAGGACGAGGACGCGGAGCAGCTGATCGAGGTCGTGGTCAAGGCCGCCCGCACCGGCAAGATCGGTGACGGCAAGGTCTGGAGCCTCCCCGTCGAGACCGCGGTCCGCGTCCGCACCGGCGAGCGCGGCCCCGACGCCCTCTGACCTCCTCCGCCCATGCGTGGCGCCGCCCCGTCGTCCCCCGCCCCGCACGCCGCCCACGCGACGTACGGGGCGGGGGACGGGCGTATCGGGGGAAGGGAGTGGGTGGGGCGCGACGGGAGGGGAGCTGGCGGGGGCGTCGGCTGTGGGGGAGGGGTAGGGGACGGAGTTGACGCGGCGGGGATGGGGGCGACGCGGGACGGGGCGCGCGACGCGTGGGCCGCGCGACGTGGCATATGCGACGTCGCGTGCGACCTGGGCTTTTGCCGCGACGTCGCGTCGTCTCCCGTAGACCGTAGAGAACCGCAGGAAGCACGAAAGACTCCGCAGGGAGCCACGCACCTTCGCCGTTGACACCGCTGACCGACCACGAACCCCGCTCCGGCGGGGGCCAGGAGCTGCCGGGTGACGAGCCTCGACCAACGCCAGGAAACCGAAGACACCGAGCCGGGGGGCTACGCGGCGGCGCGACTGCGTCTGCTGCACGAGAACGCGGAGGACGGCCGCGCCCGCAGGCAGGCCCTCGCCACCCTCACCGACACCTGGCTCGCCGAACTCTTCGACGCCGCCTCGGCGCCACGCGGCGTCGCCCTCGTGGCGGTCGGCGGCTACGGACGAGGCGAACTCTCCCCACGCAGCGACCTCGACCTCCTGCTCCTCCACGACGGCCGCGCCGAACCACGCGCCGTAGCCGCCGTCGCCGACCGCCTCTGGTACCCGGTGTGGGATCTCGGCCTCGATCTCGACCACTCCGTGCGCACCCCCGACGAGGCGCGCAAGACCGCAGGCGAGGACCTGAAGGTCCACCTCGGCCTCCTCGACGCCCGCCACGTCGCGGGCGACCTCGGGCTGACGACCGCGCTGCGCTCCACCGTCTTCGCCGATTGGCGCAACCAGGCCCCCAAACGCCTGCCCGCCCTCCACGAACTGTGCGCCGAGCGCGCGGAGCGCCACGGGGAGCTCCAATTCCTCCTCGAACCCGACCTCAAGGAGGCACGCGGCGGCCTGCGCGACGCGACAGCCCTGCGCGCCGTCGCCGCGTCATGGCTCGCCGACGCGCCACGCGCGGGGCTCGACGAAGCGCGCCGCACCCTCCTCGACGTACGCGACGCCCTCCACCTCGCGACGGGGCGCGCCACCGACCGACTCGCCCTCCAGGAGCAGGACCAGGTCGCCGCCCACCTCGGCCTCCTCGACGCCGACGCGCTGCTCCGTCAGGTCTACGAAGCGGCGCGCACCCTCGCGTACGCGGGCGACGTCACCTGGCGCGAGGTGCAGCGCGTCCTGCGCGCCCGCTCGCTGCGGCCCCGGTTGCGCGCCGTCTTCGGCGCCGGGCGCGGCGCCCCGGAGCGCACTCCGCTCGCCGACGGTGTCGTCGAGCAGGAGGGTGAGGCAGTGCTCGCCCGGACTGTGCGCCCCGAACGCGACGCCGTCCTCCCCCTGCGCGCCGCCGCGGCCGCCGCGCAGGGCGGGCTTCCGCTGTCCCCCCACGCCGTACGCCGCCTCGCCACCGCCTGCCCCCCGCTCCCGACGCCCTGGCCGGCCGAAGCCCGCGAGGAACTGGTCACCCTGCTCGGTGCCGGACGCCCCACCGTCGAGGTCTGGGAAGCACTGGAGGCGGGCGGGCTCGTCACCGCCCTGCTGCCGGATTGGGAACGCGTACGGTGCCGCCCGCAGCGCAACGCCGTCCACACCTGGACCGTCGACCGCCACCTCGTCGAGACGGCGGTGCGCGCCGCCGCGCTCACCCGGCGTGTCTCCCGCCCCGACCTGCTGCTCGTCGCGGCTCTGCTCCACGACCTCGGCAAGGGGTGGCCGGGCGACCACTCGGTTGCGGGCGAGATCATCGTGCGCGACGTCGCGGCGCGTATCGGCTTCGACGCGGCGGACGTCGCGACGCTCGCGACGGTCGTGCGTCATCACCTGCTGCTCGTCGAGACGGCGACGCGACGTGACCTGGACGATCCCGCGACGGTGCGCGGCGTCGCCGACGCCGTGCGCGACGTAGCGACGCTGGAACTGCTGCACGCCCTCACGGAGGCCGACGCCCTCGCCACGGGTCCCGCCGCGTGGTCCACATGGCGGGCCTCGCTCGTCGACGACCTCGCCCGCCGCGTCGCCGCCGCGCTCTCCGGCGCCGAGCCGCCCGAGCCAGAACCCGCGGCGCTCACCGCCGAGCAGGAACGCCTCGCCGTCGAGGCGTACCGCACAGCCGGCCCCGTCCTGACCCTCCGCACCCGTCACGAGGGGCAGCCGGGGGACGCGGAGGCCGACGCGCAGGCTCCCGTGGGCGTCGAGTTGCTCGTCGCGGTGCCGGACCAGCCCGGCGTCCTGCCCGCCCTCGCCGGTGTCCTCGCGATGCACCGGCTGACGGTCCGCACCGCCGAATTCCGCAGCACGGAGATCCCCGGGGAGCTGCGCACGGCGCCCGACGCTCCGCGCGACGCCGCGTCCGGCGGAGCACGCGCGGGCGACGTCACGGCCGTACTCGTCCTGGACTGGCGCGTGTCCGCCGCGTACGGCTCACTGCCCCAGGCGGCCCGGCTGCGCGCCGACCTCGTCCGCGCGCTGGACGGCAGCCTGGACATCCGTGGCCGCCTCGCCGAACGCGACGCGGCGTACCCGCGACGCAAGGGGCTCTCCGTACCGCCACCCCGGGTGCGCGTCGCGCCCGCCGCGTCCCGCAGTGCGACGGTCATCGAGGTCCGCGCCCAGGACGCCCCCGGTCTGCTGCACCGTCTCGGCCTGGCGCTCGAGAGCGCCGGGGTCCGGGTGCGCAGCGCCCACGCCAGCACCCTCGGTGCCAACGCCGTCGACGCCTTCTACGTCACAGGCCCCGACGGCGGCCCCCTCGCCCCCGACGCCGCCTCCGCCCTCGCGGCCGAACTGGAACGCACACTGGGCTGAGGCGCGGACGGCGCCGTGGCGCATCGATGCCATGGCGCCGCGACGCCGCGCGCGAATGCCCCGCGACGTCGCGGAGCACCGGACCACGCGTACGTGGCGACGCCGCCACGTCCCCGCGGTGCGCGGGACATCGGGTGCACGCGACGTCGCCGCGCCCCGCGCCCGCGATATCGCTCCTTGTGACGTCGCGATGTCTCGCGCCCGACGTCGCGTCCCGCGCCGCACCCGGCGTCGCGCGCCCCGCCCAGACGATCCCGCGCCCGTACCGGAACAGAGCCCCCGTTCACCCGCGACGGCTTTCGTTCGCGGCAGGGCGGATACCCTAGACAGCGATTACCCCTGCCCCCGACCCCGAGGACCGACGAGCGCCGTGTTCGATACCCTCTCCGATCGCCTCTCAGCGACTTTCAAGAGCCTCCGTGGCAAGGGGCGGCTGTCCGAGGCGGACATCGATGCCACCGCGCGGGAAATCCGCATCGCGCTCCTCGAAGCCGATGTCGCGCTTCCCGTCGTGCGCGCCTTCATCAAGAAGGTCAAGGAGCGCGCCCTCGGCGAAGAGGTCTCCAAGGCACTCAACCCCGCGCAGCAGGTCATCAAGATCGTCAACGAGGAGCTTGTCGGCATCCTCGGCGGCGAGACGCGTCGCCTCCGCTTCGCGAAGCAGCCCCCGACCGTGATCATGCTCGCGGGTCTCCAGGGTGCCGGTAAGACGACCCTCGCGGGCAAGCTCGGCCGCTGGCTCCAGGGGCAGGGCCACTCGCCGCTGCTCGTCGCCTGCGACCTCCAGCGCCCGAACGCGGTCAACCAGCTGAGCGTCGTCGCCGAGCGCGCCGGGGTCGGCATCTACGCGCCGCAGCCCGGCAACGGCGTCGGCGACCCCGTCCAGGTGGCGAAGGACTCCGTCGAGTACGCGCGCACCAAGCAGTACGACGTCGTGATCGTGGACACCGCCGGGCGACTCGGCATCGACCAGGAGCTGATGCAGCAGGCCGCGGACATCCGCGACGCCGTCAGCCCGGACGAGATTCTCTTCGTCGTCGATGCGATGATCGGCCAGGACGCGGTGAACACCGCGGAGGCGTTCCGCGACGGAGTCGGATTCGACGGCGTCGTGCTGTCGAAGCTCGACGGCGACGCGCGAGGCGGTGCGGCGCTCTCCATCGCGCACGTCACCGGCAAGCAGGTCATGTTCGCCTCCAACGGCGAGAAGCTCGAGGACTTCGACGCGTTCCACCCGGACCGCATGGCGTCGCGCATCCTCGACATGGGTGACGTGCTCACGCTCATCGAGCAGGCCGAGCGGACCTTCAGCCAGCAAGAGGCCGAAGAGATGGCCCGCAAGCTGCAGAAGGGGCCGAAGGAGTTCACGCTCGACGACTTCCTCGCCCAGATGGAGCAGGTCCGCAAGATGGGCTCCATCTCCAAGCTGCTCGGCATGCTGCCCGGCATGGGCCAGATCAAGGACCAGATCAACAACCTCGACGAGCGCGACGTCGACCGCACCGCCGCCATCATCAAGTCGATGACGCCGGCCGAACGCGCCGACGCGACCATCATCAATGGCTCGCGCCGTGCCCGTATCGCCAAGGGCTCCGGTGTCGAGGTCAGCGCGGTGAAGAACCTCGTGGAGCGCTTCTTCGAGGCGCGCAAGATGATGTCGCGCATGGCGCAGGGCGGCGGTATGCCCGGCCTTCCCGGGATGCCGGGTATGGGCGGTGGCCCAGGACGCCAGAAGAAGCAGCAGAAGCAGGCCAAGGGCAAGCGCCGCAGCGGCAACCCGATGAAGCGCAAGGCCGAGGAGCAGGCCGCCGCCGAACGCCGCGCCCAGGCCGTGGCCGGCGGCCAGGACGGCGCGCAGCAGGGTGGCGGCGCCTTCGAGCTGCCGGACGAGTTCAAGAAGTTCATGGGCTGACCTGTCCTCGGACCGTCGCGTAGGTGAGGGCGGGGCGTTCCTGGAGAAGGGGCGTCGCGCCCTCACGTACGTCTCGTCTCGGCGGCGCGGCCTGCCGCCGCTCCCGGTACCACGGGTGCTGTGTGACGTCGCGGCAGTACGCGGCAGAACCGCGACGTACGGCGCGTACGCGTGCCGTACGTCAGCGGGTGACTGCGCGACGTCGCGGACCGCACGGACCACGCGTCCCGCCGCGACCTCACACGGCGGCGCGGCGCCCGGCCCGTACGCGACGTCTCGGCGCCCCCCTGCGTGCGCGACGTCGCGTCATTCGCTACGGGCGCGACGTCCATGCGACGTACGCGGCACCCACGCGACGTTCCCCTCGCTCCGCACGTACGCGACGCCCCCTGCCTTCCCCCGGCCCCGGGGCCGCTCTCCCCGCCCGCCCCCTGTCCGGCCGAAGCCGGGGGGCTGCCGTGGCATACCTCCGTTAATGTCCGGATCAAGGTATGCGGGGGAGGACCCGTTCCGGCGGCGAAGGAGCACGCGTGAGCAATCCCGTACCCCCGCGCGACCGGACGGACCAGCCATGGCGCTCGGAGGGGGCACCGCCCCCGCCGCCGCCGAAGCGGAAGCCGCCGTGGGGGCGGATCATCATCGCCGCGCTCGTCGTCTACCTCCTGACCAACCTGATCCTCACGCTGGTCAACCGTGGCGACAACACCACGATCTCGTACACCGAGTTCAGCAAGCAGGTCGCCGACAACAACGTCGAGAAGATTTACTCCAAGGGCGACTCGATCCAGGGCGAACTGCGCAAGGCCAAGCCGACACCGAAGGACGCCGACGGCGACGGGGACTACAAGAAGTTCACGACGCAGCGTCCATCCTTCGCCGACGACAAGCTCTGGGCCGACCTCGAACGCCACCACGTCACCGTCACCGCGCGACCCGTCGTGCAGGAACGCAGCCTGCTGACCAATCTGCTCATCTCACTGGCACCGATGATCCTGATCATCGTGCTGTGGCTGTTCATCGCGCGCCGGATCAGCTCCGGCCTCGGTGGCGCCGGCGGGATGCTCGGCCGCAAGCAGCCGCCCAAACCGATCGAGATGGAGGGTGGCAAACGCACCACCTTCGCCGACGTCGCGGGCATCGACGAGGTCGAGGGGGAGCTGAACGATGTCGTCGACTTCCTCAAGCATCCCGACGCCTACCGCGCCATGGGCGCGAAGATGCCGCGCGGCGTCCTGCTCACCGGCCCGCCCGGTACGGGAAAGACGCTGCTCGCACGCGCCGTGGCCGGCGAGGCGAACGTGCCCTTCTTCTCCGCGTCGGCCTCCGAGTTCATCGAGATGATCGTCGGCGTCGGCGCGAGCCGCGTGCGGGAGCTGTTCGCCGAGGCGCGCAAGGTCGCGCCGTCGATCATCTTCATCGACGAGATCGACACGATCGGCCGCGCACGAGGCGGCGGCTCCGGGCTCGGCGGCCACGACGAGCGCGAGCAGACCCTCAACCAGATCCTCACCGAGATGGACGGCTTCTCCGGCTCCGAAGGCGTCGTCGTCATCGCCGCGACGAACCGCGCCGATGTCCTCGACCCCGCCCTCACCCGCCCGGGCCGCTTCGACCGCACCGTCGTCGTCAGCCCCCCGGACCGCGAGGGCCGCGAGGCGATCCTGCGCATCCACACCCGCGGGATCCCGCTCGCCCCCGACGTCGACCTCGCCCAGGTCGCCCGCATCACCCCCGGCATGACCGGCGCCGACCTCGCCAACCTCGCCAACGAGGCCGCTCTCCTCGCCGTCAAACGCCGCAAGCAGGACGTCACCATGCCCGACTTCACCGGCGCCCTGGAGAAGGTCCAGCTCGGTGCTGAACGGAGCCTCGTCATGCCCGGCGAGGAGCGGCGCAGGACCGCGTACCACGAGAGCGGCCACGCCCTCCTCGGCATGCTGCAACCCGGCGCCGACCCGGTCCGCAAGATCACGATCGTGCCGCGGGGCCGTGCCCTCGGCGTCACCCTCTCGACCCCGGACGCCGACAAGTACGCCTACACGGAGGAGTACCTGCGCGGCCGCATCATCGGCGCGCTCGGCGGCATGGCGGCCGAACGACTCGTCTTCGGCGTCATCACGACCGGCGCCGAGAGCGACCTCGAACAGGTCACCAACCTCGCGCGCGCGATGGTCGGACGCTGGGGCATGAGCGAACGCGTCGGAAGACTCTCCGCCCTCCCCAACGACGGCCAGCAGCCCTACGGTCTCGCCGCCGCGCCCGCGACACTCGACACCATCGACGAGGAGATGCGCCGCATCGTCGACGAGTGCTACGCCCACGCCCTGCGCACCCTCCAGGAGCACCGCCCCCAGCTCGACGCCCTTGCCGGCGCCCTCCTGGAGAGCGAGACCCTCGACGAGGCCGACGCCTACCACGCCGCGGGCATCCCCCGTCTCTCCAAGAACGGCTGAACCGGGAGGCGGGCGAGGTCTCTCGTATGGCCGAAACCGGCCCTGCCGCGATGCAGGGATACGCCGCGTGGGGGACGCGGCGCGCAGACGCCGCGGCCGACGGCGGTACGACACGTCGCGACGACGCTGCGCCGTCCCTGTCCGGGACAGCGCGGCGTCAAGACTGACGGATGACGCGACGTCGCATATGCGATGACGCGTGCAGTGGCGGTGACGACGCGGTGCGACGCGGAGGCGATGTGCGCGGTAGGGCGGCGTGCGCGAGGGCGTGGCGCGGGGCCGATGATGCGCAGTCGCCACGTCGCGAGGCGCGGGCGCGGTATGGGCCTGCGCGACGTGTCGCGACGCCTCGCCCGTCCCCCGTCCCCGCAAGCCGCCCTGGCGCGCCCCGTCCCGGTGCCTCCCCCTCAGTCCCGCCGCGCGACGACGTAGCGGAAGACGTTCGGCATCCAGACGGTGCCGTCCTGCCGCGTGAACGGATGCAGGGCCTCGCGCACCTCCTTGTCCACCTGCGCGGCGTCCGTCGCCTCGACCGCCGCGTCGAAGAGCCCCGTCGACAGCAGACCACGCACCGCGCCCGCCGTTCCGCTGTACCCGAAGGGGCAGGCCACGCGCCCGGAGCCCAGCAGTCGCAGTCCCGCCCGCGCGGCGACCGCCTCCAAGTCGTCCCTGCGTTCCGGCCGCCAGCCCCCGCCCGCGCCCAGCTCGCCGGGGCCGAAGGACAACGAGGCGTCGGTGTCCGCGAGCCGTGTCGCGACACGCAGCACCGTTGACGCGGCGCACCGCTCGGGCGGCCCCCAGCTGGCCACCACGACCGTCGCGCCGCGTGCCGCGAAGGGCAAAGCCGCGCGCAGTCGCGCCGTGAGGGTGGCGTAGTCTCCCGCAGTCGCGCCGGCGGGCTGAAAGGCGGTGACGACCGTGAAGGACGGCGCGTCCATGTCGCGCAGGACCGTCGGTGCCCCGTGCAGGAGACGCGGCGTCGCGACGTCTTCCGGGGCAGCAGCCGCGTTACCCGCGGCGACGTCGCGGCGCGGCACTGCCGCGCCGGGCGGAGGAACAGGGCCCCGCGGTCGCCCCGCCTCGGCCACGGAGCAGCCGAGCCGCTCCGCGGCGAGCGCCAGCCGCGCCCGCGACCCCTCGTCAACGCCGGTCACCGCCGCGCCGCGCGCCCGCGCGAGCACCAACGCGAGCCCCGCCCCGCAGCCCAGCCCGAGCAGGCGCGCACCCGGTCCGACCTGAAGACGCTCGTACACCGCCGTGTAGAGCGGGACGAGCATGGGTTCCTGGATCTCCGCCCAGTCCAGGGCCGACCGTTCCCCGTCGCGTGTACGCCGGGAGCCCGTGGCCTCGCGGCGTGATTCCCGCACGAGCATGGATGTCATGGATGGCGCCCCCATCGGCTCAGAGATGTGTGATGCCTGTGCAATCCGCCCCCCGTGCGGCCCGTGCCGCTCTCGTGCGCGGCGTGAGTCGTACCCGTCCGCGCGTGCTCCCTCTCCCGTATGCCAGGAAACTGCGCCCGGGTCGTGCCGTCCAGGGCAGACCCGGGGTTTGTCGGCCAATGCTTGTGTGCCACCTTTCGCGCTCCCCTGCGCCGTCCGCGTTCCGATTCGCCCCGGGCAGCGCCCCCTCTGCGCGCCCTCGGACGGGGCCCGCCGCGTGACGTCACGCGGGCTGCGCGACGTCGCCCGCGCGCGCCGACGTCGCGGGGAGCCTCGCGCCAGCGTCGCGCCGGTGGCGCATGTGACTCGCGCCGTAGGGGCCTCGTACCCCGACGCGAACACGCCCCGCGCCGCGCGGTAACGTCGCCCCCGTCGCGCGACGCCGGACACCACCGGCCCCGGCGCGCGACCCGGCAGGGCCGCCGCCTCTCCCTGCCGCGCGGTCCCCGGCGTCGCCCCCGAGGCGCCGCGTCGCAGGGCACTGCGTGCGGCGGAGCGGCGGCGCGCTACGTACCGTCTTGCGGGGAGCTGTGACGGCTTCTCCGCACATCGACGCACCCGCCCTCCTCGGGACGCATCACGGCCAACTGGCGGGTACGAGCAAATTATTTGGGATGGCCCGGAATAGGAACACGCCGCAGGCGCGGCTCGTTGGTCACGACGTGAGCACGACACCACCTGTTCTCGCCGCAGAGCTGGCGCAGGCGTGGGCCGATATTCAGCGGTACCACCCCGACCTGCCGGATCTTGCCGCGCCCGAGTCCCTGATCGGGGAGTCCTCGTCCGCCTGCGGACATGAACTCTCCTTCGAACGACTGCTGCACGAGGCGGTTCACGGTCTCGCCGCCGCCCGGGGTGTTCGCGACACCTCCCGCGCCGGCCGCTACCACAACCGCAGATTCCTCGCGATCGCCGAGGAACTGGGCCTGGACCACCCCGAGGAGCCGCATCCGAGCAGCGGCTTCTCCCTCGTCACCCTCAACACCGAGGCGAGGAAGCGCTACCGGGCCACCATCGACCGGCTGCACCACGCGTTGAAGGCGCACACCGCCGCGACCTCCACCGACTCGTCGAGCAGCTTCCGCGGCCCCGCGGCCCGGCACGGTTCGTCCGGCGGCGGCGTACGCGTCAAGGCGGTGTGCGACTGCGGCCGCAACGTACGCGTCGTGCCCTCTGTCCTGGCCCAGGCGCCGATCATGTGCGGCGGCTGCGGAAAGCCCTTCCGCATTCCCGAGCCCGCCGTGCCCGCCCTGTCCTGAGCGCCGGGCCGCGCGCCGCCTCGCGAGCCGACGGCGTGGCACGTCCGGCTCCCGCCCCGGACGTGCCACACCGCCGGGTGCACTGACGCGTACCGGTACTCCGTCGCGCGCGACGCGGCGTCGCGTCGTCGGCCCCCGCCGCGTCGCAGCGCCTCGTACGTCGCCTCTCGTGCCGCCGAGCGTGCGTCCCGCGCCGCGTCCCGTACGTCGCCGCACGGTGGCTCGTACGCCGCGCGCCGCCCTCGACGCGACGTCGCACCCTCTCAGAGGCGTATGCCACGCGACGTCGCGTGCCCCCCGCGACATCGCGTCGCGTCGTACTCACACCGTCGCGCCGTCCCCGTGACGAGGTCGATCCCGGGCTCTCCACCCACGGGTTCGGGCGCGTCGTCGGCTGTGGCAGAATGGACAGCTGTACTCGACAGCCGCACAGGACCCCTCTCTCCTCCGGCTGACGTGTCCTGCGGGCCCGGTCGGATTCCGCAACCCCACGCGGCATCATCCGGTGCCCCACCCCGTCAAGACCAGGAGACACCACTTCCGTGGCAGTCAAGATCAAGCTGAAGCGTCTGGGCAAGATCCGCGCGCCTCACTACCGCATCATCATCGCCGACTCCCGCACGCGCCGTGACGGCCGTGCGATCGAGGAGATCGGCCTGTACCACCCGGTGCAGAACCCCTCGCGCATCGAGGTCGACGCCGACCGCGTGGCGTACTGGCTGGGTGTCGGCGCGCAGCCGACCGAGCCTGTCCTCGCCATCCTGAAGAAGACCGGCGATTGGCAGAAGTTCAAGGGCGAGCCCGCCCCGGCGCCGCTGCTCCAGCCGGAGCCGAAGCCCGACCACAGCGGTCTCTTCGAGGCCGTCTCGGCGAAGGCCGGCGACGAGCCCAAGGGTGAGGCCATCACCCAGAAGGCTAAGAAGGCCGACAAGAAGGACGAGTCCGACTCGTCCGAGTCGACCGAGGGCTGACATGCTCGACGAGGCTCTCGAACACCTCGTGAAGGGCATTGTCGACAACCCCGACGACGTGCAGGTTGCCGAGCGCACCCTGCGCCGCGGGCGCGTTCTCGAGGTACGGGTGCATCCCGACGACCTCGGCAAGGTGATCGGCCGCAGTGGCCGCACCGCGCGCGCCCTGCGCACCGTCGTGGGTGCCATCGGTGGCCGTGGTGTCCGCGTCGATCTCGTCGACGTGGACCACGTGCGCTGAACTCGTACACGCGCTGAGGTCCCACCGGACACAGCACAGCACCGGCGCGGGCCGGGGCGGGCCCTCGGGCCGGCCCCGGCCCGTCGTCGTTACCAGGACCCACGTCGCAGCAGGCGTCGTAGCAGGACAGGAGATCCCCAGAGTGCAGCTGGTAGTCGCACGGATCGGCCGTGCCCACGGCATCAAGGGCGAGGTCACCGTCGAGGTGCGTACGGACGAGCCGGAGCTGCGGCTCCCGCCCGGCGCCGTACTCGCGACCGATCCGCCCGGTGCCGGGCCGCTGACGATCGAGCAGGGGCGGGTGCACAGCGGCCGGCTGCTGCTGCGCTTCGCTGGGGTGAAGGACCGCACCGCCGCAGAGGCGCTGCGCAACACGCTGCTGATCGCCGAGGTCGATCCGGAGGAGGTACCCGAGGACCCCGAAGAGTTCTATGACTATCAGCTCATGGACCTCGACGTGGTCACCGAGGACGGCGAGGAGATCGGGCGGATCACGGAGATCTCGCACCTCCCCTCGCAGGATCTCTTCATCGTCGAGCGTCCCGACGGCAGCGAGGTGATGATCCCCTTCGTCGAGGAGATCGTCACCGAGATCGACCTGCACGAACAGCGCGCCGTGATCAATCCGCCGCGAGGGCTGCTCGATCCGGACGAGGCCGACGTCGCGTCGGAGCGGGAGACGTCGCGCACGGAGGAGGGCGCGGCCTCGGACGACGCAGCGTCGGACCACGCGACGGCGCGCGCCACGTCGCGTACGGACGAGGCGGCGTCGCGCGCCGGTGACGCGGCGGCGGCCAAGGACGACGCGCCGTCCGCCGGAAACGGCGCGACGTCGCGCGACGTCCCCCCCGAGGACCCCCGGTGACCGCCCCCGCCTCGCGTCCCGCCGCTACGTCGCACGAGCCCGCGCCCCCGACCGCGCCCGACCCCGTGGCTCCCGCGCTCCGTCTCGACGCGCTCACGATCTTCCCCGAGTACCTCGACCCGCTCCACGTCTCCCTCGTCGGCAAGGCACGTGCCCGCGGACAGCTCGACGTCCACGTGCACGACCTCCGCGACTGGACGTACGACCGTCACCACACCGTGGACGACACCCCGTACGGTGGCGGGCCCGGCATGGTCATGAAGACCGAGCCGTGGGGCGACGCGCTCGACGAGGTACTCGCGGACGGCTACGAGGCGGGAGCGCGCGAACCGGTGCTCGTCGTACCGACGCCGAGCGGCCGGTCCTTCACGCAGCAACTCGCCGTCGAACTCTCCGCGCGCCCTTGGCTGATCTTCACCCCGGCACGCTACGAGGGCATCGACCGACGCGTCACGGAGGAGTACTCGACGCGGCTTCCCGTGTACGAGGTCTCCATCGGCGACTACGTGCTCGCGGGCGGCGAGGCGGCCGTCCTCGTCATCACCGAGGCTGTCGCCCGGCTCCTGCCCGGCGTGCTCGGCAACGCCGAGTCCCACCGCGACGACTCCTTCGCCCCCGGAGCCATGGCGGATCTCCTCGAAGGCCCCGTCTACACGAAGCCGCCGTCCTGGCGCGGGCGCGGCATCCCCGACGTGCTGCTGAGCGGGCATCACGGCCGCATCGCGCGCTGGCGTCGCGACGAGGCGCTGGCGCGCACCGTCGCGCACCGCCCCGACCTCATCGCCCGCTGCGACCCCGCGGCGTTCGACAAGAAGGACCGCGAGACGCTCTCCCTGCTCGGCTGGCGGCAGGGGCCCGACGGCCGATTTGGGCCTGCATCCTCCGACGTGGAAGAATAGGCCACTGCCGTCCGTCCGGCGCGCGCCCCTGCCACAGGGGGAACGACGCCCGCCCGGCGAAGCGGCACCCTTCACTCATCACCATGTTCCGCTGATGACCTGTGGCATCAGCGAGGAAGCAGACACACATGTCCAACCTGCTCGACTCCGTCGACGCCGCGTCGCTGCGCAGCGACCTCCCGGCGTTCCGCCCCGGCGACACCGTCAACGTCCACGTGCGCGTCATCGAGGGCAACCGCTCCCGTGTGCAGCAGTTCAAGGGCGTCGTCATCCGCCGCCAGGGCTCGGGCGTCCGCGAGACCTTCACGGTCCGCAAGGTCTCCTTCTCCGTCGGCGTGGAGCGCACCTTCCCCGTGCACACCCCGATCGTCGAGAAGATCGAGCTGGTGACCCGCGGTGACGTCCGTCGCGCCAAGCTCTACTACCTCCGTGAGCTGCGCGGTAAGGCCGCGAAGATCAAGGAGAAGCGCGAGAGCTGATCTCGCGGGCGCGGCCGGCGGGCCGCGCGCACCGGGCCACCACGGCCCGGGGGGACCCACAGCGTCGCCCGATAGCATCGGGGCGCCATGGACACCGAAACGCAGGACACGGAGCGCGACCGTTCCGCCGTACCGAATCCGTCCGCATCAACGACGGACCGGGCGGTGGAGGGGTCGCGCTCTCGTCTGTCCTGGCTGCCCGGCGGCGTGTGGACGGCCGCCGGGCTCGCTCTTGTCGCCGTCCTGCTCCTGGTGAGCCGCTTCGTCGCGCAACCCTTCGGGATTCCCAGCGCGTCCATGGAACCCGCGCTTCGCGTCGGTGACCGTGTCATGGTCGACAAACTGGCGTACCGTTTCGGCGGCGAGCCGCGCCGCGGCGACGTCGTGGTCTTCGACGGCACCGGGTACTTCGGTGACGGTGACTACATCAAGCGCGTCGTGGGAGTCGGGGGTGACCGGGTGCGGTGTTGCGCCAAGGACGGCAGGCTCACGATCAACGGGAAGCGGGTCACCGAGCCCTTCCTCCACTCCGGGGACACGCCCTCGGACGCCGCCTTCGACGTCGTGGTCCCGGCCGGACGCCTCTTCGTCCTCGGTGACCACCGCGCGGACTCCGCCGACTCGCGCGACCACCTCGGTTCGCCGGGCGGCGGCATGATCCCGCTCTCCTCCGTACGGGGCCGGGCGGACCTGGTGGTCTGGCCGCCGAGCCGCTGGAACGGCCTGCAACAACGCGACGCCTACGCGCGCGTCCCGGCGCCGTCCGCCGCGGCACATGGGTAGGCACGGGGGACAGCCGGGACGTCGCGGGACGGTGGGCGACGGGGATGACGACGCCGCCGCGTCGGGTGCGGCAGGAAGACCGTCCGACGCGGCGTGGCGCGCCTCGTACGAAGGGCAGGGGGCGGCATACGGGGACGCCGACGCTCCGTACGAGGGCCACGAAGCCCCGCACGACGCGCGCGACGCCGCGCGCTCCGTGGGCGACGTGGGGGCGACCCACGGCATCGGTGCGGCGCACGAGGGGCAGGCGAGCCCCGACGCGCACGCGACATCCGATGGGGGGAGTGTCGGCCGACGCGACGTAGGGCGTGTGCAGCGTCGCGCGCGGGCACGTCGCGTCGCGCGCCGCAGACGTCGCGCGACGTTGCGCGAGATCCCGCTCCTCCTGGGCGCGGCGTTACTCATCGCCCTCGTGCTGAAGACGTTCTTCGTGCAGGCGTTCGTGATCCCCTCGGGATCGATGGAGGAGACGCTGCGCATCGGCGACCGCGTGGTCGTCGACAAGCTCACGCCGTGGTTCGGCGCCGAGGTGCACCGAGGCGACGTCGTCGTCTTCCGTGACCCCGGCGGCTGGCTCGGCGACGAGGCGGGCGGCCCGGACACTTCGTCCGGGCCCGTCCGGCAGCTCAAGAAGGGGCTGGCATTCATCGGCCTCCTGCCGTCCGCCGACCAGAAAGATCTGATCAAACGCGTCGTAGGCGTCGGGGGCGACACCGTCGCGTGCTGCGACGCGCGGGGGCGGGTGACCGTCAACGGCCAGGCCGTGGAGGAGCCGTACGTTCGTGCGGGGAATAGGCCGTCCGAAGTGGAGTTCCGGGTCCATGTCCCGGCCGGCCGCCTCTTCGTGCTGGGGGATCACCGGGCGAACTCAGGAGATTCCCGCTTCCACCGCGACGCGGGCTATGACGGGACTGTCGCGGAAGACGCCGTGGTGGGGCGCGCCGTGGCCGTCGTCTGGCCTTTGGGGCACTGGTCCACGCCGGGGCACAGAGAGCGCTTCGCGCGGGTCCCCGACGCGGCGTCCGGGTGGGCCGGACGCACAGACGACTCGCATAGTCTGGCCCAGGCGCGGCCGAAGGCCGGCGTCGCGCTCCCGACCCCTGCGGAACTCCCGCTCGTTATGGGAGTGGTGGGCCCGCTCCTCCTACGGCGCGGGCAAGGGCTCGAAGTGAGGAGTGAGCGTGGGGGACGTCGCGGTGGGCGCCCGGTCCGGACACGAGGGGCCGGAAGAGCCGGAGCAGGGAGGCGCGGGACCGGCCGGCGCCGGGGAAGGGCGGGAGCCTGAGGTGACCGAGTCCGGCGCGGACACCCCGCGAGGCCATGGCAGGACCAGCGCCCCGAAGAAGCCGCGGCCGTTCTGGAAGGAACTGCCGCTGCTCATCGTCATCGCTCTGGTCCTGGCCCTGATCATCAAGACGTTCCTGGTGCAGGCGTTCTCGATCCCCTCCGGATCGATGCAGAACACGCTCCAGGTCAGCGACCGGGTACTCGTCGACAAGCTCACGCCGTGGTTCGGCTCCAAGCCCTCGCGCGGCGAGGTGATCGTCTTCAAGGACCCCGACCGCTGGCTGGAGAACGAGCCCACTCCCACGCCCAATGTCCTCCAGAGGGGCCTCAGCTTCATCGGGCTCATGCCGTCCGCGGACGAGAAGGACCTGATCAAGCGTGTCATCGGCGTCGGTGGCGACACCGTCGAGTGCAACGGCACCGGGCCGCTCAAGGTCAACGGCAAGCCGCTCGACGAGTCGTACGTCTTCCAGGGAAACACTCCTTGCTCGGTTGACGAGGGCGGTCAGTTCAGGGTCAAGGTGCCCAAGGACAAGTTGTGGGTGATGGGTGACCACCGCCAGGCGTCGGCCGATTCGCGGTACCACCAGACCGACCGCAATCAGGGCTTCGTCCCGGTCGACAACGTCATCGGTCGAGCCTTCGTGATCGCCTGGCCGCCGAACCGATGGTCGACCCTCTCGGTCCCCGACACCTTCCACCAGTCCGGCATCAACGCGGCGGCCTCCGCCACCGCCCCGGCCGCCCTCGGCCTCGTCGGCGCGTTCCCGTTCGTGCTCTGGCGCAGGCGGAGGCTTTCTGCCGAGCGTACCGACGGGTAGGGTGCCTCCCCAGACCGGCGATCATCGCGGCCGGACGCCCCGTGTCCCGGGCGCGCCGGCCGGTGACGCACCGTTCCGTCTGGGGGCACCACCATGAGCGCTTCGTCCGGTACGGCTCCGTCCGGAAGCCGTACGGGGAACGTGCTGTCGGGCATCGTCGTCGCACTGGGGTTCGTGCTGCTCGTCGGTGGCTTCACCTGGGGAGCGTGGGAGTACCGGCCGTACGCGGTGCCCACGCCCTCCATGTCCCCGACCATCGAGGCCGGTGACCGCGTACTCGGGCAACGCGTATCGGGTGACGAGGTACGCCGCGGCGACGTGGTCGTCTTCAAGGACCGCACCTGGGGCGACGCGACGCTGGTCAAACGCGTCGTGGCCGTCGGCGGCGACAAGGTCGCCTGTTGCACCGACGGTCACCTCACGGTCAACGGTGAGCCGATCGCCGAGCCCTACCTGCCCACCGACGCCGCGCACCGCGGCACGCGGCTGCCCGAGACGGCCGTGCCGAAGGGCCGTCTCTTCCTCCTCGGCGACGAACGCGCGGGCTCCCTCGACTCCACCGCCCACCTCGACGACGTCGCGCGCGGCTCCGTGCCCCGCTCGGCCGTCTCGGCGCGCGTGGACGCCGTCATCGTGCCGTGGCGCGGCATGCTGGAGCGCCCGAGCGGTTTCGCCGGGCTCCCGGGCGGCATCTCCACTCCGGGACCACTACGCCTGCTCCTCGGCGCCGTCGTTCTCGGCGCCGTGCTGATCCTCGGCGGCGCGGCGTACGGCCCGCTGGCGCGACGTGGCGCACGACGCCGCGCCGCGCGACGGGGGAGGGAGGCGGCGCCGCATGCGGTCTGAGGACGGAGGAGACGGGCGTACGTGGCGGGACGAGGGTACGCATCCGGACGACGGTGCGCCTCCGGACGACGCGACGTGCCGGGACGGCGTGCGGCCTGACGACGCGGCGCGTGGGGACGACCGCGCGGCGGGCGCCCGTGGCGGCGCGACGCCACGACACGCCGACCCATCGACCCCGTACGACGCGACGCTCCGTGACGAGACGCGACGTCGCGAGGCCGCCGCGCCCGTCGACGGCGCGCGGGACGCCGCACCACCGTCCGCGTCCCCGGGCGCCCTGCCCGGCGACGCCTCTCCGCTACGCCGCGTAGCGCGCGTCGTCCTGCTCGGGCCGGACAACCGCGTCCTCCTCCTTCACGGACACGAGCCGGGCGACTCGGCCGACGCGTGGTGGTTCACCCCCGGCGGCGGTCTGGAGGGGGCCGAGACGCGTGAGCAGGCGGCTCTGCGGGAGCTGAGGGAGGAGACAGGGATCACCGAGGTCGTCCTCGGACCCCTGCTGTGGAGACGGACCTGTTCCTTCTCCTTCGCGGGCCGGCGCTGGAACCAGGACGAGTGGTACTACCTCGCCCGTACGGCGCAGACCGCCACGGTCGCGGAGGGGCTGACCGAACTGGAGCGCAGCAGCGTCGACGGCGCCCGGTGGTGGACCTGCGCCGAGCTGGAGGCCACGTCGGAGACGGTCTATCCCACCCGGCTCGCGTCGCTCCTGCGACGTCTGCTGCGCGAGGGGCCGCCTTCGGTGCCCGAGATCCTCGCCACGGAAATCGCCTGACAGCGCAGGGGCAGGCGCACAATGGGAGGACGCACGGCTGAAGGGGAACTGCCATGAGCGCCGAGGACCTCGAAAAGTACGAGACCGAGATGGAGCTGAAGCTCTACCGGGAGTACCGCGACGTCGTCGGCTTGTTCAAATACGTGATCGAGACCGAACGGCGCTTTTACCTGACGAACGACTACGAGATGCAGGTGCACTCGGTGCAGGGCGAGGTGTTCTTCGAGGTGTCCATGGCGGACGCCTGGGTCTGGGACATGTACCGCCCCGCGCGCTTCGTGAAGCAGGTGCGGGTGCTCACGTTCAAGGACGTGAACATCGAGGAGCTCAACAAAACCGACCTGGATCTTCCCGGCGGCTGAACAGCGGCGACGACGAGCCGACCGGAGGGGCCCCGCGCGCGAGCGCGGGGCCCCTCCGGCATTTCCGCCCGCCATACACCGTGCAGAGGGTAGGCGGCCCAGCCTGGGGATAACTGTGCGTTCTCGCCGACACGCGTCACCCGAACGGGTGGGCGATTTTTCTTTTTCTCCGAACTTATCCACAGATTTCCGTTCGTCCCTCCCCGCCCCTCCTCGCTTCCGTCACAGTCAGTGAGGAAGGAGGTGGTGTCCGTGAACACCAGAACGGCGCTGGGCAGGTACGGCGAGGAGGCCGCCGTGCGGGCGCTCCGCGCGGCGGGGCTGCGGATCGTGGCACGCAACTGGCGGTGCGGTCGGGTCGGCGAGGTCGACATCGTCGCCTTGGACGGCGAGACCCTGGTCATCTGCGAGGTGAAGACTCGCAAGGCGGAGGGATTCGAGCACCCGATGGCCGCGGTGCGGACGGCGAAGGTGGAGCGGTTGCGGCGGCTCGCGGAGCTGTGGCTGAGCAAGCACGGAGGGGCGCCGCCGGGAGGGGTGCGCATCGATCTCGTGGGGGTTCTCGTCCCGCGGCGGTCGGGCATCCCGGACATCGAGCACGTCCGGGGGGTGGGCTGAATGGGCTTCGCCCGTACCTGCTCGGTGACCCTGCTCGGAATCGACGCGGTCGTGGTCGAGGTCCAGGCCGACCTCGAACCGGGCGTCGCGGCCTTCACCCTCGTCGGGCTGCCCGACAAGAGCCTGGTCGAGAGCCGGGACAGGGTGCGTGCCGCCGTCGCCAACTCGGGTGCCGAATGGCCGCAGAAGAAACTGACCGTCGGGCTCAGCCCCGCCTCGGTGCCCAAGAGCGGCAGCGGCTTCGACCTCGCGGTCGCCTGCGCCGTCCTGGGCGCCACGGAGAGGCTCGACCCCGCTGCCGTCGCCGATCTCGTGATGATCGGTGAGCTCGGCCTCGACGGACGCGTACGGCCGGTACGGGGCGTCCTGCCCGGCGTCCTCGCCGCGGCCGACGCCGGTTACCGGCACGTGGTCGTCCCGGAGAGCTCTGCGGCCGAGGCGGCGCTCGTACCCGGGATGTCCGTCCTCGGCGTACGCAGTCTGCGCCAGCTCGTCGCTGTGCTCGCCGGCGAAACGGTCCCCGAGGAGGAGCCCCTCGCCCCGGGCCGCCCCGATCCGCTGCTCGCGGGACTGTCGATGCCGGGCGCGGGTTTCGGGAGCGGCGTGGCCCCCGGTCTCGCCGACCGGCAGCCGGACCTCGCCGACGTCGCGGGGCAGCACACGGCCCGCCGCGCCCTGGAGGTGGCCGCGGCCGGCGGACACCACCTGCTGCTGCACGGGCCGCCCGGGGCGGGCAAGACCATGCTCGCGGAGCGGCTGCCGGGCATTCTGCCGCCACTGACCCGCGCCGAGTCCCTGGAGGTCACCGCTGTGCACTCCGTGGCGGGCATACTGCCGCCCGGACGGCCACTGGTGGAGTCACCCCCGTACTGCGCGCCGCACCACTCCGCGACGATGCAGTCGCTCGTGGGCGGCGGCACCGGGCTGCCCCGGCCGGGCGCTGTCTCGCTGGCTCACAGAGGGGTGCTCTTTCTGGACGAAGCGCCCGAATTCCACGGCCAGGTACTGGACTCCCTGCGGCAGCCGCTCGAATCGGGGTACGTGGTGATCGCGCGTTCCGCCGGGGTGGTGCGGCTTCCGGCGAAGTTCCTCATGGTCCTCGCGGCCAATCCCTGTCCCTGCGGCCGCAGCGGCCTCGTGGGCGATCCCTGCGAGTGCCCGCCGGCGATGGTGCGGCGCTACCAGGCCCGGATCTCCGGCCCGCTGCTCGACCGAGTGGACCTCCATGTCCGGGTCGATCCGATCGGCCGGGCGGAACTGCACCTGGACCGTGCGGACAACGAGTCCACGAGTGTCGTGGCCGCGCGAGTTCGCGAGGCGCGGGAGCGCGCGCTCGCTCGGTACCGCGAGGAGCCGTGGCACTGCAACAGCGAGGTCCCCGGGCACGAACTGCGCACCCGCTGGCCGCTCGCCCCTGGCGCCCTCGACGCCGTGGTACGAGACCTGGAGCGCGGCCTGCTGACGGCGCGGGGGCTCGACCGGGTGCTGCGCGTGGCCTGGACCCTCGCCGACCTGGCGGGCCACGACCGCCCCGACGCGGCGGCCCTGGCGCTGGCTCTGGAACTCCGTACCGGTGTGCGACGCGGAGCCGCCCTCACGAGAGGAGCCGCCGCATGAACGAGATCATCCCCGGACCCACAGGGGCGGAAGACAGCGAACGCCTGGCACGTGCCGCGCTCAGCCGGGTCTTCGAACCGGGCGAGCCGAAGACCGGTGCCCTGCTGCGGACGAGCGGCGGTGCCTGCCCGCTCCTGGAACGGCTGCGCGCGGGCGAGGGGCCCCCGAAGGGCTACACGAGGGCCCGCTGGGAAGGGCTGACCGCCAGGGCGCTGCGCGCGGATCCGGCGCAGGACCTGACGCGCGCCGCGGCGCTGGGTGCGCGGTTCGTGTGCCCGGGGGACCTCGAATGGCCGTCCCAGCTCGACGACCTCCAGGACGCCCGTCCCTTCGGGCTGTGGGTGCGCGGACCCGCGGACCTGCGGATGTGGTCGCTGAGGGCCGTCGCGGTGGTGGGGGCACGGGCGTGCACGGACTACGGCACCTACCTGGCCGGGGCCCTCGCCGTCGGCCTCGCCGAGCGGGGCTGGGTCGTCGCCTCGGGAGGAGCGTTCGGGATCGACGGGGCGGCGCACCGCGGTGCCCTGGGCGCCGCCGGAGGCACGATGGCGGTGCTCGCCTGCGGCATCGACCGTGGCTACCCGCCGGGTCACGCGCGCCTTCTCGCGCGGATCGCCGAGCAGGGACTGCTGGTGGGAGAACTGCCGCCGGGTGAACACCCCACACCAAGCCGCTTCGTGACGCGCAACCGTGTCATCGCCGCGCTGACGCGGGGGACTGTAGTCGTCGAAGCCGCTCTGCGCAGCGGGGCGCTGGTCACCGCACGTGCGGCCGAACGCTTGGGGCGCCACGTCATGGGAGTGCCTGGTCCTGCTACCAGCGGCCTCTCCGCCGGGGTGCACGAACTCCTGCGCGGCCAGGCCCACCTGGTGACGGACGCGGCCGAGATCGTGGAGCTGGTCGGGGAGATCGGTGAACTGGCCCCGGAGAAGCGCGGTCCCGTCGTACCGAGAGACCTGTTGAGCCCGGAGGCGGCGTCCGTACTCGCCGCGCTGCCCGCGCACGGAGTCGTGTCGGCGGAGAGCCTCGCCTTCGCCGCCGTCACCGCCAAGGACGACGTGATCGCGCGCCTGTACGAGCTACAGGCGCTCGGCTTTGTCGAACGCACCGGTGACGGCTGGCAGTTGACACGCCGGACGCGGACGGCGGCTTCCCGGGGGTGGGAAAGAGGCGGTCGTGTGTGAGCCGGGCGGGCCGACGGGGGCCCAAGTCCCTGTCGTCCGGGGGTTAAGCGCAAGGAGCCATCGCGGAGCGTGACGGCACGAGTGGTCCGTCGGGGGAGCGGAACGTATCTGCAAACGCGTAATCCCCTAACATGCGCACATTGCGACACCGTAGTCACGCTACGCTCACGACACCCCCACTCCCAGCAGGCGACCGGGCGACCTCCCGCCCTCGCGGGCCCGGCCCGTATCCACAAACTCCCAGACGAACAGCCCAGTTCGGCCCCGAACGACCCAAGGCGACGCATGCCCCAGCAGATCTCCGACTCCGACAGCGCGGCGGCTTCCCCTGCCGCAGGCGGCGACAGTGTCCAGCGCCGCGCGCCCCAGTCGGTGGACGAACTGTGGCGTATGTACAAGACCACCGGGGACGCACGCCTGCGCGAGCAGCTGATCCTGCACTACTCGCCCCTCGTGAAGTACGTCGCCGGCCGGGTCAGCGTCGGCCTCCCGCCCAACGTCGAGCAGGCCGACTTCGTCTCCTCCGGGGTCTTCGGGCTGATCGACGCGATCGAGAAATTCGACATCGAGCGGTCCATCAAGTTCGAGACGTACGCGATCACCAGGATTCGCGGCGCCATGATCGATGAACTGCGCGCCCTGGACTGGATTCCCCGCTCCGTCCGGCAGAAGGCGCGCAACGTCGAACGCGCCTACGCCACGCTGGAGGCGAAGCTCCACCGCACCCCCACCGAGGTGGAGGTGGCAGGGGAGATGGGGGTCGGCGTGGAGGACTTGCACGCTGTTTTCAGCCAGTTGTCCCTCGCCAACGTCGTGGCGCTGGAGGAACTCCTCAGCGTCGGCAGCGAGGGGGGTGGCCGACTCAGCATCATGGACACCCTGGAGGACACCGGAGCCGACAACCCCGTCGAGGTCGCGGAGGGCCGCGAGCTGCGCCGACTGCTCTCGCGGGCCATCAACTCCTTGCCGGAGCGCGAGAAGACCGTGGTGATGCTCTACTACTACGAAGGGCTCACGCTGGCGGAAATCGGCCATGTCCTCGGCGTGACCGAGAGCCGGGTCAGCCAGATCCACACCAAGTCCGTGCTCCAGTTGCGCGCGAAGCTGTCGAGCTTCGACACCTGAGGGCTGGAAGGCTTCGGCTCCTGAGGCTGACGCCTGAGTGGCGCACGCGAAGCGGTTGATGTGCGTGGGGCAACCGCGCCCGCGGCGACGGTGCGCTTTGCGAGAACTTGACCTCCTTTCATGTGCCGGTAGCCTGCGCCCTGGGCTGATGGGGGCGGCGTCCGTAAAGTGGACGGGTGCCAAGGATTCGAGCGGCCTCCGTGGCCGAGCACCGAGCGATGCAGCGCAGTGCCTTGCTGGACGCCGCGCGGGCCCTGCTGTCCGAGGGCGGGACCGACGCGCTGACCTTCCCCGCGCTCGCCGAGCGCACCGGCCTGGCCCGGTCCTCGGTCTACGAGTACTTCCGTTCCCGGGGCGCCGTCGTCGAGGAACTCTGCGCCGTCGACTTCCCCGTGTGGGCGGCCGAGGTCGAGCTCGCCATGGCGGAGGCGGCCACCGCGGCGGAGAAGATCGAGGCGTACGTCCGTCGCCAGCTGGACCTGGTCGGGGATCGCAGGCACCGCGCCGTGGCGGCGATCTCCGCCAGTGAACTCGACCGCGGTGCGCGGGAGAAGATCCGCGCCGCGCACGGCGGTCTCGTCGGTCTCGTCGTGGGCGCGCTCAGCGACCTCGGCCACGAGGAGCCGCGCCTTGCGGCGATGCTCCTCCAAGGTGTCGTCGATGCCGCCGTGCGCCGGATCGAGTTCGGTGTCGCCGAGGAGCCGGGGAAGATCGCCGACGCGGCCGTCGCCCTCGCTCTGCGCGGCGTGACTGCCGGCTGACCTGCCCTTCCCGGCGTGCGTGCCGCCCCGTGACCTCCTCGCCGTCCGGCGCCGGTGCGTGCGGCCGGGCCGCCGTGTGCCGCCGGCCTGCGGAGGCCGAGACCGGCTGTTCGGCAGGGGCAACCGGGACCGGCTGCTCGGCAGGAGGAGGTGAAACCGGCTGACGCACGGAAACGGGACGTGCCACGTGTCGAGGGGCGGACCGCAGCAGCGGATGCGCGGCGGGGTCCGCTGAGGCGCCCGTGCCCGCTCTCGCGCCGGGGCCTGAGTGTGGCGCTTGCGGCTGCGGGAGAGGGCCAGTAGGCGGGTACAGCCGGGAGGGGCCGAGACCGAGCAGTTCCGGCGGCAGCAGGCTCAGCGGGTTGAGGTACGTCTTCCCGCGCCGCAGCCCCCAGTGCAGGCACGGCGTCCCGCAGTGGTACGCGTCGGCTCCGTCCAGTACGCCGAGCGGCTGCCCCGCCTCCACGACGTCCCCCTTGCGGACGGATGCCACGACGGGCTCGTACGTCGTCCGCAGCGGAGGGCTGCCGGTGCCTGGCAGCTCGACGCTCACCACTCCGCGGCCTCCCACGGGACCGGCGAAGACGACCCGCCCGGCCGCTGCCGCCCGTACGACCGTGCCCTCGCTCGCTCCCAGGTCGATGCCCCGGTGGCCCGGTCCGTACGGGGTGGCCGGAGGCTCCCAGCCGCGCAGCACCGGGGGCGGCGCGGAAACCGGCCAGGCGCGGGCGGTGGAGTCCGGGTCGGTGGTGGCGGGGGTCGTGGGGGAGGGGGCAGGCCTCCTCTTGAGGTGGCTTTCGCTCGTAACGCTGCCACTGCCTTCTGCGCCTGTGGATTTCCGTTCCGATGAGCTGCTTTTCCTATGAGCGCCGGTCATACGACTGCCGACCGGACCGCTCGTGCGAGTGCTTGTCGTACGAGCGGTAGTCCTACGAGTCGAAGTGGGCGGCTTGTGGGGAGAGTGGCGCTGCGGCGGGCAGCCGACGGTGCGTGTCCGAGGCGGGGGCTGCGTCGGCGGAGGTGCCGTGGCGGGAGTTCTGCTCGCCGTGCAGCTGTGTGCCGCACCCTCCGGGCCCTCTTGCGCGGCCCATGTCGCCGCCCAGGCCGCCAACGAGGCGGCGAGAGTGGCCGAGGCGGCGGCGAGCACCGCTGTACCCAGGCGCAGGAGGGAGCGTGCGCGAAGTGAAGCCTCGGAGGTGGTCGCCATCAGTGACCATCGCCTTTCTCTGTGCGGATCGGGCCAACGCGCAGCCCGTACAGCACTGCGCGCCGTTACGGAGAGCGCTTCTCCGTAAGAAAAGCGTGACGTACCTGCAAGGTGAGCAGCGCCACTTTCTGGCGATCTGTGGATAACTGGCCCGTTACGGATATCGCCGTCACCCGGAAGCGTGGCGGTCCCGTACACTTCTCGTGGCGATCCGGGGTCCCGGATCGACTTCGCACGCCCCGACCTCGGTGGGATTCGTCCCGTACGACGGTGGGTTCTCCGATGTCCGCGCTTCTCGGTCCCTTGTGGCGCAGCGCGACCGGGGCGTCAGGAGCGTTGGCCGACCGGCCGGCGCAACCGGGAAAACAAGGAGATACGGCCATGGCCGTCGTCACGATGCGGGAGCTGCTGGAAAGCGGCGTCCACTTCGGTCACCAGACCCGTCGTTGGAACCCGAAGATGAAGCGCTTCATCTTCACGGAGCGCAACGGCATCTACATCATCGACCTGCTCCAGTCGCTGTCGTACATCGACCGCGCCTACGAGTTCGTCAAGGAGACCGTCGCCCACGGTGGCACGGTCATGTTCGTCGGCACGAAGAAGCAGGCGCAGGAGGCCATCGCGGAGCAGGCCACCCGCGTCGGCATGCCCTACGTCAACCAGCGCTGGCTGGGCGGCATGCTCACCAACTTCTCCACCGTCTACAAGCGCCTCCAGCGCCTGAAGGAACTGGAGCAGATCGACTTCGAGGACGTGGCCGCCTCCGGCCTCACCAAGAAGGAACTGCTCGTCCTCTCCCGCGAGAAGGCCAAGCTGGAGAAGACCCTCGGCGGTATCCGCGAGATGCAGAAGGTGCCCAGCGCCGTCTGGATCGTGGACACCAAGAAGGAGCACATCGCCGTCGGTGAGGCGCGCAAGCTCAACATCCCGGTCGTCGCGATCCTCGACACCAACTGCGACCCCGACGAGGTCGACTACAAGATCCCGGGCAACGACGACGCGATCCGCTCCGTCACCCTGCTCACCCGCGTGATCGCCGACGCCGTCGCCGAGGGACTCATCGCCCGCTCCGGCGCCGCCACCGGCGACTCCAAGCCGGGCGAGAAGGCCGCCGGCGAGCCGCTGGCCGAGTGGGAGCGCGACCTGCTCGACGGCGACAAGAAGGACGAGGCCGCCGCCGAGGCGGAGGTCCAGACCTCCGCCGAGACCGAGAAGGTCGCGGACGCCGAGGCCGTCGAGGTTCCCGCCGCCGAGGCCGAGGCCGTCGAGGCGCCGGCCGAGCAGGCGCCGGCCGAGCAGGCCTGACCTTCCGGGGTTGGTGACGGCGGGGGCCACGCGGCCCCCGCCGTCCATCCGTAGCATCCCGCGGTTCGAGGGTGCCCACGCCGCTCACTCACCGCTGGCGGCGGCAGGGGCCGCGCCGTACGGACCGCGCCCTCCAGACTTCGAGAAAGACTCACAGGATCATGGCTGCGAACTACACCGCCGCCGACGTCAAGAAGCTCCGCGAGCTGACCGGCGCCGGCATGATGGACTGCAAGAAGGCGCTGGACGAGGCCGAGGGCGACGTCGACAAGGCCGTCGAGCTTCTCCGCGTCAAGGGCCAGAAGGGCGTCGCCAAGCGCGAGGGCCGCTCCGCCGAGAACGGCGCCGTCGTCTCCCTCCTCGCCGACGACCACACCTCCGGCGTCCTCGTCGAGCTGAAGTGCGAGACCGACTTCGTCGCCAAGGGTGAGAAGTTCCAGGCCGTCGCCCACACGCTCGCCGAGCACATCGCGAAGTCGTCCCCCGCCGACCTGGAGGCCCTGCTCGCCTCCGAGATCGAGGCCGGCAAGACCGTCCAGGCGTACGTGGACGAGGCCAACGCCAACCTCGGCGAGAAGATCGTCCTCGACCGCTTCGCGCAGTTCTCCGGCGGCTACGTCGCGGCGTACATGCACCGCACGATGCCCGACCTGCCGCCGCAGATCGGTGTCCTTGTCGAGCTCGACAAGGAGAACGCCGAGGTCGCCAAGGACGTCGCGCAGCACATCGCCGCCTTCGCGCCGAAGTACCTCTCGCGCGAGGACGTGCCCGCGGACGTCGTCGAGTCCGAGCGCCGCGTCGCGGAGGAGACCTCGCGCAACGAGGGCAAGCCCGAGGCCGCGCTCCCCAAGATCGTCGAGGGTCGCGTCAACGGCTTCTTCAAGGAGGTCTCCCTCCTCGACCAGCCGTTCGCCAAGGACAACAAGAAGTCCGTCAAGAAGATCCTGGACGAGGCCGGTGTCACCCTGAAGCGCTTCGTGCGCATCAAGGTCGGCATCTGAGTCCGTACCACGACCGGCTCGGCGTCCCGCCCGGTAGCCGCCGGACGGGGTGCGGAGCCTCTTGTCCCGCCCCCCCGGGGCGCGGGACAAGGCGCTGATCTGACGAGGAGGCCATTGCCGTGCACGGGGTGCCCACAACGCCCGCCGGCAATGGCCTTCTTGCTATGTGCACCACGAGGAGAACCCCATGACCATGGCCGAAGCCGATAAATCCACCGATTCCAGCGTGCACGGCAAGGGCGCCGGCCGCTTCTTGCTGAAGCTGTCCGGTGAGGCGTTCGCCGGTGGTGGCGGGCTCGGGGTCGACCCCGACGTGGTGCACACCATCGCGCGTGAGATCGCGGCCGTCGTACGCGACGGTGCGCAGATCGCCGTCGTCCTCGGCGGGGGCAACTTCTTCCGCGGTGCCGAACTGCAACAGCGCGGCATGGACCGGGCGCGTTCCGACTACATGGGCATGCTCGGCACGGTCATGAACTGCCTCGCTCTCCAAGACTTCCTGGAGAAGGAGGGCATCGACTCCCGCGTCCAGACGGCGATCACGATGGGCCAGGTGGCCGAGCCGTACATCCCGCTGCGCGCCGTGCGGCACCTGGAGAAGGGGCGCGTCGTCATCTTCGGCGCCGGTATGGGGATGCCGTACTTCTCCACCGACACCACCGCCGCGCAGCGCGCCCTGGAGATCCACGCCGAAGCCCTCCTCATGGGCAAGAACGGCGTGGACGGCGTCTACGACTCGGACCCGAAGACCAATGCCGACGCGGTGAAGTTCGACGCGCTCGGCTACGGGGAGGTCATCACGCGGGACCTCAAGGTCGCCGACATGACCGCCATCACCCTCTGCCGCGACAACCAGCTCCCGATCCTCGTCTTCGAGCTGCTGACCGCGGGCAATATCGCCCGGGCGGTCAAGGGTGAGAAGATCGGCACGCTCGTGAGCGACCAGGGCACTCGGGCCTGACCGCCGCGTGCTCCGGCCGCCCTCTCGGGCGAGCACGGAGCGCCGCCGGGCGACGGGATGGACAAAGGCCCGTCGCTCGGACACCGTGCAGTACGGAAGCGACGCAGCCGGACCTGTGCGCCTCTCGCCCCCGCGGCGGGACGAACCTCATCAGGCCAACTCAAGACACGCAGGAGCAAGTGGTGATCGAAGAGATCCTCCTCGAAGCCGAGGAGAAGATGGAGAAGGCCGTGGTGGTCGCCAAGGAGGACTTGGCCGCCATTCGTACCGGTCGCGCGCACCCGGCGATGTTCAACAAGATCGTCGCGGACTACTACGGCGCGCTGACGCCGATCAACCAGCTCGCCTCGTTCTCGGTGCCCGAGCCCCGTATGGCCGTCGTGACCCCGTTCGACAAGAGCGCGCTGCGCAACATCGAGCAGGCCATCCGCGACTCGGACCTCGGCGTCAACCCGAGCAACGACGGGCACATCATCCGGGTGGTGTTCCCCGAGCTGACCGAGGAACGCCGCAAGGAGTTCATCAAGGTCGCGCGGACCAAGGGCGAGGACGCGCGCGTCTCGATTCGCGCCGTGCGTCGCAAGGCCAAGGACGCCCTCGACAAGCTGGTCAAGGACAAGGAGACCGGCGAGGACGAGGTGCGGCGCGCGGAGAAGGAGCTCGACGACACCACCGCGAAGTACGTCGCGCAGGTGGACGAGCTGCTCAAGCACAAGGAATCCGAGCTGCTTGAGGTCTGATGAACGACTCCTCCTGGGACGCGCCGTCCCGTACCGGATACGGCGAGCCGTGGCCCACCTCCGGACAGGGGGCTGCCTCGGCGGGTCCCGTGTACGAAGGGCATGACGTCCAAGAGACTCGGCCCATGCCCATCGTGCCCGACGTACCCGCGAACGGCGGCGACCAGGACGACGACGGGGGGGCCGCTCGGCGGAGTGGTCCCCTGTTCCGCGACGAGGTGCCGCGGGAGCCCGGCCGGCCCGAGCCCGTCCACCCCGTGTCCCCGGCCGCGCAGCCGTCCCCGACGCCTGTGCAGCCGTCCTCGGCACCGAGCCCCGGCCGTCAGAAGAAGAGCGCCGGCCGGAACCTGGGGGCGGCCATAGGCGTCGGTCTCGGTCTCGGTGTCGTTGTCGTCGCGTCGTTGTTCATCGTCAAGGCCGTCTTCGTCGGCGTCATAGCGCTCGCCGTCGTCGTCGGTCTGTGGGAGCTGACCTCCCGCCTCGCCGAACGCAAGCAGATCAAGGCGCCGCTGATTCCGCTCGCCGCGGGCGGCGTCGCGATGGTCGTCGCGGGCTACGTGCGGGGCGCCGAGGGCGCGTGGGTGGCGATGGCGCTGACGGCGCTCGTCGTGCTCGTGTGGCGGATGTTCCAGCCGCCAGAGGGCTACCTGAGGGACGTCACCGCAGGCGTCTTCGCGACGTTCTACGTGCCGTTCCTCGCGACGTTCGTCGCGCTGATGCTCACCGCGGACGACGGGCCGCGCCGGGTGCTGCTCTTCCTCGTGCTCACGGTCGTCAGCGACACCGGCGCGTACGCGGTGGGCTGGCGCTTCGGCTCGCACAAGCTCGCTCCCCGCATCAGCCCGGGCAAGACCCGCGAGGGGCTCCTGGGCGCGGTGAGCTTCGCCATGGTCGCCGGCGCGCTGCTGATGCAGTTCATGATCGACGACGGGCAGTGGTGGCAGGGACTGCTCCTCGGCCTGGCCGTCGCGGCCAGTGCCACCCTGGGCGACCTGGGTGAGTCCATGATCAAGCGGGACCTGGGCATCAAGGACATGGGAACGCTGCTCCCCGGCCACGGCGGCATCATGGACCGGCTCGACTCGCTCCTGCCCACGGCGCCCGTCGCCTGGCTGCTGCTCGTCCTCTTCGTCGGCTCGGGCTGAGGCCCGGGCGGCTCCCGGGGCCAGGCCCGGTCCGGGGGGCTCCCGGGGCCAGGCCAGGCCCGGTCCGGGGCCGGGAGCTGCCCGTCCTTCGGCGCGGGGTGAGGTCCGCGCGCGTTACGCTGAAAGGGTCCGCCGTGACATACGGCGGACCCTTTCGTGTACGGGCTCACGCCGCGTCGCGCCCAGCGGGGGTGACGCCGGGGGCGCCGCGCACACCGTACGCCGCCCCCGAGGCGCCCACCTGGCGCGTCGTCGCGTCCGCAGGGACGCGCGGCGTCTCCGCACCGTCACCGAGGAGTACTGGCCCATGCCGCCCGCACCTGGAGAACTCACCTTCGTCGCGCCGCGCGGTGCCAAGAAGCCCCCTCGTCACCTCGCCGACCTCAGCCCCGCCGAGCGCAAGGAGGCCGTCGCCGCCATCGGCGAGAAGCCCTTCCGCGCCAAGCAGCTCTCGCAGCACTATTTCGCCCGCTACGCGCAGGACCCGGCGCAGTGGACCGATATCCCCGCCGCGGCGCGGGGGCGGCTCCAGGAGGAGCTGCTGCCCGAGCTGATGTCCGTCGTGCGCCACATCTCGTGCGACGACGACACGACGCGCAAGACGCTGTGGCGTCTCTTCGACGGCACGCTCGTCGAGTCGGTGCTCATGCGCTACCCCGACCGCGTCACCATGTGCATCTCCTCCCAGGCGGGCTGCGGGATGAACTGCCCGTTCTGCGCGACGGGGCAGGCCGGGCTCGACCGCAATCTCTCGACGGCCGAGATCGTGCACCAGATCGTCGAGGGCATGCGTGCCCTGCGCGACGGAGAGATTCCGGGCGGCCCGGCGAGGCTCTCCAACATCGTCTTCATGGGCATGGGGGAGCCGCTCGCCAACTACAACCGCGTCGTGGGCGCGATCCGTCGGCTCACCGACCCGGAGCCCGACGGCCTCGGGCTTTCGCAGCGCGGCATCACGGTGTCCACGGTGGGGCTCGTGCCCGCGATCCACCGTTTCGCGGACGAAGGGTTCAAGTGCAGGCTCGCGGTCTCGCTGCACGCCCCGGACGACGAGCTCCGGGACACGCTGGTGCCGGTCAACACGCGGTGGAAGGTCCGTGAGGTCCTGGACGCCGCGTGGGAGTACGCGGAGAAGTCGGGACGCCGGGTCTCGATCGAGTACGCGCTCATCCGCGACATCAATGACCAGGCGTGGCGGGGCGACCTTCTGGGCCGGCTTCTGAAGAACAAGCGCGTGCACGTCAACCTCATCCCGCTCAACCCGACGCCCGGGTCGAAGTGGACTGCGTCGCGGCCGGAGGACGAGCGCGCCTTCGTGGACGCGATCGCTGCGCACGGTGTGCCGGTGACGGTGCGCGATACGCGGGGGCAGGAGATCGACGGCGCGTGCGGGCAGCTGGCGGCGGCGGAGCGCTGAGCGAACGCGACGCGGCGTGACGTTGGGCTGGGGCGCGGCGTCGGGCGGCGACGTGGCGTCGAGGTGCGGCGCGGCGTGGCGGCGCGCGCTGCGCAGCGGGTGTGTGGCGCGGGCAGGACGCGGCGTGGACCGACGCGGGGCACGTTGCGCCTGCGAGGTGCGCCGGGGACGGGCACGGGGCCCCGCGCGGCGTAGCGATAGGGTGGGCGAGCACCATCGCTCGCGGCGTGGCCGGGAGCACGACATCTCCATAGTCCGTACGACGTACACATTCCGACAGGGGAGCGCCACAGCGCTGAGAGTGCGACACCACACCGGCCACCGGTGTACAGGTCGCAGACCCTCTGAACCTCGCCCGGGTCATTCCGGGTAGGGAGTTCGGTCACCACTCATGCTGTTGTGCCCTGCCCGCGGCCTCGTCGGCCGCGGGCAGGGCCGCGTCTTCTCCTGGCCACCCCAGGAGGAACTCATGACCACCCGACGCAGGACCGTCGCCGCCATAGTCGCGGCGGGTCTGGCCGCCACGGGCCTCGCCGCCTGCGGCGACGACGCGGGGCCCGATGCCGGCTCGTCGAGCGGCAAGACCGTCACACTCGTCAGCCATGACTCCTTCGCCGCCTCCAAGAACGTGCTGAAGAAGTTCGAGCAGAAGACGGGTTACCGCCTCAAAGTCCTCAAGAGCGGCGACGCGGGCCAGGCGGTGAATCAAGCCGTCCTCACCAAGGGGCACCCCCAGGGCGACGTCTTCTTCGGCGTCGACAACACGCTGCTCTCCCGCGCCCTGGAGCAGGGAGTCTTCCAGCCGTACGAGGCGAAGGGGCTTTCCGCCGTACCCGTCGGCCTGCAACTCGATGGCAAGCGGCACCGCGTCACTCCCATCGACACGGGCGACATATGCGTCAACTACGACAAGAGGTACTTCGAGGGCAAGAAGCTCGACCCGCCGCAGACCCTCGACGACCTGGCCGACCCCGCCTACAAGAACCTGCTCGTCACGGAGAACACCGCGACGTCCTCGCCGGGGCTCGGCTTCCTCCTCGGCACTGTCGCGCAGTACGGGGAGCAGGACTGGAAGACGTACTGGAAAAGGCTTCGCGACAACGGCGTCAAGGTCGTCGACAGCTGGGAGCAGGCGTACAACGAGGAGTTCTCGGGTTCCGCCGGCGGGCGCAAGGCAGGTGGCGACCGGCCGCTCGTCGTCTCGTACGCCTCCAGCCCGCCCGTCGAGGTCCTCTATGCGGACCCGCGGCCCAAGGAGGCACCCACGGGCGTCGCGACCGGGACGTGCTTCCGGCAGACGGAGTTCGCCGGTCTGCTCGACGGCGCGCCCAACCCGGAGGGCGGCAAGGCGCTCCTCGACTTCCTCCTGAGCGACACCTTCCAGCGGGACATGCCGCTTCAGATGTTCGTCGACCCGGTCGTCAAGGGGACGCCGCTGCCGGACCTGTTCACGCGGTACGGGGCGAAGGCCGACGGAGCGCGGACCGTCGCGCCGCAGAAGATCGCCGAGCACCGTGAGGACTGGATCAGCGCCTGGACCTCACTGGTCGTCAAGTGAAGCCGGGCGGGGCGTCGCGCAGGGCGGGGCACGACGCGTGCGCGCGCGGCGTGCCCGGCGGGGACGCGCCGCGACGTCCCGCGCGACGTCGCGACACCACGGTGGTGGCGCGACGTCGCGCCACGGTGCTGCTCCTGGTCGCCGGGCCCACGCTCTTCTTCGCCCTGTTCTTCGGCTACCCCGTCGCGGCCATCGTCGGGCGTGGGCTGCACACCTCGGCGGGCTGGCAGCTCGGCGCCGTCGCGGAGGTCCTGGGGCGCCGCGACATACGTGACGTGCTCTGGTTCACGACGTGGCAGGCCCTGGTGTCCACGGCGTTGACGCTCCTTCTCGCACTGCCCGGCGCGTACGCCTTCGCGCGCTTCGCCTTCCCCGGGAAGGGCGTGCTGCGCGCTGTCGTCACGGTGCCCTTCGTCCTGCCCACCGTCGTGGTCGGCAGCGCCTTCCTCGCCGTACTCGGGCGTGGCGGACTCTTGGACGAGCTGTGGGGTGTGCGCCTCGACACCACGGTGTGGGCGATCCTCGCGGCCCACGTCTTTTTCAACTACTCCGTCGTGGTGCGCACGGTGGGCGGCCTGTGGGCGCAGTTGGACACGCGGCAGGAGGACGCCGCGCGCACCCTGGGCGCTTCGCGCTGGCGGGCCTGGCGGGCGGTCACGCTGCCGGCGCTCGCTCCCGCTGTGGCGTCGGCGGGGTTGATGGTGTTCCTGTTCACCTTCACCTCGTTCGGCATCGTGCAGATCCTCGGCGGCCCGGCCTACTCGACGCTTGAGGTGGAGATCTACCGGCAGACGGCGCAGCTGCTCGATCTCTCCACGGCGGCGGTGCTGACGCTCGTCCAGTTGGGGGCGGTCGTGGCGGTGCTGGCTCTCCACGCCTGGGTGGTGCGCAGGGGCGAGAGCACGTTGCGGCTCGTGGACCCGTCGCGTACGGCGCGACGGCCACGCGGCGTGGCGCAATGGGCGTTGCTGGGCGGCGTCCTGGGCGTCGTGGTGGTCCTTCTCGTGCTGCCGCTCGCCGTGCTCGTCCTGCGCGCCTTCGATACCCCGGACGGCTTCGGGCTCACCTACTTCCGGGCTCTGGGCTCCTCCGGGGGAGGCACTTTTCTCGTCGCCCCCATTGCCGCGGTGGGCAACTCGCTGCGGTACGCGGCGGTGGCGACGCTCATTGCCCTTGTCGTCGGCGGTCTCGCCGCTGTCGCGCTCAGCCGGGAGGGAGGCGGGCGAGCCGGCCGGCCGGGCGGCGGCATGTCCCGGTTGTTGCGTGGCTTCGACGCGTTGCTGATGCTGCCGCTCGGAGTTTCGGCGGTCACCGTGGGCTTCGGGTTCCTCATCGCCCTCGACGAGCCCCCGCTCGATCTGCGCGCGTCCTGGATTCTCGTCCCCCTCGCCCAGGCGCTCGTGGGCGCGCCGTTCGTCGTGCGGACGATGCTTCCCGTACTGCGCGCCGTCGACCCACGGCTGCGCGATGCCGCGTCGGTGCTCGGGGCGTCGCCGTGGCGGGTGTGGTGGGAGGTCGATCTTCCGCTCGTACGTCGCGCGGTGCTCGTGGCCGCCGGTTTCGCCTTCGCCGTGTCGCTGGGAGAGTTCGGGGCCACCGTCTTCCTGGCCCGGCCGGACAACCCGACGTTGCCCGTCGCCGTCACACGCCTCCTGGGGCGCCCCGGAGACCTGAACTACGGGCAGGCCATGGCACTCTCCACTGTCCTCATGCTGGTTTGCGTCCTCTCCTTGCTGATCCTGGAACGACTGCGCCCGCGCGACCTGCGCGACGGCGGCACGGGCCCGTCCGTTCGTGAGCGGTCGCGCGGCCGCGGACGGTCGCGCGCTGTCGGCGCCCCCGACCCACGCGAAGCTTCGGCCCGGCGCCCGGACGCCGCAGTCACCGCCCCTGCCGAGGGGCCTCGTAAGAAGGAAAGGGTCCGTTGATGTCGCGTTTCAGTCGTGCACGTCGCGAGGACGCCGCCGAGGCTTCGGCGCGTGTCGAGGGAACGGGGCGGGCCGCGACGTCACGCGTCGTGAGCGCGCGGCAGGAGGAGGCGGGCGACGGGACCGCGTTGCGGGTCGACGGGGCCACGGTGCGTTTCGGCAACGGGCGGCCGGCGCTCGACGCGGTGGACCTGTCGGTACGCGCGCACGAGGTGGTCTGCGTCCTGGGGCCCAGCGGAAGCGGGAAGTCGACGTTGCTGCGCGTCGTCGCGGGCTTGCAACCGCTCGACGCGGGGAGCGTGTGGCTCGGGGGTGAGGACCAACGCGACGTACCGGTGCACCGGCGCGGCGTGGGGCTCATGTTCCAGGACCATCAGCTCTTTCCGCAGCGCGACGTCGCGGGCAACGTCGCGTTCGGTCTCCGCATGCGACGCGTACCGGCCGACGCGCGCGCGGCGCGCGTGGCCGAGTTGCTCTCGCTCGTCGGGTTGGCGGACGCGGCGCATCGCGGCGTCGGTTCTCTCTCGGGCGGCGAGCAGCAGCGCGTCGCCCTGGCGCGCGCGCTCGCGCCCAGGCCGAGCCTGCTGATGCTCGACGAGCCCTTCGGACAACTCGACAGGACGCTGCGCGAACGGCTCGTGCAGGAGCTGCGTGAACTGTTCACCGCGTTGGGCACCACGGTGCTCGCCGTGACGCACGATCAGGGCGAGGCGTTCGCCCTCGCCGACCGCGTCGTCATCATGCGTGACGGGGCGATCGCGCAATCCGGGGCGCCGCTTGAGGTCTGGCGGCGGCCTGCCGATTCCTTCGTGGCGCGTTTCCTCGGCTTCAGCAATCTGGTTCCGGCCCGGGTGACGCGGGGGGCCGCGGAGACGGCGTGGGGGCGGTTGCCCCTGGCGGAGGGCCACGCGGTGTCGCCGGGAGAGCACACGGTGCTCGTACGGCCCGCAGGAGTCCGCCTTGTCGGGGAGTCCGGAGGGCTAACGTGCGAGGTCGTGGCACGGACTTTCCACGGCACCCATGTCTCCCTTCGGCTGCGCCCGCGCGACGCGCCGGAGGTCGAGGCGACGTGTGCGTTGCACGAGGCACCGGAGCGGGGGGATCGTGTGGGAGTCGTCTTCGACGCCCAGGACGTCGTGGTGCTGGACTAGCGCCACGACGCGTGCCACGCCACGTCCGTATGGTGGCGACGCCACACGCGACGTCGGTGGGCCTGGCGCGACGTCGCGTGCGACGCCACTTCGTTCGACGCGACGTCGCGTGCCCCCGTTATGTTTTTCGCGGTCCTGCAAGAGGACCGCTGGCCTCCGGGCCCGGCATGGCTGGTTCCCCCTGTCGAACCGATGACCTGGGGGGTGGTGCCACCGGGCCCGAGAGGCGCCGTTGGAGACGCTGATGAGAGGTCCGACTACCGCCCGGCCGAGTGCAACGCCCGGCCGCGTACGGGCGGCAGGTCTGCATAACGTGGATGCGCGCACGACGCCAACGCCCAGGCCAGCACGCACAACATCCGTTCGGGAGGACGGCTTGCACGACAGCGACGAGATAGGCGTCTTCCTCGGCCTGGACGTCGGCAAGACGAACCATCACGGCCACGGTCTCACCCCGGCCGGCAAGAAGGTCTTCGACAAGCAGCTGCCCAACACCGAACCGAAGCTGAGAGAGGTCTTCGACAAGCTCCGTGAGAAGTTCGGCACTGTCCTGGTGATCGTGGACCAGCCCGCCTCGATCGGCGCCCTGCCGCTGACGGTGGCCCGCGGCACGGGCTGCCAGGTCGCCTATCTGCCGGGTCTTTCGATGCGGGGGATCGCCGACCTCTACCCCGGCGAGGCCAAAACCGACGCCCGCGACGCGGCCGTGATCGCCGACGCGGCCCGCACCATGCCCCACACCCTGCGCTCGCTGGAGCTGACCGACGAGATTGCCGCCGAGCTCACCGTCCTCGTCGGCTTCGATCAGGACCTGGCGGCCGAGGCCACCCGCACCAGCAACCGGATCCGCGGCCTGCTCACCCAGTTCCACCCGTCGCTGGAACGCGTCCTGGGGCCACGCCTGGACCATCAGGCCGTGACCTGGCTGCTGGAACGCTACGGATCCCCCGCCAGCTTGCGAAAGGCCGGCCGCCGCAAGCTCGTCGAGGTCATCCGGCCCAAGGCCCCGCGCATGGCGAAACGGCTGATCGACGAAGTCTTCGACGCGCTCGACGAACAGACCGTCGTGGTCCCCGGCACCGGCACCCTCGACATGGTGATCCCGTCACTGGCCCGCTCGCTCAGCGCCGTCCACGAACAACGCCGGGCGACGGAAGCCCAGATCACAGCCCTGCTGGAGGACCACCCTCTTTCCAAGGTCCTGACGTCGCTGCCCGGCGTCGGCGTCAGGACCGCCGCCACATTGCTGGTCACCGTCGGCGACGGCACCAGCTTCCCCACTGCCGCCCACCTCGCCTCCTACGCCGGCCTCGCCCCGACCACGCAGTCCTCAGGGACCTCGATCCACGGCGAACACGCTCCCCGAGGCGGCAACCGGCAACTCAAACGCGCAATGTTCCTGTCCGCATTCGCCGCCCTGCACGACCCAGCCTCCCGCACCTACTACGACAAATGCCGAGCCAGAGGAAAGACCCACACGCAAGCCCTCCTCCGCCTCGCCCGCCAGCGGATCAACGTCCTGTTCGCGATGCTCCGCAACGGCACCTTCTACGAACCCCGAACCCCCCGCCTCGCTTGACGAAGGACATAGAGGCACCCCCCCGCTCGGTAGCGCGACGTCGCGTGGTTCAGTCCTCGACCTGGGCGGGGTCCATCCATACGACCTCCCAGACGTGGCCGTCGGGGTCGGTGAAGGAGCGGCCGTACATGAAGCCGTGGTCCTCGGCCTCCCGCGCGGGGCTGCCGCCGGAGGCGAGCGCGCGGTCGGCGAGCATGTCGGCCTCTTCGCGGCTGCGCGCACTGAGCGTCAGCAGTATCTCGGTCGTCGCTGTGGCATCCGCCGGTGTCTTGCCCGCGGGGGTGAACTGCGCGAAGCGCTCCCGTGTGTGCAGCATGGCGATGATCGTGTCGCTGATGACCACACTCGCGGTCTGCTCGTCGCTGAACTGCTCGTTGAGGCGAAAGCCCAGCTCGGTGAAGAACTTCTTCGACATGGCGAGATCGTTGACGACGAGATTGACGAAGATCATCTGCTGGTAACTCATCGGATTCTCCGGGGTAGGGAAAAGCGGCGACGGTGCTCGTAGCACGCCCCGGACATGCCGCGGCGAGTGCCGTGCCATGTCCGGAGGCCCGTATGCCGGTGATGACTGCGGCGCGTGACGGAACTCATCGCTGCCGCGCTGCGGCGTTCGATGCGGACCGCGTACGCGTCAGTGGCCGACCGGCAAGGTCGCGAGCAGCGCGACGGCCCAGGTCAGCGGGAGCAGCGTCAGCAGCACGGCACCCGCACGAACGGCCACGGCGGTCCGGAGCGTCGCGGCGGGCGTGCCCGACTGCGCGAGCGCCGCGGTGATGTCCGTACGGGCCTGCCGCGACTCGACGGCGGCCAGCAGCAGCCCGATCGCGGTGCAGCCCACCACGAGGCCGACGCCGAGTGCCGCGAGCGGTCCCGTCGCCTTGTACGTCGCGTCGCCGCCGTACGCCGCGGCGAGCGCGGCACCCACCGCGATCGCGACGCCGAAGGGGCGGCCGACGCGGCGCGCCTCCTCTTGGAGGCCGCGTCCCGCGAGGAGGCGTACGGCACCGGGACGGCCCGCCTGCAGCAGCCTGCCGCACAGCCAGGTGATCCCCGGACCGGCGACAGCGAGTCCCGCGGCGATCAGCGCCCAGCCGGCCACGACGCCGCCCGGAACGTCGCCTCGTCCCGCGAGGGCTTTGGCGGAGAGGCCGGCCGTTCCCTCGCCGAGTGTGGCGCGTACCGCGAACCCGGCCCCGAGCAGCGCGACGCCCCAGGGCAGGCCCGGGGGCGCCGATGTCGCGGGCGGCGTCACGCGCGCCGTTCCCGGCGTGGCGGGGACGGGAGCGAGAGCCGCGGCCGCCGCCGCGGTCACGACGGGGACGAGGATGAGGAGCGTGAGGACGGCCGCGACGGGGAGGGCGAAGCCGGATCCCAGAGCCTTCGCGCCATCGTCCCCCACGGGGTGGACGCCGAGGCTGCCGCGGCCGAGGAGGAAGAGGACCAGGGCGGCGACGGAGCCCAGGGCGCAGAACGCCGCGGTGGCTGTGCCCGTGAGCAGGCGCAGGCCGCGGGCGGTGAGACCGTAGGGCGGTTGGCCGCGTTCGGGACGGAGCGCGGGGTCGGTGCGGGCGACGGCGATCGCGACGTACACCGTGGAGGCCAGTGGGAGGAGGCACCATGCGAGGCGCCGGACCGAGCTTGCCGCGCCGTCGTGCGACAGGGCGTGCCCGAGGGCGGCCAGGAGAAGGAAGCCAGTGCCCGCCGACGCCGCGCTCACGAGGAGACGTCGCGCCTGGACGAGCGGCCTGCCGCCGCGTACTAGACGGAGACTGAGCACGTCGCTTTCCCCTCTTCCGTACCGGGAACGTCGCCGGAAACGGGCGACGCGTGGTCGAGGCGTCCGTCGCGCAGGGAGACGGAGCGGTCCGCGAGTTCGGCCGCTTCGTCGCCGTGGGTCGTGAGGACCATGCTGATGCCGTGCGTGCGTGCCGCGGTGACGAGCGTGCGCAGCAGGACGGCGCGGTCGGCGGAGGGAAGGGTGGCGGTCGGCTCGTCGGCGAAGAGGAGCGCGGGGGTGCCGGCGAGTGCGCGGGCCATCGCGACGCGGTGTTGCTCCAGGTGGGTGAGGGCATGGGGGCGGCGTCGCGCGCACGGGGCGACGTCGAGGCGTGTCAGCCACTCCGTCGCGACGTCGCGTGCGGCGCGGTGCGGGACGCCGCGCAGGAGAAGGGGCAGCGCGGCGTTCTCCCAGGCGGTGAGCTCCGGGGTCAGGTGCGGTGTCTCCTCCAGCCAGCCGAAGTGGTCGCGACGCACACGGGCGCGCCGTGCCGTCGACAGGTCGTGGAGCGGGGCACCGTCGAACCAGATGCCGCCCTGGTCGGGGCGGACCATGCCGGCGAGGCAGCGGAGCAAGGTGGAGCGGCCACTGCCGCGTGGTCCGCCCACGGCCAGGATCTCGCCGTGTCGCAGGCTGAGCGTCACGTCGCTCAGCACGGGGAAGCCGTGACGGGTCACGTGCAGGCCCTCGGCCCGCAGCACGTCGTCGGCCGGGGATGGCGAGGGGGCAGCCATGCTGTGCACCTCAGTTCCGCTCGGGGCCCTCGGATTCGGGGCGGCGTCGGGCGCTCGCCGCGACGGGTGGCGTACCGCCTGCTGGTGGGCCGACGTCGCGTCCGTACCCGACCCGTCGCAAAGATCGCGTTGTTCGTCCCTAAATCGCCTGGAACGTAACACGCGACGTGCGGCGCCGCGCGCCATCCGAGGCACGTCGCGACGTCGCGCGGTGCGGGTGGTCGGCGGACGCGGCGGCGCGGAGCCTGCCGGCGCGACGTCGCCGCCTCACGCGGTCCCGGAGTCGCGGGCCCGTCGCGGTCGGCGGCACGTCACGTGGCGTGGCCCCTCACGTCGCGTGCGGGCGCGTCACGCCGCGTACGAGGTGCGCGACGTCGCGCCGTGTCGCGTCACGTCGCGCCGCCACGTCGCGTGCGCTGTGCCCCGTCGTAGGTCGAGTACGCGGCGTAGATGCCACGACGTCGCGTTCGGGTCCCACGTCGCGTGGGTGTCCCACGCTGCGTGCCGTCGCGATCGCTGGCGTCGCGCCGCGTACCCGCGCCGCCTGCGTCGCGCGCACCCGACGTCAAGCCCACTCCCCATGCTCTCGCGCGCCTCTGACGTCGGGTACCTGACGTCGCCCCCCGGCGCGTCGTCGCGCCGCCGTCGCCTCATGCCGCGCCCACCGACGCGCTTCGCCCTCCAGAAACACGCCAGCCCCGTTCTCACCCGCAAGAGTGAGTCGGGGCCGGGAGGGGATGCGCGGGAGCCGGGTCAGATCTTCGTCCATGCCTCGGTGAGGACCTGGCGGACGATGCCCTCGATCTCGTCGAAGGTGGACTGGTCGGAGACGAGCGGGGGCGAGAGCTGGATGACCGGGTCGCCGCGGTCGTCCGCGCGGCAGTACAGGCCGTACTCGTAGAGCTTCTTGGAGACGAAGCCGTAGAGGACGCGCTCGCTCTCCTCTTCGGTGAAGGTCTCCTTGGTGGCCTTGTCCTTCACGAGCTCGATGCCGTAGAAGAAGCCGTTGCCGCGGACGTCGCCGACGATGGGGAGGTCGCGGAGCTTGTCCAGGGTGCCGAGGAAGGCGGCCTCGTTGTCGAGGACGTGCTGGTTGAGGTTCTCGCGCTCGAAAATGTCGAGGTTGGCGAGGGCGACGGCGGCGGAGACGGGGTGGCCGCCGAAGGTGTAGCCGTGCAGGAAGGTGTTGTCGCCCCGGTAGAAGGGCTCCGCGAGGCGGTCGGAGACGATGCAGGCGCCTATCGGCGAGTAGCCGGAGGTCATGCCCTTCGCGCAGGTGATCATGTCCGGCACGTAGTCGAACTTGTCGCACGCGAACATCGTGCCGAGGCGGCCGAAGGCGCAGATCACCTCGTCCGAGACGAGGAGGACGTCGTACTGGTCGCAGATCTCCCGTACGCGCTGGAAGTAGCCGGGCGGCGGTGGGAAGCAGCCGCCGGCGTTCTGGACCGGTTCGAGGAAGACGGCCGCGACCGTGTCGGCGCCCTCGAAGAGGATCTGCTGCTCGATCTGGTCGGCGGCCCAGCGCCCGAACGCCTCGGGGTCGTCGCCGAAGAGCGGCGCACGGTAGATGTTGGTGTTGGGGACCTTGTGCGCGCCCGGTACGAGCGGCTCGAACGGCGCCTTGAGGGCGGGCAGACCGGTGATCGAGAGCGCGCCCTGCGGCGTGCCGTGGTAGGCGACGGCGCGTGAGATGACCTTGTGCTTGGTCGGCTTGCCGGTGAGCTTGTAGTACTGCTTGGCGAGCTTCCAGGCGGTTTCGACGGCCTCGCCGCCGCCGGTCGTGAAGAAGACCTTGTTGAGGTCGCCCGGGGCGTGGTGGGCGAGGCGTTCGGCGAGCTGGATCGCGGAGGGGTGCGCGTAGGACCAGATGGGGAAGAACGCGAGGTCTTTCGCCTGGCGGTGCGCCGCCTCCGCCAGTTCGGCGCGCCCGTGGCCGGCCTGGACCACGAAGAGGCCCGCCAGTCCGTCCAGATAGCGCCTGCCCTGGTCGTCGTAGATGTAGGTGCCCTCGCCCCGCACGATCGTGGGGACGGGCGCGTTCTCGTACGACGACATGCGGGTGAAGTGCATCCACAGGTGGTCGTACGCGGTTCGGGAGAGGTCCTTGCTCACGGCTATCGGGTTCCCCACATGTAGGTCTGCTTCTTGAGCTTCAGGTAGACGAAGCTCTCGGTGGAACGCACTCCGGGGAGCGTGCGGATCCGTCTGTTGATCACATCGAGAAGGTGGTCGTCGTCCTCGCATACGATTTCGGCGAGCAGGTCGAAGGAGCCGGCGGTGAGGACGACGTACTCGACCTCCTGCATCGCGGCGAGGGCGTCGGCCACGGGGTCGAGGTCGCCCTCGACGTTGATGCCGACCATCGCCTGCCGCCGGAAGCCCACGGTCAGCGGGTCGGTGACCGCGACGATCTGCATGACGCCCTGGTCGAGCAGTTTCTGCACGCGTTGGCGCACCGCCGCCTCGGAGAGGCCCACGGCCTTGCCGATCGCCGCATACGGGCGTCTGCCGTCCTCCTGGAGTTGTTCGATGATCGCCAGTGACACGGCATCGATCGATGAGCTGCCGCTACCGGCCCTGGATTCTGAGCTACGACTGACCACGTCCTCACTTTGCCCGAGGACTCCGCAGTTCCGCAAGCACGAATCAATGAAATCCGTTGCGTGAAGGCGCATAGAACACCGATTTCGCAGCCCGCAGGGAGTGGGTGTGTCGAAAGCGTCACCCCTGCGGCTAGGGTGGGCGTCTCAGGCTTTGGACACGGAGCTTGGGGACGGGGAGCCCTGACACCGGGCTCCGGACACGACAGGAGGGCCGGCAGTGACCACCGAACCGCGCCGACTGCGCAACTACATCAACGGCGAGTTCCGCGACGCCGCGGACGGCGCCACCACGGAGGTCGTGAACCCGGCCACCGGCGAGGCGTATGCGACGGCACCCCTGTCGGGCGCCGCCGACGTGGACGCCGCGATGGACGCCGCCGCCGCGGCGTTCCCGGCGTGGCGCGACGCGACGCCCGCGGAGCGCCAGCGCGCGCTGCTGAAGATCGCCGACGCCTTCGAGGAGCGCGCCGAGGAACTCATCGCCGCCGAGGTCGAAAACACCGGCAAGCCGGTCGAGCTCACCCGCAGCGAGGAAATCCCGCCGATGGTGGACCAGATCCGCTTCTTCGCGGGCGCCGCGCGCATGCTCGACGGGCGCTCGGCGGGGGAGTACATGGAGGGGCTCACCTCCTTCGTACGCCGCGAGCCGATCGGCGTCTGCGCGCAGGTCGCGCCGTGGAACTACCCGATGATGATGGGGGTCTGGAAGTTCGCCCCGGCGCTCGCCGCGGGCAACACCGTCGTCCTCAAGCCCTCGGACACGACGCCCGCGTCGACCGTCCTGATGGCCGAGATCATGGGTTCCGTGCTGCCGGACGGCGTCTTCAACGTCGTGTGCGGCGACCGCGACACGGGGCGCCTCATGGTCGAGCACGACACGCCGGCCATGGCCTCCATCACCGGCTCCGTGCGCGCCGGGACGGAGGTCGCGGGCTCGGCGGCGAAGGACCTCAAGCGCGTCCACCTCGAACTGGGCGGCAAGGCCCCTGTCGTCGTCTTCGAGGACGCCGATCTCGCGAAGGCCGTCGCGGGCATCTCCGAGGCCGGCTACTTCAACGCCGGGCAGGACTGCACCGCCGCGACGCGCGTCCTGGTGCACGAGTCGGTGCACGACGAGTTCGTCACCGCCCTCGCCAAGGCCGCTGCCGAACTGCGCACCGCCGGGCCCGACGACGAAGACGCCTTCTACGGGCCGCTCAACAACGCCAACCAGCTCGCGCAGGTGAGCGGCTTCATCGACCGGCTGCCCGCGCACGCCAAGGTCGAGACCGGCGGACGCCGCGTCGGTGACAAGGGCTACTTCTACGCGCCGACCGTCGTCTCCGGCCTGCGCCAGGAGGACGAGATCATCCAGAACGAGGTCTTCGGGCCCGTCATCACGGTCCAGTCCTTCACCGACGAGGCGCAGGCCCTCGCATACGCGAACGACGTCGAGTACGCCCTCGCCTCGTCCGTCTGGACGAAGGACCACGCGCGCGCCATGCGGATGTCCAAGTCGCTCGACTTCGGCTGCGTGTGGATCAACACGCACATCCCGCTCGTCGCCGAGATGCCGCACGGCGGCTTCAAGAAATCCGGCTACGGCAAGGACCTGTCGCTCTACGGCTTCGACGACTACACGCGCGTCAAGCACGTGATGACGTCGCTGGACTGAGGCAGGGCCCTCGGGGGCGGGGCGGGCCGGCGTTGTCGGGTGCGCCCCGGCTTTTCTGGTGGGGTGGGGACGGCTCGCGCCGCGCTGGGGCGCGGTGCGGGCCGTCTTGGTGGTGGGGTGGGGGCTGGGCATGGGTTGTTCGGCGTGGGGCGGTGGGTACGTCGCGCCGGTGGGGAGTCGCGATGCGCGACGTCGCGGTGGGTACGCGACGTGTGCGGTCTCGCGACGAGGGCGTCGCCCTGCGCGGCGTGTGTCGTGTCTGCCCATAGCTGCGTCCTCGTCGACACTGTGTCGTCCGTACGCTGCCCGGCGAGGATGCGACGTCGATTGCCGTCGGCGTGTGACGCGAGCGTCGTGCTGCGCGCGTGCCGAAGCCATCGATACGCCGGTCCCTTCCCGTTGACGTCGCGTACGTCCAGCGCGGTGTGCACGTCGCCTACGATGCGTTCGCGCCGCGACGTTCTCCCGCAGCGGCGCGGCGTCCTGACGCGACCTGCCGTTCCGCGCGGCGGCGTCGCGGCGGCGGGCATGCTGAGCATCGGATCCCTCGCTGCGCGACCTGGCGTTCGACCCGGGGCGGCACTCCACGGTGCCGTGGCAGTTGGCATCACGGGAATCGCGCACGACGCGCCAAATTGGGCTGCACTTTGCACCATGTCTCCGAGCTGTGGGGCGACGAGTTCAAGGGCCGCGTCACGCTCCTGTCGGGCACGGACGAGGTGTAAGCGCTCCTGCAGGGGAGGGCGTCGACATCACCCGCTGGACGACCGACGACTTCCACCGCATGTACGACCGGCTCGCCCCACGTGTACGCGCCGGGCACGTCCGCCGCTTCACCGGAAACGGCTACATCAAGGACCTGGCCTCGGGCGACGTGCTTGCCTGCCAGGCGTACCCGGGCGACGTGATCCAGCTTCAGACCGACAACCCGCTATTCGTTTCCTCGTACCCGAGGCAGGCGCCGAGTTGTGGGCCGAGTCGCTCAGGATCCCCGACCGCGCCGCCCACAAGCGCAACGCCGAACGCCTCATCGACCACTACTACGAGCCCGAGGTCGCCGCGGGCCCTCGCCGCCGGGGTCAACTACGTCTGTCCCGTGCCTGCCGCACGCGACGTCCTCGGGGCGGCGAAGGACAAGGAGACCGCCGCACTCGCCGAGGACCCGCTCATCTTCCTGGAGGACGCGATGACGTCGCCTCGCTACCGCACGCGACATCACGGCGCGGGAGCGTCCTGAACTGGCCCGTCGCTGGGGCGAGACGACGGGCGTGGGAGGCCCGCGCGGTCCCGCTCCGCGCACGCGACGGCCACACGGTTGCTCGTCACGGAGTCGACGCCGGTGGCGAGCAGATGTCGCAGCGAACGCCGCGTGTCCGGCGTCCACGCGGACACGAGGTATCCGTCACGGTGCAGGGACGCGACGAGACCGCTGTCGAGGAGACCGAAGCGGTAGTTGAGCCAGCGCGGCCGGACCGCGTCGAGGAGTGCGGGACGCGGCGGGGCGAGCGTCGTCCACGTCAGGGCGATCTCGGCGGCGGGGTCCTGCGCGCGGACGGCGAGCATGGCGTCGGGGCCGGCGCAGTAGTACACGCGCGATGTCGCGCCGCTGTCGCGTACGACGCCCAGTACGGCGCGTACGGCACGCGGCGTCGCGGAGGGGAGGTCGATCATGACGCGACGTCCCGACGTCGCGTCCAGGGCGTCCGCGAGAGAGGGCACGCCGCCCCGCGTAAGCCGCGCGACGTCGTCGGCGGTGACGTCGCTCAGCCGCGCGTCGACGTCCCACAGCCGCGAGAGCGTCGCGTCGTGCAGCAGGAGGGGCACGCCGTCGCGTGTCAGCCGGACATCCAGCTCCACGGCGTCGGCGCCGCCCGCGAACGCGGAGCGCAGCGAGGCGACTGTGTTCTCACGGAAACGGTACGGATCGCCGCGATGCCCCACGGCGGTGACGGTGCGCATGGGGGCATGCCATCACAGCATCAGGGCGCGAGCCAGGTGGCGAGGTACGCGTCGATCTCGGCGTGGAGCCGTGTCTTGCCCACGGAGTCGAGGAACGACGCCTCCACGGCGTTCTTCGCCAGCTCCGCCAAGCCGCGTTCGTCCAGGCCGAGGAGCGAGGCCGCGACGGCGTACTCGTTGTTGAGGTCGGTGTTGAACATCGGCGGGTCGTCGCTGTTGATGGTCACGAGGAGACCCGCGTCGACCATCTGCCTGACCGGGTGCGCGGAGAGGTCCGCGACGGCACGCGTCGCGATGTTGGACGTCGGGCACACCTCCAGCGGGATGCGGTGCTCCGCCAGGTGGTCCAGCAGCCGGGGGTCCTGCACGGCGCTCGTCCCGTGGCCGATGCGCTCGGCACCCAGCTCGTTGAGCGCGTCCCAGATCGTCTCGGGTCCGGTCGTCTCGCCGGCGTGGGGCACGGAGCGCAGCCCCGCTGCTCGCGCGCGGTCGAAGTACGGCTTGAACTGCGGACGCGGCACCCCGATCTCGGGGCCACCGAGACCGAAGCTGATGAGACCGTCGGGGCCCAGCTCCGTCGCGAGGCGCGTCGTCTCCTCCGCCGCTTCGAGACCCGCTTCACCGGGGATGTCGAAGGACCAGCGCAGCGCGACGTTCAGCTCCTTCTCCGCGGCGTGCCGCGCGTCCTCGATGGCCTCCATGAAGGCGTGCGCGTCGACGCGCCGTCGCGTCGAGCTGTAGGGCGTGACGGTCAGCTCCGCGTAGCGAATGTTCTGGCGCGCCATGTCGCGCGCGATCTCGAAGGTCAGCAGCCGGACGTCCTCCGGGGTGCGGATGAGATCGACGACGGAGAGGTAGACATCGATGAAGTGCGCGAAGTCCGTGAACGTGAAGTAGTCCGCGAGCGCCTCGGGCGCCGTGGGCACCCGCGTGTCGCTGTGGCGCGCGGCGAGCTCCGCGACGATGCGCGGCGAGGCGGAGCCGACGTGGTGCACGTGCAGTTCGGCCTTGGGCAGACCTGCGATGAAGGTGTGCAGTTCGCTGGAGACGTTCATGGGTCCTCGCGGTCCTTCCCCGGTCAGGGCGGTGGACCGGACACGGCGCCGGTCGGGGATCATCGTAGGACGGCGCGCCGAGCGGCAGGCGGCCGGGATGCCGGACGATGCGGCGTTCCGCCGCGACGTCCGGGCGGGCCGGTGCGGCAGTGGACGCGGAAGGGAAACGGGTGGACGAGACGGAGCGGGGCGACGGGGGCGACGCGGGGCGTCAGGGGTCGGGACGCGGCGAGGCCAGGAGGCGAGGGGCGGGGGACGTCGCGTACGGAGGGGCGGACGCGACGGGCGACGGGGACGGCGCGGTGATTTCCGGCGACGGCGTCGCGTCGGGGCCGGACGAGGCGGCATGGGCGGGCGGCGTGGCAGCGAGTGCCGGTGATGCCGGGGAGGTGGGCGCGGTGTCTGGCCGCGACGTTCCGGCCGCACCGTCTGGCCGCGACGTCCCCGGCGCGGTGACGACGCGCGAGACTGCGGGAGGTCGGGCCGGGGACGGGGATAGCGGGGGCGCGTCGGCTTCGGCTTCGGCTGTGCGCGACGGTGTGGGCTCCTTTCGGGCCCCCGCCTCCTGGCCGGCGCCGCTGCCGGGTACCAGGTCGCCGGATGTCGCGCCGCCACTCAATGCCCCGGCCGCTTCCGATGCTGTTGCCGCGTGGCCGGTGGGGGGTCGGGGCGACGCGTCGCCCGGACGGGGCGGAGACGTGGTGCCAGAGATTCCGACGTCGCCCGAGGGCCCCGGCTGGGCGGCGTTCGGCTACCCGCTCGCCCACGCCGCGTTCCGCGGGCTGCCGCAGGCGGGGTACGCGCCGTCGCCGTACGTCGCGTCGTCCCCCGTACCGCCGACGAGTGCCGCGCGGCCCGCGACTGCTGCGCCGCACGCCACGTACGGGGTGCCGGTCGCGGCACCTGTCGCGCCGTCGACGACGCCCTTCCCGCCTTACGCTGCGTCGTCCGCGCCGCACGTCGCGGTGAGCGGCGCGTTGCCGAGGGCTGCCGGGCCGGCGCGTGCCGCCCTCTCGCTGGGGGGTGTCGCGCTCCTCGCCTATGTGCTCGCTGCCACGCTCGACGCCGGGGGCGCTGTGGCCTTCTGGGTTCTCGGTCTTGTGACGGGGGTGCTCGCCGTCGTCTTCGGCGCGGTGGGGGCGGGGCGTGCGCGACGCGCGGGCGGGCCGGGGCGCGGGATGTCGCTGGCCGGGCTGGTGTGCGGGCTCGTCGGTTTGGTTGGCGGGCTCGCTGTCCTGGTGGTGGGCTTCGTGCTCGCGGTGGAGGAGGGGGAGGGCGCGGACGGCGAAGGGGCGTACGGGTACCACGCACAGGCGCCGTTCGGCGTGGTGGACGGGCCGCACGTGGCGTCGCGCTGACCCTGCGGCGCCGCGACGTCGCGTACACGCCGCGCCGTTCCACACCGCGACGTCGCCTACGCGCCGTACTGGCACCACGTCGCGACGCCGCGTACACGTCGCGTCACGCCGACACCACCCCTGATGTCGCGCCCACTTACACCAGCGTCGCCGTCGCCCCCGCCGTCGCGTCCAATGTCCCTCGGCGTAGTGCTGCGCCTTCTTCCGCCTCGCGTCGCGTCGCGCCCCTCCGGCTCACGTTCGCGTCCGCCCCTCCGCCCGCCGCGTTCCGGCGCCCTACGCCTCCCCACGCAAGATGTCGCGTGCCGCCATGAGTGCGAAGCCGAGGAGGTTCTGGCCGGGCCAGCTCGCCGGGCGGGAGGCGCGGGGGTCGTCGGCGGCGAGGCCGATGCCCCAGATCCGGTCGAGTGGGCTGGCCTCGACGAGAACGCGGTTGCCGGTGCCGAGGAGGAAGTCCGTGAGGGCCGGGTGGGCGGAGAACTTGTGGACGCTGCCTTCGACGACGATGCCGAAGCGTTCCCGCTCCCACGTCGCCTCGTCGAAGCCCTGGACGAGGCGACCGGCCGCCTTCGCCTGCGCCGGGCCTGGGGCCGCCAATGCCGCGTTCTCCGCCGCCACGTCGCCGAAGAGCCGCGCCTTGCGCGCCATCATCCAGTGCTCCGCCGTGGCGTACGTCGCGGCGCCGACCGTGAACGGCGCGGGCCACCACTGGCTCAAACACGCTTTGTCGAGGTCCCCGCCGCGCGACGTGTGCCCCCAGAAGTGGAGGAACTTGACACGACGTCCCGGGACGGCGGCGCGGGCCGCGCTGTCCTCGGGAGTTTCTCCGTCCCCGCCCCTCGCCACGGGCAGCACCGTGCCGCGCGCCCGCTCGAGCAACGCTACGTAGTCCCTGCTCGACTCCTCTTCCATGAAGGGAGTTTCGCAGGCAAGCTCGGCACTCCGTCTGGATTTTCGCGGAAGCCTCGACGGGCGGTCGACAGATTTCGTCGTGTAAGCAAAAGGAAACAACGGAATCACTTGTTGAACTGAAGCCTCTCTGTCAGGATCGGCACTCACATCGAGCCGGAGCTACGGTACCCGCACCCTCGCGGGGGCCGGAGGAGAGCGACATGCACAACCGCTTCCAGCCACGGGACCACTTCACCGCAGGCGCCCAGTACATCGATGGCCGCCTCGTTCGGGGAACCTCGGGCTGCAGGCAGGATGTCGTGGATCCGGCCAGTGGGCGGACGATCTTCACGTACGAACTCGCGGGACGTGCCGACGTGGACGCCGCCGTCGCCGCCGCGCGTGCCGCCTTCCCCGCCTGGTCCGGCGCGACGCCCGGCGAGCGTGCGGACGCCCTCCACCGTTTCGCGGCGGTGCTCGCCGAGCGCGCCGAGGACTTCGCCCAGGCCGAGTCCCTCCAGTGCGGCAAGCCGATCAGGCTCAGCCGCGAGTTCGACGTGCCGGGCACCGTCGACAACACCGCCTTCTTCGCCGGCGCCGCGCGGCACCTCGAAGGACGCGCGGCGGCCGAGTACAGCGGCGACCACACCTCGTACGTACGTCGCGAGGCGGTCGGCGTCATCGGCTCCATCGCGCCGTGGAACTACCCCCTCCAGATGGCCGCCTGGAAGATCCTTCCGGCCATCGCGGCGGGGAACACGATCGTGCTCAAGCCCTCCGAACTCACCCCCTTCACCTCACTCCTCTTCGCCGAGGCCGCGACGGCCGCCGGCCTCCCCGGCGGTGTCGTGAACATCGTCAGCGGCACCGGCCGCGAGGCGGGCGAGCGCCTCGTCACGCACCCCGACGTCGCGATGACGTCGTTCACCGGCTCGACGGCGGTCGGCAAGCACGTCGCGGAACTCGCCACCGGCGGCGTCAGCAGGCTCCACCTCGAACTGGGAGGCAAGGCCCCGTTCGTGGTCTTCGACGACGCGGACATCGACGCCGCCGTGCACGGTGCCGTCGCCGCCTCGCTCATCAACGGCGGCCAGGACTGCACCGCCGCGACGCGCGCCTATGTGCAGCGCCCCGTCTACGAGCGTTTCGTACGCGACGTCGCGGCGCTCATGGAGACGGTGCGGCTTGGTGACCCCTTCGACCCGGCGACCGACCTCGGGCCGCTCATCAGCCATGCGCACCGTGACCGCGTCGCGGCGTTCGTGGAGCGCGCTCGCGCGACGTCGCGCGTCGTGACCGGCGGCGAGGCACCAGGCGGCGTGCTCGAGGACGGCGCCTACTACCGCCCGACGTTGCTCGCCGACGTCGCGCAGGACAGCGAGGTCGTGCAGTCGGAGATCTTCGGCCCCGTCCTCGTCGCGCTTCCCTTCGACACCGACGACGAGGCGCTGCGGCTCGCCAACGACACGCCGTACGGGCTGGCCGCCTCGGCCTGGACCCGCGACACGTACCGCGCGCACCGTGCCACCCGCGAGATCAAGGCCGGCTGCGTATGGATCAACGACCACATCCCGATCGTCAGCGAGATGCCGCACGGCGGCTACAAGTCCTCCGGCTACGGCAAGGACATGTCCGTGTACTCCTTCGAGGAGTACACCCAGGTCAAGCACGTCATGTTCGACAACACCGCAGTGGCCAGAAAGGACTGGCACCGCACCGTCTTCGGAGACCGGTAGCGCACCGACCGGTATCACGGCCCCCTCATCGAGCAGGCTCACCCGGAAGGGCACAGCGCATGGAACAGTTCGATTCGGATCGTCCGCCCCCGGCCATGGCGCGTGCCCTGCCGCGCGCGGCACGGGGCGGCTGGACGGGGCGTCGCGGCGCGGCGCCGTGGGCACCGGGACGACGCGCCGTGCTGCGCGCCGTCGGTGGCGGCGCGCTCGCCGCAGGCGGCCTCGCGGGGCTGAGCGCCTGCGGCATCCCCGCCGCGGCGAAGACGGGCGACGACGCGATCACCTCCGAGGACCATTCCCGGCAGGAGAAGAGCGTCAGCTTCTCCAACTGGACGGAGTACATCGACGTCAGCGACGACAACCGCCACCGCCCCTCGCTGGAGGGATTCGCGAAGCGCACCGGCATCAAGGTCAAATACACCGAGGACATCAACGACAACGTCGAGTTCTTCGGCAAGATCAAGCCACAACTCGCCGCGGGCCAGGACACCGGCCGTGACCTGATCTGCGTCACCGACTGGCTCGCGGCGCGCCTCATACGCTTCGGCTGGGTGCAGAAACTCGACCCCGCGCACCTGCCGCACGCGTACGCGCATCTCGCGCCCCAGTTCCGCAGCCCCGACTGGGACCCGGGCCGGTCCTACTCGTACCCCTGGGCCGGCATCTCGACCTTCATCGCCTACAACATCAAGGCGACCGGCGGCCGTGAGATCACCTCCGTGTCCCAGTTGCTCGACGACCCCAAGCTCAGGGGCAAGGTGGGGCTGCTCTCGGAGATGCGCGACACCGTCGGCATGATGCTGCTCGACATGGGCAAGGACCCTGGCCGTGTGACGGCGGACCAGTACGACGCGGCGATCGCGCGCATCCAGAAGGCCGTCGACCGCAAACAGGTGCGGCGCTTCACCGGCAACGACTACATCGCCGACCTCAGCAAAGGCGACCTCGCGGCCTGCCTCGCCTGGGCCGGCGACGTCGTGCAGCTCCAGGCCGACAACCCCGACGTGCGCTACGTCATCCCCGACTCCGGCTACATGACCTCGACCGACAACCTCCTCGTGCCCAACAAGGCACGCCACAAGGCCAACGCCGAGAAGCTCATCGACTACTACTACGAACCGCCGGTCGCCGCCCGCCTCGCCGCCTGGATCAACTACGTCTGCCCGGTCGACGGCGTCAAGCCGGAGCTGGCGAAGATCGACAAGGACGCGGCCGACAACCCGCTCATCGTCCCCGACCGCGCCATGGCCGCGAAGTCCCACGCCTTCCGTTCACTCGGGACGAAGGAGGAGACCGCCTATGAGAAGAAGTTCGCTTCCCTGACGGACGGCTGACGCGAAGGCTGAGGTGACGCGGTACGGCGACGCGTCGGCACGGTGGACGCGTCAGCACGTCGCGCGGGGCGGCCTCTGCGGCGCGAGGCGGCGGGGTACGTCGCGACGTCGCGGGCGGTACGTCGCGTGCGCGACGCCCACGACGCGTGGACGCGACGTCACGCAGGCGCCGCGCCGCCGCCACCGGCCCGACGTCCCGCTTCGCACCGACGCCTCGCGCGGCCCGTGCGCGACGTCGCGCCGACGCGACGTCGGCCCCCCCGTGCGGGAACCGACGCGCCGTACCGCGCAGCGCACCCCCGCAACCCACCCACCCTCCGAACGCCCCACCACCGGCACCTTCACCACCGGGATGCAGCTCATGACGACCACCACGCCATCCACCGACCAGCCGGGCCCGACCGATCGGGGCGGCGCCGTGCGCCTCGAAGGGATCGGGAAGAAATACGGGAACTTCACGGCGGTGCACCCGCTGGACCTGACCGTTCCGCAGGGGTCCTTCTTCGCGCTGCTCGGCGCCTCCGGGTGCGGCAAGACGACGACGTTGCGCATGATCGCCGGACTGGAGGTACCGACCTCCGGCTCCGTCCACCTCGGCGACGAGGACGTGACCGCGCTGCCGCCCTACCGCCGCCCCGTCAACACGGTGTTCCAGAGCTACGCGCTCTTCCCGCACCTCGACATCTACGAGAACGTCGCGTTCGGCCTGCGACGTCGCGGCATCAAGTCGGTGAAGAAGCAGGTGGCCGACATGCTCGACCTCGTCCAGCTCGGCGACTACGCGCGCCGCAAACCGCACCAGCTCTCCGGCGGCCAGCAACAGCGCGTCGCCGTCGCCCGCGCGCTCATCAACCGCCCCCGGGTCCTGCTCCTCGACGAGCCCCTCGGCGCCCTCGACCTCAAGCTGCGCCGGCAGATGCAACTGGAGCTGAAGCGCATCCAGACGGAGGTCGGCATCACTTTCGTGCACGTGACACACGACCAGGAGGAGGCCATGACGATGGCCGACACCGTCGCGGTCATGAACGCTGGCAGCGTCGAACAGCTGGGCGCCCCCGAGGACCTCTACGAGACGCCGCGCAGCACCTTCGTGGCCAACTTCCTCGGGACCTCGAACCTCCTCCCCGGCACCGTCGACGACGCGACGTCGGACGGCGACGTCGCGCTGACGGCGCGTGGTACACGCCTCGTCGTACCCGCCGTGCGCTGTGCCGTACCGCCGCGCAAGGGCGGCGCGCTGCTGCTCGGTGTGCGCCCCGAGAAGGTCTCGCTCATCCCCGTCGAGGACGAGGCGCGGATACCCGAGGGGCGCAACCGGGTCCGGGGCCGCATCGCCGACTCCAGCTTCATCGGGGTCTCGACGCAGTACGTGCTCGACGCCCCCTGCTGCGGGCGCTTCGAGGTGTACGCCCAGAACATCGAGCGCGACGTGCGCCTGACGCCGGGCGCCGAGGTCGTCGCGCACTGGAACCCCGCCCACGGTTTCGGGCTCGACGCGGAGCAGGACATCGACGCGGGCGTCGCCACGGCGGGCAGTGAGGGGGACGCCGCGTGAGCGCCACCGACGCACCCCCCGCGCCACCCGCGAACACGCGGGGACCCGACGACGTCGCGGGCCCCACGCCGCCCCGGCGTCGCGGCGTCCGGGTGCGCGGCCGCCTCGTGCCGTACTGGTTGCTGCTGCCCGGGATGCTGTGGCTGCTGGTCTTCTTCGCGCTGCCGATGGTCTACCAGGCGTCCACGTCCGTGCAGACCGGCTCGCTGGAGGAGGGCTTCCGGGTGACGTGGCACTTCGCCACGTACTGGGACGTCTTCAGCGAGTACTGGCCGCAGTTCGTGCGCTCCCTCGCCTACGCCGCCGTCGCGACGGTCCTGTGCCTCGCGCTCGGCTACCCGCTCGCGTACCTCATCGCCTTCCGCGCGGGGCGCTGGCGCAACCTGGTGCTCATCCTCGTCATCGCGCCGTTCTTCACGAGCTTCCTCATCCGCACGCTCGCGTGGAAGACGATCCTTGCCGACGGCGGCTTCGTCGTGGACGTGCTCAACACGCTGCATCTCCTGGACGTCACGAGCGCGCTGGGCATCACCGAGGGCGATCGCGTCCTCGCGACGCCGCTCGCGGTCGTCTGCGGGCTGACGTACAACTTCCTGCCGTTCATGATCCTGCCGCTCTACACGTCCCTGGAGCGCATCGACCCGAGGCTCCACGAGGCGTCGGGAGACCTGTACGCCGCGCCGTTCACAACCTTCCGGAAGGTGACCTTCCCGCTGTCGCTTCCCGGCGTCGTCTCGGGGACGCTGCTCACCTTCATCCCGGCCGCCGGCGACTACGTCAACGCCGATCTCCTCGGATCGACGGATACGCGGATGATCGGAAATGTAATTCAGACGCTTTTCCTCCGGGTCCTCGACTACCCGGCTGCCGCCGCCCTTTCCTTCCTCCTCATGGCGGCCATCCTCGCCGCTGTCACGGTCTACCTGCGCAAGTCCGGAACGGAGGACCTGATCTGATGAGCACCCGGATCCCTACGTCGCGCGACGTCGCGCCGGAATCGCGTCGTACGCCGCGTGACGCCGCGTCGGCGTCGCGTGCGCGCACACCCGGCGGACTCCTGCGCACCGTCCGCCGTAACCTCGTCGTCATCGCCGGGATCTGCACCCTCGCGTACATGATCCTCCCGAATGTCGTCGTGATGATCTTCTCGTTCAACAAGCCGAACGGACGATTCAATTACGAGTGGCAGCGTTTCTCGACCGATGCCTGGAGCGATCCCTGCGGCGTGGCCGACATGTGCGGCTCGCTCTCGCTCAGCCTCCAGATCGCGGGCTGGGCGACGCTCGGGGCGACGGTGCTCGGCACGATGATCGCCTTCGCGCTCGTGCGATACCGCTTCCGCGCGCGCGGCGCCGTCAACTCGCTGATCTTCCTGCCTATGGCGATGCCCGAGGTCGTCATGGCCGCGTCGCTGATGACGCTGTTCCTGAACATGGGCGTCCAGTTCGGCTTCTGGACGATCCTGATCGCCCACATCATGTTCTGCCTCAGCTTCGTCGTGACTGCGGTCAAGGCACGCGTCATGTCCATGGATCCGCGCCTGGAACAGGCCGCGCAGGACCTCTACGCAGGCCCCGTCCAGACCTTCCTGCGCGTCACGCTTCCCATCGCCGCGCCCGGCATCGCGGCCGGCGCGCTGCTCGCCTTCGCGCTCTCGTTCGACGACTTCATCATCACCAACTTCAACGCCGGCTCCACCGTGACCTTCCCGATGTACGTCTGGGGCTCGGCGCAGCGCGGCACGCCGGTGCAGATCAACGTGATCGGCACCGCCATGTTCGTCGTCGCCGTGCTCGTCGTCCTGGCGGCCATGCTTCTCGGCAGGCGCCGGAAGAGGCAGCAGGGGGGCTGATGCGTCGGGGTGGGGCGTCGGGGTGGGACGACGCGTGGTGTTTGGCGTGTCGCGACGTCGGCCGCGTCGTGCGTGGTGTCGTCGCGTCGCGCCGTACCGCGGACGTCGCGTGGGCGGCGACGTCGCGCACGGCGTACGCGACGTGGGGCCGTGGCGCTACGTCCCGCGCGCCGTCGAGGCGTCGCGTCGTCACCGGGCACAGCGTGTACGGCGCGTCGCGACGTATCTCCGTGTGACGCGTCTCCATCCCCCGGCCCCGCACATCGCCCCGCCTCGTGGCGTCCGGACGCACTGCCCGCGCGTCTGCCCCGGCCCGGACCGGCGCAAGGCACGCAGCAGCGATACCGCACCTTTCGTACCGACCGTGCTCCGCACCGCACCGACCGTGCTCCGCACCGCGCGGAGCGCCACCGTAGGGAGTTGACATCATGGCCGCGAGCGCCATGAGCAGCAGATGGACCACCGCCCTCGCCGACGCCCGGCCCGGCGCCTACTGGCTCGACGACCCCGGACGGCCCGAGCCCCTCCCGGCGCTCGTGGGTGACGCCCGTTGCGACCTCCTCGTCGTCGGCGGCGGCTACAGCGGCCTGTGGGCCGCCTTGCGGGCCAAAGAACGCGACCCGGGGCGCGACGTGGTCCTGGTGGAGGCGAAGACGGTTGGGTGGGCGGCCTCCGGGCGCAACGGCGGTTTCTGCGCCGCGTCCCTCACCCACGGGCTCCTCAACGGCCTCGACCGCTGGCCGGAGGAGATCGACGCCTTGGAGAGGCTGGGGAGCCGCAACCTCGACGACATCGAGGCCACCGTCGCGCGCTACGGCATCGACTGCGCGTTCGAGCGCACCGGCGAGATCGACGTCGCGACGCGGCCGCACCAAGTCGAGGAGCTCGCCGAGCTGTACGAGACGGCGCGCGCCCACGGCTTCGACACCTACGAACTCCTCGACGAGGCGGCGCTTCGCGCCGAGGTCGACTCGCCGACGTTCCTGGCGGGCCTTCAGGACACCAGCGGGGTCGCGCTGCTGCACCCCGCACGGCTCGCGTGGGGGCTGCGCCGGGCGTGTCTCGACCTCGGTGTCCGCATCCACGAGCACACCCCCGGCCTCGCCCTCGCACGCGACGGCGCCCGGATGGCGCTGCGTACGCCGTACGGGCGCGTCTTCGCGCGCGACGTCGCGCTCGGCACGAACGTCTTCCCCTCGCTCGTGCGCCGTCTGCGCCCGTACACGGTGCCGGTGTACGACTACGCGCTCATGACCGAGCCGCTCACGGCCGCCCAGCACGACGCGATCGGCTGGCACAACCGGCAGGGGCTCGGCGACAGCGCCAACCAGTTCCACTACTTCCGGCTCACGGCGGACAACCGCATCCTGTGGGGCGGGTACGACGCGATCTACCGCTTCGGCGGCGCGGTGCGCGCCGAGTACGACGACCGGCCCGCGACGTACGAGAAGCTGGCGCAGCACTTCTTCACCTGCTTCCCGCAGCTCGAAGGTCTCCGCTTCACGCACGCGTGGGGCGGCGCGATCGACACCTGCACGCGGTTCTCGCCCTTCTTCGGTACGGCGCACCGCGGCCGCGTCGCCTACGCCGCAGGCTTCACCGGGCTCGGAGTAGGCGCGACGCGTTTCGGCGCCGACGTCATGCTGGACCTCCTGGAGGGGGCGGAGACGGAGCGGACGGCGCTGCGGATGGTGCGGACGAAACCGATGCCCTTCCCTCCGGAGCCGTTCGCCTGGACGGGGATCGAGCTGACGCGACGTTCGCTCGCGCGCGCCGACGACCACAGGGGACGACGGAACCTGTGGCTGCGGGTGATGGACCGGGTGGGGCTCGGGTTCGACAGCTGAGGCGGCCGGGGTGGGTCGCCGCCGCGCCTACGCATCGTGTCCCGCCGCGCGTCTCCGCCCCGCGACGCGTGGTGCCGCGCTGTGCACGGGTGCGCGAGGGGGCCTCGGGGTGGCGTGACCTCGCGTGGCACGCGTCGCGCGGCGGGGGCGCGGGGGGTGACGTCGCGTGGAGGGGAGGCATCGTTCGGTATGTCGCTACGTCGCACGCGGTGCTGTGACGCGTGTCACCGTCGCGGCGTCTCCCGACTCGCGTAATGCTCGCGTCGGCGGGCGGTCTCTCCTGTGAGGCGTGCGCCGCGCGCGCCTCGCGACAGGAGGCACAGCGATGACGGAGCCCGAGGACGTCCCCGAGGCCTTGGAGAGGCCCACCCCCTTGGCGTGGTTGGCGAACGCCGCGCCCGACCCCGCGACGTGCCTGCGCCAGTGGGAGCGTGACCCCCGGGGGACCGCACTGCTGCCGGCGGGGCGTGTGTGGGACGTCCTGGTCCTCCCTGGAGCCCTTGGGCGCGCGACGTTGGAAGTGCTGGGGCGGCTGGTCGAGCGTCCCGGTCCGGTTCTCGCGGACGCGGGACGGGACCGCCTGGGTTTCCTCGTGCCGGTGGGCACCGCCGCGCAGTGGGCGGGGGGCGGGGTGCGGTGCGCCGGGGAGGGCACGTGGCTGGTGGTGCCGCGTCCCGGGGAGACGGCGGACGGCATCAGCTGGGTCGTTCCGCCGGACGGTTCGGGAGTGCTCACCGACGCGGCACGGCTTGAGCTCGCGCTGCACGAGGCGGCGGCACGTCGCGCCGAGGAAGGGCAGGCCGAGTGACGGCGTGGCGCGGGAACGGTCGTGACGTCGCCTGCCCCGGGACACGTCGCGCAGAGGCGAAGCTACGTCGCGAGGGCCGGACCACGTCGCGAGGGCCGGACCACGTCGCGAGGGCCGGACCAGGTCGCGTCAGTCCGCACACGTCGCGTGGTGAGTGACTACGCGACGTCGCCGCTTTCCGGCTCGCCCGCGCGACGTTCCGGCGGCTGTCCCGCCGCGTCGTCCCGGACCCGCGTCCTTGGCCGCTCCCGTACCCGTACGAGAACCACTGCCACGACCTGGAGCACCGCGCCGCCCAGGCACCAGCTCGCCACGACGTCCAGGGGCCAGTGGTAGCCCTGCCGGACCAGTCCGTAGCTCACACACAGCACGAGCAGCAGCCACGCCGCGGTGAGGGCGCGCCGTACGCCGCGTCGGTGGGGCGTGAGGGGACCGGCGAAAAGCAGGAGGAGTGCGACGCCGTACGCGACGGTCGCGGTCGCCGTATGGCCGGAGGGGTAGTAGCCGAGGCCCTCGGCGGAGGGCTGGCCCGGACGGTCGAAGATCTCTTTGAGAGGGAGGACGAGCGCCGGGACGACGAGGATCGCGACGAGAGCGGTGAGCGCCGGCCACCACGCGACGTGGCCCGCGCCGCGACATACCCACCACGTGACCGCCGCGGCACACAGCGCGAGTACGGGGACGGCGACCGCGGTGTTGCCGAGGTCGGAGAAGAACTCGGCGAGGGGATGCGGCAGGCCGGCACCGTCGTGGAGGCGTACCCCGAGGCGCTCGTCGAGGCGACGCAGCGGACCACGAGCGACGAGTTGCCAGGTGAGAAGGGCGAAGACGACAGCGCACAGGGAGAGGACAGCAGCCGGACGCCCCGGAACCGGGGGGCTGGTTCCGGGGCGTCCGGGAGGACCGGGAAACCGCGCGCCCCGGGGGGTGTGGGGCGGGCGGCCGTCCGATCGGTGAGGATGCCCGGGGCCTGGGGCCCCGGGGGTGTGCGCGAAGGCACGGCCGGTGCGCGACAGGGGAGGCCACGCGACGGCACCGCTCGCGGTTTCCCGCGGGCGGGGTGTTTGGTTCATCCGCTGAGAACCTACGGCAGCGAGCAGCGGCCGGGACAGGGGCCAGCCCATCCTGCCATCGCCCTCGCACACCTTCTTCACAAGCCTGGTCACGCCCTCACGATGCCTGACGGAGCGGGCGCGGACGAGTGCGACGGGCGGGGGAGAGGCGGGGACGTCGCGTTCGTGGCGGAGGCGTTGCCACGTCGCGCCGGGGACGTCGCGACGTGGCGCGCGACGTCCCGGCGTAACGCGACGTTCCTGGCGCCTCGCGACGCGACGTCGCGACGTGGTGCAAAGCGCCACCCCTCCGTCCGCTACGCGATGTCCCCCGGTGCTCAGGGCTCTTCAGGCCGACGCCGCCAGCGCCTGCTCGAAGACATCGAGCGCGTCGTTCAGGAGGTCCTCGCCGATCACGAGCGGGGGCAGGAAGCGGACGACGTTGCCGTACGTGCCGCAGGTGAGGACGAGGACGCCCGCGGCGTGGCACGCCTTCGCGATCGCCCCGGTGATCTCCGGGTTCGGCTCCTTGCCGCCCGGCTTGACGAACTCGGCCGCGATCATCCCGCCGCGCCCGCGCACGTCGCCGATGACCTCGTACTTCTCCTGGAGCGCGACGAGGCGTCCCTTCATGATCTCCTCGATGCGCTTCGCCTTGGCGTTGAGATCGAGTTCCTTCATGGTCTCGATCGCACCGAGCGCCGCGGCGCACGCGACGGGGTTGCCGCCGTAGGTGCCGCCGAGGCCGCCCGAGTGCGCTGCGTCCATGATCTCGGCGCGCCCCGTCACGGCGGAGAGCGGGAGGCCGCCGGCGATACCCTTGGCGGTGGTGATGAGGTCCGGGACGATGCCCTCGTCCTCGCAGGCGAACCACTGGCCCGTACGGCAGAAACCGGACTGGATCTCGTCCGCGACGAAGACGATCCCGTTCGCCGTCGCGAACTCGCGCAGCGCCGGCAGGAAACCCTTCGCCGGCTCGATGAAGCCGCCCTCGCCGAGCACGGGCTCGATGATGACCGCCGCGACGTTGTGCGCGCCGATCTGCTTCGTGATCTGGTCGATCGCCTGCGCGGCGGCCTCGGCACCCGCGTTCTGCGGACCGGTTGGCCAGCGGTACGCGTACGCGACGGGTACGCGGTAGACCTCGGGGGCGAAGGGGCCGAAGCCCTCCTTGTACGGCATGTTCTTGGCCGTCAGCGCCATCGTGAGGTTGGTCCGGCCGTGGTAGCCGTGGTCGAAGACGACGACGGCCTGGCGCTTCGTGTACGAGCGGGCGATCTTGACGGCGTTCTCGACGGCCTCGGCGCCCGAGTTGAAGAGCGCGGACTTCTTCGCGTGGTCGCCGGGGGTGAGCTCGGCCAACTGCTCGGCGACGGCGACGTAGCCCTCGTACGGAGTCACCATGAAACAGGTGTGCGTGAAGTCGGCGAGCTGTGCGCTCGCGCGACGTACGACAGCCTCGGCGCTCGCACTCACGGTGGTGACCGCGATGCCGGAGCCGAGATCGATGAAGCGGTTGCCGTCGACATCCTCCAGGATGCCGCCCTCGGCGCGCGCCGCGAAGACGGGCAGCGTCGAGCCGACGCCCGCCGCGACGCTGGCGGCGCGGCGGGCCTGGATGTCCTGCGACTTCGGGCCGGGAATAGCCGTGACGACGCGGCGCTCCTGCGGAATGGCGCTCATGAGGGCTCCTGGGGGTGCTTGGGTGTCCGTGGTCCGGGTGGCGCTCACCCGGCTGCCCGGTTCGGCGGGCGTGACGTCCGCCTGCCGGACCGGCGATGTGGCGCTCCGTCGCCAACGGTGCTTCCGCTCGTCGCCGGGGCCTGCCCGCAGGCTAGGGGGCGCGAGGGCGGGACGGGATGCGCCGTTCGGGAGAAGTGGAGCGTGTCGCTTGTCCTTGGTGGAGCAGGCGGCGGGGGAGGGGTGCAGGGGTAGGGACTGGTGCGACTGGGGTCGGAGTACGCCCGACGTGGCGTGAGTCGGCGGCGTGAGGTCGCGTGTCGCGCGGGCTTGCGAGACGCGACCGCCGCGCAGCGCAGCGCAGCGCCACGTCGCGTGGATCGGACGACGGGGCGGCACGTGAAAGACGGCACGTGAGCCGGGGACGTCGCGTTGTGCGTTGTGCGTGGGGGCGGAGCGGGGTGCGCTGGGCGGGCGTCGTCCGGTACGTCGCACGTCGCGACGCGGCGTGGTCCCCGCGGCAGTTCTGACGCCCGGCCGTAATTCGGGTACAACTCGTGTGCGTCGTCCACGAGGGCGCGTGGGGACACTAGATTGAGCCGCGATCGATGATCGACCCGCGCCGCGCGAGACGGAACGATGGACCGGCAGGTCAGGGGGCTGGGCATGGACAGGGACGGTACGTATGGATCGCAGGCCTCTGGGAGTGGGCCCGCGCCCGGAGGCCCACCCGCCGGTTCCGTGCCGCCGCGTCCGGACGTACCGCCCGGGGGCCCTGGGGTACCTGACGCGCGCCAGGGCGACGCGATGCCTCCCGTACCGCCACGGCCGGCCGGGCCGCCCCCCACGGCGACGGTGCCGCCTCCGCCGCCCGGACACCCTGCCGCGTACGACGCACGGGTGCCGCCGCCCATGCCGGGGCGGGGGCCGGGTGCGTCTCCTGGAGGGAGCGTCTCGGAGAGGCCGCCCGGGGCGGACTTCCTCGACTGGCTCCGCACGCCGCGTCCGCCGGCCCTCCCCGGCATCTGGCGCTTCGGCCACCGCCCTCGGCCCGAGGCAGAACCGGAGCAGACTCCGGGGCGGCAACTCGTCAGCGGCGCGTTGATCGCTTTGCTGGTGGGGTGGTTGTTCTGGTCGTTGTTGTACAACGGGTTCCTGTGGGGCGACTGGTGGCTTTTGCCCGTGCGTGCCTTGGCACCGACTTCGCTCAAGGAATCGACCACGTGGGGCACTGCCACCTTCTACCTCTACTACGCACTCGTCATCATTCTCGTCGCGGCGGCCGTGGGCAGGCTCGGCCGCTGGCCCGAGCTCTGGCGTCGCTACTCCCCCTGGTCCCGCACCCGTCGCGAGGCCAGCACCGCGGCGTCCCCGCCCCCGGCTCCCGCCCCCCAGGAGGACCCCGCCCAATGGCCCGAGCTGCGCGCGGCCGGTGAGCACGCGGCGGCCGACAGGCTCGTGGACGAGGCGTACGCCGGCCGGTTGCGCGACGTGGACCACGCGCGGCTCGTACGCGCCTGGCGCTCCGTGCAGTCCGGACAACTGCCCGTCGAGACGTTCCGGCATGACGTCCTCCGCGACGGCGCCGCGGCGTTCCCGCACCCGTCGGGCCGACGTGACCTGCCCGCCCGCTCCGTCCCGCACGACCTCGCCACGGGGCAGGTCCGCCTGGGCGCCACCCTGGACGACGCGCGCAACCCCTACGCGTACCGCACCGCCGGCTTCGCGCTCGGCTCGGAACTCCTCGCGACGTCCCTCGTCGCCGTCGGCCCCGCGGGCTCCGGCAAGACCGGCGCACTCGTCCGTCCTGTGGCCGAGGCACTCTGCCTGCAAGCCTTGGCGGGCCGTGCCGCCGTCGTCGTGGTCGGCGCGGAGGGCGCGGGGCTCGGACGCACCGACAACTACGACATCGTCATCCGCCTCGGCCACCCCGACTCCGTCTACGACCTCGACCTCTACGGCGGCACCCGCGACGCGGAGGAAGCCGCGACGTTCCTCGCCGAGGCCCTGGTCGGCGACCTTCCTCAGGCGTCCGGTTCGGGGCGGCGTCCCAGCACCGTCCTCGCCCAGTTGCTGGGTCCCTTCCGCGCCGTCCACGGCCGGTTCCCCTCCGTGGCCGAGTTGCGCCTCCTCCTCGACGGTTCCCCCAAGCACCTCGCCGCGCTGCGGTCCGCCCTCGCCGCGGGAGGCCACAGCGCACTCCTGCGCGACGTGGAGTCGCGCGAGCGCCAGGCCGGTCAGCCCGGCGACGCCGCGCCGCTGCTCGTGGACCGGCTCGCGCTGCTCGACCGCCCCGCCTTCGCGGACTTCTTCGACACGTCGGGCGAAGGCGCGCCCTTCTCCTTCCGGGCGCTCGACCATCCGGTACGCGTGCGCATCGAGCTCCCGGCGCGCAGCCATCCCAACGCCGCGCTCGTCCTCGCGCGACTGGTGCTCGCCCAGTTCACGGGGAGTGTGGTGGTACGCGGCGACCTCTCGCTGTTCGCGTGTCTCGTGCTGGACGACGCGGCCGGCGTCGTGACGGCCGAGTCCGTGCGCGGCATCCAGTCGCTGCGTTCCGCCCACGCGGGCGTGGTCCTCGCGCTGCGCACGCTCGACGACGTGCCGCGAGAGCTGCGTGGCCCGCTCCTCGGCGCCGCAGGGTGCCGCATGGCGCTCTCGGGGGTCGCGCCCAGGGACGGGCAGGACTTCGCCGCGGCGTGGGGCACCGAGTGGCGCGAGATCCGCGACATCACGGACCGGCAGATCGTCGCGGACGAACCTCTCACGAAGGTCAGCCACTTCCTGCGGAAGGCCATCACGGGCAAGGCGCCGACGGCGCAGTCCGTCACTGTGCGGCAGGTCGAGCGCGAACGCTGGTCGGCGTCGGAACTCGCCCACGCGCTGCCACCAGGCCACGCGGTCGTGTCCCTCACGACGGTGCGAGGCGAGCACGCGCCGCCCCTTCTGGTCGACCTGCGCCGCTGACGGCGCGCGACGCGGCGTCGCGGGGGACGTCTGAGGACGGGACGCGACGTACGCCGCCCCGTGGCGCGCCCATGCGGCGTGCATGAGACGCCTCCCGTGCACGCTACGTAGCGCCTGCGCGACGCAACGTGCACCCGACGTACGGCGAAGCGCCGCGTCGTCCTGCCGCGTTCCTCGCCCCGCACCGCCGACTCCGCCTCGGCCCCCTATGCCCCGCTTCCGCCCTGGCGTATCCCGTCCCGGCCCCTCACCCCATACATACGGTGAGGCAGACTTGGAAGCGTCGCTCATACGCGACGGCCAAGAACCCGGCCCAGTAATACGTTCGTCCATGCCCCGCGCGACGCCCGGAAGGTCCCATGCCGCCCACGCTCGCCTCACTCGTCCACCACTCCGCGCTCAAGCTCACCGTGCTGGCCGGAGCGGACCGCCTGGACACCCCCGTCCGCTGGGCGCACGTGAGCGAGCTGATCGATCCGGTGCCGTACATGAACGGGGGAGAGCTGCTTCTGACCACTTCCCTCACCCTCGACGCCGAGAACCCCGAAGAGGTCCTCCCCTACGTCCGCCGTCTGGCGCGTGCGGGCGTCGCGGGGCTCGGCTTCGGCAGGGGCGTCAACTACGACGGGGTCCCCGCCGCGCTCGTGGCGGCTGCTGAGGCGGAGTCGCTGCCGCTGCTCGAAGTACCGCGACGTACCCCTTTCCTGGCGATTACGAAGGCGGTCTCGGCGGCGATCGCGGCCGAGCAGTACCGCGCGGTCACCGCGGGCTTCGCCGCGCAGCGCGAACTCACGCGACAGGCACTCGGCGAGGGGCCGGAGGGCCTCATCGGCGCGCTCGCCGCGCAGCTCAACGGCTGGGCGGCCGTCTACGACGCCTCGGGCGCCGTCGTCGCCGCCGCACCGGAGTGGGCCGCGCGACGTGCCGCGCGCCTCACGCCCGACGTACGCCGTCTCCGCGACCGCCCGGCGCCCGCGAGCGCGGTCGTGGCCGCCGCGGAGGACCGCGTCGAACTGCACTCCCTCGGTACGGCCCGGCACCCCCGCGCGGCCCTGGCCGTGGGTACCGAGAGCACACTCGGCACCGTGGAGCGCTACTCGGTCCACGCCGCGATCTCCCTGCTCACCCTCACCACGGAGCGCTCCCGCGCCTTCCGGGCCGCCGAGCAGCGCATCGGCGCCGCCGTGCTCGGCATGCTCCTCGCCGGGGAGTCGGGCCATGCGCGCGCCGCGGCGGGGGACCTGTACGGTGCGCTGCTCGACGCGCCGTTCCGCCTCGCCATCGTCGCGGCGACGTCGCCTGCCTCCCAGCCGCACGCGTCATCCCCGGCCTCCGGCACCGGGGCCGCCTCCGGCGAGGACACCGTGACGCCCGAACTCGCTCCGGACCCCTTCGCCGCCATGGTGGACCTCGTCGAGACCGCCGCCGCTCGCGCCGGTGAGCCCGTCCTCGTCGTCCGCGAGGGAGAGCGCCTCGTCCTCCTCGCCGTCGACCAGGGGGCCGTCGCCGACGCCTGCGCGACGTACGCCGGGGAATCGGACCGCGCCCGCGACGCCGGCGCCAAGTCGACGCCCGAGAGCACTCTCGCCATCGGCCTCTCCGCCCCGTCGGGCCCAGTGGCCGCCGTGACCGCGTACAAGCAGGCCGAACAGGCCCTCTCCGTGGCGCGACGTCGCGGCCGGACGCTGGTCGAGCACGAGGACGTCGCGGCGGGCTCCGTGCTTCCTCTCCTCGCCGACGACGCGGTACGCGCCTTCGCGGACGGCCTCCTGCGCGCGCTCCACGACCACGACGCGACGGGGCGCGGCGACCTCGTCGCCTCGCTGCGTGCCTGGCTCGCCCACCACGGCCAGTGGGACGCGGCGGCGGCCGAGCTGGGCGTCCACCGGCACACCCTCCGCTACCGCATGCGCCGCGTCGAGGAGATCCTGGGCCGTTCCCTCGACGACCCCGACGTCCGGATGGAGCTCTGGCTCGCGCTCAAGGCGACGACCGCGACGGGCGGCGTCGTCTGACGGGCCCGGCGTCGCCCGACGGACGTGGCGGCGCGTTCGGGGGCGACGCCGTGGGGACGTGCGGAGGCGACGCGAGTGGCGCGCCCGGGACGACGCGAAGTGGTACACGGCGGGGCGATGTCGCGGCGTACGTCGCGTGAAACCGCCCACAGGCGTCACATCGCTCAGTACGCGACGTACCCGCGCCACCGGCGCGACGTACCCGCGACGTGAGAGGGCCCGACGCCGCGCCGTTCGCCCCGCAGTCGCGCCCGACGTCGGCCCGCGCGCCCACGCGCCGCCCTCTCCGCCACCCCCGGTCCGCTCCGTTCCCTCCCGCACAGCTATCGCCAATACGGCGCGTTCCGCTCCCCGGCCGCTACGCGAAGGACAAACGACGCGACGCGGCGGCGCCCTTACGGTGGCCCTGCTGAGGCGTGCCGCCTCGCGCGACGCCGCGCCACGCGACGTACGCACACCCACCACTGCACTGCGGAAGGGCCGGGACTCGCGATGACTACCACCCATGCCTTCTGGCTCGCCGGCCGCCAGGCCACGGGCGAAGCCACGTTCGACGTCACCTCGCCCTGGGACGGGCGCGTCGTCGGGAAGGTCGCTGTCCCGACCGGGGCTCAGGTCGAGGAGGCGGTCGCCGCCGCGTACGGGGTGCGCGAGGAGTTCGCGGCGAGCCCCGCGCACGTACGCGCCGCCGCGCTCGACCACGTCGCGAAGCGGCTCACCGAGCGCGCCGAGGAGATCGCGCAGCTCATCTCGGCCGAGAACGGCAAGCCCATCAAGTGGGCGCGCGGCGAGGTCGGCCGCGCCGTCTCCGTCTTCCGCTTCGCGAGCGAGGAGGCGCGGCGTTTCAACGGCGGCGAGGGGCTCCGGCTCGACACCGACGCGGGCGGCGAGGGGCGCATCGGGCTCACGCGGCGCTTCCCGCGCGGCGTCGTCCTCGGCATCGCGCCGTTCAACTTCCCGCTCAACCTGTGCGCCCACAAGGTTGCCCCCGCCCTCGCGGCCGGCGTGCCGATCATCCTCAAGCCCGCCCCCGCGACGCCCCTCTCCGCGCTCGTCCTCGGCGAGCTTCTCGCGGAGACCGCGCTCCCGGTCGGCAGCTGGTCCGTCCTGACCGTCGAGAACGACCGCATGCCCGCCCTCGTCCAGGACGAGCGGCTCCCGGTGATCTCGTTCACGGGCTCCGAGAAGGTCGGCTACGCGATCATGGACTCCGTCCCGCGCAAGCACTGCACCCTCGAACTCGGCGGCAACGGCGCGGCCGTCGTTCTCGCGGACTACGCCTCGGACGCCGATCTCGACTGGGCCGCGGGCCGCATCGCCACGTTCTCGAACTACCAGGGCGGCCAGTCCTGCATCTCGGTGCAGCGCGTCATCGCCGACGCCGCCGTCTACGACCGCCTTGCGGAACGCGTCGTCAAGGCCGTCGAGGCGCAGGTGACGGGCGACCCATCCGACCCGGCGACCGAGGTCGGCCCGCTCGTCAGCGAGGACGCCGCGCGGCGCGTCGAGTCCTGGGTCGACGAGGCGGTCACCGCCGGCGCGACGCTTCTGGCCGGCGGAGAGCGCGACGGCGCGACGTACGCCCCCACCGTCCTCGCCGACCTCCCCGCCGACACGACACTCGCGCGGGAAGAGGTCTTCGGACCGGTTCTGTCCCTGATCAAGGTGAACGGCGAGGACGAGGCGTACGCGGCGGTCAACGACTCGAAGTACGGCCTCCAGGCCGGCGTCTTCACGCACGACGTGCAGGCGGCGTTCCGCGCCCACCGGGCCCTGGAGGTCGGCGGCGTGATCATCGGCGACGCGCCCTCGTACCGCGCCGACCAGATGCCGTACGGCGGCGCCAAGCTCTCGGGCGTCGGGCGCGAAGGCGTCCGCTCGGCGATGGAGGACTACACGTACGAGCGGATCATGGTCTTCACCGGCGTCCAGCTCTGAACAGTCCTCGGCGTCCCCCGGGTATCCCGTCCGGTGCGCACGCGCCGTCTGCGTGGCCGACCACGGCGCGGGCGGCGCGTCGTGAGGGGGCCGCGCTGTGACGTCGCGGCACGGGGCCATGGTTCCTTACCCCGCGACGTCGCGGCGCGGGGACCATGGCGAGGCGGCGCGACGCAGGCGACGTGGCCTCTGACACGTCGCGTGTGACCAGGGCAAACGTCGCGCCGTCGCGCCGACGTCGCGTGCGGGCTAAACCCTTTGACCAGGACCCCACCACGCGCCATGGTCACCTCCATGAGCAACCCATCGACGCCGCGTCCTCCCTTCTCCGCCACCCCTCCAACCGTCGAGCCCTCGCCCTCGGACGAGGAACTCTGCCGTACTCTCCTCGCCGCCTACGACGCCCAGCTGCGCGGCGAGAACGAGGTCGCCGACCCGCGCGCCCGGGTCGAGCGCGACGGGCCCCTCGTGCGCTTCACCGGCATCGAGACCGGCTACATCACCGGGCCGAGGGATCTCGGTGTGGAAGGCGACGCCCTGGACGCGCTGATCGCCAGGCAACGCGACAGGTATGCCGAGTTGGGCGTCGAGACGGAGTGGAAAACGCGTGGCCACGACGCCCAGAAGGACCTGCCGGAACGGCTCCGCGCGGCCGGCTTCGTCCCCGACGAGCCCGAGACCGTCTTCGTCGGCCGCACGGAGGATCTCGCCCGGCTCGAACCGCGCCTGCCGGACGGTCTCAGGATGCGCAGTGTGACGTCGCTCGCCGACCTCCGCGCCATCGACGCGATGAACGCGGAGATCTGGGACGAGTCCCACGCCCACGCCGATGAACTCCACCGCATCCTGACCTCGTCGCCCGAGAACATGACGGTCCTCCTCGTCGAAGTCGACCCGGACGCCGCGCCCGCGCCCACGACGCACACGACGCACACGACGCGCTGGCGCACGCCCGACGTCGCGTCCGACGCCGCCTCCCACGCCGCGCGGGACGCCGGCGCCCCCGCCCCGTACGACGCGACGCCCGACGTCCCCTCCCATGCCGCGCGGGAGGCCGCCCCCGCGACCCCCCACCCCGCGTCGGCCACCCCCACGCCGCCCTCCACCC
>NZ_JOGO01000009.1 GCF_000719475.1 Streptomyces sp. NRRL F-5630 | reverse complement strand
AGCCCACCCTGCCCCGCACGCCCAGCCCGCTCCTCATCCCCGGCCCAGCGCCCCGCCCCGGCAAGCACCGCCCACGCCACCCACCCCCGGCCCCGGCCGCATCCCCGCGCCCGAACCCCCGCAGGCCACCGGCGCGTTCTCCGTCATGGCCGTCTCCGGGTTCTCCGGCGTCGCGGGGCCCTCGACGCTCGCGGGGGGACTCGGCTCGGCGGGAGCGGCGATAAGGGCGGGGCTCGTGGTGACGCGCGGCGCCGTGGCCGTACCGCTGCCCGTGCCCGCCGACGAGCCCGAACCCGCCCGGGACCTGCCGGACTCCGACGCCGTGCCGTCCGGAATCACCTGGACCACGCCGCCGCCGTCCGGCGAGGCCGGGAACCGTCCGGTACCCCTGCGTGACGCGCCGCTCAACAGCTGAACTCCGCCCCGACCCCCCGAACATGTGACTGACGTGACGTGAGAAAATCCCCGGGTAGTTGTTGCGCACGTGAACGAGTACTACGGGGTGACGTTCCGTTGACCGAGATCAGCAAGCAGTCGGCCGCCGAGACGCCGTCCGTCCCGAACGGGGACGTGGGGGGACCGGGGCGGCACCGGGGGAACGCGGCGGGCGCCGGAGAGGCCGGGGAGACCCGGCCCGGCGGCCGCCACCGCAAGCCCGGGGCCGAGCACGCCGAGTTCTTCGAGGGCGGCCGGGCCGCGGCCTAGTCGTCCAGGGGGAACAGCAGCAGCAGGACGGGCGGGGGCCCGGAGACGCCTGAGCGTCTCCGGGCCCCTGCCCTCGTTCATCGCCCTTCCCACTCCAGGACCGCGTCCGAGAGCACCAGGCGTCCGGTGTCCGGCACCGCGACCTCCGCGCGCGCCTCTCCCTCGCCCGTCCGCCACACCCTCACCTCCAGCGTCTCGCCCGGGAAGACGACGTCCGAGAAGCGGGCCGCGTACCGGCGTACGGGCTCGGGACGCCCGTCGAGGAGGGTGTCGACGAGGACGCGCAGAGCCGTCCCGTACGTGCACAGCCCCTGGAGCACCGGGCGCGGGAAACCGGCGCGCGCCGCCTCGGCCGGGTCGGCGTGCAAAGGGTTCATGTCGCCGCTGAGGCGGTAGAGGAGGGCGGCGTCCTCGCGCAGCGGGAGGCGGTGGACGGCCGTCGCGGGGCCCTCGGGGCGCGGGGGCCTGGGCAGGGCCGGGCCGCGGGCGCCCCCGAAGCCGCCGGCGCCGCGCGCGAAGAGGAGTTGCCGCGAGGTCCACAGCGGGCCCGCGGCGTCGGCCGCCTCGGTGCGGACGCCGAGGACGGCAGCGGAGCCCTTGTCGTACGCGTCGGTGACGGCGGTACGGGCGCGGGCCGCACCCTCGGCGGGGAGCGGGCGGTGCAGGACCAGCTCCTGCGTCCCGTGGAGCACGCGGGTGCGGTCGACGCTCTCCGCGCCGGGGACGTCCAGTGCGCCGAGGACGTCCTGGCCACCGGCGACGACCGCGAAGGAGGGGAGGACGCGGAGGCGGGACTCCAGCGTCCAGTGGAGGCGGGACGGCGGGGCGCCGACGCCCAGGTGGTAGAGCAGGACGTCCCTGGCGGACCAGGTCAGGGTGCGGGTGCGGGGCGGCGCGGCCAGGAGGCGGGCGGGGTCGAGCGGCATGGGGCTTGATTGTGACGCACGCGACGCACACGCGGTCTCAGGGGGCGCACACTCCGTCCGGCCCGTGCCCCTCCCGCTTCCACCGGGATCCCCGGTTCGCCGTTCGTACGAGAACCACCGGACTACCCTCCGTACCGGATCACTTTCAGTCCGCAAGGGTCGGAGGTAGTACCGCTCATGCCCCACACCCACGACCGCCCCCGAATACCCCGCAAGGCCCCGGTCCGTCCCCGCAATCCCTCCGCGACCGTCGCCGCGCTCGCCTTCGCGGGCATCGCGGTCGCCGTCATGCAGACCCTGCTCGTCCCCGTCATCAAGGACCTGCCCGACCTCCTCGGCACCTCGCCCGCGAACGCCACCTGGGTCATGACGTCCACGCTCCTCGCGGGGGCCGTATCGACGCCCGTGCTGGGGCGGCTCGGCGACCTGTACGGCAAGCGGCGGATGCTCTTCGTCTCGCTCGGCGCGATGATCGCGGGCTCCGTGGGGTGCGCGCTGACCGACTCGCTCGTGCCGATGCTCGCGGGCCGTACGCTCCAGGGCCTCGCGATGGGCGCGATCCCGCTCGGCATCGGGATCATGCGCGATGTGCTGCCGCGCGAACGGCTCGGCGGCGCGATGGCGCTCATGAGTTCGTCGATCGGCGTCGGCGGCGGGCTCGCGCTGCCGCTCGCCGCGATCGTCGCGCAGCACGCCGGGTGGCACGCGCTCTTCCTGCTCGCGGCGGGGCTCGGCGTCGTCTCGCTCGCGCTCGTCGTGGCGCTCGTGCCCGGCGCGCCGGTACGGGCCCCGGGGCGCTTCGACCTGCCCGGCGCCCTCGGCCTGAGCCTCGGGCTCGTGTCCCTCCTGCTGCCCGTGACGAAGGGCGCGGACTGGGGGTGGGGCTCGGCGCGGGTGCTCGGGCTCTTCGGGTTCGGGGTGCTCGTGCTGCTCGGCTGGGGCTGGTACGAACTGCGGGTCGCCGCCCCGCTCGTGGACCTGCGCACGAGCGCGCGCCGCGAGGTGCTGCTCGCGAACCTGGCCTCGGTCATGGTGGGGGTCTCGTTCTACGTCGTCACGCTCGTCCTTCCGCAGCTCCTCCAGTTGCCCGAGGCGACCGGTTACGGGCTCGGGCAGTCGATGGTCGTCGCGGGCCTGTGCGTGGCGCCGCTGGGGCTGACGATGATGGCGACGGCGCCGCTGTACGCGCGGATCGCCGCGCGGCGCGGGCCGCGCCTGACGCTGCTGCTGGGCCTCCTCGTCATCGGCATCGGGTACGGGGCCGGGCTCGGGCTGCTCGGCTCGGCCTGGCAGACCGTGCTGATCGCGGTGCTCGTCGGCGGCGGGATCGGGCTCGCGTACTCCTCGCTGCCCGCGCTCATCATCGCGGCGGTGCGCCCGGAGGACACGGGGGCGGCGAACGGCCTCAACGCGCTGATGCGGTCGATCGGGACCTCGGTGTCCAGCGCGGTGATCGGTATGGTGCTCGCGGGTTCGGCGACCTCGCACGGGGGCGTCGCCGTGCCCTCGCTGAGCGGTTTCCGCACGTCGTTCGTGATCGCGCTGTGCGCCGTGGCGGGCGGGCTCGTGCTCGCCTGGTTCCTGCCGCGCGCCGCGGGCGGCGGCGAACGCCTCACGCTCGTCGAACTCCCCGGTGCGCGGGACGACTTCCTCCTCCCGGACGGCTTCAGCGGTTTCCGCGGCGAGGTGCGGGACGCGGAGGGCGCGCGCGTGGTCCGCGCGACGGTCACCCTCATCGACCGCCGCGGCCGTCAGGCCGGGCTCACCACGACGGACACGGCGGGCCGCTACGCCCTCCCCGCCTTCACCGCGGGCCCCTACGTCATCGCCTGCCGCGCCGCGGGCCACACCCCCCGCGCCGCCGCCGTCTCCTTCCCCGGCGGCCACGCCACCCGCCTCGTCCCCCTCGTCCTCGCGCCCCTGCGGGACCGCAGCGGCAGGGCGGAGGCGGTGAGCGGCTGACGCGCGGCGGGGGCGGGGTGCGCGCCGCGCGCGGGGATGCGGCACGATGCGGGGGCCGTATCGGAGGCAGCCGGTGGTGTGTGCCGGTGCGGTGCCGCTTGTCACGTACCGCTGGAGGACTCCCGTCATGCCCGAGCCGCACGCCGTCGATGCCGCCCCCTCGCCCGGTGTCCTCGCCGCCTTCGAGGAGGCCAAGGGGTTCATGCCCGTGCACGAGGGGCTCGCGCTGTACGCGGCGGCTGCCGAGGCGGGGCGGCTGGGGCTGCCCCTCCTGGAGGTGGGGACGTACTGCGGGCGGTCGACGGTGCTGCTCGCCGACGCCGGGCGGGCCGCGGGGGTGACCGTCGTCACCGTCGACCACCACCGGGGCAGCGAGGAGCAGCAGCCCGGCTGGGAGTACCACGACCCGGCGACCGTCGACCCGGAACTCGGGATCATGGACACGTTGCCCGCCTTCCGCCGCACCCTGCACCGGGCCGGGCTCGAAGAGCACGTCGTCGCCGTCGTGGGACGTTCCCCGCAGGTCGCCGCGGTGTGGGGGCGGCCGCTCGGCCTCGTCTTCGTGGACGGCGGGCACACGGACGCGCACGCGCACGCCGACTACGAGGGCTGGGCGCCCCACCTCGCCCCGGGCGGCCTCCTCGTCATCCACGACGTGTTCCCCGACCCCGCCGACGGCGGCCAGGCCCCGTACCGGATCTGGCTGCGCGCCGTCGGCTCGGGCGACTTCGACGAGGTCCGGACGGTGGACTCGCTGCGGGTGCTGCGGCGCCGCTGAGCGCGCGAGGGCCCGTACCCCCTACGATCGCGGGCGTGTCCCCCTCCCCCGCACCCCCGCCCTTCCCGTCCGAGCCGAGCCGTCCGCCGCGTTCCCGGCGGCTGCTCCTCGCCGCCGCCGTCGCCGTGCCCGTCCTCCTGCTCGCCGGGGGCCTCGGGTACGGCCTCGCGGGGCGTGGTGGCGAAGACGGGGGCGGTACGGGCGGCGACGACGCGAAGGCGGCGCCCGCTCCGGCCCGTACCGGCCCCACTCCCCGCCCCTCTCCGTCCGCCGGGCCGCTGAGCGGCAAGGTCGTCGTCCTCGACCCCGGGCACAACCCCGACAACCGCCTGCACACCACCGAGATCAACCGTCAGGTCGATGTCGGCAACGGGCGCAAGGAGTGCGACACGACCGGGACGGAGACCAACGCCGGTTATCCGGAGGCGGAGTTCACGCTCGACGTCGTGCGCAGGGCGCGGAAGCTGCTGCGCGCGCAGGGCGCCGAGGTGCGGCTCACGCACGACGGGGACCGGGAGTTCGGGCCCTGCGTCGACGAGCGCGCCGAGATCGGCAACGAGGCGGAGGCGGACGCGGCCGTCTCGGTGCACGCGGACGGCGCCCCCGCCGGGGCGCGCGGCTTCCACGTGATCATGCCCGCCGCCGTGCACGCGGGGAAGGCCGACACCCGCGCGATCACCGCGCCCTCGCACGAGCTCGGCACCCGCCTCGCCACGGCCTTCGCGAAGGCCACGGACACCTCCCCCGCCACGTACATCAACGGCGGTACGGGGCTTGACACCCGCTCCGACCTCGGCGGCCTCAACCTCAGCCGCGTCCCGAAGGTGTTCCTGGAGTGCGGGAACATGCGCGACGCGCGGGACGCGGGGCTGATGACCAGCGCGAAGTGGCGGGAGCGCGCCGCGCGCGGGGTCGCCGCGGGAGTCGCCGCGTACCTGGCGCGGGAGGCCGGGGAGAAGTCGTGAGAACGCTGTGACGCCGGGGTGGGCGCGCAGGGCCACCGGACGGGCCCGGCCCGGTGGCGGTATGGTCCTCGGGAGCTCGGGGGATCTCTGCCGTACGGACCTGGTGACCCACGGTCGGCGGTGAGCGCGCCCCGGCTTGCCGACCACTGCCGACGAAGGACCTGACGACGTGAACATCCGCTCTCTGACCAGAGGCGACGGGGTGGTGATCGTGGCCGCGGTGGTGCTGTTCATCGCCTCGTTCCTCGGCACCTTCTCCTGCGACAGCGACAGTTGCACCAGCGTCCCCAACGCCTGGGACAGTCTCGGGCTCCTGATGAGTGTCTACCTTGCCGGGGTCATCGGGGCCGCGCTCGTCCTCCTCACGAGGCTGCTGCCGCAGCCCCGCAAGGTGCTCGGCCTGGACCTCGGCCAGCTCGGCGCCGCCCTGACGGTCTTCGCCGCCTGGACCGCGCTGTGGACGATCTTCGACCCGCTGGGCTCCTTCAGCGACGTGCAGAGCGTGGCGCGCATCGGCGCGGGCGCCGGCCTCGTCCTCGGCCTCATCGCCGCTCTCGTCCTCGCCGCCGCCGCCGTCGCGAGCCCCCTCGTGCCCGCGCTCAAGGGTCCCCTGGTCCCCGCCCCGCGTCCCGCGCAGCCGCAGCCGTACGGGCAGCAGGGCCAGACGGGGTACGGCTACCCGGGCTCGGGCCAGCAGCAGACCGGCTACGGGTACCCCGGCGCGGGGCAGCCGCAGCAGCCCGGTTACGGGTACCCGGGTGCGGGTCAGCCCGCCGCGGGGCAGCAGCAGCCCTCGCAGGGCGGCGCGACTCCGCCACCGGCCGCGCCGGGCGGCGATTTCGCCCCGTTCTGGTTCGCCGTCCCGGTCCCGCGTCCGATCTACGGCGAGGACGGCGCACCCACCCCGGTCGCCGAACTCACCCCGGGCACTTGGTACTTGGCCGTTGACCAGCGCGGTCAGGACCTCGTGGCCCAGACCCAGGACGGCAAGCGCGGCCTCCTGCGCGACACGACGGGCATCCAGCGCGGCTGATCAGCTCGCCCGCACGGGCCCACCGCCGGGGACAGGCCGCACACGGCCTGTCCCCGGCCCCGTTTCACCCATGCACAAGCGGTAATACGGTGGCCATGTCCACCAGAAGCGGTTCCTCGATAGGCCGGATCATCGCGCTCGTCGCCGATGTCGTGGCCGCCATCATTGTCGTCTGGATACTGATGTATCTCCTGGACGCGAACCGGGGCAACGACCTCGTGCAGTGGGTGCACGACGCCGCCGCCTGGCTCGCGGGCTGGTCGCGCGATCTGTTCACCTTCGACGAGGAGTGGGCACGCGTCGTGTGCGGCTACGGCCTCGCAGCGGTCGTCTACCTGGCCATCGGCCACGCGGCAGCAGGCCGCATCTCCCGCTGACCCCTCCGAGAGCCCGTCCGGCGCCATCATCATCCAGCCCCTCCGGCGACCACCATCCAGCGCCATCATCCAGCCCCTCCGGCGCTTGAGGAGCGGGGCGTGGGGCGGAGCCCCGCAAGCGGGGCGAGGGGCGCAGCCCCACCGGGGGCCGTGGGGCGCAGCCCCACGACGGGCTCGGGGCGCAGCCCCGGCCCCCTCACCCCACCCCACACGCACAACCCCCCACCGTCTCGCCGATCCCGTCCGGGAGCCCCGCCCCGAACACCCCGCACGTCGCCGGTTCCCCGGCGAGCGCCGCCACCGCGAGCAGCAGCGCGCCCGCGGTCCAGGTCGTCTGCTCCCGCGGCCACAGGGCGTCGTCCTCGTACACGTACCCCGTCCAGTACAGGCCCGTCTCCGTGTCCCGCAGCCGCCCCAGGTCGCGCAGGATGCCGACGGCTCGGTCCGTGTCGCCCACCGCCCAGAGGGCGAGGGCGAGTTCGGCGCTCTCGCCGCCCGTGACCCACGGGTTGGGCACGACGCAGCGGCAGCCGAGGCCCGGCACGACGAACTCGTCCCAGCGGGCGGCGAGCCGGGCCTTCGCCTCCGCGCCTTCGAGCGCGCCGCCGAGGACCGGGTAGTACCAGTCCATCGAGTAGCGGCTCTTGTCGAGGAAGCGCTCGGGGTGGTGGCGGATGGCGTGGCGCAGTTCGCCCGCGGCGAGTTCCCAGTCGGGTTGCGCCTCGCCGCGGGCGGCGGCGAGCGCGAGGCCGCAGCGCAGGGCGTGCAGGACGGACGAGGAGCCGGTCAGGAGCGCGTCCGTGACGGGTGTGCCGTCGGCCTCGCGCTTCCAGCCGATCTCGCCGCCGGGCTGCTGGAGTCCGAGCACGAAGCCGAGCGCGGCCTTCACGACCGGCCACATGGTGTCGACGAAGGCCGTGTCGCCGGTCGCGAGCCAGTGGTGGTAGGTGCCGACCGCCACGTAGGCGCAGAAGTTGGACTCCCGCGAGCGGTCGGTGGGCCGCTCGAAGTCGCCGTCGTGGTAGGCCGCGTACCAGGAGCCGTCCGGGTTCTGGTGGCGGGCGAGCCACGCGTAGGCGCGGGCCGCCGCCTCGTGCTCCCCCGCCGCGTCGAGCGCCATCGCGGCCTCGGTGTGGTCCCAGGGGTCGAGGTGGTGGCCGCGGAACCAGGGCAGTGCCCCGTCCTCGCGCTGCTGGGCGAGGAGCGCGGCGACCGTCGCGCGCGCCTCCTCGGCGGTGAGGACGCCCGGGAGGACGGGGAGGTCGGCGCGGGGCGTCGTCATACGGCGGTGGGCGCGGCGTCGTGGGCGTCCGGCGCGGCGTCGTGGGGCAGGTGCGGCTTCGTCGCGTACGCCACGAAGCTCTTGCCGAGCAGCGGGTTGAGGAAGTGCTCGGTGTAACGGGTCGTACGGGGCTTCTTCATGATGTCCCAGACGAGGAGCTTGTGGTACGCGCGCACCGGCAGCGCCTTGTCGTTGTCGACGCCGAAGGCGCACTTGAGCCACCAGTAGGGGCTGTGCAGCGCGTGCGCGTGGTGGGCGCCGTAGGGGCGCAGTCCCGCGCCGCGCAGCTTCGCGGCGAGTTCGGTGGCCTTGTAGACGCGGATGTGGCCGCCCTCGACCTCGTGGTACGCGTCCGAGAGCGCCCAGCAGATCTTCTCGGGGAAGTGGCGCGGCACGGTGACGGCGATGCGCCCGCCGGGCTTGAGGACGCGGACCATCTCGGCGAGCACGCCCTTGTCGTCGGGGATGTGCTCCATGACCTCGGAGATGATCACGACGTCGAAGGTCTCGTCGGGGAAGGGCAGCGCGAGCGCGTCGCCCTCCATCGCGGTCGCGCTCGCCCCCGCGGGGACCTCGCCCGCCTCCTCCATGGCCGCGAACCACGTGGCGACCTCGCGGATCTCCTCCGCGTTCCGGTCCAGGGCCACGACCCGCGCCCCGCGCCGGTAGCACTCGAAGGCGTGCCGCCCCGCTCCGCAGCCCAGGTCGAGCACGCGGTCGCCCGGGGCGAGCGGGAAGCGGGTGAAGTCGACGGTCAGCACGAAGACCTGCTTTCGCGGTCGGGGATGGCGGTTTCGCGGGCGGGGACGGCGGGGGTCCTCGCCAGGGCCCGGGAGGCGGGCGGCCGTACGGGGCGGGAGGCGGGGGTGCGGGCGAGCGCCGCCCGGTAGCGCTCCGCGGTGCCCTCGGCCGCGCGCGCCCACGTGAAGCGCTCCAGCACGCGGGCCCGCCCGGCCGCGCCGAGCCTGCCGCGCAGGTCCGCGTCGCCGAGGAGCCGCCCGAGGGCCTGCGCGAGCGCGCCCGCGTCGCCGGGGGGCACCGCGAGGCACGTCTCGCCGTCCTGCCCGGCGACCTCGGGGATCGCGCCGCCGGTCGTCGCGACGAGCGGCGTCCCCGTCGCCATCGCCTCGGCCGCGGGCAGGGAGAAGCCCTCGTAGAGCGAGGGCACGCACGAGACCTGCGCCGAGCGCACGAGGTCGACGAGTTCCGCGTCGGTGATGCCCTTCACGAACTCGACGGCGTGCCCGAGCCCGTACTTCTCGATGGCGCGCGCGACGGGGCCGTCCTCGGCGCGCTTGCCGACGACGACGAGGTGCGCCTCGGGGTGCTCGGTGCGGACCTTCGCGAGCGCTTCCACGAGGTGCACGAGGCCCTTGAGGGGGACATCGGCGCTCGACGTCGTGACGATCCGGCCGGGGACCTCGGGCACGGGGCCGGGCGAGAAGAGGTCGGTGTCGGCGCCGATGTGCACGACGTGGACGCGGCGCGGATCGACGCCGAGGTGGCGGACGATCTCGGCGCGGGAGGTGCCCGAGACGGTGAGGACGGAGGGCAGCCGGCGCGCGACGCGCTTCTGCATCCGCGTGAACCCGTACCAGCGGCGCACGGAGAGCTGCCGCTTGAGCCCCTCGGCGGCGGCGAGGTCGAGCTGCCGGTCGACCGTGATGGGGTGGTGGATCGTCGTGACGAGCGGGGCGCCGAGCGCGCGGGGGCCGCCGAGCAGGCCGTAGCCGAGCGTCTGGTTGTCGTGCACGACGTCGAAGGCGCCGCGCCTGGCCGCGAGATGGCGGCGCGCGCGGAGGCTGAAGGTGAGGGGTTCGGGGAAGCCGCCGGTCCACATCGTGGCGACCTCCAGCGCGTCGACCCAGTCCCGGTACTCCTCGCGGCGCGGGGTGCGGAAGGGGTCGGGCTGGCGGTAGAGGTCGAGGCTCGCGACCTCGGTGAGCGGGACGCCCTCGTCGAGCACGGGGTACGGCTGGGCGCCGAGCACCTCGACCTCGTGCCCGAGCCGGGCGAGTTCGCGCGAGAGATGGCGCACGTAGACGCCCTGTCCCCCGCAGAAAGGGTTCCCCTTGTACGTGAGCAGGGCGATGCGCAGCGGGCGATCGAGTCCGGCGCGGGCACCCAGGGCCTCGGCGGTCACTCCAGGCACCCTCTCTTTCCTGAACGTCCGGCGAGCCTACGCCGGGACTGCAAAACCGAACAAGTTCCCCTTGATCGTCGTCCGCCCCCAGAATCTACCGGCAAGTAGCCTCAGCGGGACACCGGGTGCGCGAGGTGACGAAGAGCACGTCAGGGCGGGCGGCGACGGGCACGGCCCTTACGCGCCACGGGCCGTGGGCCGGTCCGGGGTCCTGCCCGCCAAAGCAGCCGAAACCCCCCGCCCGCTAAAGTGGTGCGGCCCCGAAATCCCCGCGCCCCAGGCCAGGCGCGCCCCGCCAGGAGCCGCCCGCATGAACCTCCGCCGTCTCACCGCTGTCGTCCCCCTCGTCGCCGCCGGCGCACTCGGTGCCGCCTCGGCGCCCGCCCTCGCCGCCGCGCCGGGTCCCGCCGAGGGGCTCTTCGGGACGCAGGACCCCACGTACGACGGGGTGTGGCGGCAGTCCCTCTCCCTCGTCGCGCTCGACGCGGCGGGCCGCCGGCTGCCCGTGAAGGCGGTGGACTGGCTCGTGGGGCAGCAGTGCGAGGACGGCTCCTTCGCCCCGTACCGCGAGAAGCCCGCGGCGGACTGCGGGCCGAAGGAGCAGGTGGACACGAACCAGACGGGCGCGGCGATCCAGGCGCTCGCCGCGATCGGCGGGCACCGGGCCGAGGCCGAGAAGGCGCTCGGCTGGCTGAAGTCCGTGCAGAACAAGGACGGCGGCTGGGGGTACACGGCGGGTTCGCCGTCCGACGCGAACTCGACCTCCGTCGTGCTCGGCGCGCTGCGCGCGCTCGGCGTGCGGCCCGCCTCTGTCACGAAGGGCGGGAAGTCCGCCGAGGACGCGCTGCTCTCCCTCGCGCTGAAGTGCGACGCGAAGCAGTCGCCCGGCAAGGCCGGCTCCGCCTTCGCGTTCCAGCCGGAGAAGGACGGCTCGCTCGTCGCGAACGCCGACGCGACGGCCGCCGCCGTCACCGCCGGTTACGGCGCGGGCTTCGTCGTCGCCGCCCCGGACGAGGAGCGCGGCGGGAGCACGGGCTGCGAGACACCCCGTACCGCGAAGGACGCCGCGCGCAACGGCGCCCTCTGGCTCGGCGGCGTCCTCGGCGGGAACGGCGCGGTGACGACGGCGCTGCCGGGCGCGAAGCCGAAGCCGGACCCGGGCAACACCGCGGACACCGCCGTCGCGCTCGCGGCGGCCGGGATGCCCGAGGAGGCGCGCGAGGCGGTCGGCTGGCTCCGGTCCGAGGGCCCGGCGTGGGCCGCGAAGACGGGGCCCGCCGCGTGGGCGCAGCTCATCCTGGCCGCGCACGCGACCGGCGTCGACCCCGCCGACTTCGCGGGCCGCGACCTGCCCGCGAAGCTCGCGGCCACGGGTCCCGGCGGCAAGACGGTCGCGGGCGAGACCGTGCGGGCGCACGACTCCGGCGAGGACGGGCAACACGCGAAGGACGAGAAGGACGCGAAGAAGGACGACGGCGGCGGGCCGAGCCCGTGGTGGTTCGTGGGCGTCGGTCTCGCCGCGGGGGCCGGGATCGGCTTCCTGCTGAGCAGCCGCAACAAGAAGAACTCCTCACGGTGACCGTCCGCCGAACGGGGTCACCGGCCGTCCCCCTCCTCGTCCTCCTCGCCGCGCTCGCCTGCGTCCTCGGCGTGGGCGCGCCCGCTTCGGCCGCGAGCGCGTACCGGTACTGGTCGTTCTGGGAGCGCACGGACACGGGCGCGTGGCGGTACGCGACGCGCGGCCCCGCGCTCGCGCGCCCCGGGGACGGTGACGTGGCCGGTTTCCGCTTCGCGGTGAGCGAGGACGCGGGCGACGCGACCCGGCCGCGCACCGCGCCGGACTTCGCCGCCCTCTGCGCCGGAACGGAGGCGCGGGCGGGCCAGAAACGCGTGGGCCTCGTCATCGACTTCGGCACGGCGGCGGACGCGCCGTCCGGCGAGCGACCGCCCGGGGCCCGTACCGCCTGCGCCCGGGTCCCCGAGGACGCGAGCGCCGCCGACGCGCTCGCCGCCGTCGCGAAGCCGCTGCGCTACGACGCCTCGGCCCTCCTGTGCGGCATCGCGGACTACCCGCGCCACGGCTGCGGCGAACAGGTCGCGGCACCGTCGAAGAAGGCGTCCGGCGAGCCGTCCGGGAAGGCCGCGGAGGAGACCTCGGCGCGCGGGGACGGCGGAGACGGCCCCTCCGTGGGCGTCTTCGCCGGTCTCGGCGTGCTCGTCGTGCTGGCGGCGGGCATCGGGTGGCAGACCCGTCGCCGACGGCGGCCGTGAGCGGCGCGACGACGGGGAGCACGCGCGGCACGGGCCCCGCGCGCCGTGCCGGGACGGGAGCCGCCCCCGGCCCCTCGCGCCGCGACTTCCCGCCCCTGCACGCCGGAGCCTGGTGGGTGTGGGCGCTCGGGCTCGCCGCCGCCGCGACGCGGACCACGAACCCGCTGCTCCTCGCGCTCCTCGTCGGCGTGGCGAGCTACGTCGTCGCCGCGCGCCGCACCGAGGCGCCGTGGGCGCGTGCGTACGGGGCCTTCCTGCGGCTCGCGGCGGTCGTGCTCCTCATCCGGCTCGGCTTCGCCGTCCTGCTCGGCTCCCCGATCCCCGGTACCCACACGCTCCTCACGCTCCCCGAGATCCCGCTCCCCGAGTGGGCGCGAGGCGTGCGGCTCGGCGGGCGCGTGACGGCGGAGGGGCTGCTCTTCGCCTGCTACGACGCGCTGCGGCTCGCGACGCTCCTCGTGTGCGTGGGCGCGGCGAACGCGCTCGCGAGTCCCGTACGGCTCCTGAAGTCGCTGCCGGGCGCGCTGTACGAGGCCGGGCTCGCCGTCGTCGTGGCGATGACCTTCGCGCCGCACCTCGTGGCCGACGTGCGCCGGTTGCGCGCGGCGCGGCGGCTGCGGGGGCGGCCCGACCGGGGCCCGCGCGGGCTGCTCCAGGTGGGGCTGCCGGTGCTGGAGGGTGCGCTGGAACGTTCCGTCTCCCTCGCGGCGGCCATGGACGCGCGCGGCTACGGCCGGACCGCCTCGGTACCGCGCGCGGTGCGCCGCACGACGGCCGCGCTGACGCTCGGCGGACTGCTCGGGGTCTGTGCGGGCACGTACGCGCTCCTCGCCGACACCGGCGCCGCCTACGGGTTCCCGCTGCTCGCGGCCGGGGTGCTCGCGGCGGCGGGCGGGCTGTGGCTCGGTGGGCGGCGCGCGGTGCGCAGCCGCTACCGGCCCGATCCCTGGGGGGTGCGGGCGTGGCTCGTGGCGGGCTCGGGGGTCGCGGTCGCCGCGCTGCTCGTCCTCCTGGCGGACGATCCCGCGCTGCACCCCGGCGTCGTGCCGCTCGTCGCGCCCGTCCTCCCGCTGTGGCCCGCGCTCGCCGTGCTCGCCGGGCTCGTCCCCGCCCTCGCCGCGCCGCCCGCGCCGCCCCTGACCCGTACCGCCCCGGAGCCCGCACCGTGATCCGTTTCGACAACGTCTCCGTCACCTACGCCGAGGCGGCGGCGCCCGCGCTCGCGGGCGTGGACCTGACCGTGCCCGAGGGTGAGCTGGCGCTCCTCGTCGGGCTCTCCGGGGTCGGCAAGTCGACGCTGCTCGGCACGGTCTCGGGGCTCGTGCCGCACTTCACCGGGGGGACGCTCGGCGGCAGAGTCACCGTCGCGGGGCGCGACACCCGGCTGCACAAGCCGCGCGAGCTCGCCGATGTCGTCGGCACGGTGGGCCAGGACCCGCTCGCGCACTTCGTGACCGACACGGTCGAGGAGGAACTCGCCTACGGCATGGAGTCGCTGGGCCTCGCCCCCGCCGTCATGCGCCGTCGCGTCGAGGAGACGCTCGACCTCCTCGGCCTGCACGAACTGCGCGACCGCCCCCTCGCGACGCTCTCCGGCGGCCAGCGCCAGCGCCTCGCGATCGGCTCCGTGCTCACCCCGCACCCGCGCGTCCTCGTCCTGGACGAGCCGACGTCGGCGCTGGACCCGGGCGCGGCCGAGGAGGTCCTCGCCGTCCTGCGCCGTCTCGTCGACGACCTCGGCACGACGGTCCTCATGGCCGAGCACCGGCTCGAACGCGTCGTCCAGTACGCGGACCGGGTGGTCCTCATCGAGGCGCTCGGCGCACGGCCCGTCACGGGCACCCCGCGCGGGGTCATGGCGGTCTCGCCGGTCGTCCCGCCCGTCGTGGCGCTCGGCCGCGTGGCCGGATGGGACCCGCTGCCGCTGTCGGTACGGGACGCGCGGCGCACGGCGGGGGGTCTGCGGGAGCGGCTGAGCGGCCTGGAGCCGGGGGCGGCGGCCCCGCACAGCGGGACGCCCGGCCCGGCGGACCCGGAGGGCGGGACCCCTCGCCCGGCGGACCCGTCCGGGGGCTCCCCGGACCCGGGGGCGGTCCCGTGCGACGGAGCGCCCCTCGCCCCGCGGCCCTCCCCCGCACAAGCCCGCTCCCCGCGCTCCCGCCTGCTCGACCGCGTGCTCCGCCGCCGGGCCGCGCCGGACGCCGCCCCCACCGCCCCCGCCCACGGCGCCGAGGCCGCCCGGGTGCGGGGGCTCGCGGTCACGCGGGGGACCGTGCGGGCGCTGCGGGGCGTCGAACTGACCGTGCGCGGCGGCGAGACCGTCGCGCTCATGGGGCGCAACGGGGCGGGGAAGTCCACGCTGCTCTCGTGCCTCGTCGGGCTGCTCGCGCCGACGGCCGGGTCCGTGACGGTCGGCGGCGAGGCGCCGCGCGCGCTCGCGCCCGCCCGGCTGATCCGGCGCGTCGGGCTCGTCCCGCAGGAGCCGCGCGACCTCCTGTACGCGGACACCGTCGCCGCCGAGTGCGCCGCCGCCGACGCGGACGCGGGTGCGGCGCCCGGGACGTGCCGGGCCCTCGTGCGCGAACTGCTGCCGGAGGTGCCCGACGCGACGCACCCGCGCGACCTCTCCGAGGGCCAGCGGCTCGCGCTCGCGCTCGCCGTCGTGCTCACCGCGCGCCCGCCGCTGCTGCTGCTCGACGAGCCGACGCGCGGCCTGGACTACGCGGCGAAGGCGCGGCTCGTGGGCATCCTGACCGGGCTCGCCCGCGCCGGGCACGCGATCGTCCTCGCCACGCACGACGTGGAACTCGCCGCCGAACTCGCGCACCGCGTCGTCATCCTGGCCGAGGGCGAGGTCGTCGCGGACGGCCCGGCCGCCGAGGTCGTCGTGGCCTCGCCGCTCTTCGCCCCTCAGACGGCGAAGATCCTCGCGCCGGGCGCGGCCTGGCTCACGGTGGGGCAGGTCGCCGAGGCGCTCGGGTCCGAGGGGACGGCGCCGCGATGAGGGGCACCGCCCGTACCGGGAGCACGGCCGCTCCTCAGGGGCGTACGACCGCCCGTACCGGGAGCGCGCCCCGTGCCGTGCGTCTCGGGCCCCGGGCCGCCGCGGCGCTCGCACTCGTCACCGTGATCGGGATCATGGCCTTCGGCTGGCCGCTGCTCGCCGCGCCCGGTGCGGGCGTCGCGCACTCGGGGGACGCGCCGTGGCTCTTCGCGGCGCTGCTCCCGCTGCTGCTCGCGGTCGTGGTCGCCGCGATCGCGGACGGGGGCCTGGACGCGAAGGCGGTGGCGATGCTCGGGGTCCTCGCCGCCGCGGGGGCGGCGCTGCGGCCGCTCGGCGCGGGCACGGCGGGCATCGAGCCGATGTTCTTCCTCATGGTGCTCGCGGGGCGGGTGCTCGGCCCCGGCTTCGGCTTCGTGCTCGGCGCGGTGTCGATGTTCGCCTCGGCGCTGCTGACCGGCGGCGTGGGCCCCTGGCTGCCGTTCCAGATGCTCGCGATGGGCTGGGTCTCGGGCGGCGCGGGCCTGCTGCCGGGGTCGCGGTCGCTGCGCGGGACGCGCGAGCTGCTGGTCCTGGCGGGGTACGGGGCGCTCGCGGCGCTCGCGTACGGCTTCGTCATGAACCTCCAGGGCTGGCCCTACCTCGGCGGCCTGTCCACGGGCGTCTCGTACGTGCCCGGCGACCCGCTCGGCGCGAACCTCGCCCGCTTCCTCGCCTACTGCCTCGCGACCTCGCTCGGCTGGGACCTGCCCCGGGCGGCGCTCACGGCGGTGCTGAGCCTGACGCTGGGGCCCGCCGTCCTGAAGACCCTGCGCCGGGCGACCCGCAGGGCGGCGTTCGCGCCGGAGGTCTCCTTCGCGGCGGACGCGCCCACGCCGCCCCCGGACGAGGGAGACGGGGCGCGAAAGTGAGGCACGAGCACGCCGCGACGCGGAGCGAGCAGGGCCCGGAGGCCGCCGCCACCCGCTCCGCGTGACGGCGGCCTTCGTCCCACGCCACCCGGGACGACTGCCCACGGCCCCGCGTCCGCGCGCCCTACCCCTGCCGCTCCCCGCCCTCCGCCGACGCCACGATCCCGGCCAGGACCAGATCGACGCCCGAGAGGAACTGCGTGCGGTCGTCGTGGTCGCGCAGTTGGCCGGCCACGGCGCGCGTGAAGGGGTACGCGGCCGGGTCGAGGGCTTCCCAGGCGCGCGAGGCGGTCTCCAGGTACTCGGTGCGGGACGCGTCCTGCGGCAGGGCGGCGGCCATGGCGGTGTTCGCCGCGTTCTGGGCCGCGACGCCGAAGACGTAGTGCATGAGCGCCGACGTGGCCGTGAACCAGCCGCTCTCGGGCATCCCCAGCGCCCGCACCTGCCGTCCCAGCGCCTCGAAGACGCGCGGCGCCACCGCGCCCCAGGGGCTGCGCGCGCACTCCGCCGCGAGCTGGGCGGCGAGCCAGGGGTGCGCCTCGGTCGCCTCGTAGAGGCCGAGTGCGACGGAGCGGATGGCCTCTCGCGGCGTGTCACCGGCGCCGGGCTCCACGGACACCGCGTCCGCGACCACCGCCTCCGTCGCCGCGCTGAGCAGCTCGTCCTTGTTCGCCACGTGCCAGTAGATCGCGCCGGGTCCCGTCGAGAGCCGCTCCGTCAGGGCCCGGAAGGTCAGCTTCCGCACGCCCGCCGTGTCGAGCAGTTCGACGGCGGTCCGGACGATGCGGGCGCGCGAGAGCGGCTCGGCGCGCGCGGTCCTCTTCGTCATGGCCCCATCCTGGCACACCCGCCTGGAACGCGGTTCCAGCTTGACAATGCTGGAACACCGTTCCACGGTAGTGGTGGAACAACATTCCAGACACCCCCGGACAGCGCTCCGGACGACTGCGAAGGAGCCCGCCATGACCACGCACCCGCACGTCACGATCATCGGCGCGGGACTCGGCGGGCTCACGCTCGCCCGCGTCCTGCACGTCCACGGCATCCCGTCCACGGTCTACGAGGCGGAATCGTCGCCCACGTCCCGCGCGCAGGGCGGGATGCTCGACATCCACGAGAACAACGGGCAGCCCGCGCTCGCGGCAGCCGGTCTCACCGAGGAGTTCCGCGCGCTAATCCTGGAGGGCCGCGAGGCCTCGCGGGCACTCGCGCCCGACGGGTCCGTGCTCCTGGAGGAGAAGGACGACGGCACGGGGGGCCGCCCCGAGGTGCAGCGCGGTGAGCTGCGCCAGGTCCTCCTGGACTCGCTGCCCGAGGGCACGGTCCGCTGGGACCACAAGGTCAGCGGGGTGCGCGCGCTCGGCGACGGCCGCCACGAGGTGAGCTTCGCGAACGGCACCCGCACGCGGACGGACCTCCTCGTCGGCGCGGACGGCGCCTGGTCGCGGGTGCGTCCGCTGCTGTCGGACGCGAAGCCCGTGTACACGGGGACGTCCTTCGTCGAGACGTACCTGTACGAGGCGGACACACGCCACCCGGCGGCGGCCGGGGTGGTCGGGGACGGCGCGATGTACACGCTGGTGCCGGGCAAGGGCATCCAGGCGCACCGCGAGAAGGGCGGCAGGCTGCACACGTACGTCTCGCTGCGGCGCCCGCTGGAGTGGTTCGAGGCGCTCGGCTTCGGCGACCCGGAGTCGGTCAGGGCGGGGCTGCTCCGGGAGTTCGAGGGCTGGGCGCCCGAGCTGACCTCGCTCATCACGGAGGGCGAGACGGACCCCGTGCTCCGCCCGCTGTACACGCTGCCCGCCGACCACCGCTGGGAGCGGGTGCCCGGCGTCACGCTGATCGGGGACGCGGCGCACCTCATGATCCCCTCGGGCGAGGGCGCCAACCTCGCGATGTTCGACGGGGCCGAACTGGCGAAGACGCTCGCCGCCCACCCGGGCGACACGGAGGCCGCGCTCGCCGCGTACGAGCGGGACGTCTTCCCGCGCAGCCACGAGGAAGCCGGGCAGGCGCTCCTCCTCCACGAGCTGATGTTCGGCCCGGACGCCCCGCACGGCTTCCTGCGCCTGATCACGGGGCAGGACGTGCGGTCCTGACCGCGCGGGGGCCCTCACCCCCCCGGTAAGGGCTTGCTCAGGGAGTCCCTTCGGAGACCGAGGAGCGGGGGCGTGCGGGGGGAGCTTCCGTGGCGGACCCGTCCGGCGCGGAGGGCTCGCCCGACCCGGCGGCCCTCCCGATGTCCTTGGTCCGCCCCCTCGGCCCCGCCAGGGCGTACGTGAGGGCGAAGCCCAGCCCCACCACCGTGGCGCCGCCCACCGCGTCCAGCACCCAGTGGTTCCCTGTCGCCACGATCGCCGACACCGTGAACAACGGGTGGAGCAGTCCCAGCGCCTTCATCCACCACTTCGGCGCCAGGATCGCGATCACGAGCCCGCACCACAGCGACCACCCGAAGTGCAGCGACGGCATCGCGGCGTACTGGTTGGTGACGGCGGTGAGGGTCCCGTAGTCCGGCTTGCTGAAGTCCTGCACCCCGTGGACGGTGTCGATGAAGCCGAGCGTCGGCATGAGGCGCGGCGGGGCGAGCGGGAAGAGCCAGAAGCCGAGGAGCGCGAGGAGCGTCGCGAAGCCGAGCGCGCTGCGCGCCCACCGGTACTCGGCGGGCCGCCGGATGTAGAGGACCGCGAGGACGGCCAGCGGGACGACGAAGTGGAAGGACTCGTAGTAGAAGTTGAAGAAGTCCTCCAGCCAGGAGACCTTCACGACGGCGTGGTTGACCCAGTGCTCGATGTCGATGTGGAGGAACTTCTCGATGCTGTGGATGACGTCGCCGTGGTGCTCGGCGGTGGCCCGGCCGCCGCGCGCGGCCTTGCGGACCTCGGAGTAGGCCGCGTAGCCGACGCGGATGAGCAGCAGTTCGAGGAGCAGGTTGGGACGCCGCGCGACCCAGCGCCACACGGGGAGCAGCGGCACCCAGGACCAGCGCGCGGGGCGGCGCGGCAGGTGGACGGTCGGCACCGGGTGCTCGTAGGCGGGTGCGGAGGTGCTGAGGAAGGGCACGACGCAGGCCGCGGCGAGGGCGGTGATGAGGATGATGTTCTGCGTGACCGGGTCGAGGCTCGCCATGTTCGGCAGCAGCACCTTGGGGGTGAGCGAGAGCGCGAGCACGACGGCGACGGGCCACACGTACCGGTCCGCCGCCTTGGTGCCGACGCGGCCGACGACGGTGAGCAGGACCCACAGCATCTGGTGCTGCCAGCTCGTCGGCGAGACCGCCACGGCGACGCAGCCGGTGATCGCCACGGCGAGGAGCGGCTGCCCGTCGGCCGCGTACCGCACCGCGCGGCGCAGCCCGGCGAAGATCACGAGCAGCGCGAGCACGGCGTAGAGCGCGAGTTCGGCCGGGCCGTGCAGGCCGAAGCGCAGCAGCGCGCCGTGCAGCGACTGGTTGGCGAGTTCGTCGCTGGAGCCGAGGCCGGCGCCCGCGACGTGGTGGACCCAGTAGGTCCACGAGTCGTGCGGCTGGGCGATCCAGGCGAGCACGGTGCCGACGAGGAAGGTGCCGAGCGTGGAGAGGCCCGCGCGGCGGCGGCCGGTGAGCCACAGGAGCGGCGCGAAGAGCAGCATCGTCGGCTGGAAGGCCGCCGCGAGGCCGATGAGGATTCCGGCGGGGACGTCCTTGCGCACGGCGAAGCAGCCGAGGACGACGAGGAGGACGGGGAGGATGCTCAGCTGCCCGGTGTGGAAGGCGTTGCGCACCGGGAGCGAGACGAGGAAGAGGCAGATCGCGACGGGCGCGACGAGCAGCGGTACGAGGCGGGACTGCGAGCGGGGCCGGGGCACGGCGCGCGCGACGACGAGGCCGAGCACGACGACGAGCAGGAGGCTGGCCACCGTCCACAGCACGCCGAGGGTGTCCTGCGCCGCCTCGCGCAGCGGCTTGAGGACGAGCCCGCCGAAGGGCGTCCCCGTGAAGCGGCCGGTGTCGTACAGGGAACCCGAGACGTGCAGCACCCCCTCCGGGCCGACCCACGTCTCCAGGTCGGTCAGCCGGTCCCCGGGGGGCAGCCGCAGGACGGCCGTGAGCTGCCGCGCCACGAGTGCCGCGGCGGCGGCCCACAGCACGATGCAGAGGACCCGCGTCCGGGCCCTGACACCTTCGGGCCCCCCGGGACCGAACATCCCGTCCGTCCCGCTCCGCTCCGCATTCGCCACGGCGTGTGGCCTCCCGCCCCGCTCGTCGTTGTCCGGCACGTCCCGGCCCTCGGTGGCGCGCTCCGTGCTCCCAGAGGCTCGTGCCGCCCGTGTATGGAGACGCGGCCGAGCCCCTGTTCGCCTCATAGCCTCTTCTCTTTCACCTTGCCGTTGGCCATGTTTTGACCGGCTTTTGGCCGAAAACAGAGGATCTGGACAAGGTCGCCCACCGACGAGGAAGCGGACACCTCCCGAATTCTCGCGGAACGGCGCGGAACGCTCCCTCTTGCCCCGCTCGGGGCGGGGAAAGCGTAGCCCTCGGCGCGCGGCCGGTTTTCACCGCACCCTCCCGGCGATCGATTGGTCACCCTACGTGACGCCCGGCCCGGCCGGAGCCCCCCGGGACGGCCCGATGATAAGTTCCCTTTGGGAACTCACCCCGAGAGCTTCCGCGCCGGGAGCCTCGCCGCGCACCGAAAGGCCGCACCGTGCCCGACCCCGCCCAGACCTGGAACGACGTCGACACCTACTTCACCGATCTGCTCGCCCCCGCCGAGGACGCCTTCGCCGCGGCACTCGCCGCGAGCGACGCGGCCGGGCTGCCGCCCATCGCCGTCGCGCCCAACCAGGGCAAGCTCCTTCGCCTCCTCGCCGAGACGCAGGGCGCCCGCCGCGTCCTGGAGATCGGCACGCTCGGCGGCTACAGCACGCTGTGGCTCGCGGCGGCGCTCCCCGCGGACGGGAAGCTCGTCACGCTGGAGTACGAGCCGAGGCACGCCGAGGTGGCGCGCGCCAACCTCGACCGCGCCGGGTACGCCGAGACGGTCGAGATCCGCGTCGGCGCCGCGCTGGACAGCCTCGCCGCGCTCGCCGAGGAGAAGCCGGAGCCCTTCGACTTCGTCTTCATCGACGCGGACAAGGTGAACAACCCCGGCTACGTCACGTGGGCCCTGGCGCTGACCCGTCCGGGCAGCCTCATCGTGATCGACAACGTCGTACGGAACGGGGCGGTGAAGGACGCGGACAGCACGGACCCGAGCGTTCTCGGCACCCGTGCCGCGCTCGACCTCGTGGCGCGCGAGCCGCGCCTGAGCGGGACGGCGGTGCAGACGGTGGGGAGCAAGGGGTACGACGGTTTCGCGCTGGCCCGCGTCGTCGCCTGAACGCCCGGCGGGCGAGGGGCCCGTAGGCGCGAGGGACGTCGGTGGACGGAGACGGCGGCACGACCCGGGTGAAGCCCCCCGGCGTGGGCTTCGCGTCCTCGCGGGCCGTCTTTCCCCTGCTCCACCGCATCTCGTCATGGTGCGGGCCCTTGTCCGGGAGCGGCTTCTCGCCCGGGACGGGACCGGAGCAGGCAGCCGGTCCCCCGTCGCGCGGCCCCGGCGCATGAGGAAGGGGCGGAGGACGGGGTCCCACCCGTCGTCCGCCCCTTCCGGCTTCCGTCGCCCGCGGTCCGCGAGGTCCGCGCGTGGTCCGTACGGCCCGCGAGGTCCGCACGGTCCGGCGGCGTCACAGGTTCAGCAGGCGCTCCGTCGTCTCGCGGTACTCCTGGAGCGCGAGGCGCAGCCGCTCGGTGTCGGCCTCCGCGCCGCTCGTGGCGCCGGGCCTCCGCGTGTCGGAGGCACCGGAGAGGCCGGTCCGGTCCTCGGCCACACCGTCGCGGTCGGCGTCGCGCACCGTACCCGTACGGTCGCGCGGTCCGCTCGGATCGATCCGGTCGCCGCCGAGGTCGGCCCTGTCGCTCACCAGGTCCGCCCGGTCGCTCGCCAGGTCCGCCCGGTCGCCGCCCAGGCCCGTACCGGCGCCGCCCGGCGTGCCGTCGCCGAAGCCCGCGCCGTCCTCGCGCCGCGCGCTCTCCGCGTTCCGGGCGCTCCCCGCGTCTCCCTTGCCGTCCCACGCCGAGCGGAGTTCACCGCGGCGGTGGACGAGGGCCTCGTGGAGCTGTTCGACGGTCTCGGCGAGGAGGCGGTCGGCCTTCTCGACGGCCTCTGCGGGCGAGTCGACGAACTCGCTGACCGCCTCGCGGAGCCGGGGTTCGAGGCGCTCTCGTGCGCCGCTGGGCAGGAAGCTCGTGGTGTGGTCGCCGGTACGTGTGGTGGTGGTCTTCCCGTCGGGCAGTGTCGCGGTCATCTCGGTCAGCTCCTCCGGGCCTCGTGGCCCTCGTAGGTCTCTGCGGCTTCGGGGGCGGGGGCCGGGGCCGTGCCCGGCGCCGGGGCCTCGGCCGTGCCGGCTGCGGGCGGTGTACCCGGTCCCTGCGCGCGTTCGTCCGCGTGCGCGGTGCGGTGCGGTGCGCCGTGTGCGGTGCCCCGTCCCGTACGCATCCCCGACGTGCCCGCGCCGATGAGCTCCTCGAAGAGGCCGCGCGCGGCGAGCAGCGCCTCGCGCAGTTCCTCGGTGCTCTCGTGACCGCCCTCGGTGGGGGTCAGCGCGGCGCGGAGCCTGCGGTAGCCGTCGACGTGGTGCGGGTGGTGGACGGAGAGCGAGTCGAGCCGGGCCGCGTGCCGGTCGCCGCCGGGGTGGCCGACGGCCGTCGCGGTCTCGGCGAGGAGCCGGTCCGCCTCGGCCGCGGCCTCGCGCGGCGCCTCGACGAAGCGTTCCTGGAGAGTGCTCCAGGAGGCGAGGAGACGGGTGCGCTCCTCGGGAGCGGGGGTGTGCTCGCGCAACGAGCCGTACGTCTTGACGCGCTCCTTCAGCTCCTGCTCGGCGGCGCGCCTGTCACCGTCGTGGTGGCGTACGGCCCGGTCGTACTCGGGGCCGAAGCGGCGCGGCAACGAGCCGCCCGAGGCGCCGGCGCCGCGCCGTACGAGGAAGAACGCGACGGCGGCGAGAACGGCGACCACCACCACGATCAACACGACTGTCAAGGCGGGAGACATGCTTGCCCTCCGTGGGAATGAGTCCGGCGGAACCCGCGTCCCTGTCCCGGACCCGGGGTCTTGCGTTCTGCACTCCGGGTTGCCGCGAACGGCGGGTCAAAACCGTTGGCCCGCGACCGGCACGGGTGTGAGGGCCGAAGGACGGCCACCCCCGGAGCGATCGGCCCGGGCCGCACGGGACCCCGACAGCGCCTGACCTGTGGCGCGCGTACGGCGGGGAGGTCTCCGGCCCCTGGGGACCGGCCCCGCCCGCCGCGACCACAGCCGTGGAGGAAGGAGCGCGGCCCTCCTGGCGCGTTGACGGGTGGTCATGTCCCGCCCCGCCGAACCGGCGCTCACGGGGCTCGGCATAATCGCGGGAATCGCTCAGGGGGCCGGGAGGGGACCGCGGTGGACGCAGAGGAACGCGGAAGAGAAGACGGGCAGCGCAGGGCAGACGGGCAGGAACCCTGCCCGCAGTGCGGAAGGCCGCGCGCGGGCGGGGCGCCGTGCGAGTGCGGCGCGGACGCCGAGGAGTTCAGCCCGTTGCGGGTGCGGCCGTACGTGACGGTCGGCGAGGAGGAGGCCGACGGGGCGGAACCGGAGCCGACGACGTACGGCGCGGCGCTGCCCGAGGCGACGACGCCGCTGCCGCCCGTCCCCGGACCGGGCGTTCCCGGCGCCGCCGAGCCGGAGGCGGAAGCGCGGGACGGCGCGCGGCGCAAGGGGGTGTACGTGGCCTCGGGAGCGGCCGTCGTGGCCGTGGGCGCCGTCGCGGCGCTGTTCGCGGGCGGCGCGTTCTCCTCGGACCCGGGCACGGCGGGACCGCCGCCGAGCGTCGCGGCGGCGGAGGGCGGGCCCAGCACGGTGCGAACGGGCGGGACGCAAGCGCCCCCGAGCGCGTCGGCCTCCCTCTCCCCCACGGCCGGTACCTCTCCCTCCGCGTCCGCGTCCGCGTCGCCCAGCGTCTCGGCCTCCGGCACGACGCCGAGCCCGCACGACTCGGCCCCCGGGTCCCCCTCGGCGAGCGCGAGCGAGGCGGCGTCGCCCCTGCCGACGCGCGACGACGTGCCGGAGCCGCCCACGGCGGGGCCGTCCGAGCAACGCCCGCCCAAGGGCATCACGGCGGTGGTGCTGCGGCGGGGCGACAGCGGCCCGGAGGTCACGGAACTGGAGGCGCGGCTGCGGGCCGTCGGGATCTACCCCGGGCGCGACGACGGCCACTTCGACCGGGCCCTCGCCTACGCGCTGACGACGTACCAGGTGACCCGCGGGGCCACCGACGAGCACGGCGTCTACGGGGCCGACACGCGGACGAAGCTGGAGGGGGAGACACCACAGCTGGGGTAGCGAGACGCGGGGGCGGGGGCGCCGGGGGCTCCGGAAGGCGAGTGCTCCGCGAGGCGGGTGCTCCGGAAGCCGACGGGCTACGGGAGTCCGGGAGTCAAGGGGGCCGGGCGCTCCGCGAGGCCAGGCGCTGCGCAAGGCAAAGCGCCCCGCAAGGCAAAGCGCCCCGAGAGGGCCGGTCCGCGAGGCCCGGCGCCCCGCAGGGCCCGGCGCCCTCCGGACCGGGCCGAAGCCGCCCGCCCGTCAGCCCAGTTGGACCCGTACCCCGTCCGCCGTGCCCTCGACCCGTACCGCCCGCAGGTCCATGACGTGGTGGTCCGGCGCGTAGGCCGTCGCGCGGGGGCCGACGCCGAGGACCGTGGACCCGGCGGCGCGGCCCGCGGCGATGCCGGCGGCGGAGTCCTCCAGGACGAGGCAGTCGGCGGGGTCCACGCCGAGCGCGGCGGCGCCCTTCAGGAAGCCCTCGGGGTCCGGCTTGCTCGCGCCGACGTCCTCGGCGGTGACCCGCACGGCGGGGACCTCGAGCCCGGCGGCCGTGAGACGGGCCGTGGCGAGGGGGACGTCGGCGGACGTGACGAGGGCGTGCGGGTGGGGGGCGAGCGCGGCGAGGAGCGCGGCGGCGCCGGGGATCTCGACGACGCCCTCGGTGTCGCGGGTCTCCTCGGCGAGCATGGCCTCGTTCTCGGCGAGGTTGATCTCGACGGGGCGGCCGGGGAGCAGCGCCGCCATCGTCGCGTGCCCCTGGCGTCCGTGCGCGACGCGCAGGACCTCCTCCGGGTCGAGCCCGTGGCGCAGGGCCCAGGCGCGCCAGATGCGCTCGACGACGGCGTCGGAGTTGACGAGCGTGCCGTCCATGTCGATGAGCAGGGCCTTGACGTGCAACTCGGTACGCGGCATGTCACACCTCACGGGCGCGGGGAACACGGGCGGAGAACAAGAGTGGTCCCGCCCACCAGGTCAGGGTGTGTGGGCGGAACCACTTTGTTCGGTCACGATACAAAACGGGCCGGGGAAGCGCCACACCGCCCCTGCCGCGCATCCCTGCCCCCGCCGCGCGTCCCGCACCCGCCGCGCGTTCCAGTCTCCGCCGCGCGTCCCACCACCCGTCCCGGCTCAGGCGACGGCCTCGAAGAGGCTGAGCGCGCCGAGGGCGAGCATCACGAGCACGGCGGCCTTCGTGACCAGGCCGAGCGGCACCTTCCGTATGAGCCCGCGTCCGCCGAGCACGACGAGCGCCCCGACCGCCCACAGCGCGGCGACGGAGCCGGCCCCGACCGAGAGCGGCTGACCGGCGTAGCGGGCGGCGAGGTTCGCGGTCACGATCTGCGTGAGGTCGCCGAACTCGGCGGCGAGGATGAAGGAGAACCCGGCCCCCGCCACCGGCCAGAAGCTCTGCCCGCCGGGCTCGCGCGCCCTGGCGACGGCCGCCTCGTCGGGCGGTCGCTGGAGCAGCAGGAACGCGGCCCCCGCGAGGAAGAGCACGCCGGTGAGGGCGCGCAGCAGCCGCGTGGGCAGCAGGGTCAGCACGCTGCCCGCCGCGATGGCGAGGACGACGTGGAGCAGGAAGGCGGCGGCCATCCCGGCGTAGACGTACGAGGCGCGGTACCGGGTGCCGAGGACGAGCCCGGCGAGCGCCGTCTTGTCCGGCAACTCGGCGAGCGCGACCACCCCGAAGGCCAGCGCGGCCACCCCGAGATCGAACACGCTTCCCGCCTCCCGCGACACCCTCCGGACCGGCACCGGCCCACCCCTGCACCCGGCCACCGAAGGTACCGGGTCCCGGGGAGTGCGGACGCACCGGCGAGGGGCGTGGGGGACGGGAGTTCGCGGTGACGGGGGCGGGATCTCGCGCGGCGGACGGCGCCGGGCGCCTCTCGCCCGCCCCGGCCCGTACGGCAAGCGCCTTCCGCGTGCCCACACCAAGCCCGCACAACTCCCCCGTCCCGCGCGCGGCATCCGCACGCCCGCGCACGACCGACGGTCGCTCACCACCCTTGTAGTGACGTGCGCATGACGCCACGCTGTTACCTGGCGCCCACCCCACGGAAACCCCGGGCCGCCAGCCTGAAGACGGACCCACCCCCACACCGAGGAGTCGACGTGCCCTCACGCCAGGACAGTTCGTTCCCGCTCTACGCGCGTCACGACCGCCCGGTCCCCCGCCGCCCCCGCCGCCTGCTCGGCGCGCTCGGCGCCCTGACCGCCGCGCTCACCACCGCCTCCGTCCTCGCGGGGCCGCCCGCGCAGGCCGCCCCGCCCACCCCCATCGCCGCGTCCACGGCCCGGAGTTACCTCTCCCAGCTGACGGTCGCCGCGCAGGGCTCGATGAGCGGCTACAGCCGCGACAAGTTCCCGCACTGGATCACGCAGTCCGGCACGTGCGACACCCGCGAGGTCGTGCTGAAACGTGACGGCACGAACGTCGAGCAGAACTCCAGCTGTTCCGCGACCTCCGGCACCTGGAAGTCCCCCTACGACGGCGCCACCTGGACGGCGGCCTCGGACGTGGACATCGACCACGTCGTCCCGCTCGCCGAGGCGTGGCGCTCCGGCGCGAGTTCCTGGACCACCGCGCAGCGCCAGGCCCTCGCCAACGACCTCACGCGCCCCCAGCTCGTCGCCGTCACGGACAACGTCAACCAGTCGAAGGGCGACAAGGACCCCGCCACCTGGATGCCCCCGCTCGCCTCGTACGGCTGCGTGTACGCGCGCATGTGGGTCCAGGTGAAGCACTACTACGACCTCGATGTCGACACGGCGGAGAAGTCGGCGTTGCAGGGGGTGCTGAACGGCTGCTGAAGCGGGGCCGGGGGAGGCGGCGCGCACCGCTCTTCCGCCGCCGGACGCCCCGGCGGCGGGAACCGTTCCCGCCCCGCCCGCCGTTCTCCGTAGTGGTTCCGTGCGAGGGCCACGCGTCCCGTTCGAAGGAGCGGGTAAGCGCGGGGGCGCGGGGCGACGACGAACGTGGAGGGCGGGCGGGGATGGCGAAACTGCTGCTGGGTCCGGTGCTGCGGTACGTGGACGCGAGGTCGGCGACCGTCTGGGCCGAGACGGACGAGGCGTGCACGGTACGGGTGCGCGCGACGGCCCGGGAGGACGCGGAAGGCGGTGCGGGCGCGGGGGACGCGGCCTCCCCCGTCGCGAGCCCGTCCGCCTCCGCCTCCTTCGCCGGTGAGGCCGCCACCTTCCGCGTGGCCGGGCACCACTACGCCCTCGTCGTCCTCGACGGCCTCCCCTCCGGCGCCGTGCTGCCCTACGAGGTGACGGTCGAGGCGGAGGGCGGCGGCAGCGAGGCGCGCGTGTGGCCCGAGGAGGACCCGGCGTTCCCGCCCTCCGAGATCCGCACCCTGAGCGAGGACGCGACGGCGCCGGTCCGGGTCTCCTTCGGGTCCTGCCGCTGGGCGGCTCCCCCGGCGGACGAGAAGGACCCGGTGGGCCCCGACGCCCTCGACACCCTCGCCCTGCGGCTCGCCGGGGAGCCCGCGAGCGAGCGGCCCGGACTGCTCGTCCTGCTCGGCGACCAGGTGTACGCGGACGAGGTCTCCCCCGCGACGCGCGAGTGGATGGGGCGGCGGCGCGACCTGGACAGCCCGCCCGGGGCGCAGGTCGCCGACTACACCGAGTACACCCGGCTCTACGCCGAGTCCTGGGGCGACCCGGAGATCCGCTGGCTGCTCTCGACCGTCCCGAGCGTCATGATCTTCGACGACCACGACGTGATCGACGACTGGAACACGAGCGACAAGTGGGTCGCGGAGATGCGCGCGACGGACTGGTGGCGCGAACGCATCCTCAGCGGCCTGATGTCGTACTGGGTCCATCAGCACCTCGGCAACCTCTCGCCCGCGGAACTCGCGGCCGACCCGCTCCTCGCCGCGATCCGTTCGGCCCCCGGCCGCGACGGCACCGAGGCGCTCCGCGCCTTCGCCGAGCGCGCGGACACCGACCCGGCTACCGTGCGCTGGAGCTACCGCCGCGATCTCGGCCGCACCCGGCTCCTCATGATCGACTCGCGGGCCGCACGGGTCCTGGCGGAGGACCGGCGCGCGATGATCGACCGCCGCGAGGAGGACTGGCTGCGGGCGCAGGTGCGCGAGGACCGGGGCGCGTACGACCATCTCCTGCTCGGCACCTCGCTGCCCTGGCTCCTCCCGCATCTGATCCACGACCTGGAGAGCTGGGACTCGGCGCTGTGCGGCGGGGAACGGGGGGCGCGCTGGGCGGGGCGCGGCGAGTACCTGCGGCGCGCCGCCGACCTGGAGCACTGGGCGGCCTTCCCCCGGTCCTTCGACGCGCTCGCGGAGCTGATCGCGGAGGTACGGCAGGGGCCCGAGGCGCCCGCGACGGTGAGCGTCCTGTCGGGCGACGTGCACCACGCCTACGTCGCCGAGGCCCGGTGGCCGCGCGAGGACGGCGTGGAATGGCCGCGCGAGGACGAGGCGGTGGCGGGCAGCCCGGTCTACCAGCTCACGTGCTCCCCCGTGCACAACTCGGTGCCGCTCGCGATGCGCTTCGGTTTCCGTTTCGGCTGGACGGGCGTGGGGCGCGCGCTCGGCCGGGTCTTCGCGCGGCACGGGCGCGTGCCACGGCCCGCCGTGCGCTGGCGGCGCGACGGCGGGCCGTGGTTCGGCAATCAGCTCATGACGCTCGACCTGCGCGGCAGGACGGCCGAGCTGACCCTGGAGAAGGCGGTGGTGCGAGAGGGACGCGCCGCCCTGCGCGAGGTGACGCGCACGAGGCTGCACCGCGCGTGAGCGGTGGGCGACCCGAAACCCCGGCGCACCGCCCGCCGGACGCTTTCAGCGCCCCCGGAAGGGCACGGAGACGCAGGCGGCCCGTTCGGTCGCGACCGACGCCTCGTGGAGGACGACCGACCGGGCCCCGCCGGGGCGGAAGCCCCACGGGTGGGTGGCGGACGCGGTGCCGTCGCCGCGGGCGTCGGTGGTGACGTCGAGCCAGACCTCGTTGCTCGCGTTCGCGTAGGCCGGGTCGGCCGATGGCGACACCGGGTCCTTCTCGTGCTGGTAGTGCCCCCCGGCGGCGGCCGGCTCGGCGCCGCAGACGCCGGTGTGCACGTGCGCCGCGTAGCGGTGACCGGCCGGGAGGCCGGTGACCCGCAGCGTGACGCGGGTGCCCTCGCCGTCGGTGCGCTGCTCGACCTGGACGCCCGCCCCCGCGGGGACGAGCGAGGGCTTGTAGGTGAGCGCCTTCGGGAGGTCCGCGGCGGGCGCGAGCGCCTTCGGCACGGCGGAGAAGCGCGAGCCGACGACCAGTTGGTAGGTCGCGGCGGGGCGCGGACCCGCCGGGGTGCCGAGGGTGCCGGCGGGCGCCGACCCGGCCCGTACCCGCGGCGTCACGGGGCGCACCGAGGTGTCGGCGGCGGGGCGCGGCAGCGGGCGCAGCGCGGGCCTGGCCGGGGGCGCGGCCGGGCGCAGGTAGGAGGCGGGGAGCGGGCCGTGCGCGGGCGCGCCCACCACCTCGCGGTCCGCAACCGGCCGGGGCGGCTCCGGTCGGGCGCCCGGCCCTGTCGGTACGGCGACGGCCTGGCCACTCGCCCCGGCCGCCGCCAGCACGGCCGCGGCGACGGCCCCGGCGACCCTTCCTGACACCATCTGCTGCTCCTCGCGCTCGGTCCCCGTTCGATTACCTTGGGTGTCTTCACTCGTACGGGACGGGGCGGCCGGGCGCCGCTCGGGCGGGGCACGTGGGTGAACGTGAGATGCCCTACAAGCGCACCCCCGGCAAAGCCCCTCGTGATCAGTCCGCGTACGCTGTACGGCTGAGATCCGATCGCCCTTGCCGCCTCCCGTGCGACAGCGTGGCGCTGTCCATGACCGGGAGTTTTCGGTGTTCGAGAGCCTGGGGCCGCTGACCGGCAGCCCGTGGATGTACGCGGTCATCGCGCTCTCGGTCGCGCTCGACGTCTTCCTCCCCGTGCTGCCCAGCGGTGTCCTCGTCGTGACGGCGGCGACGGCGGCCGCCGCGACGGCTTCGGCGACCCCGCACGTGAGCCAGATCCCGCACGTCGTCCTGCTCGCCGCCTGCGCGGCGGTGGCCTCCGTGCTCGGGGACCTGCTGGCCTTCCGGCTCGCGTTGCGCGGTGGTGCGCGCCTGGACCGGGCCATCGCGCGCTCGCGCAAACTCAGCACCGCGCAACAGCGGCTCGGCTGGGCACTCGCGCGCGGCGGCGGGGCTCTTGTCGTCCTCGCCCGCTTCGCCCCCGCCGGCCGCTCGGTCGTCTCCCTCGTCGCGGGCGCCGCGCACCGCCGTACCCGCGACTTCCTGCCGTGGTCGGCGGTCGCGGGCGTCGCCTGGGCCGCCTACAGCGTGGCCCTCGGCTACTTCGGCGGCCAGTGGCTCGGCGCCAACTGGTTCGGTACGGCGATCTCGGTGGCGGCCCTCTTCGGCGCCGGCACGGGGGCGGCCTTCCTCATGCGCCGCCCGGCCCCCTCCGCCCCCGTCCCGCACGCGGGCCGGAACGCGCCGCAGAGCTGACCGGACGAGCCGCGACCGAAGGGCGCGACGCCGCAAGGCTTGAGCCCGCGTCCGAGGGGCCCCGGCGTGCACGGTCACCTGTGCGAACAAGTCCGTGAGGAACATGGCAAGGGCCGCGCCGCCCACCGTGACGAGCGAAGTGACGCGGGTCGGCGGCGTCGGCACCGCGTCGCCGGGCGCGCGGGGGCCGATGACTGCCGCGCCCTGTGCACGCGACGCGGACGCGCTCCCCGGCCGTTGCCGCCCGCGGGCGCACCACGGCCCGGTTGTCGAGCCCATGCGTGGAGGACCCGGTCAGCGGGACGCTCCGGTGTACGACCGTCCCCCCTCCGGAGAGGGCACGTAAGCGCGCAGGAATGCTTCGACGCCGTCGATGAGGAGTTCGTCGATGGCATCGGCATCCTGCTGCCTGTCGAGAGCCTCCAGGGCGAGAAGGAGCGTGAGCGCGACGAAATGGCCGGTCGCGCGGCGCGGGTTCGGCACGCGCAGGGCACCGGTGGCGCCGAAGGCGGTGATGCGCTCCTCGAGCAGCTCGGCGGGGTCGTCCAGCTCCTCGGTCAAACGCCATTGGAGAGGTCCTGCCGCCGCGAGGAGCTTCCTGTACAGCACGTAATGCGAGGACCCGAACGTCACGGTCGAGACGCGCCGCGCGAACGCCAGCAAGGACGGGCCGGGGTCACATCCGTCGGGCAGCTCCTCCTGGACGGCACGGCGTACCCCTTCGAACAGGGTTGAGGACACCTGCGCCGTGACGGCGGAGAACAAGTTCTCCTTGCCGCCGAAGTGGTCGTACACGGTCCGCTTCGACACCCCGGCCCGCTCCGCGATCGCGTCCACACTCGCGCTTTCGTACCCCTCAGCGATGAACAGTGCCTCAGCGGCACTCAAGATCGCCGCCCGCTTCTTCGGGGAACGCCCGCGGCGGACGGGTGGCTGCTGGTCGACGTTCGTCATCGGTTCTCATTTCCTGGACACGCGCTAATCACACTGTACGGTGTAGTTTACTTAGCTCGACGGGCGTAAGGAGCATTCCCATGCACAGCAAGGCCACCACCGACGTCCTCATCATCGGCGCCGGGCCGACGGGCCTCACTCTGGCAGTCGATCTCGCCCGGAGCGGCGTCACGTGCCGGATCATCGAGCAGTCGCACGAAGCGAACCGCGCGTCGAAGGCGAAGGCGATCCAGCCGCGCGCCCTGGAGGTACTCGACGATCTCGGCGCCGCGCCGTTCGTCACCGCACGCGGGGTGATCGATCTGCCGACCCGGTTCCACGAGCCGTCCGGTGCCGTCGTCGACAAGCCCAGCCTGCCCGCCCGGGCCGGTGAGAGCTTCTCCACGCCGTATCCCGACCCGGTGTGGGTCGGTCAGTTCGATGTCGAGGCCGCGCTGCGCCACCGGCTCGCGTCCCTCGGTGGCGCGGTGGAGTACGGCGCCCGCGCCACAGGCGCCGAGCAGGACGCGGACGGAGTCACCGTCGCGGTCTCCACGCCGGGTGGCGAACAGCTCGTACGCGCCCGCTACGTCGTCGCCGCGGACGGCGGCAAAAGCAGTATGCGCAAGATCGCCGGGCTGCCGCTCGTGGGTGAGACCTATGAGAAGCAGCGCTGGTACCTCGGCGATGTCACGACCACGAGCATCGACCGCGACCACCTGCACATCTGGACCTCCGAGCGCGGGATGATCGGCCTGACGCCGCTGCCCGGGTCGGACCTGTGGCAGTTCCAGAGCCCGATCCGCCCGGAGGAGGAGCCGGAGGACCCCTCGCTGGAGCTCTACCAGGCGATGCTCGACGAACGGGCGGGCAAGGGCACCGTGACCCTCACGAGCGCGACCTGGCTGTCGGTGTACCGGGTCAACGTCCGCATGGTCGAGCACTACCGGCGGGGCAGGATATTCGTGGCCGGCGACGCCGCCCACGTGCATTCCCCGGCGGGCGGGCAGGGCATGGCGACCGGCATCCAAGACGCCTACAACCTCGGGTGGAAGCTCGCGGCCGTACTTCGCGGCGCGCACGACACGCTTCTCGACACCTACGGCTCGGAGCGGATCCCGGTGGCCCGCGCCGTCCTCGAGGACAGCACCCGGAAGATGCGAGCCACCCTGCGGACCGTCACCGGGCCCAGCGACGCGGGACTCTCCTCCGCACTCGGCAGCATCGCCGACGACATCACCACCGGTCTCCCCATCGGGTACCCGGACAGCCCGCTCACCCTGCGCTCCCCCCAGAACGCCGACGCGAGGGTCCTGCCCGGAGACCGCGCACCGGAGGCCGCGGACCTGGAGGGTCACGGCTTCGCGGGAACCCTGTTCGACCTGCTCCGGGGACCCCACTGGACCCTGCTGGCGTTCGAGCACGCGCGGCCGCTCGCACTCGACGGCGCGAAGCCCGCACACCTGCACGTGCACCGCATCACCGCGTCGCCCGCCGAAGGGGCGATCCACGACAGCGCGGGCGCGTTCCAGCGCCAGTACCAGGCGACCCCCAACGAGCTCTTCCTGATCCGCCCCGACGGATATCTCGCCGCACGCGTTCCCGGCGGTGACGAGGCGGAGATCATCCGCCACCTGGCCGCATTCCGTCCCGACGGCACGCGGTGGTGACCCAGGAAGCCGACGTCCGGCTGGGCGCCCGCGCGGCCGGACGACGTTCCGCTCCGTCGGCACTCCTCCGGCTTTGACCACGGATGCCGCGTATCACCGCTTGCGACCGCCGAGCCGGGAGCAAGCCCGGGCGGCCTGGCCGTAGGCGGCGCCTGGGTCCGGGGGTCCGTGCGCGACCGCCGTGACGGTGGGAGCGCCGGAACGCCGGGGTGGAGCTCCCGGACGTACGGGGCCCCCCGCCGCGCAGCACGGGCAAGGGGGACGTCGTCGTGCGGGACACGGGCGACGCCCGCGGGCCCCAGCGGCTCGTGACCCGCAACGGTGCGGTGCGGGTCACGGGCTCGCGACGCGTGGAGGCCGGGACCGTCAGCGGCGGCCTCGGCCTCCGTACGGCCAGCCCCGCCCCGCGTCCGAGCGGCACGACGCGCGACGGTTCGGCGCGCGTGTCACCCTCCCCGCCGACCCGCCGCCGTACGCGCTGCGCGCCACGGCGTGCGGCGGACGCACCGTGCACGACCTGCCGGACCCCTCGGCGGCCCCGGACCACCTCCTCACGCCGCGCACGGGGAACGGCGACACGAAGGTCCACCCGGGCTGAGTCCGCGCCCGCTGAACCGGGACCGCTCAGCCCTGGCCCCTCACCTCCAGCCCCGCCATCAGCTCCGCCGTCGCCCGGGCCACCTCCGCCACCGCGCGTTCGAACACCTCGCGGTTGTGCGCGGCCGGGACGCGGAAGCCGGACACCTTGCGGACGTACTGGAGCGCGGCCCCGTGGATCTCTTCCCCGGTCGCCCAGGCGGGCTGGGCGGGCGGGCGCAGGGTCCTGATGTTGCGGCACATGCCCCCACCCTGCCGTGCCGGTGCGCGACATGCGGCGCGAACGCGGGACCGGGCGCTTCCCGGCGCGGGTCGGCACCGTCGTGGCGGTGTGCCTCGCGCGTCATCCCGCACCACCTGTTCACACGTTCGAATGAATCCCCGCCCGCACCACCCGCCGCGTTCGCTTCAGAAAATCGAACAGGCGTACCATTCGGAGCGTGGCAGAGACCCGAGACTTCCCCGACGACCTCCGCGCCGGCCAGGAGGAACTGCACCAGGTGCGGGCGGAGCTGCGCGAGCTGCTGAAGCGGCTGCCCTGGTCCGTGGCACCGCACGACGGCTTCAGCGACGACAACGGGTGGCGCCGCGTGGAGCGGCCCGCCTCCCCGGGCTGGGGCGCCGAGGACCAGGCGCTCGTCAGCAAGCTGCGCGCCCGCGAGTTCGAGCTGACCGTCTTCGTGACCTCTCACCCCTACTGGGCCGAGGTCGCCGAGGAGCGCCGCGTCGAGGCCCGCAGCCGCCTCAAGCACGTGGCACCGCCACCGGCGCCACGACCCGCCGCGCCGGAGGGTCCCGCCGCCCAGCCCCCGGCCCCACCGGAGGGCTGACCCCTCGCGACTCGGCCCCACAGGAGGGCTGCCCCCTCACGGCCCTGCCACCCCGGGGACCGCCTCCTCACGCCCCCTCACCGGGAGACCGGACCTCCTCGCGACCTCCCCCATACCTCCCCAACCTCCACACCCCCACCCTTGACCCGCACCCTCTCAACTCCCCACCTCGCCAGCCCTGTTACCGCCGGACACCCCGGACTGGTGCAGATGAGGTGAGAATCGCATCCTGATGCGGCCAACCGTCCGATGCCACAAGTACCGACTGATACGATCATTGGACTTTCAGTAGGCTGATGACGCGTCATGCGCGTGCGGGGGACAGTCTCAAAGGCCCCATCGCCCAAGGGCGCGGGACGGATACGCCAGGCGGCTCCGCGCCACCCGCCACGACGCACGACCCCGCGCGGTGCCCCGGAGGACCCGTCCCCGTCCTCGCGCGGTGCGAGTTGAAGAGAGTCTCATGACTTCATTTTTCCGAGATCCGCTGCTGTGGTTCTCGCTGGTAGTGCTCGTGGTCGCGGTGTTCGCCGTGCTGCGGGCGCGAAGGACCAACCTCTCACTCAGGAAGGCGAAGGCCGAGTTGGAGGCGGGACTCGGCCGGGCCAGGGGTGACCTCGCGCACCTGGAGGCGAGAGCCGCCTCACTGGCCGACCGGCACCACGGCGAACTCGCGGATGTCCGCGCGGACGCCGAGTCCTCGACCAAGGCCGTGCTGAAATCGGCGATGGGGACGCTCCAGTCCCTCGCCGAGGAGCAGCAGCTCCTGCTCGACGGGCTGCTCCAGAAGTACGGCGACGACTCCGAGATGCTCGCCGACCTCATGTCGGTGGACCACACGGGCAGCCAGATCGGGCGCCGTGCCAAGGGCATCTCGGTGCTGTGCGGCGGCTGGCTCGGCCGCCGCCAGGCCCCCGCGAACGTCTACGACGTCGCACGCAGCGCCCAGGGCCGCATCAAGGGCTTCGGCCGGGTCAGCGTGCACGCCCAGGTCAGCGCCCAGGTCGTGAGCAAGGCGGTCGAACCGCTCGCCGTCGTGCTCGCCGAGCTGCTCGACAACGCGACGGCGTACAGCGCCCCGGGCACCCCGGTCGAGGTGAACATCCAGACCGTGCCCACCGGCATCTGCTTCATCGTCGACGACGCGGGCCTCGGCATGGACCAGGAGACGAAGGACCGGGCGGCGTCGCTGCTCTCGGCCCAGGAAACCGTCGACATCACCAAGCTCGGCGACCCGCCCCGCTTCGGCTTCGCGGTGTGCGGGATGCTCGCGACCCGCTACGGCTTCGCGGTCTCGGTCGGTTCGGTATCCCCCTACGGAGGCGTGCGTGCCGTGATCCGCGTACCGGAAGAGCTCCTCAGCGCCCAGTCGGCGGCCCCCGCCGAGCCCGTCCGGCAGGACCCCGCGCAGGGCGAGGAGGCCCCCCAGCGCCTCGCCCCCGTACCGGTCGGCCCCTCGCACATCGTGGGCCGCACCTCCGGCGGGCTCCCCAAGCGCAGCCGCCGCCAGCGCGCCATCTCGGTCGTCCCCGAGCCCGCCGCGGGTGAGGCGATGGCACCGGGACAGTCCAGCGAAGTGACCGCTTCCCGCCTCGGTGCCTTCGCACGGGGCACCCAGCTCGGGCGGAGCACGACCTCCTTGGAAGGACCAGATCAGCCGTGAACACCGACCTGTCATGGGTGCTGAACGACGTGCTGGAAGTGCGCGGCGCACGCCACGCGATCCTTGTCTCGGGTGACGGGCTGCTGCTCCAGCGCTCCGACGAGATATCCCGCGACGACGCGGAGACCAACGCGGCCGCGATGAGTTCCATGCAGTCGCTCAGTCGCGCCGTCGCGCCCTTCGTCGGCGCGGGCAACGGCTTCTGGAAGCAGACGCTGCTGGAGTACGACGGCGGCTGGATCTTCCTCATCGCCGCGGGCTCGGGCGCCTACCTCGCCGTGTCGGCCGCGGTCGACGTCGACATGGAGGCCGTGTCCTTCCGGATGCAGAAGACAGTGACGGCGCTCGCGAAGGCGATGAGCATCGCCCCGCGCACGGACAACGGTGTCGGCGTATGACGGCCCCCGACGAGGAGGCTTCCGTCACGAGCGACTTCGTCCGCTCGTACGTCATCACCGGCGGCAGGGAACTGCCCTCCCCCGAGGACCTGGCGCTGCACACCCTGGTGACGCTGGCGCCCGACCGGACCCTGCCGCTCGGTGCCAGTCCCGAGACCCGCGCGATCTGGGACCTGTGCGGCGGGGGCTACCTCTCCGTCGCCGAGGTGTCGGGCCACCTCGGGCTCCCCGTCGGCGTCGTGCGGTTGCTCCTCACCGACCTCGCGCGACAAGGGCACCTCATGCGCCGAGCCGAACCGCCCCGGGCCCAGCACGTTGACAGAGCGACTCTGGAGAAGGTTCTCAATGGACTCCAATCCCTCATCGGCTGAGGTCGCGCCGCGCTCCATCTACGTTCCCAGCGCGGTGACCAACGCCGCGAAGATCCTGGTGGTCGGGCACTTCGCCGTAGGGAAGACGACCCTCATCGGTTCGCTCTCGGAGATCACTCCGCTGCGTACCGAGGAGCGCATGACCCGCGCCTCGGTCGACGTGGACGACCTGCGCGGCACGGGTGACAAGAGCACGACGACCGTCGCGCTCGACTTCGGGCGGCTCACCCTGAGCGAGGACCTCGTCCTCTACCTCTTCGGGACGCCGGGCCAGCAGCGCTTCATGCAGCTGTGGGAGGACATGGCGCGCGGCGCCCTCGGCGCGCTGCTGCTCGTCGACCCCTCGCGCCTGGAGCAGACCTTCCCGGTCATCGACCTGCTGGAGAGCTACGGCCTGGAGTACGCGGTCGCCGTCAACGCCTTCGACGCCGGCCACTCCTACAGCACGGAGGAGGTACGCGAGGCGCTCGACCTGCTCCCGGACACCCCGGTGGTCGTCTGCGACGCGCGCGATCAGCGCTCCTCGGCGCAGGCGCTCATCGCACTCGTCCGCCACCTGCTCGAACACGCGGCCTGACCGCGTTCCCCGCCGTACGGGCCGCACCGTCCCGTACGGCGGGGGACGCGGCCTTCGCGCGTACGGACCCGGCGCCCACGGGCCCGGCGGCGGCTCTCCTTCCGGCAGGCGCACCGCCACCCCCTTCCGCTCCCTCGTCCACGCGGCCCTCCCCCGGCCGCTTCCCCTCGCTCCCCGGGAGCCCCCTCCCGGTTCATGAAGGAAGTCCGATGAACGCTCATCGCGCGTCCGCCCCGACCGGCGGCGGATGCCCCCTGCACGACGCGGCCTTCGCCGCCGACCCCCACCGGGTGTACGACAAGCTGCGCGCCGAAGGCGCCGCCGGGGCCGTCGAGCTGGCCCCCGGGATCGAGGGCACACTCGTCGTCGACCACGGCACGGCTCTCCAGGTGCTGCGCAACACGGAACTGTTCGTGCGCGACTCGCGCCGCTGGCGGGATCTCGTCGAGGGGCGCGTCGCCGCCGACAACCCGCTGCTGCCGATGCTGGGCTACCGGCCCAACACGATGTTCAGTGACGGCTCCACGCACCTGCGCCTGCGCAAGGCGGTCACCGACAGCCTCGCCAAGCTCAACATGAGCCGGATACGCCGCGATGTGGAGCCCATCGCGGACCACCTCCTGGACCAGTTCAGCGAGCGGGGCCGGGCGGATCTGCTCGCCGACTACGCCAAGCTGCTGCCGCTGCTGCTCTTCAACAAGCTCTTCGGCTGCCCCGCCGGTATCGGCGACACCCTCACCTCGTCGATGTCGGCCATCTTCGACGGCCGCGACCCGCTGCGCGCCAACGAGGAACTGACGGCGTGCCTCATGGAGCTGATCGCGCTCAAGCGGCGCCAGCCCGGTGACGACATCACGTCCTGGCTCATCCAGCACCCGGCCGGGCTCACCGACGCCGAGCTGAACGACCAGCTCGTCATGATGATGGGCGCCGGTGTCGAGCCGGAGCGCAACCTCATCGGCAACACGCTGCTGCTCATGCTCTCCTCCTCGGGCGACCACGACTCCGGGCCGCAGATCGAGGAGGCGATGGACCACGTGCTGTGGAACGCCTCCCCGATCGCCAACTACGCGGCCCACTACCCCGTGCAGGACGTGGACTTCGGCGGGCACATCGCCGAGGCGAACACCCCCGTCCTCATCTCCTTCGCGGGCGCCAACGGCGACCCCCGGCTCGCCGAGGCGCGCGGCAACCAGAGCAAGGGAGCGCACCTCGCCTGGGGCGCGGGCCCGCACGCCTGCCCCGCCAAGGACCCCGCCCAGGTCATCGCGAGCGCCGCCATCGAGCGGCTGCTCAACGCGCTGCCCGACCTCGCGCTCGCCGTGCCCGAGCACGAACTGCGCTGGCGTCCCGGCCCCTTCCACCGTGCCCTGGTCTCCCTGCCGGTGAATTTCAGCCCTTCTCCGGCCACCCGCATGGCCTCCCACCGCCCCCAGCCGGCACCCGGCGAGGAGCGGCAGCCCCCCTCCGGCGGCGCGCGGGGCGCGGGCGGCACGGCGGGTGCGGCCGAACCAGCCCGCAAGAAGGGCTTCTGGTCGGCGTTCCTCGACGTCTTCCGCGCCTGACCTCCCCTCGGGTCCACCGGGACCCCGGCGTGCGTGACTGATCATCACCTGGTGATAATTCAGGCCGACTTCGAAGTGCGCGTTTCGAGGTGCGGAGGGCCCGTACAGGGCCCTCCGCACCTCTGTCGCACCCGGAGCGAATCACGACAGAAGCAGAGAAAAAGAGGCACCGCGCACGGTGTTTTCGAGGCCAGAACCACCGCATGTGACAGAGGAAACACCCTGTGGCGCATGACATGCAGACGGGAAGGGTAACTTTCGCCGGTAACGGCAGCCTTGGCCGAAGGAGCTATGCGTGAACGCCGTGAGCCATCACCCCGGCACTCCCACTGTCAGCCGCCGTGCCATCATCCCCCTGCTGCGGCGACTTCGCAGCCCCGAGGGGACAGCGAACCCGCGCCCCGTCTGGGCCGCCCTCCACGAACTCGGCGACATCATCCCCGCACCCTGGGGCGGCTATTTCGTGGTCGGCTTCGACGCCTGCAACGAGGTCCTGCGCGGCAGGAAATGGCAGACCACCGATTTCGCCTGGCAGGAACGCCAGAGCAACCCGGAACGCTGGGCCGACCTCGCGACCCGGGAGATGACCCGCACCCTCCCCCGGCTCAACGCCCCGGCGCACACCTGCCAGCGCCGCGCCGTCGGCACCCCCTTCGACCGTGCCTCGGTCGAAGCCCTGCGCCCCGTGATCGCCACGCTCGTCTCCTCGCTCCTCGACGAACTGGAGGCCGAGATGAGGGTCGAGGGGCACGCCGACTTCATGCGGATCGTGGGCGAGCAGTTGCCCGCCCGCTCGGTCGGCGAGTGGATCGGCATCGATCGCGCCGACCATGCCCACCTCCTCGATTTCACCCACCGCCAGGTCTACGCGCAGGAGTTGCTGCCCACCAGGACGCAGCTCGCCGTCTCCGAACAGGCCACCCTGGAGATGCGGGAGTTCTTCACCCGGCTCATCCGCGAGCGCCGCGCCCAGCCCGGCGACGACGCCCTCACGCAGTGGATCGCGCACTTCGACGCCTTGTCCGAGGGCGACCGGGCCGCCGCCGACCAGGTCATCTACGACCTCACCATGTTCGTCACCATCGCCTCGCTGGAGACCAGCGCCGTCCTCCTCGGCAACACGGTCCACCTCGCCACCGCCGACCCGGGCCGCGCCGCCTGGCTGGGCGCGCACCCGGAGCACATCCCGTCCATGGTCGAGGAGACGCTGCGCTACGACCCGCCCATCGCGATCAACTCCCGCGTCGCTTCGGAGGATCTCGTTCTCGCCGGGGTCCCGGTACCGCGCGACACCACGGTCCACGTGATGTACGGGGCCGCCGCGCACGATCCGCGCCGCAACCCCGACCCGGACACCTTCGACCCGCTGCGCCGGGGCGGTCACCTCTCTTTCGGGGGCGGCCTGCACTACTGCCTGGGAGCCGGTCTGGCCCGGCTGGAGGCCCAAGAGCTCCTCCACCAAGTGCTGCAACGTTTCCCCACTTTGCGCGCGGTCACACCGCCCGTTTTCGACGACACCCGCCTCGTCTTCCGCCGACTCGTCTCCCTGGACGTCCAGATATGACCGACCGACCGGAGCCCGCCGGAGCACCACCGGCCACGCCCGTACCGCCTTCCCCGCTCTCCCACCTCCCCCTGGACAGCGACCGCAAAACCCTCCGCACCCGCCGCGAGGGCGGCCTGCTCGTCGTGGAGCTGCGCGAGCAGGAGCAGGGCAACGCCGTCACGGACACCCTGCTCGACGAGTTGCACGAAGTGCTCGACGCCCAGGACAGCGCGACGAAGGTCGTCGTCCTCACCAGCGCCGGGCCCGATTTCTGTCTCGGCGGCGACCGCCACGAACTTTCCGCGCACATGGCCGACGACCCGGCCGGGGGCGCCGTACGCCTCTCCGGCGCCCGGGCCCGCCGTGTGTGCGAGGCGCTGAGCACGGGACCCGCCGTGACCATCGCCCGCGTCCAGGGACGCGCGATCGGCGCCGGATTCGCCCTCGCGCTCGCCTGCGACCTGCGTGTCGGCGCCGAGACCGCCAGCTTCCGCCTGCCCGAACTGGCCCTCGGCCTGCCGGTCGCCTGGGGCGGCCTCCTGCCCCGCCTCATCAACGAGGCCGGCGCGGCCCGCGTCCGCGAGTTCGTCCTGACGGCCCGTGTGATCGAGGCCGAGGAGGCGCTGCGCCTGTCGATCCTCCAGCGGGTCGTGCCGGAGAACGCTCTGGACGCCGCCGTCCTCGCCTGGGCCAAGCCGCTGCTGCGCCGTTCCCCCACCGCGCTGCGCCTCACCAAGACGCTCTTCAACGCCCACGCGGCCCCCACCCGGCTGGCCGACGCGAGCCTCCTCGACCCGGAACTCATGGCCCTCGCCCTCACCGAGCTGCGCCGCTGAGCCCGCCGCTCCCGGCCGACGGAGCCGAGGAGCCGCGCGGCCCGGAACACGAGGAGCGCGTCGACCCCCTCCCGGGATCAACAGCTCCCGCTCCCCCGCCCCTTCGGGCGAGAATGGCGCCATGACGACCGTCGCCGAGGCCGATGCCCTCGCCGCCCTCGCCCATGCCGGGCAGGTGGACAAGATCGGCGTGCCGTACCTCGCCCACGTCCGCGCCGTGGCCGCCGGGCTCGCCCCCTTCGGCCCCGACCTCCAGAGGGCCGGACTGCTGCACGACATCATCGAGGACACCGAGCGGACGGCCGAGCGGCTGCGCGCGGCGGGGGTCCCCGACCGGGTCGTCGCCCTCGTCGAGGCCGTGACCAACGTCCCCGGCCTCGCCTACGAGGAGAAGATCCGCCGTATCGCGGCCGACCCGCTCGCCGCCCTCGTGAAGATCGCGGACAACGCCCACAACAGCCGTGCCGACCGGACCGCTCACCTCCCCCCGCCGCAGGCGGAACGGCTGACCGCCAAGTACCGCGCCGCCCGCTCCGTCCTGTGGGCAGCCGTCCCGGCCAAGGACATCGCGACGATCCTGGCGCGCGTCAACCCGGACCTGCTGAAGGAGCTGCGGGCGTAGGCCGCGCGGTGCGGGGGCCTGCGGGGGTCACAGTACGGGGCGGCCCCGCCCGCCCCGAGCAGCCTTCCTCCGCCGCCGGGCCGGTGGCACGCCGGGGGGAGGTCGGCTAGCGCGCGACCCGTCGCCGGGGCCGTCCCACGAAGGGCGCCACACCCCCGTACACGAGGGAGACCACGGCCCACCGGAGCCCGAAGTCCCACCCCCACTTCCCCGTCACCGCGGACATCACCACGGCCACGACCCCTCCGACCACCACCGCCGCCAACACCCACCGCAAGAACCGCCTCATACCCCCGCGCCTACCCGCGACGACGCGGGAAAGACCCACCCGCCGAACCACCGTCCAGGTGGGGCCCTTGCCGGCCCGGCCGGGTCCTCAGGCTCGGCAAGGCCCCGCCGGCCACAGGCAATCGAGTCGCTCGCCCCGTACCTGGCCATCGCCCCCCGCCCGCGAAAAGCCCCTCAGCGGCCCCGAATAGGGCGGGGAGGCGTCTCTTTCGGTTGCTCGCCCGGTCCCCTGGCCGCCTGGCCGCCTGGCCGGAAGCGCAGCCCTCAACCGCCCCTCCCCTTCCGGTCCTCGTGGCAGAACTGGTCTCCACACAGTGGCGCTCACGCGACGGATCGAGTTACCCGGTGTGTCTGTTTCACCGTTTCGAGCGGTTTGACGATGCGGTTATGGGCTTGGCCGTGCCCCTGGCCTCGGTTTTCCCGATGACATGGCGGCAGGAGCACTGGATGGGTGGGAGGCGGCGCGGTGGAGGTGAGGGGGGTGCATCACGCCTACCGTCGGCGGGTGGTCCTGCGGGGTGTCGACTTGGACCTCGGGCCTGGTGTGCTGGCCGGGATCGTCGGCGAGAACGGCGCGGGCAAGACGACCTTGCTGAAGATCCTCGCCGGTGAACTGCGTGCGGATCGTGGGGCGGTGTGTCACCGGGGACGTTTCGGCTACTGCCCGCAGGATGTGGTCCTCAACGACGCCCTGACCGTCCGACAGCACCTGGAGTTCTTCCAGACGGCCTTCGCGCTTGACGATCTGTGTCATGCCGAGAGGGTCATGGAGGCCCTGCGGTTCTCCCAGTACGCCGATGTGCGGGCCGGGATGCTCAGCGGCGGGACCCGGCAGAAGCTGAACCTCACGCTCGCGCTCATGCACGATCCCCAGGTCCTGCTGCTGGACGAGCCGTACCAGGGGTTCGACTGGGACACCTACCGGCGGTTCTGGGAACTGGCCGCCCAGTTGCGCGACGCCGGTCGCTCCGTCCTGGTCGTCTCCCACCTGGCCTACGACACCGAACGGCTCGACGAGCTGTGGCGCCTGGAGGCGGGCACACTGCGCCTGGAGACGGCGGCAGCGGCATGAGGAGACGCCTGAAGCTGTTCACCACGGCCACCCGGTACGACCTGATCGAGCACGCCCGCAACCGGTTCGCCATGCTGCTGGTCGTCTTCTTCATTCCCACCTGGGTCAGCCTGGTCTACCTCACCATCCCTGGCAAAGCGGCCCCGTTCCGCCTGGTGTCCACCGGAGAGCGGCTGGCGCCGGCCGGAAACGAGCTGACGCAGATCACCGGGGCCCTCAACGCCGTCACCCTGGTCACCGGGTTCATGATGTTCGCCGCCACCTTCACCGGCGGACAATTCGACCGGCGCCTGGCCATGGCCGGCTACCCCCGCGCCCATCTCGTCCTGGCCAAGGCGGCCTCCTTGGTCCTGGCCTCCGCACTCCTCGCCGCCTACGCCACCGAAGCCATGTGCCTCGCCTGGACACCGAGACAACCCCTCCTGCTGGCCGCCGCCCTGTTCTGCGCCGCGCTGACGTACGGCGCCCTCGGCGTGGTCTTCGGCTCCCTGCTGCGCCGCGAGGTCGAGGGCATGTTCGCCCTGGTGATGACGAGCGTCATCGACGTCGCCCTGCAGAACCCCGTCGTCAGCTCCGGCGCCGACAACCCGCTGACACACCTGCTGCCCACCTACGGCTCCGTCCAGTCCGCCACCGCGGCCGCCTTCTCCACCACCTCCACACCGGCGTACCTCGCCCTGCAACTGCTGTGGTGCGCCGTCGCCACGTTCCTGGGTCTCCTGGCTTTCCACCACCGCACCCGCAACGCCCTGCCCCGGTCCAGCCGTCACCACCGGCCTTCGACGGCGGACCCGCGCGACGCCGCGTCCCCCGAAGCCCAGCGGGCAGCAGCCGCCGGCCGGAACTCCTCGCCCAGCGCCCCGTGACCGGTGTCCGGTCGGGCGGCGCGCGCTCCGCCGACCGCGCGGGAACGCCCTCCGTCCCTCGCCCTCAGGACTCCCCATCGACCACCGACGAAGGAGCAGCATGAGCAGCACATCGGAAGCGGATCAGACGGTGATTCCGGCCCCGCGGGGAGGCACGCCGCGCTTCCACTACCCTCTGCCGATGTCGGCGCCCTCCCACGTCCCCACGGAGGTCATGGCCGAGGTCCAGGCGTGGAAAGAGTCGTACGGGTTTCCCGAACTGAGCCCCGGACCCCACCACGTCCCCGGCACCGTCGTGACCTGGTGCCTCGGAAGGTACTCCACCTCACAGACCGACAAGGCGGTGATCCGCGCCATCGGCTGCCTGGCCGAGTGGGCGCTCGTCATCGACGACGCTGTGCTCGATCACCCGGAGGCCCGCAGTCGGGTCGGCGACGTCGTCCGCCTCGTGGGGCAGATCACCCGCGTGTTGGAATCCCCCGGATACCGGGTACCGGAGACTGCAAGTCCCTTCATCGCGGCAGTACATGACGTGATGGAGCAATTGCGCGCCGCGTGCACACCGACCCAGGTGGCCCGTCTGAGCGGCGGCATGAGGGCCGTGCTCACCAGCGGCGTGCACAAGATCCACCTGGACGAACCCGACGAAGACGAATACCTCGCCCTGCGCATCCACGACATCGGCGGGTACGTGCTCGCGACGGAGATCGAGATGTGCGGCCCCGCCCCCCTCCAGGACGAGGACTGGAACGCACCGGCGGTCCAGGCCCTGATCGGGTGCGCCATTCTGCTTGTCGCCGTGGAGAACGACGTCGTCTCCTACCACAAGGAGAAAGCAGAAGGCCAGACGTCCCCGAACTTCCTGGGCATCCTGCAAACGACCCGCCGGCTCTCCTTCGACCAGGCCGTCACCGCGGCGATCGAGACGCGCGACCGCCTGATGCTTCTCTTCCTCCGCCTGCGCGAGCGCCTGCTGCCCACGGCCGAGACGCCTCTCCAGTACCTCATCGACCGGCTCGGCCAGCTCATCGTCGCCAACACCGAAGTCACCCTGTGCGCGCCGCGCTACAACCCGACAGCCGCACCACGCACGGCTCTGGAAGACGTCATCAGGACACCCGAGTGCTGGGCCCCCTCGCTGTCGACCACCGACACCAGCCCCCTGCGCTACCCGAGCATCTCCTGGTGGTGGGACCACTGCTGAGGAAACCACAGGCTGCGGCGGCCATGACGTTTGGGCTTCACTCCGGGCAGGGCCGCGCCTGGAGCTGAGCCGGTGCGCGGGGCCAAGCCCCGTCCGGCGCTCCCGGGCGGGCTCGTGCCTCGCTCGCCCTCGGGCACCCCCCGCAGGTCCGCGCCGTAGCGGCTGCGGCCGTCGCGCTCGTTGTGGGCCCGCTCCCCTGGAGCCAGTCCCGCGCGACACAACCGGCGGTCGGACTTCACCGCCGTCACGGAGCGCCTGGACCGCGAGCCGCGCGACGAGCGCACGCAGCGCCGCGTCCTCACGCGCTACGTGATCGAGCTGTGGCGCTGGGGCGGACGCGTCGGCCCGGACACCCCGGTCGGCCCGCCTCCGGACCCCCGCCCGCCGACCTGGACCTGACTCCCTGGCACCAGTAACCCGCCCTCTCCCCGCCACGCGCGGGGGGCTTTCTGTTGCTCGGGCATTGCTCGGTCTCGATGTTCCACCGATCATCGGCGCAATTCCCAGCAATCGCCCCCCACCGCCGCTCGCTCCGGAGCATCCTGAGCGGACGTTCAGCCGACATGGAGGAAGCAGACATGACGCTGCGGTTCATCGGCACCACCAGCGAAGACGGGGACTGCCCCACCCTCTACGAGATCGAGGAAACCGGCGACATCGTCGTCCAGGGGGACCGGCTCACCGACCCCGAGCACTTGGAGCAACTCCGCGACGTAAAGGACTCCGAGACCTTCGTCGTCGTCCCCCGGGAACTGCTTACCCGCTACGCGCCGAAGGAGTGACGTGTCGCTGATCCCCTTCTCGGATGCCGCTCACCTGTTCAAAGAATTCGAGGAGGAGGCGTGGCGCCTGGAGACACGCAAGGGCTACGCCTCCGACCGCTCCAGCCCAAGCTGGGATCGCTTCTCTGCCGGTGACGAGTTCGGATACGACCCGAACCGCCCCTGGCACGCAACGGTCCGCGCAGCCACGAGCGCAGGCAAGAGATTCGCTCGGGTGCGTCTCATCGACTCACCACCCACCGAGGGACAGCGATTCCTTCTCGCCACCGGCCTCGGTAACGTGGCAGCAGGCGAGGACATTCGGAACCTCTGGCGCGCCGATGCAGAGCGCCTCGGCCTTCCCGCCGAGGACTTCTGGCTCTTCGACTCACGGCTGCTTGCACGCTTCGTCTTCGACGAGGACGACGTGACCCTCGGCGTGATGCTTTCCGAGGACGCGAACGAAGTCGCTGCCGCGTGCTGGGCCCGCGACCTTGCGACAAAGCACGCGATCCCGACCCGCGACTTCATTCTCCAGGTACCGTCCCGCGCGTGAGCAATGACTTTCAGTCTGCCCGCGTGGCCCTCGGTGCGCGGCTCCGCGAGCTGCGCACCGAGGCCGGACTCGACGGGAAGAGCGTGGCGGAGCTGCTGGGATGGCAGCGGTCAAAGGTGTCCCGGCTGGAAAACGGGCGGCAGACTGCCTCGCGGCCCGACCTGGAAGCGTGGGCGCAGGCGGTCGGCCGGCCTGAAGCGACCGCCGAACTGGTGGGGCTCCTCGCTGGCATGGCCTCGCAGGTCCGATCGTGGCAGCGGCAAGTGGCAGCGGGGCATCGGAGCCGACAAGAGCTGGGGACGGCTGAGACGCGGCAGACCAGACGGCTCAGGGCGCTCGAAATGGTCCGCGTCCCCGGGCTGCTGCAGACCGCCGACTACGCGCGCTGCCTCTTCACCGCCAGCGCAGAGTTCCGCCGGACCCCCCGGGACACGGAGGAGGCGGTCCGTAGCCGCGTACAACGCCAACAGGCCCTCTACGAGCCAGGCAAGCGCTTCGAGTTCCTGGTGTGGGAGGCGGCGTTGCACGCCTTGCCCTGCCCTCCCGAAGTCATGGCCGCTCAGCTTGATCGGCTCGTGTCCCTTATCGGCCTGGACACTGTGGACCTCCGCATCGTCCCCATGACGGCACGGTTGCGGCGCACTCCGTCCCACGGCTTCTGGATTTACGATCAGCGCCTCGTCATCGTGGAGACAATGGCAGCCGAGCTGTGGCTGACCGACGAAGCCAGCATCGCGCTCTACGAAAAGGCGTGGTCCTGGGCTGCCGAGTCGGCCGTGTCAGGCCCTCACGCACACCGCCTGATCGCGCGCGCCAGGGCCTCCTTGGGGCTCGCGTAGCAGCAATCCGCACAACCCCCGCGCCCGGTCCGCAATGCGACGCAATCGCCGCGCGAGCGCACAACCCGGCCGCCTACGGTCCGTGGCATGGCAGTCATCCGAGGTGAGATCGGGCGCCGCTGGCTCACACGCACCATGGCGAACCCGCAGCAGGCACTCCGCACATGGGCGCACGACGACCGGCTCGTGCCCGTTCCCTCGTCCGGCGCGTGGCGGGTCGTCGAGGCGCCGCTCTACCCGTCGATCGATGCCATGTGCGCCCTTCGCGCCTCGGGGGCGCTGGGCCCTGTCCTCGCCTCCGTCCGCGAACCGCTGGCCTGGTGACTCGTGCCGGCCGACGAGGCGGACAACCTCTCCCACCGCAAACAGCTCACCGTCCACCCACGCGGCTGGGTACTCGACTGCCCGCACGAAGGCATCGGAAGCGAGGGGCGGTTGTGGCTCGAACCCCCGGACGGGAGCGGGCGACTCACACCCGCGGCCCAGCTCGACGCCGCGTTCGGCCCGGCCGGGGTGACGGCCCGGTGAGTACCCACGCGAACGAGGACCTCCTCCCCGCCGTCGAGACGCTCACGGCCGAGCAACTGCGCGGCGCCGCGTGCGTGTGGTGCGAGACGGCACTCCGGCCCGGCATCGACGACGTCGACCTCGGCGCCCGCCGGGCCACCCGCAACGGGCCCGCCTGGTTCCCGCGCGGTTGCCCCCGTTGCTGCTATGGCGGGGAGGACCGATGACCGCCAGGCGCGCCCGCACCATCGCCTGGTGCGCGTGGCACCGCGACCTCGCGGGACGACATCGTCCTCGTCCAGCCGGCGCCCGAACCCGCCACCGACCCCGGCGGCGTCCTCTACGCCTGCCGCCGCTGCCGCGAGACGTACCGCCTGATCTCCAGGAAGAAGCGAGGAGCATGTCCGAGAAGGAGAGGTCCGCGTTCGCCGCCGTCAATGACCACGCGACCGAGTGCTGCGCGCTGCCGGGGCGGCGACGACGAATGCCCCGCAGCGGCCACGTTGTACCGGGCCTGGCGATCCGCCCGGCGCCTCGGGCGCGGCGAGGAGGTGGCGTCGCGCGCACACCAGCACATGTGAGTCTGCGGCCTCCCCTTCGAGCCAGCCCAGGCGGTCGGGGCGATACCCCGAGAGGCCGTCTCCGGGGCCCGGCCCGACGCCTCGGTGCACGCGGGCTGCCCGCCGCGCCGCGCGTGCCTGCCGCGCCGCCTCCCGAGCGTCCCCGCACATGCCGTGCCTGGGTAGGGTTGCCGACGCCCCGCCCCGAGAAGAGGAAGAGATCATGCGCCCCGAGCAGCTCCAGGACTACGCCCTCGACCTCGCGAAGAACGCGCCCGGCGTCACCCGCGTGCAGACCCTCGCCGATGCCGGGGACAAGACGCACCCCTACGGCCTCGCGATCACCCGTGGCAAGGACGAGCGCTGGCAGTTCATCGGGCAGCTCGCCCCGGGCGAGAAGTTCGACGCCCCGACCGCGCCCGTCGAGGGCACCCCGGCCTCCGGCCCCGCGCCGGCCGGGGACGCGGGCGCCGAGGAGTGGCTCGCCGGAATCCTCCTCGCCGCCGAGAACCCCCAGATCGCCGCGGTCACCCGCTGGTCCACCCGCGAGGGCGAACGGTCCGGGAACTACGGCCTCACCATCGACTACCACAACGGCGCCAAGACCTTCGTCCGCGCCCTCTGAGGCTTCGCCGCCCGGCCAGGGCCCGGCCGCGCGACGAGGAAACGCACCACCACAGGAATCCATCGACCTCTTCCAGGAGGACGCTATGCCTGTACGTGCCCGACGACGCGACTTCGACCCCGGCCGCTGGTACGGCAACTGCCCCGCCTGCGGGCAGAGTGTCGGCTCCCAGACCGGCGAGCCCACCACCATCCACCAGCCCCCGGGCGACCGCAGCACCTGCCCGGATAGCGGTCAGCCCGCCCTGTAGCAGGACCTCCGACTCCCCGCCCCACGCCCCCCGTCAGGGGCGGGACGCCGCAGCCCCCGGCCGGAGCGCACGGTCGGCCGGGGGCTCACGGCAGCAGGTCGCGCACCTCGCAGTCGAGAGCGGCGGCGAGGTCGGCGAGGTGGCTGATCCTCGCGTCCGACCCGGGTTCTCATAGGAGGGATTGAGGAGACAGCCGCCCGTATCGAGGACGTAGGGCGCACGTAGCGCGGATGTAGTGACCGCGCGGATATGCGAGAAAGGGCGCCCCGCTCCCCCGCCTGAACAGGCAGGTCGTGCGGGGCGCCCCAGCTCTTCCCGGTGGGCGCGGACGGTTTCGAACCGCCGACATTCGCCTTGTAAGGGCGACGCTCTACCCCTGAGCTACGCGCCCGGGTCGAGCCGACAGCCTACCTTGCCCCGAGCGGGGGCCGGGACAGGGTGCGGTGGGGAAAACCCCCGGCTGAGGGCGGGGGGTCGCGTCATCGTGGGGAGGACCCACGGACTCGTACCGTCGGGGGGTGACGACGGCGAGCGGGGACGGGGGAAACATGCGGCGGGTGCGTGCGGTGGTGGCGGTGGTGCTCGGGACGGGGCTCGTGGCGGTGCTCGGCGGGTGCGCGGACGCCTCGGAGGCGAAGGCGGAGCACCGGGCCTGGGCCTTCGAGGGGAAGCGGCTGACGGTCGACGTGGACGGCGCGCGGCTCCGGGTCGTCGCGGCCGACGTCGAGAAGGTCGAGGTCACGCGGCGGATCGCGGGCCACGTCGTGCTGGGCAAGGGGCCGACGTCCACATGGGGGCTCGACGGCGACCGGCTGCGGTTGCGGACCTCGTGCGCGGGGGTCGTCGCCGACTGCGACGCGCGGTACGAGGTGAAGGTGCCGCGCGCGCTCGCGCTCACGGTGCGGGGCAAGGACGGCGGGGTCAGCGTCTCGGGGTTCCGGACGGCGGTCGCGGCGCGGGTGGACGACGGCTCGCTCACGGTGCGGGACGTCTCGGGGCCGCTCGACGTGCGCACTGCGGACGGCAGCGTCGACGCGCGCGGGATCGGCTCGCGCACCGTGCGGATGCGGAGCACGGACGGCTCGCTCCACCTCGTGGCCCGTACCGCGCCCGCGCTCGTCGACACGGACTCCAAGGACGGCTCGACGACCGTGGAGGTGCCGGGCTCGGTCCGGTACGCCGTGCGGACCGAGGTCAGGGACGGGAGTACGCACGTCTCCGTGGACCGTGCGGAGGACGGCGCGCACAAGGTGCGGGCGCGCAGCGTCGACGGCTCCGTCACGATCCGCGCGGCGGGCTGACGGCCCCGCCGCACCACCCGTCACAACCGGCACCCGCTTCCGCGAACTTTTGGGCCCGCGCGTTCGTCCTCCTGGATGGGAGAATGAAACGAGCAAGCGAGACGCGGCACGGGAGAGGGATTGTGACGGCGACACCTCGGCGGTCGTGCACCGGGCGGGCGGCACGGCGGCCCGGACCGGGTGCCGCTCCTGAAGGGCCCGCGGCCCGCCCCTCCCGTTCCCCGGCCCGCCCGGCGCGGTCCCCGCTGCGCGATGTCGTGGCGCTGGCCCTGCTCCCCCTCCCCCTCCTCCTCGCGCTGCCCGGCGCCCTCACCGGGGGCGGGGCCGGTTCGCGGCGCTGGTTCGGCGGTGGCGGGCGGGGCGAGAGCAGACGCGCGGAGGCGCAGGCCGCGAAGGACGCCGCCGCGAGCGCCTTCTACGAGCTGGACACCGCGCAGCGCGATCTACGCATCTCAATCGAGACGATCTCGGCCGTCGACGACACCCCCGCCGGGCAGCGCGCGGTCTCCGATTTCGCCGCGCTCGGCCGGAAGATCGACGAGGCGAGCGGGACGTACATCGCCGCCGTCGACGCCGTGGACCTCGACCGCGACGAGCTGGACGGCGCGGCGGCCTCGCAGGCGCGGCGCGCGCTGGACGGCGCGAAGGACGAACTGACGCGCGTCAAGGCGGAGCTCGACCGGTTCGCGGAGAGCCTCGGGCCGCTGCTCGGCAAGGCCGAGACGCAGCTCGCGCGGCTCGCCCCCGCCGTGGAGCGCGCCAAGCAGTCGCTGCTCGCCACGACGACCGCGCTCGACACCGTACGGGCCCAGGGGCTGCGCGCCGACGACTTGGCCGCGCGGCTCGCGGCGCTCGCCCCCGAGCTGACCCGGCTCAACGAGGGCGCCGCGCGGCACGGCGTGGCGGAGACGATCCAGCGCGCGGACCGGGTCCGCCGGGAGGCGGAGGCGCTGCGCGCCGAGGCGGAGCGGCTGCCGGAGCGGGCCGGGGAGATCGACCGGCGGCTCGTCTCGCTGCGGACGAGGGCGGAGGCGCTGACGACGCGGAGCGCGCAGGTCGAGCCGGTGCTCAGTGAGTTGCGGCGCCGGTTCACCGCGCCGTGCTGGCAGGACCTCCAGCACGTGCCGGAGGAGGCGGCCAAGCACGTGGCGCAGGCGGGCGCGAAGCTCGCGGAGGCGCGGCAGGCCCGCGAGGCACAGCGCTGGGCCGACGCGACCGCGCTGCTCGCGACCGTGCGGGCGCTGCTCGACGAGACCGACGAGGCGGTCTCGGCCGCCGGGGACCGGCTGCGGCAGCTCAACGAGGTGGCGAAGGACCCGCAGCGCGAGATCGAGCGGACGCGCTTCGCGGTACGGGACGCGCAGCGGCTCGCGATGACGGGCCGCCACACCCCGGACCCGCGCCACGCCCGCCCGCTCGACGACGCGGTGGCGCGCCTGGACCGGGCGGTGGCGGCCCTGGAGGGCCGCCACCCGGACTACTGGCAGTTCCTGCGCGAGACGGAGGCGGTGCGCGAGACGGCCGCGCGGGTCGTGGAGCTGATCCGCGAGGAGCGCGGCGGGAGCTGAGGCGGTACGGGCACGGCCTCCGGGCACTCTCGCCGGGCCGCGCCCGCGCCCGTACCCTGTGCTCATGCCTCGATACGAGTACCGCTGCCGTGCCTGCGGCGACACCTTCGAACTGAACCGTCCGATGGCCGAGTCGGGCGCTCCCGCGAACTGTCCGGCGGGGCACGCGGACACCGTCAAGCTGCTCTCGACCGTCGCCGTCGGCGGCCGGGCCTCGGGCGGTGCCGCGCCCGCGCCGCAGGGCGGGGGCGGCGGCTGCTGCGGAGGCGGCTGCTGCGGCTGAGGACGGGCCCACCGAAGGCACCGGGGAGGCCGCCCGCAGGGGCCGGGGAGCCGTCCTCCGGACCCGGGGCTCCCAGGAGGCCGGGGCCGGGCCGACGCCCCGCTCAGCCCCCGGCCCGCTCCTCCTCCTCCGCCGCCTTCAGGAACCTGCGGACGATCTCCTCGCCTGCCGCGGCCCCCACCTCCTCCAGCGCCGTCACGCCCTCGTGCCGCCAGCCCTGGTCGGCGAGTTCGCCGTGGCCGGGACGCCAGGCGCGGTCGGCGGCGGTGAGCAGGTCGGCGTCGAGGAGCGAGTCGCCCGCCGCGAGGGTGAGCGTCGCGCCGGTGCGGTCGGCGACCTCGCGGAGGGCCGCGCTCTTGGTGAGGGCGCGCGGCACCGCGTAGAGCTTGCGGCCCTGGAGCGAGACGGTCCAGCCGTGGGCGTGCGCCCAGGCGGCCGTCTCGTCGAGCCAGTCGGCGGGGAGGAGCGCGCGGTCGACGACGAGGTAGGCGAAGAGGTCCTCCGCGACGCGTTCCTTGAGGAGCCACGTGGGCTCCGCGCCGTCGAGCAGGCGCTCGCGCATCGCGGCGAGCGGCGCCGAGCCGTCGGCGACGGCGCGTTCCACCCGGCGGCTCCAGGCGGGGTCGCTCTCGCCGTCGACGAGGATGCGGCCCCCGTTGGCGCAGATCGCGAAGCGGGGCGGGGGGCCGGGGAGGTGGACGCGGGCGTACTGCGCGGGGGTGCGCGTCGTGGTGGGGACGAACGCGGTGCGCGCGGCGAGTTCGGTGAGGAGCGCGGCGGCGGTCTCGGTGACGTACGAGAGCGGCTCGCCCCGGTAGACCTCGACGCACAGCAGCCGCGGGGCCTGTTCGTCGGGGCCCGTGAGGGCGAGCGCGCGCGAGGAGTAGATGAGGGTGCGGTCGAGGTCGCTCGCGACGAGGACGGGGCTCACGCGACGTTCACCGCCTTGCCGTTCGCGCCGGTGGCGCCGCGCGTGTAGCGGGGGTGGATGAGCCCCACGCACGTGTACGGGAGGTCGTCGGTCTCCTCGACGGGGACGCCGCGCTGCTCGGCGAGGAGCCTGATGTGGTCGAGGTCGGCGCCCGCGTCGCGTCGCGCGACGATGCGCCACGGCACGCGGCGCAGGAGGACGCGTGTGGTCTCGCCGACACCGGGCTTGACGAGGTTGACGTCGTTGATCCCGTACTCCTCGCTGAGGCGTTCCACCGCCCGCCAACCTTCCCACGTCGGCGCGCGGTCGCTGCCGGCGAGTTCCTTGACGCGCTGCCCGACGGTCTCGGCGACCTCGGTGAAACGGGCGGCGACGGTGTCGACGAAGGCGTTCGAGACGTCCGCACCGGCCAGTTCGCGGTAGAACTTGGCGCCGTGGAAGTCGTCGGGTCCGACGAGGTCGGCGCGCAGGACCGTACGGGATATGAGCCCCGAGACGGTGGAGTTGAGGCACGCGGACGGGATGAGGAAGTCCTCGCGCGTGCCGTAGGTGCGTACGCAGGAGCCGGGGTCGGCGAGGACGGCGAGCCCGGGGTCGAAGCCCGGGAAGTCCTCCAGGGCTTCGGCGAGTTCGCGGGTGATGGCGCCCTTGCCGGTCCAGCCGTCGACGAAGACGACGTCGCGCGGGTCGTGGTGGGCGGCGAGCCAGCGCAGCGCGTTGGCGTCGATGCCGCGTCCGCGCACGATCGAGACGGCGTAGTGGGGCACGTCGATGCCGTGCCGCTCTCGCGCCCAGCGCCGCATGAGCACCCCGACGGGGGTCCCGGCGCGGGCGAGCGAGACGAGGACGGGGCGCGGGGAGCGCTCGGCGAGCACCGTCTCGGTGACGGTGCCCACGGCGGTCGCGACGCGCGCGGCGGAGGCGTCGAGCGCCTCGTGGTAGAGCCGCTGGTAGGCGGGGGTCGGCTGGTACTCGACGGGCAGCGACTCGGCGTAGTGCGCGCCGCCGCTCTGGATCGCCTCCTCGCGCTCCTCGGTGGGGGCTTCGAGCGCCGTGTCCGAGAGGTCCTGGAGCAGCCAGCCGACGTCGGCGGCGGGGTAGCTTGAGAAGGCGGGGCCGCGGAGCGGTTCGGGGAGCAGGGTGTCCTCCGGTGCGGTACGGGGGTGGGGGACGCGGGGCGCGTGGTGCGGGAGCGCCGCGTACAGGAGCCGGGGAGTGTGCGCGGCGAGCGTGTCGAGGAGGCCGCCGGGGGCGTGGAGCGCGGGGGTGTCGCCCGCGGCGTCGGTGACGAGGAGGAGCGCGTCGAAGCCCGCGCCCGCGACGTTGTAGGTGTGGCGCGGGCCGGGGCCGTCCGCCGGGTCGTCGTGGGCGGGGAAGGTGAGCGCGGTGCGGATCGCGTAGCCGGGGTCGTCGACGGCGAGGACCGGGGAGCGGGTCGTGGTCGAGAAGCACACGTCCCACTCCGGCGCCTCCGTCTCGACCGCCTCGGCGAGGCGCAGCGGCGCGTACATCAGCTCCTCGGTCCCGAGGACGAGCAGCCGCCCGCCGCCCTCGGGGAGCGCCGCGCGCACGTGCTCGGCGAGGCCGGGCAGCGCGGCGTCGAGCCGGTCCCTGTCGGCGGGCGTGAAGCCGTGGCGGCCCCCTTCGGGGAGCCCGGCGGGCCAGTCGAGCTCCAGGCGCAGGGGCGTCGCCCGGGTCCCCGCGTCGTCGGCGGTACGGGCCCGGCCTGCCTGGCGCGCTTCCTCGGCGGCCACCAGGGCGAGCCCGCGGTCCAGCACGTCGGGGGGCAGCTCGACGTGACCGGCGACGGCGGCGACGAGGTCGACGCGGGCGTCCAGCTCGGCGGCGAAGGCGTCGAGGCGGGCGCGGTCGGCGGGGCCGCGCATGTCGGTGAGGGCGACGACGACGTAGTGGGTGCGGGGGCTCAGGGCGTGCAGTTCGCGCAGGGTGTTGATGACGGTGGAGCCGGTCGAGAACTCGTCGTCGACGAGGACGAGCGGTCCCGGGGCGGTGAGCAGCGCCGGGTCGGCGGGGAGCAGGAGATGCGAGGTGGCGTGCGAGTGCGCCTCCTCGAAGCCGCCGACGGGGGTGATGCCGGGGACGGGGCGGCGGGTGGAGTGGAGGTACGGGGCGGTGCCGATGCCGTCGGCGACGCAGTGCCCGAGTCCGGTGGCGGTCTCGGCGTAGCCGAGGACGACGGCCTCGTCCGCCGCCGCGCCGAGCAGGGCCCGGACCTCGCGGCCGAGCGCGCGCCCGGCCTCGGCGACGACGCGCGGGGAGCGCGGGACGTGCTTGCCGAGGACGTGCGAGACGAGGAGGTGGGCGCGCTTGGGGTTGCGGCGCAGCGCGAGGCCGAGCATGTCCTCGATGCCGGGGCCGCCGCTCAGCCGTACGCCGAGGCGCTCGGTGACCCAGCTTCCTGTCCACACCACGTGTGCGTCTCTTTCGTCCGGTCGCCGGGGGTGTCGCGCGGGGCTCACAGGGCGTCCTGGGGGGTGACGGCGGCGAGGAGGTCGACGAAGCCGACGTCCTCGCGGGCGACGCCGAAGGCGTCCGCGCGGCGCAGGACGCGCTCGGCCCAGGCGCGGTGCGGCTTCACCTCGTTCATCTTGTTCGTGTACGCGGAGCGGAGCACCCCGCCCCCGCCCCGCTCGGGCCGCAGGATGTCCTCGGCGTCGCTGTACTCCTCGTGCGTGACGACGGAGAGGGCGTGCACGGGGGCGACGTGGCTGGGGTGGATGCAGGTCTTGCCGAGCAGCCCGTTGGCGCGGTCGAGCGCGATCTCGCGCAGGAGTCCGTCCATGTCGTGCTCGATGAGCGCGTCCCGCAGGTCGTCGGCCTCGCCGCCGACGAAGGGCGTGCGGCGCAGCTGGGGCTTGAACATGCGCTCGGCGACGGGGAAGTACTCCCAGACGGGTCCGGTGATGGTGAAGCCGCTGCCGTCCGCGCGGCCGAGGACGTTGACGACGTCGGCGATGACCGAGGCGACGATCCGGACGTCGTAGGCGGTGAGGTCGGCGGGCCTGCGCAGTCCGTAGGCGGAGCAGAAGTCGGTGACCCCGAGGCGCAGGGCGAGGACGCGGTCGCGGTGGGCGCCGACGGTGCGCGCGATTCCGGCCAGGGCCTCGTGGCGGGTCTCCAGGTGGAGCAGTTCGGGCGATTCGAGGACGGGCATCGCGTAGAGCCGGTGTCCGGCGGCGCTCTCGGCGGCGGCGAGGGCCTCCAGGAAGGCGAGTCCGCACTTCTCGGTGAACTTGGGCAGGACGAAGCCGCTGAGCACCCGGATCAGGGGGCCGAGACGGCGGGCGAGGTCGCCGAGCTGCTCGGGCGTGCGCACCCGCACGAAGAGCAGCGGGAGCCCGTCGGCGGGCCCGGCGGCGAGGACGCCGAGCTGGTGGACGAGGTTCCGCTCGGCGGCGGGCACGTCCTCGTCGCTGATGGAGTCCTCCAGGCACAGCACCATGGAGACCGTGCCGCGCGCGGCCTGCTTGCGCACGTCCTCGGCGAGCCGGGGCCGCGTCGCCGGCGTGTACAGGGTCGCGCCGAGCGCGGTCGCGAGGAACTCCGGCGGCGAGTCCGCGGCGAAGGGGCGCGGCTCCCGGTGGAAGAGCCGTGCGCGTTCCGCCGGGGCGATGTGCCCGAAATGCTGCATCTGACCCCGCAAGTGGAAGAAACGTTCGAAGAGAAGTGACCGGTAATAGTACGTACGGGCTGGCCGGAGTGGTTCCCCCGGCCCGTGAACTTCTGGTGTCCCCGGGGTGGGCGGCTCGACACGGAAGGGGCGCCCGCCCGTGCGGCACGGGGACACCCGCGTTGTCCACGGGTACCCCGGGAAGGCAGGATGACGGTATGACGCACGCCATGCTGAAAGGCTCGAACGTCCCGGTCGAGGCGGCGGCGGTCCGCGCCGTCGTGTGCTGGTCACCCAGCCCCGAGGTCTCGGTGGTCGACGCCTCGGCGCTGCTGCTCGGGGCGGACGGACGCGTGCGCTCCGACGACGACTTCGTCTTCTACAACCAGCCGAGGCACCCCTCGGGGACGGTGTGGAGCCTCGGCAAGCGGCGCCTGGGCAGCAGTATGCGGGACTCGATCCAGGCCGATCTGGCGCGGGTGGACGCGGAGGTGGAGCGGGTCCTGCTCGTCGCCTCGGCCGAGGGCCTGCCCTTCGAGGGCGTACGGGACCTGCGCCTGCTGCTGCTCGACGCGGCGGCCGGGGAGAACGCGGAGCCGTACGCGTCCTTCGACATCCGCCCGGAGACGGGCGCCGAGACGGCGCTGATCTGCGGGGAGCTGTACCGCAGGGGCGGCGAGTGGAAGTTCCGCGCGCTCGGCGAGGGGTACAGCAACGGCCTGATCGGCCTCGCGACGGACTTCGGCATCACGGTCGACGAGTCGGCGGCGCCCGCCCCGGCCCCGGCGGCGGAACCGGCCCCCGTCCCGGCCCCCGCCCCCGTCCCGGCCTACGGCTACCCGCCGCCCCCGGCGGCGCCCCCCGCCCCGTACGGGTACCCGCGGCAGCCCGTCCCCGACCCGTACAGCCACCCGCAGCAGGAGCCGGAGAGCGGCCTGCCGCTGATGGGGCCGCAGTTCCTCAGGTAACGGCTCGCGTCCGGCGCGGGCCGCTCCTCAGCGCCCCGCCTTCGGCTTGAACCCGCGCCCCCATTGCAGGCCCCACCCGTACAGGCGGTCCAGCTCGGCCTGGAAGCCGTACACGAACCGCACCTCCCGGTGCACGACCAGGTCGCCCTTCACGTTCTCGATCCGCAGCACCGCGCACGAGCGCGCCTCGGGGGCCCGCTCGTCGAGGTCGATGACGATCTGCCGGCCGCTGCTGGGGTAGAGGGTGACCTGCGCCTGCGTGCGCTCGAAGGCGGGCGTCTGGTCGTAGATGTAGACGAAGACGAGCAGCCGCTTGAACTCGTCCTTCTGGTCGAGGTTGACGTACATCGTCTCGCCGGAGGGGGCGCCGAAGCGGTCGTCGCCGCTGAGCTTGAGGTAGGGCGGCTCGTTGAGGTCGCCGAGGAAGCCGCCGAGCGGCTGCACGACGCCCTTGGTGCCGTCCTTCAGCTCGTAGAGGCAGCCGAGGTCGAGGTCGACATTGACCATGGACTGCGTGTGCGCCTGGACGACCTCGGGCTGGAAGAACTTCAGCGGGTTGCGCCAGCCGCCGCGCAGCCCCCCGCCGGGGCGCCGCTCGCCGAAGTCGCTCGTCCGCATCCGCCAGGAGAGATTGACCCGCAGGTTCCCCGAGACGGCGCCCTCTTTGGAGAGGGAAACCGTGGGGTGCCGTTTGGTCAGCTCGATCGCGCTGCCGCTCGTGTTTCCGCTGTCGAAGGCGGCGGCTCCGCCCCGCAGCCCGTCCAGGAAGGCCATGCCCCTCACACCTCTGTCGTTCCCGTCGTGACCAACGCGCGCGGGGCGGCCCGAGGTGTCCTCGGACCGCCCCGCACGAAGAGGGTGCCCAGCGCCCGGGTCCCGTTACACCCGGGCCCGCGCTTCTGCCGTGACCTGGCCGAAAGCGCGCGGCCCGGCTGTCTCCCGGATCCCGCGAGGGCTCAGGCGGAGACCTTTTCGGCCTCGTGCCCCTCCTCCGCCTCGATGCGCTTGTTGCGCCGCACCGAGGACCAGAAGGAAGCGGCGATCAGCACGACGCCGATGAGGCCGGTGACGACCTCGGGGATCTCGTACCGGATGGTGACGAGGAGGAGGACGGAGAGGGCGCCGATCGCGTAGTGCGCGCCGTGCTCCAGGTAGACGTAGTCGTCCAGGGTGCCCTGGCGGACGAGGTAGACCGTCAGCGAACGGATGTACATCGCGCCGATGCCGAGGCCCAGCGCCATCAGGATGATGTCGTTGGTGATCGCGAAGGCGCCGATGACCCCGTCGAAGGAGAAGGAGGCGTCGATGACCTCCAGGTAGAGGAACATGAAGAAGGCGCCCTTGCCGGCGAGCGCGACGGCGGAGCGGGACTTGCCGCTCTTGACGGCCTCCTCCTCGGCCTCCTCCTCGCGTTCCTCCTCCTCTTCGAGCTTGTTCTCGAAGAATCCGGAGAGCCCGCCGACGATGAGATACGTGATGAGCCCCGCGATGCCGGAGAGCAGGACGGTCTCGGCCTTGTCGACGTGGCCGCCGCCGTGCACGTGCGCGTGCGTCGCGACCGTCATGGAGGCGATGAGCAGCAGGATCAGGGCGACGCAGACCGACAGCATGTCGACCTTGCCCAGCTTGGCGAGCGGGCGCTCCAGCCAGCCCAGCCACTTGATGTCGTGGTCCTCGAAGATGAAGTCGAGGAAGATCATCAGCAGGAACATCCCGCCGAAGGCCGCGATGGCCGGGTGGGCGTCGGTGACGAGTTCCTGGTAGTGGTGCTTGTTGTTGATCGCGAGGTCCACGGCGTCGACCGGGTTGATCTTGGCGGTGACCGCCACGATCAGGACCGGGAAGACGAGCCGCATACCGAAGACCGCGATCAGGACACCGATGGTGAGGAAGATCTTCTGCCAGAAGGCGTTCATCTTCTTCAGGATTCCGGCGTTGATCACCGCGTTGTCGAAGGAGAGCGAGATCTCCAGGACCGCGAGGATCGCCACGACGCCGAAGGCGGTCCAGCCGCCGTAGAAGGCGGCGGCCACCAGGCCGAGCACGGTGATCGCGAAGGACCAGCCGAAGGTTTTCAACAGCACTGCGTATTCCCCATCGTTGGAGGGCCCCTCCGGACCTGTCTGGAGGAGCTCTCCCTCCGCGCCGTGTCCGGCTTTACGAAACGTTGACCCCGAAGTCTAGAGCGATGCCCCTGAGGCCGGACGCGTACCCCTGGCCCACCGCCCTGAACTTCCATTCCTGTCCGTAGCGGTAGACCTCGCCGAAGATCATCGCCGTCTCGGTCGAGGCGTCCTCGGAGAGGTCGTACCGGGCCAGTTCCTGCCCGTCCGCCTGGTTGACCACGCGGATGAAGGCGTTGGACACCTGCCCGAAGCTCTGCCTGCGGGCCTCCGCCTCGTGGATGGAGACGGCGAAGACGATCTTGTCGCAGTGCGCGGGGACCTTGTTCAGGTCGACGAGGAGCGACTCGTCGTCGCCCTCGCCCTCACCCGTGAGGTTGTCCCCGGTGTGCTCGACGGAGCCGTCGGGGCTCGTGAGCTGGTTGTAGAAGACGAACCACTCGTCGCCGAGGACCCGCCCGTTCGCGCACAGCAGGGCGCTGGCGTCGAGGTCGAAGGGGGCACCGGTGGTCGAGCGGGCGTCCCAGCCGAGGCCGACGAGGACGTTGCTCAGGTTCGGCGCGGCTTTGGAGAGGGAGACATTGCCTCCCTTGGCGAGCGTGACACCCATGTGTTTCCTCCCCTGGTGGACCGCTGAAGAGCGGAGGCGGTACGGAACAAGCCGCGCGCCGCCGTCCGGGCCGCCCGCGGCGGCGACGGCGCCCCGGGGGGCGGTCTCCGCCGCGGACGGGGGACGGGGGGCGCGCGGCCGGTCCCTGCCCGCACGGCTGCTCGGAGCCGCGTACGGCTCAAAACCTTCGTACGGCTCGGAGCCCCGGGGGGCTCGGTCCGTACGGCTCAGACGTTGACGCCGAAGTCCTGGGCGATGCCGCGCAGGCCCGAGGCGTAGCCCTGGCCGATGGCGCGGAACTTCCACTCGGCACCGTTGCGGTACAGCTCGCCGAAGACCATGGCGGTCTCGGTCGAGGCGTCCTCGGAGAGGTCGTAGCGGGCGATCTCGGTGCCGTTGGCCTGGTTCACGACGCGGATGAAGGCGTTGCGGACCTGGCCGAAGGACTGCTGGCGGTTCTCGGCGTCGTAGATCGAGACCGGGAAGACGATCTTGTCCACCGTCGCGGGGACGGCGGCGAGGTTGACCTTGATCGCCTCGTCGTCGCCCTCGCCCTCACCGGTGGTGTTGTCACCGGTGTGCTCGACGGAGCCGTCGGAGCTCTTGAGGTTGTTGAAGAAGACGAAGTCCCCGTCGCCGGAGACCTTGCCCTCGGCGTTCGTGAGGATCGCGCTGGCGTCGAGGTCGAAGTCGGTGCCGGTCGTCGTGCGCACGTCCCAGCCGAGACCCACGGTCACGGCGGTGAGGCCGGGGGCCTCCTTGGTCAGGGATACGTTGCCGCCCTTGCTGAGGCTGACTCCCACGGGTCCTCCAATGATGTCGGGGTGGGTGGCGGGTACCGGTCGCCACCTTCGTATGTCGTCATCCGGGACAACGTACGGATAGTAGTGACCGGTTCCCGCCGGAAACGGGGTCTTGCGTCCGGGCTCGCGCGGTGCGTGTCGAAGGCCCGGGACGCGCCGGGCAACGAGCCGGATCAGAGGGTCTCGAGCGCCTTGAGGTACTCGCCCAGGTCGCGCGCGTCCGGGAGGTCGTTGACGACCGTCCAGCGCACGACGCCCTCCTTGTCGATGATGAAGGTGCCGCGCACCGCGCAGCCCTTGTCCTCGGCGAAGACGCCGTAGGCGCGCGAGACCTCGCCATGCGGCCAGAAGTCGGAGAGCAGCGGGTACTCCAGGCCCTCCTGCTCGGCGAAGACGCGCAGGCTGTGCACGGAGTCGTTGGAGACCGCGAGCAGCTGGGTGTCGGCGTTCTCGAACTTCGGCAGCTCGTCGCGCAGGGCGCACAGCTCGCCGGTGCAGACCCCGGTGAAGGCGAACGGGAAGAAGAGAAGGACCACGTTCTTCTCGCCGCGGAAGTCCGAGAGGCGCACGGTGCGGCCGTGGTGGTCCTTGAGCTCGAACTCGGGGGCCTTGGTGCCGGCCTCGATCGCCATGGGTACCGATCCTTTGCGGTGATACGTACGGGTAACGGCGCCCCGGGCCGTACGGGCCCGGCGCCGCCCCCACCCTACGCACCGGGCCCCCGCCGCCCTTGAGGAGTCCGTGGGAGCGGTGGGGGCCCGGTGGGCGCCGTACGGTTCAGCGCTTGGCCTTCGCGTTGGCCTTCGGGGTGACCAGACGGGTGCCGATCCAGTCCTTGCCGACACTCGTGCTTTTGGTCTGGGTGAATCCGGCGGTCCGCGCCGCGTCGTTGATGTCGCTCGGCTCGACGTACCCGTCCCGGCCCGTCTTCGGGGTCAGGAGCAGGACGAGGTCACCGTCGTCGACCAGCTGCGAGGCGTCGACCAGCGCGTCCGTCAGGTCGCCGTCCTCGTCGCGGAACCAGAGGACCACGGCGTCGACGAGGTCCTCGTAGTCCTCGTCCACCAGCTCCGTGCCTGTGGCTTCTTCGATGGCCTCGCGGAGCTCCTGGTCGACGTCCTCGTCGTAGCCGATCTCCTGGACCACCTGCTCGGGCTGGAAACCCAGCCGTACGGCAGGGCTGGTCCGCTCCTCCGCGTGGTCCGCGGTCGCGCTCACGGATTGCCTCCTGATCGTTTCGGGATGTGCTGCGCCCCCGCGGGCGCGGGGGCATGGGGCGTAGTCCACACGGGCGGGACCGATCGCGCAAGTACCCGGCAGCCGAGACCGCTGAAACAGTGACTTTCCGGGCGGTGTCCTCCAACTTCGGACACCTTTGCGCTCCGCTTCGTGCACCGGCCCATGAGCCCATTCTTCCCCAATTCTCCCACCCGGCACCTCGACCCCCTCCCGGGCCTCCACAGGCCCTCCCCCCAGCACTCCGCTCCCTCAGCCCTCCAGCCCCTCCGACGCTTGAGGACCAGAGCCCCGCAAACACCAGCCCCTCCGGCGTTTGAGGAGCGGAGTGTGGGGCGGCGCCCCACGAACCCACCCCCGGGCGCTTGCGGAGCGGGCCCCGCAAACCCAGCCCCTCCGGCGCTTGAGGAGCGGGGTACGGGGCCGAGCCCCGGAAGGGCGCCGGAGCGGAGCCGCACACGGGGTTCGGGGCGGAGCCCCGAGGGAAGCCGACGGAGAGGGCGAACCCGACGCGCCATTTCACCGTGCGTACGCACACCCGCACATATCGTGTCAACTCCACCGCCGCCCCCCGAAGGGAACCCCGTGCCACAGGACCCCACCCCGATCATCATCGGCGGCCTCCCCAGCCAGGTCCCCGACTTCGATCCCGAGGAGACCCAGGAGTGGCTCGACTCGCTCGACGCCGCCGTCGACGCGCGCGGCAGCGAGCGCGCCCGCTACCTGATGCTCCGCCTCATCGAGCGGGCCCGGGAGAAACGCGTCGCCGTGCCGGAGATGCGCAGCACCGACTACGTCAACACGATCGCGACGAGGGACGAGCCCTTCTTCCCTGGCAACGAGGAGATCGAGCGCAAGGTACTCAACGCGACGCGGTGGAACGCGGCCGTGATGGTCTCGCGCGCGCAGCGCCCGGGGATCGGGGTCGGCGGGCACATCGCGACGTTCGCGTCCTCGGCGAGCCTCTACGACGTCGGCTTCAACCACTTCTTCCGGGGCAAGGACGAGGGCGACGGCGGCGACCAGATCTTCTTCCAGGGCCACGCCTCGCCCGGCATCTACGCGCGCGCCTTCCTCCTGGACCGCCTCACGGAGGCCCAGCTCGACGGCTTCCGGCAGGAGAAGTCGAAGGCCCCCGACGGCCTGCCGAGCTACCCGCACCCGCGCTCGATGCCGGACTTCTGGGAGTTCCCGACCGTCTCGATGGGCCTCGGCCCGCTCTCGGCGATCTACCAGGCGCGGATGAACCGCTACATGGAGGCGCGCGGGATCGCCGACACCTCGCGCTCCCACGTGTGGGCCTTCCTCGGCGACGGCGAGATGGACGAGGTCGAGTCGCTCGGCCAGCTCTCGATCGCCGCGCGCGAGAACCTCGACAACCTGACGTTCGTCGTCAACTGCAACCTCCAGCGCCTCGACGGCCCGGTGCGCGGCAACGGCAAGATCATCCAGGAGCTGGAGTCGCAGTTCCGGGGCGCGGGCTGGAACGTGATCAAGCTGATCTGGGACCGCACGTGGGACCCGCTGCTCGCGCAGGACCGCGACGGCCTCCTCGTGAACAAGCTGAACACGACGCCGGACGGCCAGTTCCAGACGTACGCGACGGAGACGGGCGCGTACATCAGGGAGCACTTCTTCGGCGGGGACCAGCGGCTGCGCTCCATGGTCGAGAACATGAGCGACGACCAGATCCTGCACCTCGGGCGCGGCGGTCACGACCACCGCAAGGTGTACGCGGCGTTCTCGGCGGCGAAGGAGCACAAGGGCCAGCCGACGGTGATCCTCGCGCAGACCGTCAAGGGCTGGACGCTCGGGCCGAACTTCGAGGGCCGCAACGCGACGCACCAGATGAAGAAGCTCACGGTCGACGACCTCAAGGGCTTCCGCGACCGCCTCCACCTGCCCATCCCCGACAAGGACCTGCAGGGCGGCCTGCCGCCGTACTACCACCCGGGCAGGGACTCGGAGGAGATCCAGTACATGCACGAGCGGCGGCAGGCGCTCGGTGGGTACGTGCCGACGCGGGTCGTGCGCGCGAAGCCCCTCGCGCTGCCGGGGGACAAGACGTACGCGACGGTGAAGAAGGGCACCGGGCAGCAGTCGATCGCCACGACGATGGCGTTCGTGCGGCTGCTCAAGGACCTCATGCGGGACAAGGAGATCGGGCGGCGCTTCGTGCTCATCGCGCCCGACGAGTACCGCACCTTCGGGATGGACTCCTTCTTCCCGAGCGCGAAGATCTACAACCCGCTCGGCCAGCAGTACGAGTCGGTCGACCGCGAACTCCTGCTCGCCTACAAGGAGTCGCCGACCGGCCAGATGCTGCACGACGGCATCTCGGAGGCGGGCTGCGTCGCCTCGCTCATCGCGGCGGGGTCCGCGTACGCGACGCACGGCGAGCCGCTCATCCCGGTCTACGTCTTCTACTCGATGTTCGGGTTCCAGCGCACCGGCGACCAGTTCTGGCAGATGGGCGACCAGTTGGCGCGCGGCTTCGTCCTCGGCGCGACCGCCGGGCGCACGACACTGACCGGCGAGGGGCTTCAGCACGCGGACGGCCAGTCCCAGCTGCTCGCCTCGGCGAACCCGGCGTGCGTCGCCTACGACCCCGCGTACGGGTACGAGATCGCGCACATCGTCCGCGAGGGGCTGCGGCGCATGTACGGGCCGGACGCCGAGGACGTCTTCTACTACCTGACGGTCTACAACGAGCCGATCCAGCACCCGGCCGAGCCGGAGGACGTGGACGTCGAGGGCATCGTCAAGGGCCTGCACCTGCTGCGCCGCGGCGAGGCCGGGAGCCGGCGCGCGCAGATCCTCGCCTCGGGCGTCGCGGTGCCGTGGGCGCTGGAGGCGCAGCGGCTGCTCGCCGAGGACTGGGACGTGCGCGCGGACGTGTGGTCGGCGACGTCGTGGAACGAGCTGCGGCGCGAGGCGGTCGCGGCCGAGGAGCACAACCTCCTCCACCCGGAGGAGGAGACGCGGGTGCCGTACGTGACGCGGAAGCTGGCGGACGCCGACGGCCCCTGCGTGGCCGTCTCGGACTGGATGCGCGCTGTTCCGGACCAGATCGCGCGGTGGGTGCCGGGGCGGTACGGCTCGCTGGGCGCCGACGGGTTCGGCTTCGCCGACACGCGGGGGGCGGCCCGGCGCTTCTTCCACATCGACGCGCCGTCGATCGTGCTGGGTGTCCTGACGGAGCTGGTGCGCGACGGGGCGCTGGAACACGGGGTGCTGCGGCGGGCGATCGACCGCTACCAGTTGCTCGACGTGGCGGCGGCCGACCCGGGTGCGGCGGGGGGCGACGCGTAGCCCTCGGCGGGGCGGGGCCTCACGCGGCTCCGCCCCCGGACCCCGCTCCTCCCATGCCGGAGGGGTCCGTCGTCCCGACTGCGGTCGCTGGGCTCGCCTCACCTCTCCCAGATCTTGAACGCCCTGACCCTGTAGGGGGATTCGGGGAGCCACGTGCCGCCACCGGGGTACGTCTCGAACTCCCCCGTCTCCCCGCACTCCGCGGACTGGTACGTCGTGACGGGGCGGCCGGTGCGGTTGGCCAGCGAGAGGGCTCCCGCTCTGCCGCCCAGCGGGACACAGCTCTCGATGTCGGTGGCGGAGAGTTCGTGGACGGTGCGGCGGCCCCCGTACCCGGTGCCGGGCCACAGGCACAGCTCGCCCTGGCCGCATTTCCCGGAGGAGCCGGCCCCGGTGCGCGCCGGGGCCGCCGCCTCGGCCGGGGTGAGGAGGGTCGCGCCGAGGGTGAGGGCGCAGGCGAGCGTGGTCAGGGTCGTCCGCATGGGGCGGGTCCTTTCGGTGGGTGCCGTTTCTGACGCGCACTCTGGGCCGCTCCGCGTCCGCCGCGGAAGCCGCCACGAGCGGGACCGCACTGATAGGGGAAAAGGTCCCCGGACATCGGGAAGGGCCCCGCGGGGTGAGCCGGCGGGGCCCTTCGTTGACGTGGGTGGGCGGTCGGGTCAGAGGTGCGCGGCGCCCGCGCCTTCGGCCGCGTTGTCGCCCCGCTTGGTGAGCGTCGCGACGGCCGCCGCGACGAGGGCGACGATCCCGGCGACGGTGCAGGCGAGGCCCATGCCGGACATGAAGGTGTCGTGGGCGACCGTGGTGATCTGCGCCGCGACCTCCTTCGGGGCGTGCGGCGGTACGGGCGGGACACCGAGCTGGACGGCCTGGGACGCCTGGTCGAGCTGGGCGCCCGTGAGCTTCGGCAGGCCCGCGTCCGTCCAGTTGCCCGGGAGGTCCTTGTTGACGCGCGCGGCCATCACGGCGCCGAGCACGGCCGTGCCGAGCGCGCCGCCGACCTGCATCGCCGACTGCTGGAGGCCGCCCGCCACGCCGGAGAGTTCGAGCGGCGCGTTGCCGACGATGACCTCCGTGGCACCGACCATGACCGGGGCGAGACCGAGGCCGAGGAGCGCGAACCACAGCGACATCGTGACCGTCCCCGTGTCCGCCTCCAGGGTCGAGAGACCGAACATCGAGGCCGCGGTGGCGAGCATCCCGCCGACGAGCGGCACGCGCGGCCCGAAACGCGTGATGAGCACCCCGGCGATCGGCGAGGCGATGATCATCATGGCGGTGAGCGGGAGCAGGTGCAGGCCGCTGTCGACGGCGCTGAGGCGGTGCACGCCCTGGAGGTAGAAGGTGACGAAGAAGATGCCGCCGAGGAAGGCGATCGCCATGAGCACCATGAGCACGGTGCCCGCCGAGAGCGCGACCGAGCGGAACATGGCGAGCGGCACGAGCGGTTCCTTCGCGCGCGTCTGCCAGGCGGCGAAGGCGGCGAAGCACACGACGGAGAGGGCGAGGAGCCCCCACGTCCGCCCGTCGCCCCAGCTCCAGCCATCACCCGTTTTGATGATCGCGAAGATCAGGGAGCACATGGCTCCGGAGAGCAGCACGATGCCGGGCACGTCGAAGGAGCGCGGGGCGTTCGCGGCCCGGTGGTCCTTGAGGATGAAGAGGCCGAGGACGAGGGCGGCGACGCCGACCGGCACGTTGACGAAGAACACGGACTGCCAGGAGACGTGCTCGACGAGCAGCCCGCCGACGATCGGGCCGCCCGCCGTGGACGCGCCGATGACCATGCCCCAGATGCCGATGGCCATGTTGAGCTTCTCGGCGGGGAAGGTCGCGCGCAGCAGGCCGAGCGCGGCCGGCATCAGGAGCGCGCCGAAGAGCCCCTGGAGGACGCGGAAGGCGACGACGAGCGAGACGCTGGAGGAGAGCCCGATGACGCCGGAGGCGAGCGCGAAGCCCGCCACGCCTATCAAGAAGGTCTGGCGGTGGCCGAAGCGGTCACCGAGCTTGCCCGCCGTGATGAGCGCCACCGCGAGGGCCAGGAGGTAGCCGTTGGTGATCCACTGCACTCCGGCGAGGCTCGTGTTCAGGTCGTCCGCGATGGCCGGATTGGCGATGGCGACGATGGTGCCGTCAAGGGCGACCATCATGACGCCGATAGCAACTCCGAAGAGCGTCAGCCAGGGACGGCCGCGCAGGCTGCCGCGTGCTCCCTTGCCGAGGGGCGCGAGCGGCGTCCCGTCCTCCGGTCCGACGGTGGTCTGACTAGTCATGGGCGTCAAATTACTGTCAGAACAAGACAGTTGACAATCAATTTCATGTGCCGGCAACCGGCGGGCCCGCGCCCGGGGACAAAGGGGCAGCTCACGCGCGCGGGCCGGGCGAAGGAGCGAGGAGCAGGGTGACGGAGCAGAGGCAGGACGGCGGGGCGGACGGTGCGCCCGAGCGGGGCGGCCTGCGCGAGCGCAAGAAGACGCGCACCCGGGAGCGACTCCTGCGCACGGCGCTGGAACTCTTCGCCGCAGGCGGTTACGAGAGGACGACGGTGGACGAGATCGCCGCCCGCGCCGAGGTCTCGACCCGTACCTTCTTCCGCTACTTCGCCACCAAGGAGCACGTCGCCCTCGCGACCCAGGAACTCATCGAGCGCTGGTTCCTCCAGGCGCTGCGCGCCCGCCCCGCCGGTGAGCCGCCGGTGCTCGCGCTGCGCCGCGCGGTCCTGGAGTCCTGGGGCGAGCTGCCCGAGGTGGCCGGGCTCTCCGTCCCCGTGGACCTGCATCTGCGCACGTGCCGTCTCGTGGCCAGGACCCCCGCGCTGCTCGCCGCGCGGCTGCGGAGGGCGGGCGAGAGCGAGGAGGAGATGGCGCGGGTGATCGCCGCGCGCGAGGGCGTCGACCCGGAGAGGGACCCGCGCCCCCGCGTGGTGGTCGCGGCCTTCGGCGGCGTGATGCGGCTCGCCGAGTACCGCTGGGGCGCGGGCGAGGACGGCAGCGTCGAGGCGCTGCGCGCCCTCGCCGTCCAGCACCTGGACCACCTGGCCCCGTCCCTGCTCAGGGAGTGGGGCGGGAACGCCGACGGGAGGGGCGATCCCGGCGGTACGGGCGGCAGCGACGGGGAGCCGGGCGACCGCACGGGGCTCGTACCGCGCCAGTCCGCGACAGCCGAGCCGCCCGCCCGCGCCCGCCCGGCCGGCGAGGAGGCCGTGCCGTCCTGAACCGAGGAGGCCGGACCGCACCGGCCGGGGCACGGACCGGGAGCGGGCCGGGGGCGGGGAAGGGGCCGCGGGGCACGACCGGGACCGGGCGGGGGCAGCCTCGGGGCGCGGAAGGGCCGGTCGGTACGGCTTGTCCGGACGGGTGCGGGCCGATCGGCTTCCTTCCGGCGGGCGCCAGGGTGACGTGGCTCACCGGTTTGACCTCCGGTGCTTGCCGTCTCCTAGGGTGTGGCGCAGTGACTTCCTTCGACTCGTCCCCCCAACTCAACGCCTGGCGAGCGCTGCTCGCGGTGGCGGTCGTCTTCGTCATGCTCGCCACGACCGGCTGGACGGCGGTCAAGGCCCGGCACGCGCCCGGCGGCCCCCTCCAGTTGTCGGTACGGGCCTGGAACCACGCGCGCCTCGACCACCGCTCCCTGCCGGACGCCGCCTCGCCGCCGGAGCGCCTGCGCGAGTTCTTCGCCGCGCTGCGCCCCGCCCAGCGCGAGCGGCTCGTCCACCGCTATCCGCTGGCCGTGGGCAATATGAACGGCGCCCCGCTCACCCTGCGCTACGCCGCCAACCGGCTCGCCCTCACCCAGGCCCGCGACCACGAGGTGCGCCGCACCCAGGACCCGCGCCTGTCGCCGGAGGGACGCGAGGAGGCCGCGGACCGGGTGGCGCGCTACACGTCGATGCTCCGCCCGGACCGCGACTTCCTCGCCTTCGACCCGAACGGCTCGGGCCGCGCGGCGGAGGTCTTCGGCGATCTCGCGCACGCGCGCCGCGTCGCGGTCGTCGTCCCGGGGGTGGACACCGCGCTCATGACCTTCGAGCGCACGAACCGGCCCTTCACCGCGCCCTCGGGGATGGGCCGCTCGCTCTACGCCGCCGAACGCGCGGCGGCGCCCCGGGCCCGTACCGCCGTGGTCGCCTGGGCCGACTACACGGCGCCCGGCGGCATCGGCGTCGAGGCGGCGACGGCGACCCGCGCGCAGGAGGGCGCGGGGCTGCTCGATGCCTTCGTGCGAGGGCTGCCGGGCGGGCTGAAGGTCGCGCTCGTGTGCCACAGCTACGGCTCCGTGGTGTGCGGGGTCGCGGCCGGCCGGCTGCCGCGCACGGTCACCGACATCGCCGTCGCGGGCAGCCCGGGAATGCGCAGCCGGAACGCGGCGGGGCTCGGCACGAAGGCGCGGGTGTGGGCGACGCGGGATGCGGGCGACTGGATCAGGGACGTGCCGCACGTGGAACTCGGCTCGCTCGGGCACGGGGCCGACCCGGTCGGCAAGGACTTCGGCGCCCGGGTCTTCTCCTCGACGGGTGCGGTGGGGCACGGTGGCTACTTCGTGCCCGGTACGGCGAGCCTGCGCAATCTCGCGCGCATCGGCACGGGGGACTTCGCGGACGTCGGCTGCGCGCCGGGCGGCGCGGGGTGCAGGACGGGGGTGCCCGTGCGGGGGACGAGCCACGCCTGAGCGGCGGACCGTCCCGTGGCCGCACCGGCGGCACGCCGTCCGCGACGCGGAGCGGAGACGGAACGTCCGTACCCGCCACCGCGCGCACCGGGCGGGACGGGAGAGGGACCAGAGGTCGGGGCCCGGGAGAAAAGCGCCGGTCAAGCGGACCGGCGGGCCGCAGGAGAGGGGACGGAGAAGCGCGTGCCGCATACGATGAGCCGCATGGGTGATGTATTGGCCGGTTTCCATGCCACCTGGGAGTTCGCGGACGACTCCGTGCTCATCCGCTACGAACGGGGAATCCGGACACCGAAGCTGCTCCAGGTGCTCGGGGAGCGCCGGGTGCCGCTCGCGGCGCTCGACACGGTGACGCTCGCCCCGGGGCGGCGCGGCACCGTCGTGCTGCGCGCCGTGCCGCGCGCGGGGGCCGACCCGCTGATGGAGGCGGCGGCGGGCCAGCTCAAGGAGAACTGCGACCCGTACCGCCTCGTGCTGCCCGCCGAGCGCGAGGAACTGGCCGGGTTCCACGCGGCGCAGATCCGCGACCGCCTGGGGCCCGGCGCGGCCGAGCCCGCCGAGAGCTTCCTCGTGGCCGCGCCCGAGGGACCGCAGCAGTTCAAGGCGTACGACGGCAAGGCGAGCTTCGACGGCTCGGTGGTCTCCTTCCGCTGGTCGCGCACGGGCGCGTCGAGCGCCAAGTGGAAGGCGGGCGACCAGTCCTTCCCCGTCGCGGCGCTGAGCGGGGTCGAGTGGCGCTCGCCCGAGATACTCGACGGCTACCTGCGCCTGCTGCCCCGCCACCCCACCCCGTGCACGGCCACGGCCCCTGGCACCGCGCCGGGCCCGGACGCGGCGGCGGGACCCGCCGCCGACCACGACCCGGCGGCCGTCGTCTTCGGCCTCGGGTACGGCCCCGTGCACGAGTCCCTCCCCTTCGCCGCCGCCGTCCTCGCCGCCACCAGGAGCGGCGCGGCGAGGAGCGATACGAGCGAGACCGCCCCCGCGGTCGCCGCGCTGCGCTCCGACCCGGCCGACATCGCCGAGCGCATCCGCCACCTCGGCGAACTCCACCTCGCGGGGCTGCTCACGGACGAGGAGTTCACGACGAAGAAGAAGGAGTTGCTGGCGCAGCTGTGAGGCCCGCGCGCCTCACGGGCGCCCGGAGTAGATCCCGATCTTGTGGTCGAGCACCCCCAGCGTGTCCTGCAGGGCCGCGATCCGCGAACGGACCTCCTCGCGCGTCGCCTCCAGGAGTTCGCGGCGCTCCGCGACCGTGTGCTCCCCCGCCCGCGACAGCTCCCCGTAGCGCACCATGTCCGCCACCGACATCCCCGTCAGCCGCAGCTTGTTGACGAACGAGAGCCATTCGAGGTCGCGGTTGCGGTACCTGCGCTGCCCGGTGTGCGAGCGGTCCACCTCCTCCAGCAGCCCGATGCGCTCGTACCAGCGCAGGGTGTGGGCGCTGAGCCCGGTGAGCGTGACGACCTCGCTGATCGTGTAGTGGTCCCTGCCGTCCGGGCGCGGGTAGTCGGCGAGCTTCGCGAGGCACAGATCGCGGCCGTTGACCGGGCCTGCGGGGGCGACGGGGTGGGCGAGGGTCATGGCTGTCCCTTCGGGTGAGGCGGACCGCACCCACGGTAGAACCCTGGAGCGCACTCCAGGCAATACGCGCTCACCGGTGGCCGGAAGACGCCGCCTAGACTCGCCCGCATGGAGAGCCTGGAGAGCCTGAAGTCGATCGAAGCCTGGCCCGTCCCGACCGCCGCCGCCGGGGTCGTCCGCGGCGACGGGACCGTCGCGGGGCGGCACGGCCCCACGGACAAGCGCTTCTGGCTCGCGTCCGTGACCAAGCCGCTCGCCGCGTACGGCTTCCTGCTCGCCCACGAGGAGGGAGCGGTCGAACTCGACGAGCCCGCCGGGCCCGAGGGCGCGACCGTGCGCCACCTCCTCGCCCACACGAGCGGCCTCGCGTTCGACGAGGACCGCGTCCAGGCCGCGCCCGGCACCCGCCGCATCTACTCCAACGCCGGTTTCGAGGCGCTCGGCGCGCACGTCGCGCGGGCGACGGGCATCCCCTTCGCGGAGTACCTGCGCGAAGGCGTCTTCGCGCCGCTCGGGATGCGCGCGACGGCGCTGGAGGGCTCGCCCGCGAAGGACGGCCACTCGACCGTGGACGACCTGCTCCTGTTCGCCGCCGAACTCCTGGCCCCGCGCCTGCTGGACGCGGGCACCGTCGCGGACGCGACACGGGTGGCCTTCCCCGGCCTCAACGGCGTCCTGCCCGGCTACGGGCAGCAGAAGCCGAACGACTGGGGCCTCGGCTTCGAGATCCGCGACGGCAAGTCCCCGCACTGGACCGGTGCCCACTCCTCCCCGCGCACTTTCGGCCACTTCGGGCAGTCGGGGACCTTCCTGTGGGTCGACCCGGAGGCGGAGGCGGCGTGCGTCGCGCTCGCCGACCGCGCCTTCGGCCCGTGGGCGATCGAGGCGTGGCCGCCGCTGACGGACGCGGTGCTCGCGGAGCTGCGCGCCGCCTGACGGCTCACGCGAAGGGGTCGGCCAGCTCCAGGAGCAGCACTTCGCACGCCGTCCGCGCCCGCAGGACGGCGCCCCGCACGTCCGCTCCGGCCCGTACCCGTACGGAGTCGCCCGCGGCGAGCCGCTCCCCCGCCGCATCACCGCTGCGCAACTCGGCCTCCCCGCGCACGACATGGGCGTACCCGTACGGCGCGGCCGGCAGCGGCAGCGTCCCGCCCGGGTCCGGGCGGGCGACGCGCAGCAGCGCGCCCGCCTCGGGGACCTCGTACGCCCGCGAGAGCGCGCGGACGACGGTGTAGCGGGGAGTGAGGGCGGGAGCGCGGGCGGCGAGCCACAGTTGCAGGAAGACGAGAGGTCCGGCGCCGTCGTTGCGCTCGACGTGGTGGACGCCGGAGCCCGCGCCGAGGTGCTGGAGGTCGCCGGGGCGCACGAGGGTGGCCCGGCCCTGCGCGTCGCGGTGGCTCAGCTCCCCGGAGACCACCCAGGTGAGCAGTTCCGTGTCGCTGTGGCGGTGCTCGGCGAAGCCCGCGCCGGCCGCGAGGTGCTCCTCGTTGCAGGCGGTGAGCGGGCCGAGGCGCAGGTTGTCCGGGTCGTAGTGCGGGCCGAAGGAGAAGGCGTGCCGGGTCGTGATGCCCGCCTCCGGCTCCCCGCCCGGGTAGCGGTCAGCGCCGCGTCGTACGTCGATCACGGCGCCCACCGTAGCGTCGGCACACCGCGTGACCTGGCGGGTGCGGCACGTGACGGACCCCGGCCGCCCCGTCCGGCGACCCGATAAGGCAGTCTTGGTCCCGTGCCCGACTCCGTATCCCGCCCCGCCGCCTCGCCCGCCTCCCAGGCCCCCGCGCACCCGCACGCGGCGACCCTCAAGCGGCTGGAGCACTCCTCGGGACGGCTCGCCGCCCGTGCCATCCAGCGGATGGACGAGACGCTGCCGTGGTACCGGGCGATGCCTCCCGAGCACCGCTCGTGGATCGGCCTCGTGGCGCAGGCGGGGATCGCGGCCTTCACGGAGTGGTTCCGCCACCCGGAGGCCCCGCAGGCGATCTCCACGGACGTCTTCGGGACCGCGCCGCGCGAGCTGACCCGGGCGGTCACGCTGCGGCAGACCGTCGAGATGGTCCGTACGACGATCGAGGTCATGGAGACCGCGATCGACGACGTGGCCGCGCCAGGCGACGAGGCGGTGCTGCGCGAGGCGCTGCTGCGGTACGCCCGCGAGATCGCCTTCGCGACGGCGCAGGTCTACGCGCAGGCCGCCGAGGCGCGGGGCGCCTGGGACGCGCGCCTGGAGTCCCTGGTGGTCAATGCGGTGCTCTCCGGGGAGGCCGACGAGGGCACCGTCTCGCGGGCCGCCGCCCTCGGCTGGAACGCGCCGGAGTACGTGTGCGTCCTGCTCGGCACCGCGCCCGACGGGGACAGCGAACTGACCGTCGAGGCGATCCGGCGCGCCGCCAGGCACGCGAAGCTCCAGGTCCTCACCGGGGTGCTCGGCAGCCGCCTCGTCGTCATCGCGGGCGGCAGCGACAATCCGCTCGCCGTCGCGAAGTCCCTGATCGGCCCGTACGCGGCGGGTCCGGTCGTCGCGGGGCCCGTGGTCCCCGACCTGCTCGCCGCGACCCGCTCCGCGGCGGCGGCTGCGGCCGGGCTGCGCGCCTCGGCGGCGTGGCAGGACGCCCCGCGCCCGGTGCTCGCGGACGACCTGCTCCCCGAGCGCGCGATGGCATCGGACCCGGCAGCCCGGGACCAGCTGGTGGAGGAGATCTACAGACCACTTCAGGAAGCGGGCTCGGCACTCCTGGAGACACTGAGCGTCTACCTGGAGCAGGCGAGCAGCCTGGAGGGGGCCGCCCGGATGCTCTTCGTGCACCCGAACACCGTGCGCTACCGGCTCCGACGTGTGACTGACGTCACCGGCTGGTCCCCCTCGGACGTACGTTCCGCGTTCACGCTGCGTATCGCGCTCATCCTGGGGCGCCTGGCCGCCGCCGAGCAGCGGTCCTAGGCTTTTGTACGCTCCCGACAATTACCCTGTCGGTTATTCGTCCCTGTCCCCACCGGTGGACCGGCCCCTTCACAAGAGAGAGTGTGAGCGTGCTTGTACTTGTCGCTCCCGGCCAGGGCGCCCAGACGCCCGGCTTCCTGACCCCTTGGCTCGAACTGCCCGGCGCGGCCGAGCGGCTCGCGGGCTGGTCCGAGACGGTCGGACTCGACCTCGTCCACTACGGGACGCGGGCCGACGCCGACGCGATCCGGGACACCGCCGTCGCCCAGCCGCTGCTCGTGGCCGCCGGGCTGCTCTCGGCCGCCGCGCTCTCCGGCACACTGGAGGAGCCGGGAGCCCCCGTGCTCGGCACGCTGCGCCCCGGCGCGGTCGCCGGGCACAGTGTCGGTGAGCTGACGGCCGCCACCTTCGCGGGGGTGCTCGACGCCGAGGCCGCGCTCGCGCTCGTACGGACCCGGGGGCTCGCGATGGCCGAGGCCGCCGCCGTCACCGAGACCGGCATGGCGGCCCTCCTCGGCGGGGACCTCGCCACGGTCGCGCCGCACCTGGAGAAGCTGGGCCTGACCGCGGCGAACGTCAACGGCGGCGGCCAGGTCGTCGCCGCGGGGACGGCCGCGCAGCTCGCGGCGCTCGCCGAGGACAAGCCCGAGGGGGTGCGCCGTGTCGTCCCGCTCAAGGTCGCCGGCGCCTTCCACACCTCGCACATGGCCCCCGCGGTCGACACGCTGGCGAAGGCGGCGGCCGGGCTGAGCCCGGCGGACCCGGCGCTCGCGTACGTGTCGAACAAGGACGGCGCCGTCCTGGCGACCGGCGGCGAGGTGCTCGACCGGCTCGTGGGCCAGGTCGCCAACCCGGTCCGCTGGGACCTGTGCACGGAGACGTTCAAGGAGCGGGGCGCGAGCGCCCTGATCGAGGTCTGCCCCGGCGGCACCCTCACCGGTCTCGCCAAGCGTGCCCTGCCGGGTGTCGCGACGCTCGCGCTGAAGTCCCCCGAGGACCTCGAAGCGGCGCGCGCGCTCCTCGCGGAGCACTCCGCCTGAGCCCGAAGCCCGAACCCGAACCGCCCGCCCCGAACCGCCCGGACGACGAGGAGCCCCGTCAGATGTCGAAGATAAAGCCCGCCAAGGGTGCCCCCTACGCGCGCATCCTGGGCGTCGGCGGCTACCGGCCCCACCGCGTCGTCCCCAATGACGTCATCCTGGAGACGATCGACTCCTCGGACGAGTGGATCCGTTCGCGCTCGGGCATCGAGAGCCGGCACTGGGCGGGCCCCGACGAGACCGTGACCGCGATGTCGGTGGAGGCGGGCGGCAAGGCCCTCGCCGACGCCGGTATCACGCCCGAGCAGGTCGGCGCGGTCGTCGTCTCGACCGTCTCGCACTTCAAGCAGACCCCGGCCGTCGCCACGGAGATCGCCGACAAGCTCGGCTGCGGCAAGCCCGCCGCCTTCGACATCTCGGCGGGCTGCGCCGGCTTCGGCTACGCGCTCACGCTGGCCAAGGGCATGGTCGTCGAGGGCAGCGCCGAGTACGTGCTCGTCCTCGGCGTGGAGCGGCTCTCCGACCTCACCGACCTGGAGGACCGTGCGACGGCCTTCCTCTTCGGCGACGGTGCCGGCGCGGTCGTCGTGGGGCCCTCGCAGGAGGTCGCGATAGGCCCGACCATCTGGGGCTCCGAGGGCGACAAGGCCGAGGTCATCAAGCAGACCGTGCCGTGGACGGACTACCGCTCCGGCGAGGTCGCACGCTTCCCGGCCATCACCCAGGAGGGCCAGGCGGTCTTCCGCTGGGCCGTCTTCGAGATGGCGAAGGTCGCCCAGCAGGCGCTGGACGCCGCCGGGATCACCCCGGAGGACCTGGACGTCTTCATCCCGCACCAGGCCAATATGCGGATCATCGACTCGATGGTGAAGACCCTGAAGCTGCCGGAGCACGTCCAGGTCGCACGCGATGTCGCGACCACCGGCAACACCTCGGCCGCCTCCATCCCGCTCGCCATGGAGCGGATGCTGGCGACCGGCCAGGCGAAGAGCGGCGACACCGCGCTTCTCATCGGCTTCGGGGCGGGTCTCGTGTTCGCCGCGACGGTCGTTACCCTCCCCTAGGCGCACCATCCGGCCGCGTCCGCGCGTGTTCCCGCTGCTCAACCCGGGCGACGGAGCGCGACACGGGCCGGCCGGAGGGGCGCCACCGCTGGAATCCCCGTAACAATTCCCCTCAACGAATGGAGCGCCGACATGGCCGCCACTCAGGAAGAGATCGTCGCCGGTCTCGCCGAGATCGTGAACGAGATCGCCGGTATCCCGGTCGAGGACGTCCAGCTGGACAAGTCCTTCACCGATGACCTGGATGTCGACTCGCTGTCCATGGTCGAGGTCGTCGTCGCCGCCGAGGAGCGCTTCGACGTCAAGATCCCCGACGACGACGTCAAGAACCTCAAGACCGTCGGCGACGCCGCCGATTACATCCTCAAGCACCAGAGCTGATCTCGTGCTCCGGTCCCGGTCCGCGTCCTCGGGCGCGGGCCGGGACCGGGCCCGGTCGTTCGGTGCCCGGGGCATCGCGCCACGCACCCTCGTGCCGTGATGGCCCACCCTGTGTGACTGCCGCCGCCCGGCGGTGGCGCCGCAATCCCTCGTATCCGTGGAGAAGGAATTCCTGTGAGCCCGACCAATCGCACCGTGGTCGTCACCGGTATCGGCGCAACCACACCGCTGGGTGGCGACGCGAAGTCGACCTGGGACGGCCTGCTCGCCGGCCGTTCCGGTGTCCGCGCCCTCACCGAGGAGTGGGCCGAGCAGCTGCCGGTCAGGATCGCCGCACGTGTCCTCGTCGAGCCCGGCGAGATCCTGCCCCGTCCGCAGGCGCGGAAACTGGACCGCTCGGCCCAGTTCGCGCTCATCGCGGCCGAAGAGGCATGGAAGGACGCCGGTTTCACCGCCAAGGCCGGTGAGGACGCCTCCGTCGACCCGGACCGCCTCGGCGCCGTGATCGCTTCCGGCATCGGCGGCGTGACGACCCTTCTGGACCAGTACGACGTGCTGAAGGAGAAGGGCGTACGCCGCGTCTCCCCGCACACCGTGCCGATGCTCATGCCCAACGGGCCCGCCGCCAACGTGGGGCTCGCCGTCAACGCCCGCGCCGGGGTGCACACCCCCGTCTCGGCCTGTGCCTCGGGCGCCGAGGCGATCGGCTACGGGATCGAGATGATCCGTACGGGCCGCGCCGACATCGTCGTCGCGGGCGGCACGGAGGCGGCGATCCACCCGCTGCCCATCGCCGCCTTCGCCAACATGATGGCGATGTCCAAGAACAACGAGGACCCCGAGGGCGCCTCACGTCCCTTCGACACGGCCCGTGACGGCTTCGTGCTCGGCGAGGGCGCCGGTGTCGTGGTCCTGGAGTCCGCCGAGCACGCCGCGAAGCGCGGTGCCACGGTCTACGCCGAGGCGCTGGGCCAGGGCATCTCGGCCGACAGCCACCACATCACTGCCCCCGAGCCCTCCGGCGAGGGCATCGCCCGCGCCCTGGAGAACCTGCTCTCCTCGACCGGGCTCGACCCGGCCGAGATCGTGTACGCCAACGCGCACGCGACCTCGACGCCGCTGGGCGACGCCGGTGAGATCAAGGCCCTCTCGAAGGTCTTCGGGCCCGAGCTGGAGCACATCGCGATCTCCTCGACCAAGTCGATGACCGGGCACCTCCTCGGGGGCGCGGGCGGCATCGAGTCCGTCGCGACGATCCTCTCCGTGAAGAACCGGACGGCCCCCCCGACGATCAACATCGCCGAGCTGGACCCGGAGATCAGCGCGGACATCATCCGCGACGAGTCCCGCGCGCTTCCGGCGGAGGGCCCCATCGTGGCGCTCAACGACTCCTTCGGCTTCGGCGGCCACAACGTGGTCCTGGCGTTCCGCAGCGTGTGAGTCACCGTCTGGGGGCCGGCACCTTGCGGTGCCGGCCCCCAGACGTCTGTCCGGGACCCGCCGAAAGGTCAAGCCCCGCCAAGGACCAGGCCCCTGCGGCGTTTGAGGAGCGGGACGTGGGGCGGAGCCCCGCGAAGCCCCGCGAAGCCCCCGGCCCCGGCTCACACCACCTGGTGGAGCCACCGCACCGGCGCTCCCTCCCCCGCGTAGCGGAACGGCTCCAGCTCGTCGTCCCACGGCTTCCCGAGCAGCTTGTGGACCTCGTCCGCGAGCACGCTCTCACCGGCCCCCGCCCGCGCCACGGCGGCCCGCAGCCGGTCCTCCGGGATGAGGATGTCCCCGTGCACGCCGGTGACCGCGTGGAAGATCCCCAGGTCCGGCGTCGCGCTGTACCGCTCGCCCTCGACGCCCGGCGTCGGCTCGGACGTCACCTCGAAGCGCAGAAGCTGCCAGCCCCGCAGCGCTGAGGCGAGCTTGGAGGCGGTGCCGGTCTCGGCCTGCCAGGAGAACTCGGCGCGCCAGGTGCCCGGCGCGGCGGGCTGTCTGATCCAGTCGAGGCTGACCCGCACGCCGAGCACGTTCGCCACGGCCCATTCGACGTGCGGGCACAGCGCGCGCGGTGCGGAGTGCACGTACAGGACTCCACGTGTCGTCGTCACCGGTACCTCCTGTGGGGGACGAGGTGCCAGACCCCTCGCGCCCGTGCCGAGCATTCTTCCCAAATGGGACAGAAGTGACGTGATGCAATGTAGCCGACCGGGAACAGCGGGCCGTCACCGGGCCGGGGCGGTCGCCGTGCCGGCCCCGCCGGAACCCGCCGGGGCGTGACATGCGCCGCCTCGGGCAAAACTACCCTGCGGGAACGCCCCTGGTGTGACGTACCGTCGACCTCAGCACTACGAGCACCTGGCTTTCACCCGCCAGGGCGCCCGGCGAGGCGCCGGGGCGCACGCCCCCGGGTCCGGCGTGCCGAAGGAAGGAGCCCGCGTATGCGGAAGGTGGCCACGGCGGTACGAGTCCTGCGCGCGCTCCCCCGCGCACACCGCGCGCTCCCCCGCACGGGTGCGCCGCTCCCCCGTCCGCGTGCCGCGCTCCCCCGTACCGGCCGCCGCACCGGCCGTGTCCTCGCGGGCGCCGGTACGGCCGCCCTGCTCGCCCTGCTGCCCGCCTGCTCGGGTTCCTCGGGCCGGCCGGGCCCGCCCGGCGAGGTGATGAGCACACCGCCCGCGACCGGCTGGGACCGGCATCCCTCATCCGTGGCGGCCGTGGGCGACTCGATCACGCGCGGCTTCGACGCCTGCTCCGTGCTCGCCGACTGCCCCGCCGTGTCGTGGTCCACGGGAACCGAGAAGGACGTGGACTCGCTGGCGTGGCGGCTGCTCGGCGGCAAGGACGTCGAGGACCACGCGTGGAACCTCGCGAAGTCGGGCGCCCGGGTGGAGGCGCTGCCCGAGCAGATGAAGGCCGCGGCGAAGCACCGTCCCGCCCTGGTGACGGTCCTCATCGGCGCGAACGACGCGTGCCGCTCCACCGTGGACGCGATGACGCCCGTGGCCGAGTACCGCGCGGACATCGAGAAGGCGCTCGACACGCTGCATGAGCGGGCGCCGGACGCGCGCGTGTACTTCTCCAGCATCCCGGACCTCAAGCGGCTGTGGGAGCTGGGGCGCACGAGCGACCTCGGCAAGGAGGTGTGGAAGCTCGGCATCTGCCCGTCGATGCTGAGCGACCCGGACGCGCTCGACAAGGCGGCGACGGAGCGCAGGGACAAGGTCGAGCAGCGCGTGAACGAGTACAACAAGGCCGTCCAGGAGATCTGCGCGAAGGACAAGCTGTGCAGGGACGACGGCGGCGCGGCGAACGCGACCCGTTTCACGGCGGGCCAGCTGAGCCGCTGGGACTGGTTCCACCCGAGCCGCGCGGGTCAGGCGACGCTGGCGCGGATCGCCTACGAGCGGATCACGGCCTCCGGCTGAGCCCGCCCGGGGACAGCCCCGGGACGGGCGCGGGAGCAGGGGGCCGCCCCCGGGAGCGGTCAGGCACTCCCGGGGGCGGCCGGTCCGTGTGCGGCGCCGGGCGTCAGCCCTTCCGTACTGCCGCGGCGACCCGCAGGTCCCGCACGGAGCGCCCGGCCTCGACGCCGTAGTCCCCCGGTACGAGGTGCCACGCGCCACGCGCCTCGTCCCAGATCTCGAAGGCGCGGCGCGCGACCCGCACGACGGCCTCGGCGCTCTCGCCGGGGGCCGCCTCGACCTGCGCGAAGCCCGCGAGCCAGCGCGCCGGACGCTCGGTGGCGGGGCTCGTGCCGGGCTCGGTGGGGGCGAGGTACACCTGCACGGTCTCCCGGCCCGTCCGGCTGCCGCTGTTGCGGACCCGCACGGTGACGGTGAGTCCGTCCTCGGGGGCGGGCTCGACGGTGACGGACTCGTACGTCCAGTCGGTGTAGCCGAGGCCGTGCCCGAAGGGGTAGGCGGGGGTGCGGTCCGCCCGCTCCCAGGCGCGGTAGCCGATGAGGACGCCCTCGGTGTACTCCAGCTTCCCGTCCGTCGGCGTCGTGTTGACGACGGGGGCGTCCTCCAGGACGGCCGGCCACGTGGTGGGCAGGCGCCCGCCGGGCTCGGCGGCGCCGGTGAGGACGTCGGCGAGCGCGGCGCCGCCCTCCTGGCCGGGGAACCAGCTCAGGAGCACGGCGGCGACGTCGTCGCGCCAGGGCATCTCGACGGGCGAGCCCGCGTTGACGACGACGACCGTACGGGGGTTGGCGGCGGCGACCGCGCGGACGAGGTCGTCCTGACGGCCCGGCAGCCGGAGGTCGGCGCGGTCGAAGCCCTCGGACTCGACGCGCTCGGTCGTCGCGACGACCACGACGGCGGTGTCGGCGGCCCGCGCGGCCTCGGCGGCGCGGGCGATCAGCTCGTCGGGGTCGTGCACGGGGTTCTGGTGCAGGACGGTGAAGCCGACCGCCTGGATGGGCAGGCCCTCGGGCTTGGCGACGGTGTGGAAGACGCTCAGTTCGACGGGCTCGCCCGCGGTCAGTTCCAGGCGCCCGCGCTCGGTGGGCTGGCCGAAGAACGCCTCGAAGGGGTCGCTCGCCGCGCTCATCTCGACAAGGCCGTCGAACAGCTCGCGGCCCGCGACGGCGACCTTGAAGCCGCCGATGCCGCGCGTGCCGAAGACGTGCTCGCCGCTCTCGCGCGGCGTGAAGGTCCCGGTGACCTCAATGGAGTGCAGGGTGTCGTACGTGACGCCGTCGGGCAGGTCGCTGCCCATCCACTGGATGTGGCCGCTCGCGAGCGGGACGTTCGCGAGGACCTCGCCCGCCTCGTCGCGGCACACGGCGCGCAGGGCGAAACCCTGGCCCGCCACGTCGAGTTCGTTGTTCGGGTCGGCACCGACCTCGTACGAGAGGGCGCCCTCGGGGAGCGCGGCGCGCAGGCCGTCGAGCGGCGAGACGACGTGCGCGGGGAAGACGGTCGCCGAGCCGCCGCCGAGGACGCGCGCCTCGCGGGCCGCGGCGCCGCTGAGGGCGACGCGGGTGCCGGGGGCGAGCGGGAGGGCGGCGTCCTCGTTGCGGACCAGGACGAAGGAGCGCGCCGCGAGTTCGCGCGCGAACGCCTCGCCGTCGATCTCGGCGGGGAGCGCGGCGGCGGGGACGACGGGCTCGGTCGTCTTCAGGGCCCCGGTGCGGGCGGCGAGGAGTAGGACACGGCGTACCGCGGCGTCCACGACGCTCTCCTCGACGTCGCCCGCGCGCACGGCGGCGGCCAGGTTCTCGCCGTAGACGGTCTTCGGGCCGGGCATCGCGAGGTCGAGGCCGCCGTGGGCGTCGGCGACGGTGTCGCGCGCGGCGGTCCAGTCGGAGACGTTGACGCCGTCGAAGCCCCATTCGCCGCGCAGGACCTCGTTGACGAGGTACCGGTGCTCGGTCATCGTCGTGCCGTTGACCCTGTTGTAGGCGGTCATGATGCCCCAGGGGTGGGCGTTCGCGACGATGGCGTCGAAGGGGGCCAGGTACAGCTCGCGCAGCGGGCGCGGGGCGATGCGGTTGTCCACGGTGAAGCGGTCGGTCTCCGCGTCGTTGCCGACGAAGTGCTTGACGGTCGTACCGACGCCGCCGGACTGCACGCCGCGCACGTAGCCGGTGCCGATCGCCCCGGTGAGGTACGGGTCCTCGCTGTACGCCTCGAAGTGGCGCCCGCCGAGCGGCGAGCGGTGCAGGTTGACCGTGGGCGCGAGCAGCACGTGGACGCCCTTGCGGCGGGCCTCCTGGGCGAGCACCTGTCCGGCGCGGACGGCGATCTCGGGCGCCCAGGTGGCGCCGAGAGCGGTCGGGGACGGGAGCGCGAGCGAGGGGTCCTCGCTGGTGGAGCGCACACCGCGTACGCCGATGGGGCCGTCCGAGACGACGAGCGAGTCGAGGCCGATCTCCGGGATCGCGGGCAGCGACCAGAAGTCCTGCCCGGCGAGCAGCCGGGTCTTCGTGTCGAGGTCGAGCCGCGCGAGGGCGGTCTCGACGGCGGCCTCGTGGGCGGCTTGCTGTTCGGGGGTGACCTGGGGCTCGGGTCGGGTGGACGCACCTGTCACGGCCGTACTCCTCGTGGTCGCTGTCTGCCGGCTGCGGGGGCCGCGCCCCCGGGTCGGTGGGAGCGCGCACTCATCTTGCACCCGCGACCTGTAGACCGGTAGGGGACGTTATTTTTACGTGACATAGCGATGCCGTACGGTCCTGCTGGAGCGGGATTCCCGGGCCGGGCAGGGGCCCGGCGGGCGAGAGTTCCCGGGCCGGTCACCGGCGCGGCGGGCGAGAGGGGTGCACGGCGGATGGTCAGGGCCAAGGGCGAGGAGCGGCGCGCGGAGATCCTGCGGGCGACGCTGGAGGTGATCGCGGAGCGCGGCTACCGGGGGGCGACGCTCGGCGCGGTCGCGGAGCGCGTGGGGCTGACGCAGCAGGGGCTGCTGCACTACTTCCCGACGAAGGAGGCGCTGCTCGTCGCGCTGCTCGCCGAGCGGGACCAGTGGGACGCGATCCCGGGCGACTCCTGGCGCCTGGACCTGCTCTCCTCGCTCGTGGACTACAACGCGATGCGCCCGGGGGTCGTGCAGACCTTCAGCGCGCTGCTCGGCGAGAGCGTGACGGACGCGCACCCGGCGCGGGATTTCTTCACGCGGCGGTACGTGGTGGTGCGGGGCAACATGACCTCCGTCCTGCGCACGGCGTACGGCGAGCGGCTGCCGAGCGGCCTGACGCCGGAGCAGGCCGGGACCTTGATGGTCGCGGTCATGGACGGCCTCCAGTACCAGTGGCTCCTGGACCCCGAGGCCGTGGACATGAGCGCCGCGTTCCGCGACTTCCTGCGCCTCCTGGAGGGCGCGGACGCGGACCGGCCGAGGGCCTGAGCCGCCACGCCGGGCGGTGGTCGCGCCGGGGTTCCGCCCCGCGCGGTACTGACCGCCCCTGACGCGTACCGGGCGGCAAGGCGGAGTACGCCGCCTCCGGACCGTCCGCGCGGCGGGTGAGGGATCCCGGCGGGGGCGGGACGTCCGCGCCGCTTCCGCGAGGTGTGCTCAGCGCGGCTCGACGGTGGGCCTCTCCTCGCCCGCGACCGCTTCCAGCGGTTCCCCCCGCAGGTCCCGCGCGAGCAGCGTGGCGCCCGCGACGGCTCCCGGCATGAGGAAGACCGCGACGACGGGGACGAGGAAGACGAGACCGAGCGGGACACCGAATCCCCAGGTCAGGCGCTTGCGGCCGCGGAGCAGCGCGAGTCGTTCGCGCAGGTCCACACGGCGGCGGGCGAGCGCGATCGAGGCGAGTTCCTCGGCGAGGAAGAACCCGGTGACGAAGAAGCCGATCACGGGGACGACCGTCTGCCCGACGAAGGGCAGGAACCCGGCCGCGAAGAGGCACACGCCCCAGATCGCGGCGCGCACGAGGATGCGGACGCCGTCCCGCACGGAGATCCAGATCTCACGCCCCAGGGAGAGCCCGGACTCGGTCGGGAAGCCGTCGATCTCGCGGTCGACCTCCTCGGAGAGCGCGTCGTAGAACGGCTGCCCGATCACGAGTGTGACGGCGGTGAAGCCCAGCACGCAGCCGAGGAGCACGAGCGCGAAGAGCACGACGGTGAGCGCGCCCCGGAAGAGCCCCTGCCACGGCGACTCCCAGTCGTCGGCGAACGGCGTGGCCCACGCGACGAGATCACCGCCCCACAGCGCGAGCGCGACGAGCACGGCGGCGTACAGGACGAGCGTGATGAGCCCCGGGAGCAGGGCCACGCCGTACCGCTTGCCGTGCCTGCCTGCCCAGCGCTGGCCTTCGACCAGGTACCGGAATCCGAGGGCGAGTTCACGCATGGCCGGACCCTACCGGGCGTGAGCACGCCGGGAGAAACCGAGGCGGGGGCGGATCTCCCGCGCCCGCCCGAAACGGGGGCCGACCCCGCACGCGCGGGGCGGGGGCCGACCCCGCATGCCCGGGGGCGGGCAGGCTTCGCCCGCCCGCCCCCGCCCCCGCCCTCGCCGGTCGGCGTCGTCTCACGTCAGGTCGACGATCATCTTCCCCGTGTTCTCGCCGCGCAGCAGGCCGAGGAACGCCTCGACGCCATTCTCGATGCCGTCGGCGAAGGTCTCGCGGTACTTCAGGCTGCCGTCGCGGACCCAGGCGGAGACCTCCTCGACGAACGCGCCCTGGAGGTCGGCGTGGTCCTGGACGAGCATGCCCTCCATGCGGATGCGCTTGCCGATGACCAGCCCGAGGTTGCGCGGGGCGGCCGGGGGCTCCGTGACGTTGTACTGCGCGATCATGCCGCAGATCGCGAAGCGCGCGTGCAGGTTGGCGCGGCTGATCGCGGCTTCGAGGTGGTCGGCGCCGACGTTGTCGAAGTAGACGTCGATACCGTCGGGCGCGGCCTCCTTGAGCTGGTCGGCGACGGGGCCGTTCTTGTAGTTGAAGGCGGCGTCGAAGCCGAGTTCGTCGACGAGCCAGGCGACCTTCTCGTCCGAGCCCGCCGAGCCGATGACGCGCGAGGCGCCCTTGAGCTTCGCGATCTGCCCCACCTCGCTGCCGACCGCGCCCGCCGCGCCGGAGACGAAGACCGCGTCGCCCTCCTTGAAGGCGGCGACGCGCAGCAGCCCGGCGTAGGCCGTCAGGCCCGTCATGCCGAGGACCCCGAGGTAGGCGGAGAGCGGCGCGGCGTCCGGGTCGACCTTCGTGGCGTGCTGGGCGGGGACGGAGGCGTACTCCCGCCAGCCCGCGAAGTGCAGCACGTAGTCGCCCTCGGCGAAGCCCTCCGCCTCCGAGGCGATGACCTGGCCGAGCGCGCCGCCCGTCATGGGCTCGTCGAGCGCGAAGGGCGGCGTGTACGACTTCACGTCGTTCATGCGCCCGCGCATGTACGGGTCGACCGAGAAGTACAGGTTGCGCACGAGCACCCGGCCCTCGGCGGGAGCGGGCACGGGGGCCTCGCGCAGCGCGAAGTCCTCGGGAACCGGCCAGCCCTGCGGGCGGCGGACGAGGTGCCAGGCGCGGCCGGACTCGGGAAGGGTGGTCATGCGGGGTGCCTCCTGCGGGGAATTTGTTTCATGAGCTGAAACAAACATGCGCATGAATATTTCACTATGTCAAGCACATCGGTACGATGAAGGCATGACACTCCCCGCCACAGCCCCGCGCGACCCCCTCACCCTGGAGGTGGTCCAGCTCATCGGCGCGGTCGTCGGGCGGTACCACGAGGAGTACGAGCGGGCCGCCGCGGCGCACGCGCTCACCGGGGCGCAGGCCCGGGTACTGAGCCTCCTGTCCCTCGGACCGCTCCCCATGCGCCGGCTCGCGCGGACGCTGAAGTGCGAGCCCTCGAACGTGACCGGGATCATCGACCGCCTGGAGACGCGCGGGCTCGTCGAGCGCCGCCCCGACCCCGACGACCGCCGGGTCAAGCTCGCGGCGTCGACGGACGAGGGCCTGCGGCTCGCGCGCAGCCTGCGCGACGGGCTCGACTTCGCGCGGGAGCCGCTCGCGGACCTGAGCCGGGAGGAGCGGCTCGTGCTGCGGGGGCTGCTGCGACGGATGCTGGGCGAGGACGCGGAGGCGCGGGGCGGGAGCGGGCCGGCGCGGGAAGACTGAGCCCGTCCCCGTACCGGCCCCTCACCACGACGGAGGCCCCGTGCCCTCCTTCACTCCCCTCGACCTCACCCTCGTCCTGCTGCGCCGTATGCAGGACTTCCACCCGGCGCTCGTCGAGCGCGCCCGCCGCGAGCTGGGCGCCGACGCCGCGCGGATGCGCGAGGCGAACCGGCGCTGGCAGGCGAGCGCGCACGGACGGTACGGGCGGGGCGAGGCCTCCCGTTACCGCGCCGCGCTCGGGGAACCGGAGGCGCGTGCCCGCGTGCGCCTCGGGGACCTGGAGTGCGAGGCGCTGCGCTGGCCGCTCCCGCTCTGGCCCGCGCTGCGCTTCGAGGTGCTGCTCGGCCCGGACGGGCGGGCCTGGAACGCCTGGCTCGTCCGGGCGCCGGGGCACCCCGCGCCCGTCCTGCGCGCCGCGGCCGATCTCGCCCCGTGGACCGCGACGGTGGACGAGGTCGCCGCCGCCTTCCCGCCCGCGCGCCCGCTGGAGGGCACGGCGCCGACGCGGACGCGGCTCCTGGTCGAGGTCCCCGAGGACGGGGGCACGGCCCCATACCTCGTCGATTTCACCTGGGGCCTGCTCCAGACCGCCACGCGCCGGTCCCCAAGGCACGAAGATTCGAACACCGGGCCGGACACTCGCCCGTAAAGGTGATCAATCCCGTTCAAGTTGCCTCGGGCTACCGGTACGTCAGATGCTTACGGGGCGCCAGCGACGGGATGCATACCGTTACCGGCGCCGGAGTCCCCGGCGGACATGTCCCTTTGCGCACCGGGGAGTTCGTTGTCCCAAGGACCCCTGCCACAGGGGTCCGCACGTCCCACGCAGTACCGAAAGAGAAGGCAGTAACACGATGAACCTCCTCACCGACATCCTCGCCGGCCTCATCCACGTCGTGGGCTGGCTCGTCTGACGTCACCCGTCAGGCACAGCGCGGCGCCGTCTCCCCCGGTCCCACGGGGAGGCGGCGCCGCCGCGTTGTGCGGATCGGGGGTGTCCCTCGCGGGCACCCCCGGCCTCACCGCACGTTCAGGGCGTCCGTGAGGACCTGCGTGGCCGAGCCGCCCCTGTCATCGCGCACCGAGGCCCGCAGCGAGACGGTCCGCGCGTCGCGCGGCACGCTCAGCCGGCCCTTCCAGGTATCGCCCTTCCTCGTGAGGCCGACCTGCTGCCACGTCTTCCCGGCGTCGTACGAGACCGCGAGCGCGCCGGTCGTGAGCCTCCCGGTGCCGCTCGCGCCCGCTACGTACGCGCCGGTGAGCGCGAGCGGGAGCCGCTTGCCGGCCCGTACCGAGCCGTCGAGCGCGGTGTCGATGGCGTAGTTCAGGTTGATCATCGGCAGCGTCGTCTCGACGTCCGCGGGCGTCCCGGCGGAGCGGACCTCCCAGGCGGAATGGCCCTTGACGCCGGTGCCCCACACCTTCGGGTCGAGCGTCGTGTCGGTGATGACCTTGTAGGTGTGCTCGGCGGGATCGGCGTCCCAGACGTAGGCGCCGGAACTCGTCGCCTGGGTGACGGTCTCACCGTCGACCTGGACCTGCGTCGTCTGGGTCATCGAGTCGTCGCTCCACACGTCGCCGAAGCCCGTGTGGTCGGGGCCCGAGTCGCCCCAGCCGGGCGTGTTGAAGGCGAGGTCGTCGCCCCTGCGGGTCTGGCCCCAGCCGAGCCCCGTGCCGAGATAGGGGTGCAGGACGGGCTGGAACCAGTCGAGCTTCGTCTTCTTGCCCGCCGGGTAGTCGGCGAGCCCGCCCCGCTCCTCCAGCGTCAACTGGGGCCCCGCCTGCACGGTCTCGTGCCAGCGCAGGTCCTTGCCCGTCGAGACGTAGTCGGTGCGCGTCCCGGGGAAGGAGGCCCGCTCCAGGAAGCCCACGCCGATCGGGAAGGCGTCGGTGATCGAGTAGCGGAACTCGCCGCCCGACTGGGCCTTCGCGCCGTAGTACGTCGTCTCGACCGTGGCGAGGTCCTTCGCCCGCGGGGCGATCGTGAGGTCCTTGTCGGGGATCGCGCCCGGGTGGCCGGCCGAGAGGTCGTAGAGGTACGGGGCGTTCGGCGTCCCCGTGAGCTTCAGCTTCCCGCCGTTCTTCGCGGCGCGCGTGAGGGTCTTCCCGTCGGCGGCGTTCACGGTCGCGACCGGGAAGGCGCGGTCGGCGCCGTCGGCGGTGCCGAAGAAGGCCATGAGCCGCCCCGGTGCGTCGTCGGTCACGAGCAGCGCCGCGGCGCCCGCGTCCGCGGCGTGCTGCGCGAGGCCGGCGGGGTCGAGGGTCTCGTCCGCGTGGACGAGCACCGCGCGGCCCTTGGCCTTCTTGCCCTCGTACGCGGCGGCCGAGCCGTTGCCCGCGTCGAGGAGCCTCGTGTTCAGCTTCCCGTCGAGCAGACCCGAACCGGGCTGGAGGGTCAGCTCCGAGACCGCGTCGCCGCCCGCCCTGGCGGTGAGCGACGGTGCGCCGAGCCGCCACACCGTGCGGTACTCGAAGGTGCCGTGGCTCGGCTTCGCGGTGGGCGTGGCGAAGACGCTGTCGTACGTGAGCGGGACCTGCGCCTGCGCGGTGTAGGTGGATCCGTTCGCGGAGCGCGTCGCCTCCATGACGAGCTGCCGGGTCTCCGTCGCGCGAGGGAGCCTCGTGCTGATCTCCCGCAGCGTGCGGCCGTCGAGGGTGATCTCGCGGTCGCGGTCGAGGGTGATCTCGGGCGCGGTGAGGTAGCCGAGGCCGAGCGAGTCCTTGCCGTGCGAGCCGCGCACGTCGAGGAAGGTGCTCAGCGCGTAGGCACCCGGCTTGAGGCGCAGAGCGAGGGTGCCGGACGCGCCGACCGTCGCGGGCACCGTGTCGGCCCCCGCGCTGAGGGTCTGGAGGGCGAGACGCGCGGAGGTCGCCGCTCCGTCGCGGTCCTTCACGTGGACGGTGAGCGTGTAGCGCTCCTCCTCCTTGACGAGGCCGAAGGCGGTGTGGGCGAGGAGCGTGCCGTCGGCGTCCTTCGCGAGGACCTGTCCGGAGAGTTGGCCGACGGGGGCGCCCGCGCCGTCACCCGTGACGGTCGTGTGCGCGCTGCCGTGCGCGGGGACGGTCAGCTCGGTGGCTCCGAGCGTGACGGTCCCTTCGGGCACGTCGCTCGTGGAGAGGCGCACGGTGAGCGGGCTGCCGGACTCGTTGGTGTACGTGAGGGCCTTCGTGACCGGCTTGTTGTCCTCGTACGGCCAGGAGAAGAAGCCGAGGTCGGCGCTCCCGGTCGCGGTGAGCGGGCTCGTCGTCGCCTCGGGGACGCTGACGCGCCCCGCGCCGAGGTCGTAGGCGGAGGCGTCGAGGGTCTTCGACGTGGACATGAGCGCGTTCTTGAGACGCGCGGCGTCCCAGTCGGGGTGCTCCTGGGCGAGCAGGGCCGCGACGCCCGCGACGTGCGGCGTCGCCATCGAGGTGCCGCTCATTTTCGTGTACGCGCCCTCGCCCGGGACCAGCGAGGAGCGCGCCGCGAGGATGTCGACACCCGGCGCCGAGACATCGGGCTTGAGCGCGTTGTCCAGGAAGCGCGGGCCCTTGCTCGTGAAGTACGCGGCCTGGTCAAAGGAGTCGACGGCGCCGACGGTGAGCGCCTCGTCGGCGGCACCGGGCGAGCCGATCGTGCCCGCGCCGCCCGCGTTCCCCGCGGCGACGACGAAGAGCGCGCCGGTCTCCTCGGTGAGCGTGTTGACGGCTTGGGCCATGGGATCGGTGCCGTCGCTCGCCTCGGTCGAACCGAGGCTCATCGAGACGACCTTGGCGCCGAGGTCCTTCGCGGCCCACTCCATGCCCGCGATGATCTGGGACTCGCTGCCCTCGCCCTCGTCGCTGAGGACTTTGCCGATCGCCAGGTCGGCGTCCGGGGCGACGCCCTTCTCCTTGCCGTCCGAGGCCGTGCCGCCGCCGCCCACGGTCGAGGCGGTGTGCGTGCCGTGACCGTTGCGGTCGGCGACCTCCTGGCCCTCGATGAAGCTCTTGCTCGCGACGACGCGGCCCTTGAGGTCGGGGTGGTCCGGGTCGATGCCCGTGTCGAGCACGGCGACCTTGACGCCCTTGCCCGTGAGCCCGGCCTGCCAGGCCCGCGGGGTGCCTATCTGCGCGTTGGACTCGGCCATGTCGGCCTTGACCTTCGCGTCGAGCCACACCTTTCCGACGCCGGTGCCCGCGGAGAAGGACCGCGCGGTCCCGTTCCGCTCGGCGCCTTGGTTCGCGCTCCCGGTGAGGCTCTTCCAGAAGGCCGTCGGCTTCTCCACCGTCACGGCGGTCGCGCCGATGCTGGGCAGCGCGCGGACGCGGGTGGCGCCTGCCGGAGCCGTGGGCACGGTACGGGACCGGGCCTTCGCCGCCGTCCCGGTGACGATGAGGGGCAGCGGCGCGGGCGCCTTGCCCGCCTTGCCCGCGAGACCCTGGGCGACGAGTTCGGTGACGTCGAAGAGCCTGGGGTCGAGCTTCCCCTGCGCGAGGTACGGCTCCGCCTCGGCGGGGACGACCCTGACGTGCCCGTCGGCCTCCTCGGTACGGACGGTGCCGGTGGCGCCGGGGGCGCGGTCCACCGTCACGGTCCGCTTGCCGCCGGGGAGCGGGGTGAGCGTGACCCGGTCGCCGGTCACGAGGGTGACGGTCGCGGTGGCCTGGGCGGTGCGGGTGCGGTCGGCGGCGCGGGGGGCGGAGTCCGCCGTGGCCGGGCCGGAGGCGTGGGCGAGCGCGGTGCCGGGGAGCAGGGCGAGCGCGAGCCCGGCCGGCAGCAGCCCGGCTCTGCGCCACAGGGGAGCGGATCTGGTCATGGAAGCCCTCTCTTCGTCAGCGCGGCCAGGGGGTGGGACGCACTGCGGAAGAGTGTGAAGCGCGCTGTATTACGGGAGAGTTGCGGAGTACTGGCGGAAAGCGGCCATGGCACATTGCCGCCAACGGGCAGGTCAGTCGCGGCGCATGGGTTTCAGTCATCTCGTGCGCGGGAGGCCGCGCGGACGTACAGGGGCGGCGATGGCGCCGTACGGGGGCCGCTCCTCCGGTGCGCGCCGGTCCGGGGCGGCACGGGGGCCGGGCGGGCGGACCGGGGCGGGAGCGAAAGGATCAGGCCACGCCCGGCGCGCACCCCCGACGCGATCTTGACAGCCGGTCCGGCCTGGCCGGTAACGCCCGGCCACGTGGTGCGCCCGTTACCGCACCCCTCGTCCGGCGCAAGCCGAAGCGCTTCACCCGTTCCGCCGCGACCCGATCGGCCCAGCCCGGCGGGCAGCCGGGACGGGGGACGACCACCCTCGTGCACAGGGGCGCCGACCGGTGGCTCCTTCCGGTCCGTACCTCGGGAGGCAAGGCCGTGACCGTCAGCCTGGAGCAATTGCGCCGCTGCCACATCGCCGTCGATCTGGGCGCCGCCCGCACGAGGGTGTTCGTGAAGGGCCAGGGCATCGTGGTCGACGAGCCGAGCGTCGCGGCCGTCAACACGCGGACCGGGGGGCTCATCGCGGTCGGCGACTTCGCCCAGCAGATGACGGGCCGCACCCCCGAGTACATCCGCGTCGTGCGGCCCGTGTCGGGCGGCACGGTGGTCGATGTGGACATGGCGCAGCGGATGTTGCGGCACCTGCTCGGCGACAAGCTGCGCCGGGCGCTGCGCCGCAAGCCGCGGCTGCGCGCCGCCGCCTGCACGCCGCACGAGTCCGACCCGCTCGCGCGCCGCGCGACCGTCGAGACGCTGGTCGGACTCGGTGCCCGGCGCGTCGAACTCGTGGACACGCTCATCGCGGCGGCGGTCGGCTGCGGGCTGCCCGTGGAGCGGCCCGAGGCGACGATGATCATGGCGTGCGGCGCCGCGACGACGCAGATCGCGGTGCTCTCGCTCGGCGCGATCGTCACGGCGCAGCGGCTCCCCGTCGGCGGCGACGCCATCGATCACGCGATCGTCTCGCACCTGCGCCACCGCCACGACCTGCTGCTCCCCACGCAGTCCGTACGGCCGCTGCGCCTCGCCGTCGACGCGGCCGACCCGCGCACGGGGACCACCGAGATCCACGGCCGCGACGCCGTCACGGGCCTGGCCCGCTCGGTCACGGTGGACACGGCGGCCCTGCGGGAGGCGATCAGCGCCCCGTTCACCACGATCCTCGACGGCATCAGCCGCGTCCTGCGCTCCTGCCCGCCCGACCTCGTCGCCGACCTCGCCGAGGGCGGCCTCACAGCGGTCGGCGGCAGTGCGCTCCTGCCCGGTCTCGACCGGATGCTCAAGGAGGCCACGGGGATGCCGATCCGCATCGCGGAGAACCCCGGCATGTGCGCGGTCCAGGGCCTCGGCGCGATGCTGGAGGGCGGCGTGGGCCCGATGACGCTGAGCCCGCTCTCGGCACGGTGAGGGCGCTCCCAGCACGGTGAGGGCGGTGGCGGGGGCCTGAAGGCGGTGGGGCTGGAGGTACGGGCTGGCGCACGGTCCGCTACGGGGCAACGTTCGGCATCCGAGGGGAACGGCACGGCGGGGGGGCGGGGCTTGGACGGGCCCGGAGGCCGGGCCGGGGGCTGCCCGCCCCCATGCCCGGCCGCCGCGCCTCCGGCCCGCTGTCCCACGGTGGCCGGGCGCCCCGCGGCAGCCGACCGCCGCACGGGGCCCGGACGCCCCGCGGGTTCAGCGGACCGGACTGCGACCCGTCCTCCGGCTCAGCCCTTCGCCCACTTCTTCAGGGCGGGCCTGTCCTCCCAGTTGCCGATGTTCGTGTCGATGGGCTCGGAGGTGTACTGGTGGATGCGCCAGGGCGCCTTGATCCCCGGCTTGCCCGGCTTGCCGTTGTAGTCCGCGATCCACAGGCCGTCCGCCGCGAAGGAGGTCGTGTCCCTGTTGAGCCAGAAGTCGCGGTTGCAGTAGAGCAGCACGCGGTGGTTGGAACCGCGCAACTTCTGCACCGCTTTGAGGAACTGGTCCTTCTCCTTGTTGCTCGCCGCGGTCCCGTCGCCCGTGTACTCCCAGTCGCAGGCGAGCAGGTCGTACGGGACGCTCGCGCACTGCTCGACGAAGTACTCGGCCTGCGCCTGGATGTTGCCCGGCCACAGGAAGTGGTAGAAGCCGACGACGGCACCCGCGTCCCTCGCCCGCTTCGCCTGCGCCCGCTGGCGCGAATTGGTGTAGGTGCGCCCCTCGGTGGCCTTCACGAAGACGAAGGCCATGCCGTCCGCGTCGAACGACTCCTGGTGGCTGCTGACATCGATCCCTTTGACGGCCATGCGTACTCTCCCTGTCGCGGGCCCGCTCTCCGGTGGGCCCGACGGGCGGCCCTCGGAGTCGCCCGCCGGACTGTTTAGCCTGCCCAGGTCCGGCCGCCGCACTCCGGCCGGAACCCGGTCTTCAGCGCTCCGCGCGACAAGCCGTACGGACGTACGAGCAAAGCCGTGCGAAGCGGAACGGACAGGCGGGGCGAGGCGGCACGGACGGCTATCGGCACCCCGGCCCCTCCCGGCACGGGGCCCGTCAGCCGTTTCATAGCCCCGTTTGGTGCCCGCCACCAGGAAGTCCGCGCGCGTCTACGCGGAAGAGGGACCACGAGCCCGCCCGGTACGCCGTCCTCACACACAGCCCCTCAACCCGGGTAGCCGCAACCGCTCCTGAAGGGGGATGAGGTAGCGAGACCGTGGACCGATGCGCCGCACGGACGCACTCGGGCCGTACCCGAACCCCCTACGCCACGTGCGGAGACGACCCCGGCCCCGATCGGGTTGCGGCGGGGAAGGGCAACAACACCGTGCGGCCGCCCGACCGCACCTCGGAGAGCAGCGCCACCGCCGAACGCGCGCCGTGGCCTGCCATCGACCTCGAACCCTCCACGGGCGAACCGGACTTCGGCCCTGCGGCCGGTGCGGGACCCCGGTGGGGAGCAGCTCGACGCCACCGGGGCAACTCCCCGTTGCACAGGCCGTCGCTCCGAACCCACTGCCCCAGCCCCTGGGTGCGGGGCCCGCGAGCGCTGTCGGCAGAGACGAGGGCCCCGGTCACGCGGCCGTGACGGGGGTGGACCGGCATTCTTCAGCGCGCGGCCACCGCCCGCGCGATCAACCGGCGCGGAGTCCGGCGAGGTGGATGCGCAGGAACCGCCGCCACGGGGCATCGTCACCCTCTGGTGACGCGGCGACCACTTCCCTCAGCGCGACGACGAGCGACTTGATGTCCTCCGCTGTCACCTCGTGCGCGAGGTGCCCCGCGTCGACCGCCTTCCGCGTGAGCTGCCGGACGCGGTCCGCTGTCCGCGCGCTCACGTCGTCGTCCTCCGGGATCCGGTCGGTCAAGGCGGCCGCGTACCGGCGCTTCTCGGCGTGGAACGCCCCCACGAAATCGAGAAACCCCTCAAGGCCGGCGGCGGGATCAGGCTCCGCGAGGGCGGCCGCGGCGGCCTGGTCCAGTTCCTCGGCGAAGAGGTGCGCGACGGCGTCGAGCAGGGCGTCCTTACCGGCGAACCGCCGGTAGATCGTGCCGACGCCGAGACCGGCGTGGGAGGCGATGGCCTCCATGCTGGCCTGCGGCCCCTGCTCGGCGAAGACCGCGCGCGCGGCGTTGATGACGACGGCGTCGTTGCGCAGGGCATCCCGGCGCGGGGCGCGCCGCCTGGCCGAGTTGCTGGGTCGTGGGCTCACGGAGCCAGTGTACTCAGAACGGAATCGTCATTCCGCATCATGCTAAAGTGAATGAAGATTCCGGATCGACGAGAAGGAGCTGTGCTCATGAGGACCACGACCGGCTTGCAGAGCCTCGACCCGAACAGCAACGTCCTCACGCGCGTCACCATCGAGCGGCGCGACCTGCGCCCCGACGACATCGCCGTGCGGATCGACTACTGCGGTGTCTGCCACAGCGACCTGCACCGCATCCACGGGATGCTCGGAGAGAAGGACCTGGTTCCCGGCCACGAGGCGACCGGCGTCGTCGTCGCCACCGGCCCGGCGGTCACCGGCTTCGCCGTGGGCGAGCGGGTCGCCATCGGCACGATCATCGACTCGTGCGGCGAGTGCGCCATGTGCGAGGCCGGGCAGGAGAACTACTGCTACAACCAGGCGACCCCGACCTACGGCGGCACCGACCGTGTGGACGGCACCCCCACCAAGGGGGCCTACAGCCGCGAGTACGTCCTGCGCGAGAAGTTCGCGTTCCACCTGCCCGACGGACTCGCCCCGGCCTCCGCGGCACCCCTCCTGTGCGCCGGTGTCAGCGTGTGGGAACCCCTGCGGGCCGCCGGTGTCGGTCCTGGCAGCCGCGTTGCCGTCGCCGGCCTCGGGGGACTCGGTCACCTCGCGGTGAAGCTCGCCTCCGCGCTGGGAAGCGAAGTGACCGTCCTCAGCCGCAGCGCGGCCAAGGAGCCCGACGCGCTGAGCCTGGGGGCGGCCGGACTGCTCGTCACCACCGACGAAGCCCGGACAGCCGCCGCACAGGGCCGCTTCGACCTCATCCTCGACACCATCCCGGCCGACCACGAACTCACGCCACTCATCGGCATGCTGGGCCTCGACGGGACCCTGTGCGTCCTCGGGAACCCCCTGCTGGCGGGCCCGAAACTCTGGGAGTTGGGAGCCGGCCGCAAGAAGCTCACCTCCTCCGGCACAGGAGGGCTGCGGCAGACCATCGAAATGCTCGGGTTCTGCGCCGCGCACGGCATAGCGGCCGACGTCGAAATCCTTCCGTCGAGCGAGATCGAAACAGCCTTGAACCGCCTCGCCGACAGCGACGTCCGCTACCGCTTCGTGCTCGACATGTCCGACCTCGACGCCTAGCAGTCCTCCACGAGGCCAGGCCCGAGGCGCTCAGCGGCCCGGGCCCGGCCTCGTGGGACGAGACCGACCGGCCGCTTCCCGTGAGTCGCGGCGGCGGATGCCCGGCTCGCGCCCCTCAGCCGCAACTACCCGGCCGCCAGGGCCAACCTCCCGCCTTTCTCCCGCCCCAGGTGGCGTTCCGCGAAAACACATGAGTGGCTGGTTGCTGCTCGGGGTCACCCACCGAACCGAAGAACACGCCCGAATCGTCACTCTGGGCCTGCGCCACGTGGCAAGCCCCGCCGTACGGGACCTGCTCCACCTGGTCAACCACCCCTACTTCGACCGCGCACGGCAGCAGATCGAACCCCTCGGCGGCTGCACCGAACCCGTACGCTGCCCCGGCCGCACCCCACCCTCGACGCCACAACCGGCGAAGCTCTGCGCTCCTACTCCACCGATACCGAGCCCACGGGCAACCTGCTCACCACGTGCGGCAACTGCCGCACCTCCCGCTGCCCGGCGTACTCCCGCTTCTGGGCCGCCGACACCTACCACCTCATGCGCGCCGACCTGACCGGCGGCAAGACCTTCCGCATCCCCGTCCTCCGCCACCCTCACCACCCTCTCCTTCGGTCCCCTCCACAACCCCGACACCGGCCTTGCCGCTGCGGCACTCACCACGAACCCACAGGCCCATGGCTGGGCACGCTGCTCAACCTGACGACGTAGAACTACGGGGGCGCCATCCTCTCCAATGCCCACACGGGAGCCCTGTGAGCCCGCTCCACCACCCCCCTGCGGCGGCGAGCTCGCCGCCCGGCTCGGCCTCACCCAGAAGGCCGCCCGCACGGTTCTGCGGGTGCCCTTCGCCAAAGTGACCGACCACCAGAAGCGTGACCTGGTCCGCTTCCACGCCGTGATCCCCCTCGACGACCCCGCCAGAGTTCAGACCCTGCCCTCGAACGTCCACCGTCGCCCTGCTCACCGACGCCATCAGGGCCGCCGCACCTCGCGCCCGCATCTCCGTCGCCTCCGACGCGGTCGGGGAACGCGCACTTGGCTGGGGCCAGCAACTCGACGTACGCGAGATCGGGGCCTTCGGCACCGACGCCGAGTTCACCGACCAGGCCGTGGCCGCCTACGTGGCCAAGTGCGCCACCAAGGTCCGCCGACGCCTCCGGCACCCTCGACCGGGCTCTGTTCTGCCGCCCCTGCCAGGGACGCGGCGCCACGTTCCTCCCCCACGGGACCTCGCAGCTACTCCACGACTCTGAGCTGGCGACACCCGCCGCGCGTGGCGGGTCGAACAGGCCCGCACGCAGGCGGGCCTGCCCGAGTCCGACCCGACGACCACGCTCGTCGTCGGCCGCTGGGCCTACCTCGGCTCGGGCTACAGCCGCGGCACGGCCTTCCTCGCCGCCGACGTCTGGCATCGCAGGCAGTTCGCGGCCGAAGGGGGCTGTTGATGACTTCACCCCCCGCTCGCCGTCCTCCACACGGAAGCGGCCCCGGCGCTGGATCTGCTCACAGTGCCCCAGGCCATGGCCCGCCTCCAGCTCGGCAGCTTCGCCGTCTACGACCTGCTGCGCTCCGGCCAACTCGCCTCGATCACCCTCGGCCGCGCCCGCCGCATCCCCGCCCACGCCCTCACCGCCTTCATCCGCACCCGCCTCGAACAGGACGCCGCCTGATGACCACACCCCGCCCCACCTCCTCCCGCCGCTCCCGGGCCAACGGCGACGGAACCGTCTACCAGCGCAAGGACGGACGATGGGAAGCCGCCGGATACGTCCTCGCCCCCGGCAACACCCGCAAGCGCGTCCGCGTCTACGGCGCCACCCGCAAAGATGCGATGAGCAAGCTCACCGAAAGGATCGCCGCCAGCAACCGCGGCCTCCCCGTCGCGACGTCCGACAGCACCGTGAGCGCCTACCTCGCGTACTGGCTCGACGGCGTCGCCGTTCACCACCTCCGGGAGAACACCCACACCCGATACGCCGCCTCCATCCGCCTCCACCTCAACCCCGGCCTCGGCGCTAAAAAGCTCGCCCGGCTCACCACCCGCGACGTCCGCTCCTTCCTCGACGGACTCCGCACCACCTGCCAGTGCTGCGCCCAGGGACAGGACGCTGTTCGGCGGTCCTGCTGCGCCATCGGCCAGTGCTGCGAGAAGCGGCTCTCACCGCTGACCGTGACGTACGTCCACGCGGTCCTCAAGTCCGCCCTGGAACACGCCGTCCGCGAGGACGAACTGCCGCGCAACGTCGCCCGGAACGTCAAGACGACCACGCCCCGCCCCAGACGTTTCCAGCCCCTCACCGCCGCCGAAGCCCGACAGTTCCTCCAGTCGGCCGGCGCGCCGACCGGCTGCATGCCCTGCACGAACTCGCCCTGCGCACCGGACTCCGCAAGGGCGAACTCCTCGGCCCCCACTGGGAAGACCTCGACCTGGACGGCGGAACCGCCACCATCCACCGTTCCCTCCAGCGCACCCGCAGCCAGGGTCTGACTGCCCTGAACACCAAGACCCTCGCCTCCGAACGCCGCATCGCCCTCCCCACCGAATGCATCAGTTCCCTCAAGCTCCACCAGGAACGGCAGCGGGGAGAGCGTCAGGTAGCCGGAACAGGCTGGACGGACAACGGGCTCGTCTTCACCACCTCGAAGGGCAGGCCACTCGACCCCGGCAACCTCACCCGCCGCTTCCGTCGCCTTCTCCATAGCGTTGGGCTCCGGACGATCCGCTTCCATGATCTCCGTCACTCGACCGCCACCCTGCTCCTGGAACAGGGCGTCGACCTAGTCGTCATCAAGGAACCCCTCGGCCACGCCCACATCGGCGTCACCGCTGGCGTCTACGCCCACGTCCGACTCCGCCTCCAGCGCCAGGCCATCGACACCCTGAGCGAGGCACTGGCCGAGGGCGACGACTCCGAAGAGCCGCCGCCCTCAGCGGTGGTCGTCCGCTGACGTTGCCGTCAGCGTTGCCGTCAAACGGCGTTACGCAGGACTCTGGCCATCTTCTTCCACAGGAATATGAGCCACAGTCACTACGCCAGAGAACGAACTCTCCACCACAATGCGATCACCCGGGGAATAGATCCAGAATTCCGGTACGGATTCTGCAATATCCAGCAGGCGAGAGATGGAGAATTCAAGCCCCATCTCTACACTCGGAACCGCCAAGCTCTCCCAGAAAAAGATGAGGCTGTCAGCCCTCGGGGCGAACTGTTGGATTACGGCGCTCAGCTCGATGGAACCAGACTCCATCGAGCTGAGCACCAAACCATCAGCCACCGCGCCCCACGAGATCGCACCGTCAGAGCTGCGCGGGTAATGACTGAGGCTTTCGCGCTCGTACTGGAGATGCTGATCCAGGTTCAGCAGCTGCACACCCGGCCGGCCAACCCAAGTCAGCCGTCGGCCACCCTGCTGATCTGCACGAACCACTCGAACCATAGATTTGGGCAGGAGGTCCGGCCTGGTTCCGTATAAATCGTCGAGCGTCACGAATTACCGCCAAGCATTCTCGCGAAATCGTCTTCCGTTCCATTCCATGGCACTGCCCACTTACGCGCCGAATCCCCCTTGCCGACTTCCACGTTGATATGGGGACCCTTCACTGGATCGTAATCCATCCTGAACCTCTTGAATTCACCGTTAACCCGAGTAGTGAATCCCACTACCTTGCCGTAGGTCGTCGGCGCAGATTCGAGACGTCCGATGTACGGCTGCCGAGTAGCTGGATCAACCTCACCCAACAGATCAAGCGCTTTGTTGCGGGCTTCTTCGAAGCTGTCGAAGCTAGGCGGGGTTACTTCCTTGCACGCCCCTCCGGAATTATGAACCAGAACCGGAGTCTGCCCCGCCAGCACATAGTACGTGTGCTACGCGACCCCTCTCTATCTGCGTATTCGCAGATCAGCGGCGGTTTCGGGTTCCGCTGGTGTCCGTGGCTGTGCGGGGAAATCCGTGGGTTTTGCCGTCGCTACTGCCGTCAGGCGGTTCAGCCCAGGTACGGCTTCTCGCGGTGTTCCAGGAAGTGCTGGAGCCTGAGTCGTTGGGTGTGGTGCATCGGCAACTGCTCGATCTCGTCCGGAGGCACGAACCGGAGCTCGGTCGACTCGTCGGAAATCTCCAGCCGGCCGCTGGTGATGCGGGCGGTGAAGCAGACGTTGAACTGTCGGCGGACCTCGCCGTCGGTGTAGGCGATGATGTGCTTCGGGTCGGTGTAGGTGCCGACCAGGCCGGTGATCTCTACGTCGAGGCCGGTCTCTTCCTTGATTTCGCGGACGGCCGTGCCTGGCAGGGAGTCGGTGAACTCCATGCCGCCGCCGGGCAGTGCCCATAGGTCGTTGTCGCGGCGGCGTTGGAGGAGGATGCGCCCATGGTCGTCGGTGACGACGGCGGATGCGGCGACGACCATGCTGTTCGGCTCGGGCGCGTTCGGGTCGTCGTAGTACTCGGTGCGGGCCACGGTCAGCCTTCCTCTCGCACGGGCGTTGCCGTCATCCACACGGCGTCGAAGCTTTCGGCGTAGGTGTCGAACATGCCGCCTGTCTCGTGTCGGCGAAGATGCCATACGGGGGCGGCGTAGGCGTTGACGCCCCAGACGTGTGCGTTGACGAGTTGTTGGTCGTCGGCGCGGTAGAGGGAGTTGTAGAGCGTGGTGGCGTGGGTGCGGACTTCGATGCCGGGTGTGGCAGCGAGCGGCTTGTAGTGCATGAGCGCGAGGCGGCAGCGGGATTCGATGCCGTGGCCGAACCGCTCCTCCTGGCCGCGGGCTTGGACGTTGTCGCTGTCGGCGTCCCCGATCGCGATGTGGACGGTGCAGCCTTCGGCGGCGCGCTCGGTGAGGAGTTCGTTCAGCCGCGGGTACGCCTCGTGGAGGAAGACAGCCGCGTAGACGAGGATGTCGATCCGTTCCCGGGCCTGGGCCATCAGGTCGGTGAACGCCGAGACGGGGAGGTCGGCCCGCTGCTCGTAGAGCGCCACTAACTCAGGGCTGATGGCGCGGGCAGGGCGGGCCTGGCGGAGCGCCGGCCAGAGTGCGTGCACGTCTTCTCCCAGGGCCTTGGCCGCCTGGAGGGCGGTGGCACGACGTGGGATACGCCCGAGATTCACTCAGCGCTCGACCGACTTGGGGTCGACCTCGACCTGCTGAGCGAGTGCGGCGTACGTCCAGCCTCCCGCCGCCATGACGGCTCGTAGTCTCTCGTTCGGCACGAGTCTCCCCCTTCGCCTCAGGACGGCACTAGGGACGTTCTACACGGTGCAGGACGTCCCGAAGTGGGGTTTGGTGGAGGTTCCTTCGTCCCGGTGACCGGCGTGAGGATCGGTGCCGACCCTGCGGCACCAACAGGCCCTGGGACACGCATCAACGCCGCCGAGGAGCGTCACCGTGCGAATGAGCGCCACCCCACGTGTTCCTGCCCCGCGACTGGACGCCCGGTCACGCGCCGCCTCGCCGGGGTGGTCACGATGACGGCCCCCACCCCTGATGCCGACGGGCACACCGTCTCGCCCGATGCCGGCGCCCTGGTGGTCGACCGGCGGAACAGCAAGGTGGGCGTGGTGATGGGGCATGTGGGGCCGTACGTGCAGCTTCGGCCGCCGCGCGGTGGCCGGGAGTGGGACGTGCCGCCCGAGGACGTACGTCCACCGACGCCGACGGAGGAGTTGAGCGCGAAGGTGGCCGTGGCCAACCGGAGCTGGGGACGGTGACCCCTCGCTCGGTCCTGCGCTACGAGACCTGGACGCTCCAGCCCGACCGCGAGCCGGACGCGGAGCCAGTCCTGTACGCGATGCAGTGCGCCGTGGACGGAGAGACCTCACCGGCAAGCGAGGAGTTCGCCGAACCGCAGGAGTGGGTGCTGCGGCACTGCGGTCAGAACCCGTCCCACCACACCTACCGGGAGATCATCACCCGCCCCTGGCGGACCTGGCGCCAGACGTGACCCGCCTCGCTCGCTCAGGAGCCTCACCGCGCTGACCCACCCGACTCCCGCCCCTGCCAGGGACGCGGCGCCACCCTCCTGCCTCACGGAACCCCGGTCCCCTGCACCGCCTGCGGCGGCACCGGGCAGGCCCGGCCCCTGCCCCGCCTCGCCGTCGCCCGGCACGTGCGGCAGATGATCCGCACCTGCTGGGAGTTGGGCCGCCTGCAGGAGTTCGCCGAACTCAAGCTCTGGAAGTGGGCACACATGCTCGGCTTCCGCGGCCACTTCTCCACCAAGTCCCGCGCCGCGGGTTACAGCCCCGGCGCGAGTCTCCTCGCCGCCGCTGTATGGCATCGCAGGGAACTGGAACGGCAGTTCATCGCGGAAGGCGGCTGCTGATGGTCTCGCCTCCGCTCGCGGGTCTCCGCCCGGAAGTGGTCCCGGTGCTGGATCTGCTCACGGTGCCCCAGGTGATGGCCCGCCTCCAGCTCGGCCGCTCCGCTGTCTACGACCTTCTCCGCACCGCCCAGCTCGCCTCGATCACCCTCGGCCGCGCCCGCCGCATCCCCACCCACTCACCGATTTCATCCGCACCCGACTCGAACAGGACGCCGCTTGATGACCACGCCCCGCGACACCCCCGCCTCCCGCCGCGTCCGCGCCAACGGCGACGGAACCGTTTACCAGCGCAAGGACAGCCGCTGGGAGGCCGCCGGATACGTGCTGGCCCCCGGCAACACCCGCAAGCGCATCCGCGTCTACGGCACCAACAGGAAGGAGGCCCTGGCCAAGCTCACGGAGAAGATCGCCGCCAGCAACCGCGGCCTCCCCCTCCCGTCTGCGCAGGGCAGCGTGGCCGCGTACCTGACGTACTGGCTCGACGCTGTCGCCGTTCACCAGCTCCGCGAGAACACCCACACCCGCTACACCGCCGTCGCCCGGCTCTACCTCACCCCCGGCCTCGGACGGAAGAAGCTCGCCAAACTCACCGCCAAGGACGTCCGCACCTGGCTCAACCAGCTCCGCACCACCTGCCAGTGCTGCACCCGCGGCCTCGACACCGCCCGTGTCGAGGCCCTCTGCTGCGCTGCCGGAAAGTGCTGCGCAAGGCGGCTCTCACCGCTGACCTTGGCCTACGTGCACTCCGTCCTCAAGTCGGCCCTGGAGCACGCCGTGCGCGAGGAGGAGATCCCGCGCAACGTCGCCCACAACGTCCCTACTGGCACGCCACGGCCTCGCCGCTTCGAACCCCTCACCGCCGACGAAGCGCGGACGTTCCTGGCCGCCGTGCGCGGGCACCGGCTGCACGCCCTGTTCGAACTCGCTCTTCACACCGGGCTCCGCAAGGGCGAACTTCTCGGCCTGCGCTGGGAAGATCTCGACCTGGCCGGCGGGACGGCCAGCATCCGACGCACCCTCCAGCGCACCAATAGTGGCGGCCTGACCGCCCTCCCCACAAAGACCCAGAGCTCGGAGCGGCGGATCGCACTGCCCACCGAGTGTCTGCGCTCCCTCGAACAGCACCGCGAACGGCAGCGTCAGGAACGCGAAGCGGCAGCGACGGGCTGGAAGGCGAGCGGCTACGTCTTCACCCGCCCCGACGGCACCCCGATCGAGGGTGCCACCCTCACCCGGCACTTCAACACCCTGCTCCACCGGGCAAGGCTGCGCCGCATCCGGTTCCACGATCTCCGGCACTCAGCGGCCACGCTCCTCCTGGAGCAGGGAGTGGAACTCGTCGTGATCAAGGAGCTGTTGGGCCACGCCCACATCGGCGTCACCGCCACCGTCTACGCCCACGTCCGGCTCCGCCTCCAGCGCGACGCCATCGACCTCCTCGGTCACGCCCTCCGCGAGCCCACCAGGAACACCAGCAAGCCCGACGACGGCGACGAACCACCCCTCTGCGCAGCCCCCGTCCGCTGACGTTGCCGTCAACTACTGCCGTCAAGAGCCCCAGAGGCCCCGCCGGATTCAAGAAATCCCGGCGGGGCCTCTGGCTTGTTCAAACTGACAGCTCCTGCTGCGCCTCGGCATACGAATTAGCCGGGACAAGCTCTGACATCTTCCTGAAGAAGATCATCCCCGCCGCTTTGACAGCCTCTAGGAAATCCGAAGATGAAGCATTTACCGTCTTCGTTTCTTCGCCAATCTTGGCGGTCACCAAGACGCGAGACCCTGCGGCCCGAAAAGAGAGCTTGATCGGCTGATCCGGGAAATAGGTCTCCGCATAACCCGACGACTGCATTTTTGTCACCATCTCAGCGATATAACACCAGAGCTGGTCAACGTAGTCCCACTCTTCAGTGCCGATGATTTCCAATCCATCAACGGACAGTCGAATGGCGCCCTCAATGTAGTCCAGGTCGGGCGGCGGGGTACGGCAGGCTTCCACCTGCACGAACCCACCGTTCGCGCCCTTCAGGAACGTCTCGATTTCAACCACGTCTCAGGTCCTTCGATGATGGTCATTCCGGATAGAACTGGCCCACTCGACCTCTATTCATGCCGAGTACGTAATCGACGCCGTTGACGTTCCCGCGAATCTGATACATGCCTTGGCTGCCTCGCTGAACCAGCGTATCGCGGTTCTGCCGCATGACTTGACCGATAGCGCCTTGGACGTCATCAACACTCATGCTCGAATCGAAAAAGGACTGCGTTTTCTTCACCGAGCCATCCCAATACTTCGGGTGATGTCGAGTGAGGATGTGCTCCATTCCCTTCTTATCCAGCATGAGGGACTGATTCCCGAACTGGAACCGCTGACTGCTCCAGTCCCGGAGAGCGGGAAGGCACCCTCCACTGTTATGAACCAGAACCGGAGTCTGCCCCGCCAGCACATAGTACGTGTGGAAGACGTCAACGGTCAGGTTGTAGGTGCGCTGGCGCTTCTCATAGTGCCGTATTGCGGTGACCGTGGCCTTGTCGCCGGAGGTCGTGCGCAGGTGGGTGCCGATTTCGAGCTTGCCGGCGTCGATCCAGCCGTCAGCGTCGACGGACCAGAACGGATGTCCGTCCGTTGCGGTCAGAGAGGCCGGACCATCCTCCGTAGCGATCGCCAGGTCGACGAATTTTTTGTCGTGTTCGGTCGTGATGGTGGCGGTGACCGTATGCGCCCGCGACTCTCCAGTGGAAGGGTCGGTCGCTATGACCTTCTCCCCGGTCTTGACGTCCTCGATCTTTTTCGTACTGCCGTCAGCGAGTGCCACCTCGGTATCAGCAGTGAAGCTGTTCTTACCGCCGCATGTGATTGCGGAAAGCCCATGCGCCTTAGGCGCAGTACCTCTAGCCCTTCCTCCAGGCCGCCCTCGGATACCCTCGGGTAGACCTACATCATCGGAACCCGGCGGCACCGATCGCAATCCAATGAGGTAAACGGGATAGCTGTCACCGTTACCACATTTCAGCCCCGTACAGATGCTCAGTACAAGGTTTACCTTCTCATTCCATTCGCTTTCATAGTCGAATGACCCATACTTCTCATAGTCTTTCTTGAATGCCTCTATGAATTTTTTCACGAATTTCTTCACGTTGCGGGAAGGAATTCGCAAGACTTGCCCAGTTTGTTCGTTCTTCCAAACCGGTGAAGTCTGAACTGCGGCGCCGTAACCGTCTGCCCTTTGATCGATCGATTCCAGCGGGACCGGGTCTCGCTCCTTGGCGTCTCCGCCACCCAGACCGTGGTACCTGCCGTTCTCGTCCCTCAGCTGTAGAATCAATCCGGTTGGATCTGATTGGGAAACGGGGCTGTTGTTGCTGTAGCTGTACCCGTTGATCTGTTGCGGATCGGTGAGGCTCACGATCGGGTCGGCGCTGATGAAGCGGCCTCTGGCAGCGTCGTATTCGCGGGCGCCGATGTGGGTCAGGTCGGTGGTGGTGTCGTCGATACCGACGCCGAGATAGGTGTGTTTGTTTGGCCAATTGGTGGGTTTTGTTCCGCGGGTTTCGCCGTAGGGCTTGAATTCGCGGCGGGTGATCGCTTGGTTGCCGGTGAGTTCGACGGCGCTTGAGGAGGTGCCGAGAAGGTCGGCGGGGGTGACGGTGAGGCGGTGGGCGGTGGTGGCGCCGTTGCTGGTGGAGCGGGTGACAGTGGGGGTGCCGGCCTGGCTGTAGCTGCGGGTGGCTTTAGTGATCTTGCCGTTGGCGTCGGTGGCGAGTTCGGTTTCGCCGAGGTAGAGGGTGCTTCCGGTGGCGGAGTGTTCCAGGAGGCGGTTTCCCTCGGTGTCGTAGACGTAGGTCGTCTGGGACGTTCCGACGGTTGCTGTTCTGAGTTTTCCGTCCTGCGTCCACTTCAGGTCCTGGGTCCCGGTGGGCAGGGTGCGGGTTTCGGTGTTGCCGAGGGCGTCGTAGCCGTAGGTGCTGTTCTGCCCTGCGTCGGTGGAGGTGACGGCGGTGAGGGTGTGTGGTTGGGCGAGGGTGGGAACGCTGGTGCCATTGCCGGTGACTTGCTTGCCGTAGGCGTAGGTGTTGGTGACGTTCTTGGTGGCGTCGCTGGTGTTGTGTTCGGTGAGGGTGTTGCGGTTGGCGGCCCAGTCGTAGGTGAAGCTCTGCCAGTAGCTGGTGGCTCCGGTGCTGACCGTGGTCGCGGCGGGGGCTGCGCTGGTGAGGGTTTCGGTGAGGGAGGTGTCAGGAGTGCCGGTGGTGTCCGCAGCGGTGTCGGAAGCGTCCGCACCTGCGAGTCCGGAGGGCTCGGCGTTGGTCTGATAGCCCCACTTGGTGCCAGCGGTGTTCTGGCAACCACTTCCCTTGCCATTGGGGACCAGGTTGGAAGTCCAGGCGTGGACGAGTTGACCGAGGCGGTCGTAGGTGTAGCACTGGTTGTCCCAGGTGCCGTCGCCGAACTGCCGTGCCTGGGAGGAGATGAGGCCGGAGGCGTCGTAGGAGTAGGTGCTGTCGGTGACGCGGTGGGGGCCGGCGGTCTCACGGTCGGTCACGGTGCGCTGGAGGCGACCCGTGTGCTCGTCTATGAAGTTGGTGGTCCACAGGCGGGAGGGCTGCTTCCCGCTGACGGAGCGCAGGACCTCGCCGAAGGGCGAGTAGGTGGTGTCGGAGGTGTACCAGTCGATACCGGACGTGGATTCGGCAAGGCCGTCCTCGTCGTAACGGGTCAGGACGCGCTCGGCGGCCAGTCCCCCGACAGCGGGCAGCGTGACGCTGAGGGGCTTCCCGGTGGGCGTGTAGGTGTACTGATAGGAGTAGGCGTCCCGGTCCAGTCCCTTGGTGAGGTCGTTCTTAGGAATGACGATGTCTTTGCCGGTGGGACGGTAAGCGGCGTCGTAGCCGGTGACCCTGCTGACGTATTTGCCGGTGCTGTCGTAACGGGTGGAGGAGACAGGCTGGCCCAGGGCGCCGGGGAGCGTGTCGTACGTGTACTCCTTGGCAAGGGTGGGGTTCTTGTCGCCTTCCCACACCTTGGTGACGCGGCCGAGGATGTCGTAGTCGATCGACGTGACCCGCTCGAGAGCGTCCTTTGCCTTGGTCCGGCGTCCGGCGTCGTCGTACGCGAAGCTGCTGTTGCCGGAGTCGGGGTCGTTCTGGTTCTTGAGCTGGCCGAGGGCGTTGTAGGTGTAGGTCCACTCGGTGCCGTCGGGGCCTGTGACGTGGTTGAGGTTGCCCCGGGCGTCATACTCGTAGCCGGTGACTCGCTTCGCGGTCGCTGCGGCGTTGACGTACTGGCGGATCGAGGTAGTGCGTCCGAGGACGTCGGTGTAGGTGTCGGTCACGGGTGTGGTGGAGCCGGGTGCGTCGACCTTGGTGTAGTTGTCACCGTAGGTGGTGTAGGTGGCGTACTTGAAGGTCTGACCGTAGAAGGTGGAGACCTGGACGGGGCGTTCGCGGCCGTCGTAGCGGGTACGGGTCTTGCTGGGGAGCAGGCTGTCCGAGCGTCGCTCGAACAAGTGGGTCGAGGGCTCGCCCTTGGCGAGGTAGGGGCTGGTCTGCTCGTCGACGAGGCCGTGGTCGTTGTAGCTGGTGTCGGTGACGATCCGCCCGCTGCCGTGGGCTTCGCTCTGTGTCTGGACAGCGCGTTGCAGGCCGTCGTAGAGGGTGACGGAGCTGCTGTAGGTGCCGTCGTCCTTCAACGTACGTGTGGTGACGGCGGCGGGCGAGGTCGTCTTGGCATCCGCCACAGCCGCCTGGTAAGCGATCTGCACGTCCGGGTTGGTGGCCGAGGTGTGTTCCGGTAGCCAACCCTTGATCAGGCGGCCCAGTGCGTCGTACTCGGTGCGTGTTACCCGGTTGTTGGGGTCGGTGACTGTCAGGGCGGAGCCGCGCCCCGGGTCGAAGGTCGTGGTCGTGCCACGGCCCATGGCGTCCAGGACCTTCATGGAGGTGACGGGGCCTCCCTTGTCCTCCGGCTTGTCCACAGAAGGGGTGTACTGCGTCTCAACGGTGCCTTCACCGGGCTTGCTGAGGGTCTGGGTCCGGCCCGCAGCGTCGTAGGTGACGGTCGTTTTGAGGTCGCAGCACTTGCCGTCGCCATCGGTCGTGGCGAAGGCCGTGGCCTCACCCTTGGTCGGTGTGGCGCCGTAGCTGCCGCCGTCGTAGCTGGTCTGGACGGTACTGATCAGCTTGGTGGCCGGGTCGGCGTCGGAAGTGCCGGAGCAGGGGGTCGCCGTGGTGCGAATTTGCTTGGCCAGGCCGATGATCCAGCGGTCGGCCGCCGGGTTGTGGACGTAGTCGGTGATGGTGCAGTTCTGCTCGCTGAGGGTTTCGCCGCCCGACTTGGGCTTGACCACAGAGGTCTCCACCCTCACCGGTAGTCCATAGGTCTCCTCGACCTCGGTCGTGGTGCGCACGGCCTCCCAGGTGGTGCCGACGGTCCTGATGGCGTCGGTGCGCTTAGTCCCTGAGCGGTACGCCTTCAGGGGCGGGAGGTCCGTGCCGTCCTCGCTCTCGCGCTCCCGCGAGGCTGTCTGCTTGAGCCAGGGGTAGTTCAGGGTGCGCTGGACGACTCGCCCGTCGGTGCGGTCGTAGGTGATCGCCTCAGCCACAGTTCCGGCGAAGGGCCCGGCGTCGTCGTCGGTAAGGGTGTACGCCCCCGTGGAATCCTTGACCGCACCGCCTGTGCCCTGGAAATACCTGGTGGTCTGCGTCGACTGGGCCTGCGGGTCGCCGGCCTTGACGTTGCCCTTCTTGCCCTTGGTCGTGGTGACGCTGCGGTAGCCGCGCCAGTCGCTGTAAGTGCGCAGCGAAGGCTTGCTGAACTCGTCGTCGCTCTTGGCCCAGGCCGGGTCCTTGTAGGTGTACTGCGTGTAGATGGGGTCGCCGTGTGCGGCGACCTTGTCCGTCTCCACGACCGAGGAAACGACGTACTTGTTGAACCACGCCTTCGCCGGCTTCTTCTCCTCGCCGTCCGGTGACCAGCGCACGGGGAAGCAAGTGCCGTTCTTGCTCTCCGCGTCCGAGGCGGGCTCGGCGGAACAGCCACCTGTGTACTGGACCTCGATGTCACCGCCGTCAGGGGTGGAGACGATTCCGATGCGCGGGCGCGTGAAGGGAGGCCGCTGGTCCTTGGGCCCGCTGGTGACGAGGTTGGGGAGCTGGCGGTCGAGGAGCCTGCCGTGCAGGGGGTCGCGGCTGCCGACCGTGTACGCGGTGAAGCTGACGCCGAAGGCCGAGTCCTGAGTTCCGGTGCTGTCGCCGGGGGCGTAGCCGCGGTGGGTGATGGAGTTGAGCCACAGGCCGGGCGCACTGTCGTACCAGTCCTTAGGGAAGGACTGGTTGAGCTTCCAGCTGTCGACCTTCCCGAGGGTGCTCTGTCCTGGGCGGGCAGCCTTGGTGGTGATGGTGTCCAGGCGCATCTGCGTCCAGAACGACGGGAAGCTCGGGCACAGGTCCGAGGTCGACTTGCAGTTGAGGCTGCCGGGGGTGTCCCACCAGTACCGGTAGGCGCCGGGGTCGTCCGTCTTGGCGAAGTTCGCGGACGCGCACAGGGTGGCCGACTCCAGGCACCGCTGAGCGACGGTGAACTCGATGGTGGCAGCGGCCTTCGTCAGGTCCGAGGCGCGCATCCCGTACTCGATGGACGTCGGGTAGGCGAAACGGTCGTACTGCTCGGGGGACTTGTACTTCTTCCGGGCGCTGTAGTAGTTGGTCTCCTGCTTCCAGTTGACCACCGTAGTGTTGCCGTGCAGGTCGACGATCTTGTCCAGGCCCCACCGCCATGCCTGCTGCTTGCCGCTGCCGCACCGGGAGTCGGCGAAGGGGTCCTGGTGGCAGGGCTCGCCGGGGTGGTTGCCGAAGACGGGGACGGTGGAGACGGAGTCCGTGGTGGCGTGCCCGCCGCCGACCGCGTTCAGGCCGTAGTAGTAGTCCGTGCCGTCGGTGGTCGTGACGACCCAGTACTCGCCGTCGTTGTCGTCATTCGTACCGCCCGTGCGCAGCTCGATCCGGGTGCCGTCGTCCTCCTGCGGACGGTAGACGTCCCCGTCCGCGCCGACCTTGACGAGTTCGGTGCTCTTCCCGTTCAGGGACATCACCGCGTTGTCGGACACCCAGCACAGGTCACCGGTCTTGTCGCTCTTCGCAGTGTTGTTCGGGGTTCCGGCGTTCAGCTTCTTCGTGTCGTCCGAGCAGGAACGGTAACGGCGCTCGATATGGCCCGGGTCGTACCCCCAGCCCTCACCTATCCACGACGACTGCGGCGAAGCGATCGCCGTCTTCCCGTCGACTTCCTGTGAGTTGTACGAAAGAGAGACCTGGGGGGTGGGCCCGGCGGGCGCCGGCGGAGTGGTGAGGGGGTAGGACCAGGCGAACGCGCCGGAGGAACTGCCCGCCGACCACTTCCCGCTCGACGCCAGCGGCGTTGCCTTGAAGGATCCGCCGGGGCCGCTGCCGGAGTCGACGGCGCCGACCACCGCCGAGGAACCCGAGGCGGCGGCCGAACTGATCGCCGTCTTCGCCCACTGTGTGGAGACGCCTTGCGTGACGAGAGGTGTGTTCGGGCGGGGTGCGACAGTGGCGGTGACGGTCTTGGTCAGGGTGTCGTTGGTGGTCTCCAGCTCCTCGTACTGTCGGCACTCCTCGATGTCCGGCGTCGTCCGGAAGCAGTCGGGGAACTGCACCAGCCGCAGCCGTGAAGCCCAGTCGGCACCGTAGAGGTTCTGGAACTTCGCGTAGTCGAGCTCGACCGATACCGGAACGGCATCCGCCGAGGGAGCGTCGACCTGAACGACGGCACCGTCAACGCCCTGTTCGACCACGTCGGTACGCGCGTCCAGACTGACCTGCCAGGTGCCCGTGGGCGCGGGCTGGTCGGGAGCCTGCCCCAGCTTCACCGGCAGCGAGCCGACCGGCACCGCGTCAGTCGCCGCCTGGGCGGACAGGGTGCGAGCGGCGGTACCGGAGAAGGTCACTGTGCCCGAGCCGGCCGCAGGTGGTGTCGCCGTCCCCGAGGGAGCCTCGTGCTGGTCGTCGGGGACCTCGGCCTTGAGCGTGTCCAGGTTGACGTCGAAGGTCCCGCCGTCCACAGGCTTGTCCTGCTTCAGCTTCTCCAGAACCAGCTCATCGCGGCCCACCTCGGCCTGATCAGGACTCGGTGGCACCGCGAGAGCCTGCGCCGGCAACAGCCCGAGGACCAGCGCCACACCGAGGACTGTCCTGATGGCACGACGTGATGGACGGCGATGTGCACGCCGCGATTGACCGAACACTGGCGGAAGTCCCCTCGGACCGTGGGAGCGAGACCAGACCGGTCACGCGGGAGACAGCAGATGCCCGAGATTTTGTGACGCTGAAGTGAAGAACCGCCAGCTATGAAGTTCCTGCGTGAACATCATCACGCGTCAAAACATGACTTCAATTACAGCAGCAACCTCTTCGCCCAAACTGATGCCTTCGAGCCGAACAGCGCAATCAATCCGCCACCAAACAAAAGCCCCCTGGGGTGTCTAATGCCGCATCACTGAGGGTCTTTTGTAGCTATTGACGAGTGTTTAGCGCTTCGTGAGAGGAGTACGGATGGCGCGACCTGCCTCGATGGGCGATCGGAGCGGCAAATCTGATGCCCTGGATCGCGTGTTCCATGTGTGGAGATTCCGTGACCTGCGGTGCGGTGGCGGGGCATCATCAGCACGCTGACCGCGCCCTCTACGTGCCCCGCACGCGAAGTCCGGCCTGTCGCAAAGCCGTGCCGGGTCGTTACGGCCAGGCCCCAAGGGGAGGAACACGTACCGTTGTTGTCACAACGACAGAGGCGCCGCAGACGCGGCGCCCTCACAGCCGGCGGACTCGCCGCAGCGATCCTCGCCTCAGGGCTCATCTACGCCGGGCTCCACGACGACCCCGCGCAGTCGGCCGCCGCGCCTGCCCGCCCCGCGAAGGCCGCACCCCGCACGGTCGACGAGGCTGTCGCCGCCGCTTCCCGAACCGGGAAATCCGTCGAGGTGACGGCGCTGCGCGCGCCCACCTCGACGACGTGGGCGCGCCCCGATCACCTCATGGAGCGCCGCATCACGCCCGTACCGGTCAGGGTCTTCAAGGACGGCGAGTGGAGGCAGATCGACGCCACCCTCACGCGCACGAAGAGTGGCTGGGAGACCAAGTCGACCAGCGCCCGCATATGGTTCTCGCCCGGCGGACGTGGCGAGGACAAGCGGTCGTCCCGGTCGGTGCGCCGCGTGTCCCTCCTCCAGCAGGCGGCAGCGGCTGACGCCGAGCTGCAGACCCCACTGGCGTCCCTCGATGTCGGCGATCACACGGTGCAGTTGACGTGGCCCGGTGCCGTGCCGGCACCCATCGTGGACGGCTCCCGCATCCTCTACCCCGAGATCCTCCCCGGCGCCGACCTCGTCCTGACCGCGGACGACGGAGGCTTCGCGCAACTCTTGGTCGTCAAGAACCGGCAGGCGGCGTCCGACGCGCGCGTGCGCCAGCTCTCGTACGGGCTGACGTCGAGCACCCTCGTCTTCCGCATCGACCCGCTCTCCGACATCGTCTCGGCCGAGGACAAGAACGGCGACGAGGTCGCCTTCTCCCCGTCCCCCGTCATGTGGGACAACGCCGGAATGCCCGCGGTGACCGACGGCCAAGTGGGCGCGAGCGCGCAGCCCTCCACTGCCGAAAGCCTTCCCCCGGCCTCCTCCGAGACGCCCGAGGAGAGCACCACTGGCACCCCGGAAGAGGAGACCGAGGTGGAGACGGACGAGCAGACCGACACGAACCCGGAAGTGCTCCCAAGCTCCAGCGAGGAGCCGGCCCCCTCCTTGTCGGAAGCCCCTCTGCCTTCCGTTCCTGCGGAGCCGACCGCTGCCCCGAGCCAGTCCGGCAGTGCGGCAACCCTCGGCCTTCCCTCACTGGACGGGCCCGGTCCCGACAGCCACGGCTCCCTCGTGGACGCCGACCTGGTGGGGGACCAGTGGCTCATCAACCCGGACGCGGACTTCCTGGACGCCGACGACACGGTGTATCCGGTCTTCATCGACCCCTCGATCTCGAAGCAGCTCAAGAGCTGGACGACCGCCTACAGCCGTTTCCCGAAATCCACGTTCTACAACGGCCGCAACTTCAACAAGGGCGGCACTCACGAAGCGCGTGTGGGCTTCGAGTCGGACACCTGGGGAACGTCCCGCTCCTTCTTCAATATGGACTTCGGGTCGGACCTGAAAGGCGTCAAAATGGAGGACGCCACGCTCCGGCTCCTGGAAACGTATTCCTGGTCGTGCAGCGCCCGCTCCATGAGCGTGCACGTCACCGGGAAGATCGGGTCGAAGACCAACTGGTCCAACGCACCCAAGCTCCACGACGGCAACAAAATCACCAGCCGGTCCTTTGCTCACGGGTACAAATCCGGGTGCGGTGACGCGTACGAGACCTTCAAGGTGACCAAGCAAGCCCAAGCAGCTGCCGAGGGCGGAAAGGACATCATCACCTTCGGCCTGCGTGCAACGGACGAGAAATCGCAGTACGCGTGGAAGAAATTTCGCGCCAATGGCAATGACGGCATCCCCATCCTGAAACTCACCTACAACCGCAAGCCCTCCGCCCCCACCGGCCTGGACCTGAGCCCCGACTCGAAGTGCACCACCACGGAGCCTTACGTCCGCATGGGCGCCGAGGACATCACCTTCACGGCCAGTGCCGCCGACAAGGACGGCAACCTCGACTACCTCGACTTCGACCTGTGGCCCACCGGTAAATGGGACACCACGAAGGACCTGCTGAAGACGACGGGACAGGCCAACCTCTCCGGCTCCTCGGCCAAGGCCACCACTGCCAAATTTCCCACGAGCAAACTGACCAACAACACGCTCTACTCATGGCGTGTACGAGCCGTAGACGACCGCAAGGCGACCTCCTCCTACTCGCCGTCGAAAACCCCCTGCCGGTTCATCCTCGACACCAAGGCTCCCAAGGCCCCACAGGTGACCTCCACCGACTTCCCTGACGCCGATCCGAGTGACAACGGCTTCGGCAACGGCAACGAAGACGCGGCCTGGAGCACCAAAAAATTCGGCACCGCGGGCTCCTTCACCTTCCGCGCGCTGAACACCGACGTCGTGAAGTACGAGTACAGCTTCAACGGCGGCAACTACAACTTCTCCCGCACCCGCACCGCCGGGACAGCGACCTCCGTCAAACTCACCATCACCGACGCCAAACCGCCCACGGCAGGCCCCAACGTTCTCTTCGTCCGTACCGTCGACGGAGCGGGCAACGTCTCCCAGCCCACGAAGTACTACTTCTACGTCTCCCCACGCGACGAAGCCGACGCCCCAGGCGACTTCACCGGCGACAAGCTGCCGGACCTCATGGTGGTGACCGAGGCCGGCAACCTCGCGCTCTACCCCTCCCAGGGGAAAGCCACTGACGTCACGAAGGGCAGCGGGGACCTCGACTACTCGATGTCCGGCGCCTACCGCGCCAACCCGAGCAAGGACCCCGCGGGCGACGACCTCCCGCCCTACGTCTCCGCCTCCGGCCACTTCAAGGGCAACGCCCTCATCACCCACAACGGCGACATCTACGGCGGCGACGGCCTCCAGGACCTCGTCGCCCGCGTCGGCGGAAAACTCTGGGTCTACCCCGGCGACGGATACGGAGCGGTCAACACCGACAAACGACGCGAGATCCTCCTCCCGTCCAACGCACCCGACCCCGCCACCCTCACCCAGATCGTCGCCGCCGGCGACATCACCGGCGACGGCAAAACCGACTTCTTCGCCACCGTCGGAGACGCCCTCTGGGCCTTCACCGGCTACAACGGCGCCGCCATCTCCACCGCCACCCGCCTGACCAGCTCCCCTTGGCTCGACCGGGACATCGTCATGGTCCAGGACGTCAACGGAGACGGCGCCGCCGACCTCGTCTTCCGCGACGACTCCACGCAAAAGCTCCACCTCCGCCTCGGGAAGAAAGCCGCTTCCGGCGGCACGGACATCAACTCCCTCGCTGTCGCCGCCAACTCCGTGACGGGCGTGGACGACCCCTACAGCGGAGGCGGCTGGTCACGCGCCAGCATCCCCTTCGTCATCGGCACTCCCGACGCCAACGGCGACGGCATACCCGACGTCTGGACTGTCCGCAGTGACGGCTCCGTCCGCTTCTACGCAGGAGACAGGACCGTCCTGCCAGGCGCGGGCACCACCATGATCACGGCGAACGACGCCTGGAGGAAACGCATCGCGGTCGGCTGAACAACAGCCGTCGACCTGGGCCGAAAGTGCGAAGTGCGCTTCATCTCTCTTCGGCCCAGGTCCCCCGCGTTCTTCGTCTCCTTCGGAGCCCGGAGAACGCGGTCCCGCATCTACATACAAGCTGGTGCGTGATAGCGGTTGACGGGTGATCGAGCGAGGGTGGAATGAGCCGTGGTGATCATGGTCGGCCGGAACGTCCTCGCGCATCAGCTGTGCACCGGTGTCTCCACGGCAGCATCTGGCTTACTTGATCGAGGAGTTGCCTGGCGCGTGGCAGGCCATGATCGAGGGTCGTCGTCACGAGGCCTCCCGCGCCGCCCGGCCAGTCCCCAGCAAGGTCTACCGCTTCCTCGGACCATCTGGCCGCTGACCTGGTCAGGGACGGGGTCGGTCAGCTCGTGGTCGGTGCCCTCGACCGGCGTCGTCCACTCCCCCTAGCTGGACAGCCACTCCGGTTCACGCATGACGGGGTCTTCGTCGGGAGGGAAGCGATGAGGGGGCAGGGTGCTGGGCGGCGAGACCGCCCGGCACCCCGGGGGTCCGCAGAGTGGCGGGCCCGGTGGGGCTTCCGTGGGTCAGGCGTGCGGGGTGAGCACGCCACGGAAGCGCATCTTGCCCGAGGAGAGCCGGTCGTAGGCCTCGGTGGCCCGGTCGAGCGGGAACGTCTCGGTGATCGGCTTGACCTTGCCCTTCGCGGCGAGGTCGAGCACCTCGGACAGGTAGTGCTGGCCTCCGTGGGTGGAGCCGATGACCTGCTGGCGCATCATGTGGAACGGCACGCCCTCGGAGGAGATGGAGAACGGCCGGGTGAAGTCCAGGCCGCTCAGCACGACACGTCCGTCGGGGCGCAGGCCGGTCATCGCCTCTTCCGCCGCGTCGAAGGCGTTGGTGGTGATCAGCAGGACGTCCGTCCCACCCAGGTCGCGCAACTCCTCGCCGTTGGCGACGACGTGGTCGGCGCCCAGCCGGGCGGCCAAGTCGTGCTTGTCGGGTGAGTGCGTGAGAGCGATGGTCTCGAAGCCGGATGCCTTGGCCATCTGGATGGCGACGTGCCCCAGCCCGCCGATGCCCACGACCGCGACCTTCTCGTGCGGCCTCGGGGAGGCGTCCCGCAGGCCGCTCCACGTGGTGTACCCGGCGCACATCATCGGCGCCGCGTCCTCGTAGGCCAGGCCGTCGGGCAGCAGGACGGTTCCGGCGGCCGTGACCGCGATGTACTCGGCGTGGCCGCCCTGCACCGAGAAGCCGGTGGTCCGCGCCCCGGGGCAGTTCATCGCGGTCTGGCCGGTCAGCGGCCGGTTCTCGCGGCAGTAGTCGCACCGGCCGCAGGACGCCTGCACCAGGGATTGACCACCGCGTGGGCCAACGCCTCCCCGGCCCTGCGGTCGCTGGCCGACCGGCCGGCCTGGGACCCCGAACGCCTGCGGACCCACCGCGCCGCGATGATCGCCGCGGTGCAGGCTCTCACCACCCCGCCCCCTCCCTGAACGGGAGGAAGCAACTGGGCCATCGCGCACGGCTCTCACGCCCCGAGGCGCCGGACGCTGCAAGGGGCCGGTGATCCGCTGAGGCGTCTCCTCCGGGGCCTGGCACACGGCATGGTCGCGAACGGAGGAAGTGCTGCCGGGCGATCCGATCGCCGCCACGGCGGACACCTCGGCACCTGGTCCAGCCCTCAGCCGGTCAGGGGCGCCGGACCCCGGTTCTCTGGAGCCTCGCCGCTGGGTCGCCTACGGTCTTTTGGCGCCCGCCGTTCTTCTCCGGGCAAGCTTTCGGCCGCCAGGCATACGCTCCGTAGCCACTGCCGGGACGGCTTCAGGAGACCGTGAGCTGCGTCCGTTCGGCCGAGTCGAGCAGAACCCGTGCGCTTCGCGCGAGCAGCGGATGAGCAAACGGTCTTGGCCCTCCGGAGGAACCCGCCCGCGGAACGAGACCGGCTCAGATCCCCGCGCCACCAGGTTCCCCCGGGAATCTCGCGGTGGGGCGGCTGGGACTCGAACCCAGGACCGACGGATTATGAGTCCGCTGCTCTAACCGGCTGAGCTACCGCCCCGTTGCGGCGCGTCGGGTGGACCCTGTCTGCGCCGTCTGCCGCAGCATAGCCGGTCATACGATCTCTCGCCTCGGATGGGGCCGACCTGCTGTGACACGCAGAAGGACCCCGGCGAACCGGGGTCCTTCGCTGTGCTCTCCCGACTGGACTCGAACCAGTAACCTGCCGGTTAACAGCCGGCTGCTCTGCCAATTGAGCTACAGGAGACCGAGCTCCCCCGACTGGACTCGAACCAGTAACCTGCCGGTTAACAGCCGGCTGCTCTGCCAATTGAGCTACAGGGGATCGACCTGCCGCAGCGGTCACGGGCCCGCTCTGGGCGGGGGGTGCTCGCTGCGACTCATACATTAGCGCAAGCAGGGGGGTGCTTTGCCAATCGGTTGGGGCTGGGGCCCGGCTCACGGGGAACCCTCATCGGGACAGGCCGGTGCGCCGGGCGATGATCGGGCAAGATCACGTACGGGCAGACCGACGCAGACCGAACACGAGGGAAAGGGTGGCCGCCATCATGCGCTACCGGATCGCATTCGCCGCGGGCGCGGCCCTGGGGTACGTCCTGGGGGCCAAGGCCGGGCGCGAACGCTACGAACAGCTCGCGAAGTACGCCCGGCAGGTCTCGCGCTTCCTGGTCACCGACTCACGTGAGTCGGTGACCAGGAAGCCGGCCCGCCCTTTCGCCGTTCGCGGGAGGGGCCGTGCTCCTCGCGCCGGAGGGCCCGTGCCCCTTACGCCGTACGGCCGAGTGCCGCTCGGCCGTGCGCGTGCGGCACAATCCCCTGTCATGGGGATAGTCGCGGGACTGGACAGCTCGGCAGAGGCGACCCGGATCGTGGTGTGCGACGCGGACACCGGGGCCGTGCTCAAGCAGGGGTACGCCCCGCACCCCTCCGAGGGCGCCGAGCCGCACGAGACCGATCCGCAGTCCTGGCTGCTCTCGCTCGGCGAGGCGGCCGGGGGCGGGGTGCTCGAAGGAGTGCGGGCGATCGGGGTCTCGGCGCAGCAGCACGCGCTCGTACCGCTCGACGCGCAGGGCGCGACGGTGCGGCCCGCCCTCATCGGCTCCGACAAGCGCATGCAGGCGACCGCCGCCGACCTCGCCGACGCGCTCGACGGCGGCCGTACCGCCTGGGCGGAGGCCGTCGGTTCCGTACCGGGTCCCGGGCACCAGGTCACCAAGCTGCGCTGGCTCGCGAAGAACGAGCCGGAGAACGCCGCGCGGACCGCCGCCGTGCTCCAGGCCCACGACTGGCTCGTGTGGCAGCTGCTCGGGCGGCCCGCGCGCCGTACGACGGACCGGGGCGGCGCCTCGGGGACCGGCTTCTGGTCGGCGGGTGAGGGCGTGTGGCGTCCCGATCTCGCGGAACTCGCGCTCGGGCACCAGGTCGCGCTGCCCGAGGTGCTCGGCCCTTCGGAGGCCGCCGGGACGACGCCCGAGGGGCTGCTCATCGCGCCCGGCACCGGCGAGACGATGGCCGCCGCCTTCGGGCTCGGGGTGTGCGCGGGCGACGCGGTCGTCTCGCTCGGCGGCTCGGGCTCGGTCATGGCGGTCCACCACGAGGCGATCGGGGACGCGGCCGTGACCGCGCTCGCCGACGCGACCGGGATGCACCTGCCCGTGGTACGGCTGCTCAACGCCGTACGGGTGCTGCGCGGGACCGCGGAACTGCTCGGCACCGACCTCGACGGGCTCTCCGCGCTCGCCCTCAAGTCGACCCCCGGCGCGCACGGCCTCGTGCTGCTGCCCTACCTCGCGGGCGAGCGCACGCCCGACCTGCCGTACACGGCGGGCACGCTCAGCGGGCTGCGGCGCGAGTCGATGCGGCCCGAACACCTGGCACGCGCGGCCTTCGAGGGGATGCTCTGCTCGGTCGCCGACGCGCTCGGCGTGCTGCGGGCGCGAGGGGTCGAGGTGGAGCGGGTCTTCCTGCTCGGCTCGGCGGCCGAGCTGCCCGCCGTCCGGGCCATCGCCGCCTCGCTCTTCGCCGCGCGCGTCGTCGTGCCCCAGCCCGCCGACTACGCGGCGCTCGGCGCGGCGCGGCAGGCGGCGTGGGCGCTCGGGGTGCACGAGGGACGGCTCGACCCGGCGCGACCGCCGCAGTGGCGGGGGGCCGCCGCGCAGGTCATCGAGGCGGACGAGGAGGAACGGCTCGTGGGGGCCGCGGTGCGGCAGCAGTACGCGGCGGTGCGGGAGGAGACGCACCCGGGGGCCTTCGGGGAGCGGAAGCCGCTGTGATCCCGCACCGGGGGCTGCCGGATTTGACCCGGGCTTGAATTAATCGGTTGGTCCGGGCGCGGGCACATCGCTCAGGATAGGGAGGCTCTCGACCCCTCTCCGACAGGCGCAGTGTGCTCATACGACTCCTGCGGGCCTCGCTGGCCCCCTACAAACGCCACATCGCCCTTCTCGTCCTGCTCCAGTTCGTCCAGACCTGCGCCGCGCTCTACCTGCCCACGCTCAACGCCGACATCATCGACAACGGTGTCGTGAAGGGTGACACGGGCTACATCGTGAAGTTCGGCGGCCTCATGCTGCTCGTCGCCGTCGTCCAGATGGCGGGGAACGTCGGAGCCGTCTTCTACGGGGCCCGTACCGCCGCCGCGCTCGGACGGGACGTGCGGGCGCGAATATTCGGCCGCGTGCAGTCCTTCTCGGCGCGCGAGGTCGGCCAGTTCGGCGCCCCGACGCTCATCACGCGGACGACGAACGACGTGCAGCAGGTGCAGATGCTCGTCCTGATGTCGTTCACGCTCATGGTCTCGGCGCCGATCATGTGCGTCGGCGGCGTGATCCTCGCGCTCGGCCAGGACGTGCCGCTCTCCTCGATCCTGCTCGTCGTGATCCCCGTGCTCGGCGGCTCGGTCGGGCTCATCGTGCGCAAGCTGCGTCCCCTCTTCCGCACCCTCCAGACCCGGCTGGACACCGTGAACCGGGTGCTGCGCGAGCAGATCACCGGGAACCGCGTCATCCGCGCCTTCGTGCGCGACGAGTACGAGGGCAGGCGCTTCGACGGCGCGAACGGTGAGCTGACGGAGGTCTCGCTCGGCACCGGGCGGCTCTTCTCGCTGATGTTCCCGACCGTCATGACCGTCGTGAACCTCTCCAGCGTCGCCGTCGTGTGGTTCGGCTCGCACCGCATCGACAGCGGCGGGATGCAGATCGGGGCGCTGACCGCGTTCCTCTCGTACCTCATGCAGATCGTGATGGCCGTCATGATGGCCACCTTCATGTTCATGATGGTGCCGCGCGCCGAGGTGTGCGCCGAGCGCATCGAGGAGGTGCTCGGCACCGCGTCGAGCGTCGTGCCGCCGCGCGCCGGGATCACGGAGCTGCGCCGGCACGGGCGGCTCGAACTGCGGGGCGCGGGCTTCCGCTTCCCCGGGGCCGAGGAGCCGGTCCTGCGCGGGATCGACCTCGAAGCGCTTCCCGGCGAGACGACGGCCGTGATCGGCTCGACGGGCAGCGGCAAGACGACGCTGCTCGGCCTCGTGCCGCGCCTGTTCGACGCGACCGAGGGCGAGGTCCTGGTCGACGGCGTGGACGTGCGCGAGATCGACCCCGCGCTGCTCGCGCGCACGGTCGGGCTCGTCCCGCAGAAGCCGTACCTCTTCTCGGGGACGGTCGCGAGCAATCTGCGGTACGGGAACCCGGACGCGAGCGACGAGGAGCTGTGGCACGCGCTGGAGGTCGCGCAGGCGAAGGGCTTCGTGGAGGAGCTGGAGCACGGGCTCGACGCGCCGGTGGCGCAGGGCGGCTCGAACTTCTCCGGCGGGCAGCGGCAGCGGCTCGCGATCGCGCGCGCGCTCGTGCGGCGCCCGGAGATCTACCTCTTCGACGACTCCTTCTCGGCGCTCGACTACGCGACGGACGCGGCGCTGCGCGCGGCGCTCGGCCACGAGACGGCGCGGGCGACGGTGGTGATCGTGGCGCAGCGGGTCGCGACGATCCGCGACGCGGACCGCATCCTCGTGCTCGACGAGGGGCGCATCGTGGGCGTCGGGCGGCACCACGAGCTGATGGAGACCAATGAGACGTACCGGGAGATCGTGCTCTCCCAGCTGACGGAAGCGGAGGCCGCGTGATGGCCGGACCCGGTGGACGGATGGCGGCCGGAGCGGCCGGAGCGCAGGGTCTGGAGGACTTCAGGGGGACGGCGAAGCGGCTCGTGCGCCGCTTCGCCCCGTACAAGGCGCTCCTGACGGGGATGCTGCTGCTCGGCCTCGTCAGCGTGGCCGCCTCGGTCTCGGGGCCGAAGATCCTCGGGCACGCGACCGACCTGCTCTTCGGCGGGGTGATCGGCGGGCAGTTGCGCGCCGGGCAGACCAAGGAGCAGGTCATCGAGGCGGCGCGCGAGCGCGGTGACGGGGGCTTCGCCGACCTCCTCAAGGGGGTGCACTTCACACCAGGCGAGGGCATCGACTTCGGCGCCATCGGTGAGGTGCTGCTCGTCGCGACGCTCGTCTTCGCGCTCGGCGGCGTGCTCATGTCGATCTCGGTACGGCTCTCGAACCGGGCGATCAACCTCATGATCAGGCGGCTGCGCGAGGACGTGCAGGCGAAGCTGTCGCGTCTTCCGCTCTCGTACTTCGACCGCCGTCAGCGCGGTGAGGTGCTGAGCCGCGCGACGAACGACATGGACAACCTCCAGCAGACGCTCCAGCAGACCCTCGGGCAGCTCGTCAACTCGGTGCTGACGATCATCGGGGTGCTCGCGGTCATGTTCTGGATCTCCTGGCTGCTCGCGCTCGTCGCGCTCGTGACCGTGCCGCTCTCCGCGCTCGTCGCGACGCGCGTGGGCAAGCGCTCGCAGCCGCAGTTCGTGCGCCAGTGGAAGTCGACGGGCGAACTCAACGCGCACATCGAGGAGATGTACACGGGCCACACGCTCGTGAAGGTCTTCGGGCGCCAGGAGGAGTCGGCGGAGGTCTTCCGCCGGCACAACGAGGCGCTGTACGACGCCTCGAACCGGGCGCAGTTCACGAGCGGTGTCATGCAGCCGCTGATGATGTTCGTCTCGAACATCAACTACGTGCTCGTCGCGGTCGTCGGCGGGCTGCGGGTCGCCTCGGGCACGCTGTCGATCGGTGACGTTCAGGCATTCGTCCAGTACTCGCGGCAGTTCTCGATGCCGCTCACGCAGGTCGCCTCGATGGCGAACCTCATCCAGTCCGGGGTCGCCTCCGCCGAGCGGATCTTCGAACTGCTCGACGCCGACGAGCAGAGCCCGGACCCGGCCGAGCCGGAGCGTCCGCGGGAGCTGCGCGGGCGGGTCGCCTTCGAACACGTCTCCTTCCGCTACGAGGAGGACAAGCCGCTCATCGAGGACCTGTCCCTGGAGGTCGATCCGGGCCAGACGGTCGCGATCGTCGGCCCGACGGGCGCGGGCAAGACGACGCTCGTCAACCTGCTCCTCCGCTTCTACGACGTGACGGGCGGGCGCATCACGCTCGACGGCGTGGACATCGCGCGGATGCGCCGCGACGACCTGCGCGCCGGGATAGGGATGGTGCTCCAGGACACGTGGCTCTTCGGCGGCACGATCGCGGAGAACATCGCGTACGGGGCCGCGCGCGAGGTCGGCCGCGAGGAGATCGAGGAGGCGGCCAGGGCGGCGCACGCGGACCGCTTCGTGCGCACGCTGCCCGAGGGCTACGACACGGTGATCGACGACGAGGGCACGGGGGTGAGCGCGGGTGAGAAGCAGCTCATCACGATCGCGCGCGCCTTCCTCTCGGACCCGGTGATCCTCGTGCTCGACGAGGCGACCAGCTCCGTGGACACGCGGACCGAGGTCCTGATCCAGAAGGCGATGGAGCGCCTCGCGGCCGGGCGCACGAGCTTCGTCATCGCGCACCGGCTCTCCACGATCCGCGACGCGGACACGATCCTCGTCATGGAGAACGGGGCGATCGTGGAGCAGGGGACGCACGAGGAGCTGCTCGCGGCGGGCGGCGCGTACGCGCGGCTGTACGCGGCGCAGTTCGCGCAGGCGGTGGCCGAGGTCGAGTAGCGCGCGGGGCACGGGGCGTCTTCGGCGCGGTACGGGGCCTCTCCCCCGTACGGCGTGGGGGCGCCCCGTTCCCGTGCCGTGCCTCAGTCCAGGTAGCCCCGGAGCTGGTCGGCGAAGGCGTGGGAGCGGAGCTTGGCGAGGGTCTTCGCCTCTATCTGGCGGATGCGTTCGCGCGTGACGCCGAAGAGGGTGCCGATCTCCTCCAGCGTGCGGGGGCGGCCGTCGTCGAGTCCGTAGCGGAGCTGGATGACCTGGCGTTCGCGCTCGCCGAGGGTCGAGAGGACGTCTTCGAGGTGGCGCCTGAGCAGGAGCAGCGCGGCGGACTCGGGGGGCGAGGGGGCGTCGCCGTCCTCGATGAGGTCGCCGAGCGCGACCTCGTCCTCGCCGCCGACGGGTGTGTGGAGCGAGACGGGCTCCCGCGCGAGGCGCAGGACCTCGCCGACGCGTTCCTTCGTGAGGCCGAGGAGCGCCGCCACCTCGGCGTCGCTCGGCTCGTGGCCGCGCTCCTGGAGCAGTCCGCGCTGGACCCGTACGACGCGGTTGATCAGCTCGACGACGTGCACGGGCACGCGGATCGTGCGGGCCTGGTCGGCGAGCGCGCGGGACATCGCCTGGCGTATCCACCAGGTGGCGTACGTGGAGAACTTGAAGCCGCGCGTGTAGTCGAACTTCTCGACGGCGCGGATGAGGCCGAGGTTGCCCTCCTGGACGAGGTCGAGCATCGTCAGGCCGCGCCCCGCGTAGCGCTTGGCGACGGAGACGACGAGGCGCAGGTTGGCCTCGATGAGGCGGCGTTTGGCGGCGCGGCCGAGGACGACGAGGCGGTCGAGGTCGAGGGCGAGGCGGGTGTCGAGGGGGCCCGGCCCTGCGAGTTTCTCCTCGGCGAAGAGGCCGGCCTCGACGCGGCGGGCGAGTTCGACCTCGTCGGCGGCGGTGAGGAGCGGTATGCGGCCGATCTCGCGTAAGTACTGGCGGAAGAGGTCGGGCGCGTGGCCGCCGGGAGGGGCCGGGGTGCGCGCGCCGGTCCGCTGGGCGGGGAGGCCGGGCAGGGGCTGGGCGCGGAGCTGAGTGGACACGGAGACCGGCCTCCTGGAGTTCGCTGCCACGTACCCCCGGCGGCCCCGCGGGCGGGCGGGTCCCGGGAACCTTCTTCAGTGTGGGACAGACGGGGAGCGGTCACGAGGGGCGTGCCGGGACTTTTTGCGAGCGGGCTGTGACGGGGGGTCAGCGGGTGGGGCGGATGCGCGCGGTGGGGCGGGCGGGGGGGGCC
>NZ_JOGO01000008.1 GCF_000719475.1 Streptomyces sp. NRRL F-5630 | reverse complement strand
CACATCCTCACGGTCCAACGTCAGGTCCTCGGCGAAATGCCGGTCACCCGTCGCATCCGGCACGTACTTCACACAGACAACGATCCTCAAGCTCACGCCGGCTCTCCTACTGCGTCGTCGGTTACTCGGCTGCGTCCTGCCCGCAGCATAGGCGCCTGAAGTGGCGAATCCCGGCTGGGGCGGCGGGCACTCCGACCGAAATATTACTCACCAGTAGTACACAAAGAGCCTGCCCGCTGAGCAAGCGCTTTGTGCTGTGACCTTGCCAACGCCGAGGGGGGGCACGGCGACGCCACGCCAGCGCCGCCGCCCCGGCACCGCCCGAAGGGAAGACCCCGGGCCCCGCAGCACCCCGTACAGAGACGCGGAGGCGCGGTGGCTCCGGGCTCACAGCATCCCGGCGAGCGCCGCCAAGACCTGGTCGCGGCGCGGTGCCCCGCTCGCGCGGCGCACCTCGTGCCCCTTCGCGTCGAGGAAGAGGACCGTGGGGGTCGCGTCGATCCCGGCGGCGCGGACGAGGGCGAGATGGTCCTCGGCGTCGATCTCCACGTGCGCGACGCCCGGGACGAGCCCGGCGACCTGGTCGAGCACGCGGCGTGTCGCGCGGCAGGGCTGGCAGAAGGCGGTGGAGAACTGCACGAGCGTCGCCCGCTCCCCCAGCCCCGCGTCCCCCAGGGCGCCGCTCCCGAACAGGCGTGTCCAGTCCAGCGCGAGCCCGTCGGCCGTGGCCTCCCTTTCGCCGGCACGGCTCCCCGGTGTTCCGGTTTCCGCCACGTTCTCGCCCTCCCGCTCCCGCACGTGCCTCGCGCCGCCTTCCCTCGCCATCGACCCCGTCCTCGTTCCGTCCTGTCACTTTCTCAGCGCCCGTCCCGTGCGACCGATTCCCCGGGTCGCGCACACGTCCGCTTCGGCGTGTCGCGCATGGTGCCCCGCGTTCGGGGAAGGGCAGGGAGGAAGGACCGATGGCCTGTGCGGGGACCGGGGTTCCCGGAGCGGACGTGACGTGGATCTCCCGCGCTTCGGGCACCAGGGCTGGCTCCTCGTCCGTTCATCGGGCACGATCTGCGCCAAGCCGCAAACCTACGGCTGCGTAACTTCACGCCGGACCACTCGTCCCCGGGGCCGGCAGAGATGAAGGGTCCTCGCCATCCATGGCTGAGTTCGTCTACCGTCCGGTCATCGGTCTCATGCGCACGATGTTCGCGGCGCTCGACCTCAAAATCGACTGCAAGGGCTCGGAGAACATTCCGCGGACCGGTGGCGCGGTCCTGGTCAGCAACCACATCAGCTACCTCGACTTCATCTTCGACGGCCTCGCCGCGCTGCCGCAGAAGCGGCTCGTGCGGTTCATGGCCAAGGAGTCGGTCTTCCAGCACAAGATCTCCGGGCCGCTCATGCGCGGGATGAAGCACATCCCGGTCGACCGCAAGCAGGGCGAGAACGCGTACGCGCACGCGCTGGACTCGCTGCGCGCCGGCGAGGTCGTGGGGGTCTTCCCCGAGGCCACCATCTCGCCGTCGTTCACGCTCAAGTCATTCAAGACGGGTGCCGTGCGGCTCGCGCAGGAGGCCGGGGTGCCGCTCGTGCCCATGGCCCTGTGGGGGACGCAGCGGATGTGGACGAAGGACAGGCCGCGCAACCTGAAGCGGTCCCACCTGCCGATCACCATGCGGGTCGGGGAGCGCTTCCACGCCCCTGCCGACCAGTACGCGGGCACGCTGACGCGGCGCCTGCGCGAGCACGTGCAGGAGCTGCTGGAGGCGGCGCAGCGCGCCTACCCGGCGCGGCCGAAGGGCCCCGAGGACAGCTGGTGGATGCCGGCGCACCTCGGCGGCACGGCCCCGACGGCGGAGGCGGCCAAGGCTCAGGCCGGCTGAGCGCGGCGCGGTCCCGCCGTACCCGCACCACCGCTCGTACGGGAGAAAGCGGAGCCGCGCACGGGAGAGCGGCCCGGTCCCCAGGTGGGGGCCGGGCCGCTCTGTGGACGTCGCGCGGTAGGTAGGAGTCCGGCTGCGCCGGGTCAGCGCGTCATCTCCTCGCGCAGCGCGGCGAGGAAGCCGTCCACGTCGTCCTCGGTCGTGTCGAAGGCGCACATCCAGCGGACGGAGCCTGCGGCCTCGTCCCAGTAGTAGAAGCGGTAGCGCTTCTGGAGGCGTTCGGTGACCTCGTGCGGGAGGCGGGCGAAGACGCCGTTGGCCTGGACGGGGTAGAGGATCTCGACGCCGTCGGTCTCGCGGACTCCGGCGGCGAGTCGCTGGGCCATCGCGTTGGCGTGGGCGGCGGAGCGCAACCACAGGCCGTCGGCGAGCAGCGCCTCGAACTGGGCGGAGACGAAGCGCATCTTGGAGGCGAGCTGCATCGAGAGCTTGCGCAGGTGCTTCATGTGGCGGATGCCGTCGGGGTCGAGGACCACGACCGCCTCGCCGAAGACCATGCCGTTCTTCGTGCCGCCGAAGGAGAGCAGGTCGACGCCCGCGTCGGTGGTGAAGGCCTTGACCGGGACCCCGAGGGCCGCCGCCGCGTTGGCGAGGCGGGAGCCGTCGAGGTGGACCTTCATGCCGCGCTCGTGGGCGTGCGCGCAGATCTCGGCGATCTCGTCGGGCGTGTAGAGCGTGCCGAGTTCGGTGGACTGGGTGATCGAGACAGCCTGCGGCATCGCCCGGTGCTCGTCGTCCCAGCCGTACGCCTCGCGGTCGATGAGCTCGGGGGTGAGCTTGCCGTCCGGGGCCGGCACCGTGAGGAGCTTGAGCGAGCCGACGCGTTCGGGCGCGCCGCCCTCGTCCACGTGGATGTGCGCGGAGTCGGCGCAGATGACGGCGCCCCAGCGATCGGTGACGGCCTGGAGGGAGACGACGTTGGCGCCCGTCCCGTTGAAGACCGGGAACGCCTCGGCGCGGGGGCCGAAGAGGTCCCGCATGATCACCTGGAGGTGCTCGGTGTAGGCGTCACCGCCGTACGCCACCTGGTGCCCGCCGTTGGCGACGGCGAGCGCGGCGAGGACCTCCGGGTGGGCCCCCGCGTAGTTGTCGCTGGCGAAGCCGCGTATCGCGGGGTCGTGGTGACGGCGGGTCGCTGTGCCCGCCTCGGTCAGGGCTTCTTGGTCAGCCACAGGCGCTGTCCGTTCACTTCCTGTGCGGGGCGGTCCCAGACGCCGGCCACGGCCTCGGCGAGGTCCTTGACGTCCGTGAAGCCCGAGAACTTCGCGCTGGGGCGTTCGGCGCGCATCGCGTCGTTCACCAGCGCCTTCACCACCAGGATGGCAGCCGCCGCGCTGGGGCCCGCCTCGCCCCCCGCCTTGCGGAAGGAGTCGGCCAGGGCGAGGGTCCACGCCTCGGCGGCGGCCTTGGCCGCCGCGTAGCAGGCGTTGCCGGAGGTGGGCTTGGAGGCACCGGCCGCGCTGATGAGGACGTAGCGTCCCCGGTCGCTGCGGCGCAGCGCCTCGTCGAAGGCGAGCGAGGTGTTCTGGACCGTGCGGATCAGGAGCTTCTCCAGGAAGTCCCAGTCGGCGAGGTCGGTGGTGTCGAAGGAGGCGGAGCCGCGCCAGCCGCCCACGAGGTGGACGAGGCCGTCGACGCGCCCGAACTCCTCGCGGATGCCCTCGGCCCAGGCGGTCGTCGCGGGGCCGTCGAGCAGGTCGACGGTGTCTCCGGTGACCGTGGCCCCGCCGTGCGCGTAGCGGGCCGCGTCGACACCCTCGGCGAGACGCTCGGGGTCGGCGTCGGCGCCGATCACGGTGGCGCCCGCCTGCGCGAGGCGCAGCAGGGTCGCGTGCCCCGCCGGACCGCCCGCTCCGGCCACCGCGATGACGGCGCCCTCCAGCGAACCGTTGCCGGGGCTGCTCTCGATACCGTCCATGCCGGTCACCTCCTGGCCGTCCTCACTCATGCGGCAGCGCCTTCGGGGCTCGTCGCCGTGATGCCGCGCGTCGCGGCGATCACGCGCTTGAGCTTCTTGGAAAGGGCCTCGTAGAACATGCTGAGCGGAAACTCGTCCGGAAGCACGTCGTCGACGAGTTTGCGCGGGGGCAGCGAGAGGTCGAGGGCGTCGGGGCCCTTGGCCCAGCGCGAGCCCGGGTGGGGGGCGAGGTAGCTGGACACGAGGGCGTAGCCGGCGAACCAGTGGACGAGCTTGGGGCGGTCGATGCCCTCGCGGTAGAGGGTCTCTATCTCACCGCACAGGGCGTTGGTGACCTGCGGCGCCCGTTCCCAGTCGATCTTGAGCTTGTTGTCGGTCCAGCGCACGACGTCGTGCTTGTGGAGGTAGGCGAAGAGCAGTTGGCCGCCGAGGCCGTCGTAGTTGCGGCTGCGCTCACCGGTGACGGGGAAACGGAACATGCGGTCGAAGAGGACGGCGGTCTGCACGTCACGGGCCTGGGCGACGCCGTCGGCCTCCAGCTTGACGGCCTCCTTGAAGGCGGTCAGGTCGCAGCGCAGCTCTTCGAGCCCGTACATCCAGAACGGCTGCCGCTGCTTGATCATGAAGGGGTCGAAGGGCAGGTCGCCGTGGCTGTGGGTGCGGTCGTGGACCATGTCCCACAGGACGAACGCCTCCTGGCAGCGGTCCTGGTCGGCGAGGAGGGCGCGGACGTCGTCGGGCAGTTCGATGCCGAGTACGTCGACGGCGGCCTCGCTCACACGGCGGAAGCGGGCGGCCTCGCGGTCGCAGAAGATGCCGCCCCAGGTGAAGCGCTCGGGGGCCTCGCGGACGGCGATCGTCTCGGGGAAGAGAACGGCGGAGTGGGTGTCGTAACCGGCCGTGAAGTCCTCGAAGGCGATGCCGCAGAAGAGGGGGTTGTCGTAGCGGGTGCGTTCCAGCTCCGCGAGCCACTCGGGCCAGACCATGCGCAGGGCGACGGCCTCGAAGTTGCGGTCGGGGTTGCCGTTCTGCGTGTACATGGGGAACAGGACGAGGTGTTCGAGGCCGTCCTCGCGGTGCGCGGCGGGCTGGAAGGCGAGCAGCGAGTCGAGGAAGTCGGGCACCTGGAAGCCGTCGTCGGCCCAGCGCCGCAGGTCCTGGACGAGGGCTTCGAGGTAGGCGGCGTCGTGGGGCACGCGGGGGGCGAGTTCCTGGACCGCCGTCACCATGGCCTCGACGACGGCGCGCACCTCGTCGGCGCGGGGCGCTCCTTCGGCGTCGAAGTCGACGGAGCCGTCCTTGCGCTGCCAGGGGCGGATGCGCTCGACGGCGTCCTTCAGGCGGTTCCAGGCAGGCTGGTCGGCGAGCCGCTCGCCGGAAGCTTTGCGCCCCTCCTGGGCCACCCGCTCAAGAATCTCCGTCATTCCACACCCTCCACAGAAGAAACCGCTGTACACCCACCGTAGGCGTCCACGCTGGGCCTCCACAAGGCCACTCCGGGAAATAATCCTGCCCACCCGGCCGTCCACCGATGTTTTTCCGGCGAACTCGGGGTTCATGCGTGTGTTCCGACCGTCGCCCGTCGAACCCGGGTCTCCGGTTCCGGCCTCGCACGGGGCCGGGTCCCCGCGTCAAGAGCGGGCCGGGGCGCGCCCACGTACGGGCGAGGTCCGGGTCCGTCTCCCGTGGCGGCGGTACGACGCTCTGCGACGCACTCGTACGCCCCGGAGGCCCCGTGACCCGCCGCACCCTCGTCCTGAGCGCCGTCGTGACCGGCGTCCTGCTCGGCATCAGCGGACTCGACGCGCACGGACGCGCCGCCTCCCCGCCACCCGCCCGTCACGTGGGAGGGCCTAGGGTCGAGCCGGACGCCCGTACGCAGAGCGACAGGGCGTCCCGCAGCGAGCGCCAAGCGCCTGAACGGAAAGCGAGACCACCGTGTCCTTCCTCGCCATCGGCCATCGCGGAGTGATGGGCGTCGAGCCGGAGAACACCCTCCGCTCCTTCGTCCGCGCCGAGCGGGAGGGGGTCGACCTCGTCGAACTCGACCTGCACCTGAGCAAGGACGGGGCGCTCGTCGTCATGCACGACGCGGAGGTGGACCGCACGACCGACGGCAGTGGGCGCATCGCCGAGCGGACGCTCGCCGAACTGCGGACGCTCGACGCGGGGAAGGGCGAGCGGGTACCGGTCTTCGAGGAGGCGCTCGACGCGCTGCACGGGCCGCTCCAGGCTGAGATCAAGGATGTCGCGGCGGCGCAGGCCCTCGCGGACGTGATGCACGCGCGGGGCCTCGTGCGGCGCGTCGAGGTGATCTCCTTCCACGACGAGGCGCTCGTGGAGATCTCACGTCTCGTGCCAGGCGTGCGGACGTGCCTCGTGGCGAGCCGCTTCGGGCCCGAGGTCGTCGAGCGTGCCACGGCCTGCGGGGCGATGGGACTCGTCCTCAACATCCGGCGGCTGACGGTGGAGACGGTGGAGCGGGCGCGCGAGGCGGGCTTGCGGGTCACGGCGTGGACGGTGAACACCCCGGAGCGCTTCGCCCTCGCCCGCGCGCTCGGCCTCGACGGCGTGACGACGGACGAGCCGGAGATCGTCCGGGCGGCGCACAAGGCGGGCTGAGCCCGGGCGGGGCAGGCGGTACGGGCGGCGCACTCGTCCGGGAGCGGCGCCCCTACCGCCCTCGGCACACATCGCGCGGCACGGCCGCCCTCACCTCCGCCACCGGCACGCATCCCGCGCGCACCGCCGCCCGCGGAGACGCCCCGTACCGCCCGCCCGGGAGTCAGATCAGCGGCTTGATGAGCAGCTCGAAGGCGAGTCCGGGGCGCCGCGGGAGGCCGAAACGCTCGTCGCCGTAGGGGAAGGGCGTCAGCTCGCCGGTCCTGCGGTAGCCGCGCCGCTCGTAGAAAGCGACGAGTTCCTCGCGGGCGGAGATCACCGTCATGTGCATCTCGGTGAGCCCCCAGTCCTCGCGGGCGACGCGCTCCGCCTCGGCGAGGACGGCCTTGCCGAGTCCCGCGCCCTGGAGCCCCGGGCGCACGGCGAACATGCCGAAGTAGCCGTGCCCGTCCTCGCGGGCCACCTGGCAGCAGGCGACGAGTTCCCCCGCGCGCTCGACCGCGAGCAGCACCGTGCCCGGCGTCTCCATGACCTCGCGCAGCGACTCCGGGTCGGTGCGCTGCCCTGCGAGGAGGTGGGCCTCAGTGGTCCAGCCGGCCTTGCTGCCGTCGCCCCGGTAAGCGGATTCGACGAGGGCGACGAGGGCCGGGACGTCGGCGGGCCCGGCGGGGCGGAAGGCGAGTCCTGCGGGTGCGGGGAGGGTCGTCATGGCGGGCTGCCTTTCGGGCGGGGAGCGGGGGCGGGCGGCGTCCAGGGTAGAGCGCGCCCGCCGCCGGGTCGGCGCGGGCCCTGCCCCCGTAGCGGTGCCGCGAGCCGGACCTCCCCGCTCCCTCGTCCCTCCCCGTCGCTCCGCGCGACATCACCCGTTCGAAGCGATACGGTCGAAACGCAATAAAAGGGGCGTAAGGCGCATTGACGTGGTCATCGTCGGCTCGCGCCACCCGTACGTCCCGGCTCTCGCTCACCCGCGAAGGGGATGTCATGAGCACAACCGCCACTCGGGACGCGCCTTCGGCCCCGAGGAGCCGCCGGGCCGCTCTCGCTGTCGATCCGCAGGCACTCGCCGCCGAGTTCTTCGGCACCCTGGCGCTGGTGTTCTTCGCGGTGGGTGTGGCGATCTTCGCCAAGCCCTTCGTGGGGGTGCTCGGCATCGCGCTCGCCTTCGGCTTCGTCCTGCTCGCCCTCGTGTACGCGATCGGCCCGGTCTCGGGCTGCCACGTCAACCCGGCGGTCACGCTCGGGATGGTGCTCGGCCGCCGGATCTCGCCGCTGACGGGGGTCTGCTACTGGGTGACGCAGTTCGCCGGAGGCGCGGCAGGGGCCGCGCTCCTGGCCTGGCTCGCGAACTCGGTACCGTTCTTCAAGGCGGAGGGGCGCGGGTCCTTCGGCACCGACGGGTACGGGGCGAACTCGCTCGTGCACATCTCGGCGGGTGGCGCGTTCCTCGCCGAGACGATCCTGACGGCGCTGCTCGTCTTCGTGGTGCTGTGCACGACGCACGGCAAGGGCGCCAAGGGACCGGCGGGGATGGCGATCGGTCTGAGCCTCGCGGTGATCCACCTCCTCGGCATCCCGCTGACCGGTACCTCGGTCAACCCGGCACGCGCCCTCGGCCCGGCGATCTTCGCGGACAACAACGCGATGAGCCAGGTGTGGCTCTTCCTCGTCGCCCCGCTCGCGGGCGCGGTGATCGCGGTGGTCGTGCACTTCCTGACGCACGGCCTGCCGCATCAGGCCACGGGGGAGGTCCCGCCCGTCCCGGCCTCCGAGTCTCCCGCTGGCTCGGCCGCCGCGAGGGCGGACGCCGTCGAGGCGGAGGAAAGGGACAAGCGACTGGAGTGAGGCGGGGCGTGCCGGCCGTCGTACGCGTGGGGCCGCCCCGGTCGGGGCGGTCCCACCGGCGTACCGTCCGGGGTGTTCAGTCCCGTGACGCCGGGGCCGACGTCCGGGTGGGGGCCGGCGCGGGCGCGGCCGGTCGCAGCGCGGTCACGAGGAGGGTGACCAGGAGGTTCGCGGCGAACGCGACGAGACCGCCGTTGACGCCGTGCCACGGGTCGTGGTCCGTGGCCCAGAGCAGGGTCATGACGGCAAGCCCCACGAGCATGCCGCTGACGGCGGCGCTCTTGCCCAGGCGGGGCCAGAAGAGCGCGAGCAGCGCCGTGGGCACGAGCTGGGCGATGCCCTCGTAGGAGAGGACCGAGAGTTCGACGAGCGTGCTCGGGTGGACGAGGGCGCCGAGGAGGGCGAGCAGGCCCGCGAGGAGGCAGACGAGCTGCGAGAGGGTCTTGGCGCGCTGGTCGGCGCGTGCGGCCTCGGCCTCGTCGCGGTGGCGCAGCGGGTGGCGCGGGTCGGCGCCGTTGCCGCCGCCGAGGACCGTGCGGCCCCACAGGGTGCCGATGGAGAGCATGAAGACGCTCATCGGGACGATCGCCGAGAGCGCGCCCGCGACACCGATGACGGCGACGGCACCGGCGGGGAGCGAGTCGGTGACGAGTCGGTAGAGGGCGAGGTCGGGGTCGCCGAGCCGGGGCAGCGCGAAGAGCGCGACCGCGCCGACCGTCATGGGGATGAAGAGGAGCAGCTGGTACCAGGGCAGCAGGATCGAGTTGCGGCGCAGGGCGTTGGCGCTGCCCGCGCTGAGGTAGCCGGAGACGGTGGTCGGGAAGACGGTGATGGTGACGGCGTTGAGAAGCACCGTGCTGATGAACCACGCGGCGCCCTTGCCGCCCGAGGCGTGCCCGGGGAAGGTGAGCCACTCGGGCTTCTCGGCGACCATGCGGTCCAGGAGGTGGCCGACGCCGTCGGTGTAGTGGGCGGGGATGTAGACGAGCAGGAAGACGACGCTGCCGATGACGAGCACGTCCTTGAAGACGCTCACCCACGCCGAGCCGCGCAGCCCCGAGACGAGGACGAAGAGCTCGGCGACGACGAAGGAGATGACGGCCGCGACCTTGAGGTCGACGCTGCCGTAGGTCATGGCGTTGACGACGACGCCCATGCCCTGGATCTGCACCTGGATGTAGGGCACGAGGAAGACGGTCGCGACGAGTGCGACGAGGATGCCGAGCGGGCGGGAGCGGAAGCGGTGCTCGGCGATGTCCGCGATCGAGACGAGGCGGTGGCGGCCCGCGTAGGTCCACAGCGCGGGGCCCGCGAGGTAGGCGACGGCGAAACCGACCGTCAGGTAGGCGACGAGGTAGAGGATCGGCGAGCCCATCGAGTACGTCCACCCGGCGGTGCCGAGGAACGAGAAGCTCGTGTACGTCTCCCCCGCCATGAGGACCCAGACGAAGAGCACGCCGAGCCCGCGCCCGGACAGCGACCACTCGGCGAGGCCCTTGGTGCGCCCGCGCGCGCTCCACAGGCCGATGAGGACGGTCGCGAGCATGGCGAGGCCGAAGACGGTGGTGGCGAGGACGGCGGAGCCGCTCATGACCGGCGCCCTTCCGTGGTGGCGTCGCCCGCGAGCGGTTCGGGGGCGTTGGCGCGGTAGACGGGGTCGAGGCGGGCGGTGAGCCAGATGAGGAGGGGGCTCAGGATCGTGGCGCCGATGACCCAGGCCCACAGGAAGGGCAGGCCGAGCACGCGGGGTTCGACGCGGTTGGCGACGAGCGGGGCGAGGACGTAGAGCAGGGCGGGCACGAGCAGCAGCCACAGTGCGGGACGGCGCACACGGGCGGTCTCGGGCGCCTCGTCAGGAGGTGCGGGGGCCATGGGGATCGGGGTCCTTCGTGGGCGGGAGCCGCAGGGGACGGCGGCCTCGCGGGGAGCGGGGCCGGGCGTACTCTTCCCCGGCGCGAGGGCGGGGTCAACCCGACGATCTTGGTACGGGGAAGGGGGCGGCTCAGCCTTGCGCCGCCCAGCCGCTCGCGCGCACCACTGCGGCCGCGAGGTCCGGGACGGATCGCCCGTCGGTCGCGAGGCGTACCGTGCCGGGCGGAGCCTCCGCGTCCAGGCGGCGCGCCATGCTCAGGCTGCGCGCGAGGTGCGCCTCGGCCTCGGTGCCGATCTCGCGCGCGGTGAGCCGCTCGCGCACGGTGGCCTCGGTGGCGGTGAGGAGGACGAGGGTGGTCCTGACGTCGTCGCCGCCCATGGCCCGCGCGAGCATGGGCGCTTCGAGGATGCTCACGGTGTTCGTGTAGACGAGGCGGCGCTGGCCGAGGGCCGCGTAGTTCGCCCAGACGGCGGCGGTGTTGCGCTCGGTGAGGGCGGTGCGGTGCGGGTCGTCGGCGGGAGCGGGGTGGATCTGGTCCATGAAGTCGCCCTCGATGAGGCAGTGCGCCGTCCCCGCCCGGCGCAGGACGGCGGAGACCTCGAAGCCGACACTGGTCTTGCCGACGCCCGCGCCGCCGCCGATGAGGAGGAGTTCGTAGGTGGTCATGACGGGTCACCCTCACAGATCGCGCCTCGTGGGGCAGCCGGTTTTCCGGCCCGGCTCCGCGCCCGGAGCTCCGGGACCGGCACCCGGCCCCGGCTCGTTACCCGGCCCCCGCTCAGTGCTCGGACCCGGCTCAGTACCTCGGCCCGCCGAGGCGCCCTTCGAGCTGTCCGAGGAGTTCGCCGAGCAGTCCCACGAGCCGCTCGCGCTCCTCCTGCGGCAGTCCGCCGAGGACGGTGGCCTCGAAGGCGAGCTGGTCGGGCAGGAGGTCGTCGACGAGCGCGGTGCCCGCCTCGGTGAGGGTGAGCCTGCTGACGCGCCGGTCGTGCGGGTCGGTCCTGCGCTCGACGAGCCCGCGCTCCTGGAGCCTGCGCAGCCGCTTGGTGACGGCGGCGCCCGAGGAGTACGTCTCGCGGGCCAGCTCCCCGGGGGTCAGTTCGCCGCCGGTGCGGCGCAGCGCGCCGAGCACGTCGAACTCGGCGCGGCTGAGCCCGCCGCGCCGCAGTGGCGCGTCCTCGGCCTGCTGGAAGAGGGCGGCGCAGCGATTGACCCGGCCGATCAGCTCCATCGGCGCGGTGTCGATGCCGGGGTGCACCGAGCGCCACTGCCGTACGACGGTGGCCACCGAGTCGTGGTGGCTCCCCGCGGGGGCTCCGGCCGGGTCGTTCGCCGTCGTCATACCGGTATGTCCTCCTGGTGGGACCGCTCGTGGGATACGGGCCGCGGGTCCTTCGGGGCGGGCCGCGTGGCGAGCAGGCCCTGCCGTGTCACTGTCGCCGCGAGCGTACGGTGTCCGGCGCGCTCGGCGTCCAGCACCCGCCGTTCGGGCACCGCGCGCTGCCACCACTCGCCGCCCGCCGTGTCGGCCGCCGCGCGCAGCGCGACGAGCGTGGCGGCGAGCCGGCGGCGGGCCCGCTCCAGATCGACGGCGCTCGCTCCCGTGCGGGCGAGGAGGGCCTCCGTCTCCTCGCGCACCGCGTCGGCGGCGGCGAGGGAGCGTTCCAGCGCGGCACTCGCGCGGCGGTTGGTGACGAGGACGGCGACGACGAGCCCGACCGCGGCGCCGACGACGGTGTCGAGCACGCGGTCGCCGACGAGCGGGCCCGTGCCGTGCCTGCCGCCGAACTCGCCGATCAGGAGTGCCATCGGGGTCACGCAGATGCTGCCGAGCCAGTAGTTGCGGGGCATGAGGGCTTCCGCGCCGAAGGCCAGGACGGTGATCAGGGCGACGAGGGCGGCGGGGGTCGTGTGGGCGAGGGGCGCGATCAGCGCGAAGACACCGACGCCGACGACGTTGCCCACCGTGCGCTGGATCGCGCGCGCCCAGCTGAGGGTCACGTTCGTCTGGAAGATCGCGACGGCGGTGACGATCGCCCAGTAGGGGCGGTCGCTGCCGAGTCCCCAGGCGAGGAGCCCGGCGAGGAGCGAGCCGAGGAAGGCGCGGGCCATGACGGGGAGCAGGGGGGAGCCGGGGGCGAAGGCGCGCAGGACGGGGTGGGCGGCGCGCGGGCGGCGGGCGCGCTCGATGTCGATGCCGGCGAGTTCCTGGAGGGCGGCCTCGTCGAGGTCGGTGGGCCGGGGCAGCGGCCCGGTGCCCCGTATCCTCCCCGCCTGTTCCCTCAGGAGGGCGGCGTCCGCCTCGTGGGGCGCCGCGAGCGCGGTCTCGGCGCGCACGAGGAGTCGTTCGAGGCCGCGGCGTACGGGGGTGCGGCGGCCCGTCGCGTAGAGCGCCTGCCAGCCGGCGTGGACGGCGGTGACCGCCGCGGCGCGGGCGCGGTCGCGCGCGGGGTCCCCGGCCGGGGTGGCGAGGAAGGCCGCGACGGCTTCGAGCGCGCGGGCCGTGGCACGGCGCTCGGGTCCCGTGGGGCGCAGGAGGGCGGGCGCCATCGTGACGCACCAGGAGAGCGCGGCGGCGCCGACGGTGAGGGCGAGGTGTCCCGGTACGGCGGCGAAGGTCTGCGGTGCGAAGAGGGTCGCCGAGCTGACGAAGGCGAAGATCACGGGGCCTGGGGCGCCGATGCCCGTGCTCTCGCACAGGGTCTTCTGGACGGCCACCATGGCGGCGCCGACCGCGATGAGCAGGGGAATGGAGTCCGTGGCGGCGGAGGTCACCATCGCGAGGGTGACTCCGGCGAGCATGCCGAGGATGACCCACAGGACGGCGCGGGCGCGGCGCGCGTACGGGAGGTTGTGGCCGTAGAGGGCGCACAGGGAGCCGGCCATCGTGTAGGCGGCGAGGTCGAGCCGGCCGAGCGCGAGGAGCGTGAAGAGCGGGATGACCGCGGCCGAAGCGACGCCGGTGGCGGGCTTGAACCACGTGTCGTTGAGCCCGCCGAGGCGGAGGACACCGGCGAGGGGGCGCTTCTTGGCGCGCGGTCCGGGGGCGGGCGACGTGGTCGGGCGCTTCTCGGTGGGGCTGGAGGGGACGGGACGACTCATACCCACAAGGTTAGCAAGTGTTTTACCAGTAAATAATTACGGCACGGGGTGCCAGTCCAGGCGGCCTTACCCCGGGTCGTCGGCGGCCTCGGCGGCCCGAGGGAGGGGCGAAGGCGGCGCGACGTCGCGGCATTTCAGCCGTCGGGGCCGGGGTTTCCCCAGCTGAGCGCCTCGAAGTTAGGATGAGTCCCGTGTCCTACGAGCTGACCCTCAGTGCCCAGACGCTTCGCGCCGTGCCCTTCGGCACCCGGGTGGGGGCTGCCGTCGAGGCGGGCTTCCAGGGCCTCGGCCTGTCCGTGGAGCAGTACAAGGACGCACTGGAGGCGGGGTGGACCGACCGCCGGATGACCGACCTGCTCGACGCGCGCGGACTGCGCGTGACGGAGATCGAACTGCTCACCGCGTGGGGCGGAGGCGCCGGCCGGCGGGCCCGCGAGGACGACGCGCTCGCCGAGCGGCTCGTCGCGCTGTTCCGCCCCGAACGCGTGCACGCCACGGTCTTCGCCGCGCGCCCGCTCGACGACCTGGCCGCCGGCTTCGCGGGCGTGTGCCGCAAGGCCGCCGCGAGCGGGGCGCGGGCGGCGCTCGAATTCCTCCCCTACGCGGGCATCCGGACGATCGGCGCGGCCTGGGAGGTCGTCGCGGCGGCGGGGGAGACGAACGGCGGCGTCCTCGTCGACTGCTGGCACTGGGCGCGCTCCGGCGCGACCGCCGCCGACCTGGCGCCCGTTCCCGCCGAGCGGATCATCGCCGTCCAGCTCGCCGACGCGCTGCGCACCCCGCTGCGCGACCCGCGTTACGAGGCCCGCCACCACCGGCTCCTGCCGGGCGAGGGCGGCGGCCATGTGGCGGGGATGCTCGACACGCTGCGCGCGCACGGCGTCCGGGCCTCGCTCGCCGCCGAGGTCGTCTCCGACATGCTCGACGTCCAGGATCCGCGCCTCACCGCGCGCCAGGTCCATCGCGCGTGCGTGGGCGTCCTGGAGGAGGCCGACTTCCCCGGCCGCCCGGTCGACGGGGCCCGCACCCACGCCCCCGTCCCGACTACCGGGGACCAGGCCCCCACCGGGCCCCTTTCGGCCGTTCCGTACGGCCGTCCCCGGATGCCCGGAGCGCTCTGAGCCGGTGCGCCCGGGGCCGGGCTGTCCGGGCGCCCGCCGGGACCGGGGCAGCCACCCGCGCCCCCTCGCACTCCCCCGCATACCCCCGTGCGACCCCTTGGGCGCCGCCTGCCGCGGGCAGACCCTCTCCGTCATGACTCTCGGCCCTTGAGGCTCCGACGGGGGGATCGCCGTGCACGCTCCGGGACCGGCCGCCTGGCTGCTCGTCGCGCTGAGCGCGGCCACGTCGGCGTACTGCCTGCTGCGGATGCGCGACCCCGGTCAGGGCGTGCGCGGCACGGCGGGCGGGGAAGCGCTCATGGGGTTCGCGATGGCGGTCATGGCGGTGCCCGCGGCCGTGCTCCAGCCACCGGCGTGGGCCTGGAGCTGCTGCGCCGTCGTCTTCGGGGGCGCCGCGCTGCGGGCACTGTGGGCGGCGCGCGCGGGCTCGGCGCACCACGTGCACCACCTCGTCGGCACCCTCGCCATGGCCTACATGGCGTGGGCGATGGCGAGCGCCCCGGCGGGGCACGCCGGCCACGGCGGCGGGCACATGCCCGGCGGGGTCCCGCTGCTCACGGGGCTGCTCCTCGCCTACTACACGGCCTATGTCCTCTACACCGGCACGCGTCTCGTCCCTGCGGGCGGGCCGCAGGGCCCGGCGCCCACGCACTGGACGGGCCGCACCGAGGTCGTGCGGGCCTGCCGGCTCGCGATGGCGACGGGGATGCTCGCGATGCTGCTGGCGGTGTGAGGCCACTCCCCCGCCGTGGCGCCGCGCTCCGCCGCGCGGTCGGCACGCGCGGGGCCCTCACACTGCGTGCGCGGCCCGTAACAGCACGCGATGATCCGTGGCGTGCGTCACTTGCCATGAAAGTCTGTATCTTCCGTACCGGCCGCCCCCATAGGCTGGACGCATGATGGTCCCGGTGGCCCTGCTCCTGCTCGGCGCGCTCACCGCTGCGCTCGCTCCCCGCGTGATCGCCCGTGTCCCGTGGACGGACCGCGAGCCGATCGTGGCGCTGTGGCTGTGGCAGTGCGTCGTGGGCGGTGTGCTCATGTGCTGCGCCCTCGCGATGGCGCTGAGCGCGGCGGCTGCCTGGAAGGCGGTGCGCGGGCAGCTCTTCGCCTCCGCGCCGCACGGCGTGATCGACGCGTACGCGCTCGGCACCGCGGGCCCCTGGGCGGGGGCGACCGCGCTCGTCCTCGCGGCGGGCGGGGCCTGGACGGCGGCGATGCTGAGCCGGGAGATCCGCGAGAGCAGGCGGCGCAGGCGCGCCGAGCGCGCCGCGCTCAGGACGCGCTCCCCGCGGCTCCCGGGCGAGGGGCCCGCCAAGGAGCGGCTGCGCGTACTGGAGGGCGAGAAGCCCGAGGCGTGGTGGCTGCCCGGCACTCCCCCGCAGCTCGTGATCACCACGGCGGCTCTGCGCCGCCTGGAGGGCAGCAAGCTCGACGCGGTCCTCGCCCACGAACTCGGCCACGCGCACGCGCGTCACGACTGGCTCCTCCACTGCTCGGGAGCGCTCGCGCGGGGGTTTCCGCAGGTCCCGGTCTTCGCCGCGTTCCGCGACGAGATGCACCGGCTCGTCGAGCTCGCGGCCGACGACGTCGCCTCGCGCCGCTTCGGACGCCTGACCACGGCCCTCGCGCTCGTGGAGCTGAACGAGGACCGCGGCGTCTTCGGCCCGGCCCCCACACCCCACGCCGACGTGCCGCGTCGCGTGCACCGGCTCCTGGAGGCCCGCCCCCGGCTGACGGCGGGCCGCAGGCTCCAGTGGACGGCGGCGGGTGCGCTCGTCCCGCTCGTCCCCGTGCTCGTCGCACTCGTCCCGGCCCTGCGCGTGCTCGGCTGAGACGGCGGGCCCGGGCCTTAGGCTCTGCGGACGTACGCGTCGCGTGCTCCCCCCACGGAGCGCGTGCCCTGTTCCGCCCCCGCCCCTGAGGAACCCGTATGCCTCCAGCGACCACCGGCACACCCCGCACTCCGCCGGGGCAGGGGACGCCCACGAGCGCGAGCGGGCGGTGGAGGACGGCGGCTCTCGTTCTCGGCGGGCTCTCGGCGCTTCTCCTCGGGCTCGTGGCCTCCTCGTGGCCGCCGCTGCTCTCGCTCGACTCCTCGGTGGCCCGTTCCGCGCACCGGCGGGCCGTGCGGGACGAAGGGCTGACGCACACGTGCCGGGTGCTGAGCGACTGGGTGTGGGACCCGTGGACCTTCCGGCTGCTCGCCGCGCTCCTCGTGGTGTGGCTGCTCGCTCGCGGGGCGCGGGGACTCGCCGTTCGGATCGCGGTGGTGTGCGTCGTGAGCGCGGTGCTCCAGCAGTTGCTCAAGGCGGCGGTGGGACGGCCGCGGCCGGTGTGGCGGGACCCCGTGGACTCCGCGCATTTCGCCGCGTACCCCTCGGGCCACGCGCTGACCGCGACGGTGGTGAGCGGGCTCCTGTGGTGGGTGCTGCGCGGGTACGGGGCGCCGCGTCCGGTGCTGTGGGCGGTGGGCGCGGTGCTCGTGGTGAGCGTCGTCGGGGTGGGGCTGACGCGGGTGTGGCTCGGGGTGCACTGGCCGAGCGACGTGGTGGGGGGCTGGCTCCTCGGGGCGCTGCTCGTGGTGCTCGGGACACGGGTGCGGCGGGGCGCCGGGGCGTCTTGACCGGGATCCGGAGCCGCCCCGAGGATCTTCGTATGACGATCAAGACGGTCCTTTTCGACTTCTCAGGGACGCTGCTGCGCATCGAACCGGCCGAGGAGTGGCTGCGCGGGGCGCTCGCCGCGAGGGGCCACGCCCTGCCGGAGGCGCGGCTCGTCGAGCTCGCCGCCGCGCTGGAGCGGGTGGGGGCCCAGCCGGGCGGCGCCCCGGGCGCGCCGGTGCGGTTCCCCGACGCGCGTACGGCGGAGCTGTGGCCCGTACGGGACGAGAGCGCGGCGGCGCACCGGGCCGCGTACACGGGGCTGTCGCGGCACGTGGCGCTGCCGGACGACGCGCTGCACGAGGAGTTGTACGCGCGGCACATGCGGCCCGAGAGCTGGCGGCCCTACCCGGACGCCCACGACGTCCTCGCGGGACTGCGGGCGCGGGGCGTCCGGATCGGCGTGGTGAGCAATGTCGGCTGGGACATACGCCCCGTCTTCCGCGCGCACGGCCTCGACGCCTTCGTCGACGCGTACACGCTCTCCTTCGAGCACGGGATGCAGAAGCCCGACGCGCGGCTCTTCGCGACGGCGTGCGGGGTGCTCGGCGCGCGGGGCCCGGAGACGCTGATGGTGGGCGACAGCCGCGAGGCGGACGGCGGCGCGAGTGCCCTCGGCTGCGCGGTCCACTTCGTCGAGCACCTCCCGGTGACGTCCCGTCCGGCGGGCCTGCGGCCGGTACTGGATCTGGTGGACGCGGCGGCCTGAACGACGCGCGGCCGTTCGGCGGGGCAGCGTTCGCGTCGTCCGGTCCACTCGCCGCGGACCGCGTCGGCGGGGCGAGTGCCTCGGTCTCGCGGCGGCGGGCGAGCCCGTACGTGCCGGTGTCTCGGCCGTGCGGCGGCTCACGGCGCTGTCCGTCGCGACGGGGGCGGGCGAGCGGGGCCCGTGTCGGCGTCCGGCTCCCCGGCGCGGGGACGGGCCACCTCCCCGGGAGAAGGTGGCCCGTCGTGGTGGTGCACGGTCCGGGCACGGGCGGAAGACGGCTTCGCACGCGCGGGGACCGGTGGGGCAGACGCCCAGCGGCTCAGTCGAAGTAGTCCGGCTGGGTCTGGACGTTCAGCTCGTCGGCCTTGATCCTCTTGGCCGGGTCGGTGCGGCGGTCGCTGATCTTCAGGACGTCGAAGCCCTTCTCGATGTCGTTCGAGTAGATGTAGCCGTTGTAGTAGTACGCGGACCAGGAGCCGCCCAAGGCGAGCTGGTCCGTGCTGAGGGGGCCGCGCTCGAAGTAGGCGATCTCCTGCGGCTTGGCGGAGTTGGTGAAGTCCCAGACGGAGACGCCGCCCTGGTACCACGCCTGGACCATGAGGTCCTTGCCCTTGACCGGGATGAGCGAGCCGTTGTGGGCGACGCAGTTCTCGGTGTCGGCCTGGTGGCGCGGGATCTTGTAGTAGGAGCGGAAGACGAGCTTGCGCTTGTCGCCCTTGCCGACGATGTCGTAGATGCCGTCGGCACCCTTGTCGGGGCCGACCTGCGCGTTGCAGGTGGCCGCGCCGCCGCCGCCGAGTTCGTCGGTGAAGACGACCTTGTTCGCCTTCTGGTTGAAGGTGGCGGAGTGCCAGAACGCGAAGTTCTTGTTGTCCTGGACCCGGTCGATCACGCGCGGCTTCGCCGGGTTCTTGATGTCGAGGAGGATGCCGTCACCCATGCAGGCTCCGGCCGCGAGGTCCTCGGAGGGCAGCGTGGTGATGTCGTGGCAGCCGGTCGTGGCCGAGACGCCCGGGTTGGTGGGAGCGCCCGGGTTGCCGCCGTCCGGGAAGAGGACCGGGAAGTCGATGACCTTCGCCTGCTGGGGCGCCTTGCGCGGCACCTTGATGACGGAGATCCCGTCGTGCGGCGGCTGGCAGTCCGGGAACGTGGCGCTCGGCGAGTACGAGGACACGTACACGTACACGTCCTTGCGCTCGGGGACGAGCGTATGGGTGTGCGAGCCGCAGGCGGTCTCGACCGAGGCGACGTACTCGGGGTGCCGCACGTCGCTGATGTCGAAGACCTTGATGCCCTCCCACGAGGACTTCTCGGTCGCGGGCTGCGTCGTGCTGTTGCAGGAGTCGTCGCTGCGCGAGGAGTCCGTGGACAGGAAGAGCAGGTCGCCCGAGACGGAGATGTCGTTCTGCGAGCCGGGGCAGAGAACCTGCGTGACGGTGCGCGGCTTCTTCGGGTCGCTCAGGTCGAAGACGCGGAAACCGTCGTAGTTGCCCGCGAAGGCGTACTTGCCCCGGAAGGCGAGGTCGGAGTTGGTGCCGGCCAGCGCGTCCTTGGGGGTGTTGCTGAGGTGCTCGATGTTGCGGGAGTGGACGATCTCGTCCTGGCCCGGTACCTCGCCCGACGCCACGTCCTTCTTGGCCGATGCGGCGGCTTCGGAACTGACCGCCGTACGGGACGCGCTCTCGTCGCCGGGTCCCGGCGTCGCCGCCGCGGGGCTGACGGCGAGGAGCGCGGCGAGCAGTCCCGCCGCCGCGGCGCCGACGCCGAGGCGTCTGCGCCGGGTGTGGGGGTGGTTGGACAGGGTCACTACTTCCTCTTCTCCCTCTTCTCCGCCCGTCTTCGCCCTGATCTGAGCGGTGGATGAACGGAGTTGAATGGTTCGGGAACTGATCGAAGTATCCTGCTCCTCATGCACATATCAAGAGCGGGTAACAGGATCGTCATGGAATCTTCTGGTTCTCCTGGTGTCCGTTGGGGCCTGTGGGGCGTACTGTCGCTCGCCCTGTGCCTGGGACTCGCGGCGTGCGGAGGGGGAGGTCAGGAGCCGGATGGCGGGGCCAAGGAGCCGAAGGCCTCGGCGAGTTCGGTGATCGTGCCGGGCAAGCCGGGCGAGCCCGCGAAGACGCTCTCCCCCCAGGAGGCGGAATCGGCCAAGAAGGAGGACGACCGGCCCAACACGGCTGATTTCCGCTATGTGGCGATGATGACGACGCATCACGCGCAGGCGATCGAGATGAGCCGGCTCGCCCCGGCGCGGGCGTCCTCGGCCGGGGTGAAGGCCCTGGCCGAACGGATCGCGGACACGCAGGGCCCGGAGATCGACGCGATGAAGGGCTGGCAGGCCCAGTACGACCCGAAAGGGACCCGCACCCCGGAGCACGAGCACGGCACGATGCCCGGCATGGCGACCGAGGCGCAGCTCGCCCGGCTGAAGGCGGCGCGCGGCAAGGACTTCGACCGGCTCTTCCTCAGGCTCATGACGACGCATCACGAAGGCGCCATCGACATGGCGGGCGAGGTGCTCGGCGGCGGCAACAACCTGCGGGTCGAGGAGATGGCGAACGACGTGGTGGCACAGCAGAGCAGCGAGATCCACCGCATGCGGGCACTGGCGAAGGGCTGAGTGCGGCACTCGCGCAGGACGGGGGAAGCGGCGGCTTGTGCGGGGGTCGCCCCGGGGAGGGACGGGGACCGTCGGCACGGGCCCCGCAGGTCGGCGCCACCTGAGCCACCGTCGGCACCGGCCGCCCGGACCCCTCGGCGGGGGCTGAGCGGGGCCATCGAGGGGGGCCGAGCGGGGCAGTCGACGGGGACTGGGCAGGGCGTCGGTCGGCACTGAGCAGGGCATCGGCGGTGGCCGGGCAGGGAGTCGGCGGGGGCTGGCCGGCGAAGTCGGCGCGGGTTCGCCCGCGCGCGGCGAGAGGCCGCGGGCGGGAAACGGCACGGAAATCCCGCGGACATCAACAGAATGTTTAACTTCCCTACGGTTCCAGGTGGTTGCACGGTGCCTCACACTCTGCCGTGTCCCCTCCGCCCCGGGCCCGTGCGGGTCCGCCGTCCCCCAGGGAGTGCCCATGCCGAGCGCGCCACCCGCCGCCGCGCGGCCCGTGAAGGCCGTTCACCCCGTGGACGCAGTACCGCCCCCGCTACAGCTCTTGGCCTTCGGGCTCCAGCACGTGCTCGCGATGTACGCGGGCGCGGTCGCCGTCCCGCTGATCGTGGGCGGGGCGATGAAGCTGTCGCCCGCCGACCTCGCGTATCTCATCACCGCCGACCTCCTGGTGTCCGGGGTCGCGACGCTCATCCAGTGCGTGGGTGTGTGGCGGTTCGGGGTGCGTCTTCCCCTCATGCAGGGCTGCACGTTCGCCGCCGTCGCGCCGATGGTGCTCATCGGCACGGGCTCGGGCGGGCTGCCCGCGATCTACGGGGCCGTGATCGTCGCGGGGCTCGCGATGGTGCTGCTCGCACCGGTCTTCGGGCGGCTGCTGCGTTTCTTCCCGCCGCTCGTGACGGGCACGGTCATCCTCGTCATCGGTCTCTCGCTCATGCCGGTCGCCGGGGCGTGGGTCGCCGGCGGTGAGGGCGCGAAGGACTTCGGCGCGCCGAAGAACCTCGCGCTCGCCCTCTTCGTACTGATCGTCGTGATCGGCGTGCAGCGGTTCGCGCCGGCGTTCCTGAGCCGGGTCGCTGTGCTCGTCGGGATCGTCGTGGGGGTCCTGGTCGCGATCCCGTTCGGTTTCACGGACTTCGGCGGGGTCGGTGACGCGGACTGGGCGGGGATCAGCACCCCGTTCCACTTCGGCACACCCACCTTCGAGGCGGGCGCGATCGTGTCGCTGCTCATCGTCTCGCTCGTGTCGATGACGGAGACCTCGGGCGACATCATCGCCGTCGGCGAGATGACCGGGCGCAAGGCGGAACCGGGCACGCTCGCGGACGGGCTGCGCGCGGACGGGCTCTCGACGGTGCTCGGCGGAGTCTTCAACACCTTCCCGTACACGGCCTTCGCGCAGAACGTGGGGCTCGTCGGGATGACGCGGGTGCGCAGCCGCTGGGTCGTCGCGGCGGCCGGCGGGATGCTCGTCCTGCTCGGCCTGCTGCCGAAGCTCGGGGCCGTGGTCGCCGCCGTGCCCGCGCCCGTGCTCGGCGGGGCCGGGCTGGTCATGTTCGGCACGGTCGCAGCGAGCGGGCTGCGCACGCTCGCGGAGGTGGACTTCAAGGGCAACCACAACCTGACCGTGGTCGCCGTCGCGCTCGCGGTGGGACTGCTCCCCGTGGGCGTTCCGACGGTCTACGACCGTTTCCCCGACGGGTTCCAGACGGTCATGCACAGCGGCATCAGCGCGGGATGCCTCACCGCGCTCGTCCTGAACCTGCTCTTCAACCACCTGCCGGGCGCGAAGCGGTCACCGGAACCCGCGGGAGCCGAGGCGGTCGAGTCCTCGGCATCCCCCGAGCTCTCGGCGTCCCCCGCGTCCTCGGCGCCCCCCACGCCCGCGGCGCCCCCCGCGTCCTCAGCGGACGGGCTCGCCGAGCCGGCCGGCCTCGCGGGCGGCGGCGTCGAGGACGTGGTCGAGAAGCCCGGGGAAGAGCGCGTCTAGGTCGTCCCTGCGCAGTCCGTTGAGCTTGGCCGTACCCCGGTAGACCTGGCGCACCACCCCGCTCTCGCGCAGGACGCGGAAGTGGTGCGTCGAGGTCGACTTGGTGACCGGGAGGGGGAACTCCGAGCAGTTCAGCTCCCGTTGCCGCGCCGCCAGTTCGCGCACGATGCGCAGCCGCAGCGGGTCGGCGAGCGCGTGGAGCACCGCTTCGAGCCGGATCTCGGCGCGCTCGGGGTGCGGCAGGGCGCGGCTGCCTGCGGCGGGGGTCGTCACGGCGGACTCCAGGCGGGGCGGGGCGGGGTGCGGGCGGTGGGTGCGCGGCCATCGTACGACGCGTGCCGGTGCCGCTTCCCCGGCGACGGGGCGGCACCGGCACGCGGCGGGAGCGGCCGTGCGGGCGGGCTCAGTACGCGCGGTGGTAGGGCTGCGCCACGTACGGCCGCTCGCCCAGTTCCGTGGCGGCGTGCGCGGCGAAGTACGGATCGCGCAGGAGTTCGCGGCCGAGGAGGATCGCGTCGGCCTGGCCGTCCGCGAGGATCTTCTCGGCCTGCCGTGCCTCGGTGATGAGCCCGACCGCCGCCGCGGCGAGGTCGGTCTCGTTCTTGACCCGCTCGGCGAAACGCACCTGGTAGCCGGGGCCGGCCGCGATCGGCGCGGTGGGCGAGATGCCGCCCGTGGAGACGTCGAGGAGGTCGACGCCGTGCTCCTTGAGGGTGCGGGCGAAAGCGACGGTCTCGTCGGCGGTCCAGCCCGTACGCGGGTCCTCGGGGTCCTCCTCGAACCAGTCGGTGGCCGAGATGCGGAAGAGCAGCGGCAGTTCCTCGGGCCACACGGCGCGCACGGCGTCGACGACCTCGCGCGCGAAACGGGTGCGGTTCTCGTAGGAGCCGCCGTAGGCGTCGGTGCGGTGGTTGCTGTACGGGGAGAGGAACTGGTGGATGAGGTAGCCGTGCGCGCCGTGGATCTGGACGGTGCGGAACCCGGCGTCGAGCGCGCGGCGCGCCGCGTCGGCGAACTGGCCGACGATCTCGCGGATGCCGTCCTCGGTCAGCTCCTCGGGGACGGTGTGGGCGTCGCTGAAGGGGAGGGCGCTCGGGGCGACGGGCGTCCAGCCGTGCTCCGCGCCGGGCGGGATGGGGGCGCCGCGGTCGACCCACGTGCGCTCCGTCGAGGCCTTGCGGCCCGCGTGCGCGAGCTGGACACCGGAAACCGCGCCCTGCTCGTCGAGGAAGCGGGTGATACGTCGGAAGCCCTCGACCTGCGCGTCGTTCCAGATCCCGAGGTCGTAGGGGCTGATGCGGGCCTCGGGGCTGACGCCGGTCGCCTCGGTGAGGATGAGCCCGGTGCCGCCGGTGGCGCGCGCGGCGAGGTGCTGGAAGTGCCAGTCGTTGGGCACCCCCTGCTCCGGCCCGTCCGGGACGGCGCTGTACTGGCACATGGACGCCATCCAGAGCCGGTTGCGGGCGGTCAGCGACCGGAGGGCGTAGGGCTCGAAGAGCGCGCTCACGCGATTCCCCTTTCGTGGTGAAGTGGCGAGGCCGCCGAGCATAGTACGAACGTCCTCGTAATACGAAACTTCTCGTACGACGTGAGGAGGGGCGGTCCCCTCGGGCCTGTCTTCAATCTCGCCTCGTCGCCCGCAGCACGGCAGAGGCGAGATTGAAGACAGGCCCTAGCCTGGGGGCATGGACGGTACGGGTGCTGACGAGACCGGCTCCGCGGGGTTCGTCCGGGCGCTGGGCGAGCGGGCGGTCGTCCTGGACGGCGGGCTGTCGAACGAGCTGGAGGCCGCGGGGCACGGGCTGGCGGACGCGCTGTGGTCGGCGCGGCTGCTGCGTGACGAGCCCGCCGCGCTCACCGAGGCGCACCGCGCGTACGCCCTGGCCGGGGCGGAGGTCGCGACGACGGCGAGCTACCAGGCGAGCTTCGAGGGCTTCGCGCGGCACGGGATCGACGCGGCGCGCACGCGTGAGCTGCTCGCCCTGTCGGTGGCGGCGGCGCGCGCCTCGGGGAGCCGCTGGGTCGCGGCATCCGTGGGCCCGTACGGCGCGATGCTCGCGGACGGCTCGGAGTACCGGGGGCGGTACGGGGTCGGTCGCGCGGCGCTCGAACGCTTCCACGGTCCCCGGGTGGAGGCCCTGCTGGCGGCCGGGCCCGATGTCCTCGCACTGGAGACGGTCCCGGACGTGGACGAGGCGCGGGCGCTGCTCGCCGTGGTGCGGGGCTGCGGGGTGCCGGTGTGGCTCTCGTACAGCGTGGCGGGCGGCGAGACGCGGGCGGGTCAGTCGCTGGACGCGGCCTTCGGGCTGGCGGCAGGGGCGGACGAGGTGGCGGCGGTGGGGGTCAACTGCTGCGAGCCGCGCGAGGTGGCGGACGCGGTGCGGCGCGCGGTCGCCGCGAGCGGGAAGCCGGGCGTCGCGTACCCGAACAGCGGTGAGCGGTGGGACGCGCACGCGCGGGGCTGGCGCAGCGACCCGAGCTTCGCGCCGGACCTCGCGGCCGAGTGGTACACAGCCGGGGCGCGACTCATCGGCGGGTGCTGCCGGGTGGGGCCGGAGGGGATCAGAGGCGTCGCGGACGTGCTGCGCGCAGGAGCGTGAGCGCGGCGGCGAGCCTCACGAGGCCGCCCGTCAGGAAAGTGGCACGTACTCCCGCACGGGCGAGGTCCGCCGAGCGCGAGGCCGGACACGGTGAGGCAGCACACCACGAGGACCCGATGGCGGGTCCCGGCGGCGAGGCCGACGAGAGCCCCTGGACCGGTTCGGCCATCTCACCACCGTTTTCGCACCGTCCTCGCTCACGCGCGGCCGGGGTCATGCACGACGCCCTCCCCGAGCAGCCGAAGCAGGATTCCGGCGCCAGCGCCACCGTGCCGCGCACTCGGCACCGGCCCCCCGTCCGGCATAGAAACGTGGCTAGCCACAAGAAAACACTTGGCTAGCCACGCAATGGCTGCTACGTTTTACGTGTCCGGCCACATATTCGGGTCGGGCGCCCGGCTCACAAGGAGACAGCAGCCATGAAGGCCATCGTTTTCGACACGTTCGGCGGCACCGAGGTCCTGCACGAGGCGGACCTGGAGATCCCGCAGCCCGGCCCCGGCCAGGTCCGCGTCCGGGTCCACGCGGTCGGCGTCAACCCGGTGGACGGCAAGATCCGCTCCGGCGCCATGGAAGCGATCTTCCCCACCACGCTGCCCGCGATCCCCGGCGGCGAGATCGCCGGTGTCGTCGACGCCGTCGGGGCCGGAGTCGACCACCTCAAGGCCGGTGACGCGGTCCTCGGCTGGTCCGACACCGGCTCCTACGCCCAGTACGCCCTGGCCGACGCGACCGTCCTCGCGCTCAAGCCCGCCGGGCTCGACTGGACGCACGCCGCCGCCCTGCCCGTGGCGAGCGACGGTGCCGACCGCGCCCTGGACATCCTCGACGTCAAGGCGGGCGAGACCCTGCTCATCCATGGCGCCTCCGGCGCCCTCGGCACCATCGCCGTACAGCTCGCCGTCGCCCGAGGTGCCCGCGTCATCGGCACCGCCGGACCGGGCAACCAGGAGTACGTCACCTCCCTCGGCGCCACCGCGCTCGTCTACGGTGACCACCTCGTCGAGCGGGTCCGTGACCTCGCCCCCGACGGTATCGACGCCGTCCTCGACGCCGCGGGCAAGGGCGCCCTGGAGGACTCCCTCACCCTGCGCGGCACCACCGACCGGATCGTCACCACCGCCGACTTCCGCGCCCGCGAACTGGGCGTCGTCTTCTCCGAGGGACCCCAGCGCCGCTCGGCCGCCCGCCTCGCCGAACTGGCCCAGCAGGCCGCCGACGGCACCCTCGTCACCACCGTCGGCGCGACCCACCCGCTCTCCGACGCGGCCAAGGCCCAGCAGGCCAGCGACGCCGGACACAGCCGCGGAAAGCTCGTCCTCACCGTCGACTGACCCGCTCACGCCCGCACCCCCCTTCTACCGAGGAGAACCCGTGTTCGAGAACGTCGACCCCGCCCTGGACGCCCTGTGGGAGCCCGCCCGCGCCGGAAGCCTCCGGCTCCCGCACCGGCTGGCCATGGCACCGATGACCCGCAGCCGCTCCACCCCCGAAGGCGTGCCGACCGCGCTGAACGCCGAGTACTACGCGCAGCGCGCCTCGACCGCGCTGATCATCACCGAGGGCACCCAGCCCTCCTCCGACGGGCAGGGATATCTGCTCACCCCCGGCATCCACTCCCCCGCGCAGGTCGCCGGCTGGCGCAAGGTCACGGACGCCGTACATGCCGAGGGAGGCCGGATCGTCATCCAGTTGATGCACACCGGGCGGATCGCCCACCCCGAGAACACCCCGCACGGCCGGCAGCCGGTGGCACCCTCCGCGATCCGGCCCGCGGGCCTCATGTTCACCGCGGCCGGTATGCGGGAGATGCCCACGCCCCGTGCCCTGTCCACCGACGAAGTCGCCGCCACCGTCGACGACTTCCGGCGCGCCGCCGCCTACGCCGTCGAGGCGGGCGCGGACGGCGTGGAGATCCACGGCGCCAACGGCTACCTCATCCACCAGTTCCTGTCCGGCAACGCCAACGAGCGCACCGACCGCTACGGCGGCTCCGTCGCCCACCGCATCCGGTTCGCCGTCGACGTGGCCGCCGCGGTCGCCGACGAAATCGGCGCCGACCGTACCAGCATCCGTCTGTCCCCCGGCAACCCGTACAACGACATCCGCGAGGACGACACCCACGAGGTGTACCCGGCCCTCGTCCGCGCCCTCGCCCCGCTGGACCTCGCCTACCTGCACCTGATACACGCCGGTGACGAGGAACTGCTGCGCACCTTGCGGTCGCTGTGGCCGGGGACGCTGCTTCTCAACCGGGCCGGTGCCGAACTCGGCGTACGGGCCAAGGACGTATCGGACGGCCTCGCCGATGTCGTCACCGTCGGCGCGCCGGTCCTCGCCAACCCCGACCTCGTCGAGCGGCTACGCTCAGGGGCGCCGCTGAACGCCCCCGACCAGGCCACCTTCTACGGCGGCGGCGCGAGCGGCTACACCGACTACCCCGCCCTGAGCAGCGCGGAAGGAACACGATGACCGACCCGGCGTCCAGGCTCCCCGGCACGGCGCGCGACGGCCGCCTCAGCTACGCGATCTTCCAGCTGGCCCGCGCCCACCGTGCCCACGCCTCCGCCATGCTCCGCGAGATGAACCTGCACCCCGGGCAGGAGCTGCTCCTCATGCAGCTCTTCGACCGCGACGGCCAGACCCAGTCCGAGCTTCTGGACAGCGTGGGGCTGGACCACTCCACGGTCTCGAAGTCGCTGCGCCGTATGCAGGAGGCCGGGCTGCTGGTGCGCGAGCCGGCCGCGTACGACCGTCGGGTGATGATCGTCCATCTCACCGACAAGGGCCGCGCCATGCGGGAGCCGATCGAAGCCATGTGGCGCAGCCTGGAGGAGATCTCGGTCCGGGACCTGACGCCCGAGCAGATCGAGGCGTTCACCGAGGCGGCGTTCGCCATCGAGCGGTCCGTCAGGGACACCGGCCGCGAGGCCCTGCCGCACGCATAGGCCCGGCAGGGCGCCCGCCTCCCTCAGGAGCGCAGGATGAGGAGCACCGCCGCCGTCCCGAGCGGCGCCACCTCGACCGGGACCGCTTGGTCCTCGTCCAGGTCGAGGTCGCTCGGGGTCAGCCCCAGGTAGGTGGTGCGGGCGGCGCGTGCCACGGGGAACGGGGTACGCAGGCGACAGGTGACGGGGGCGTCCGCAAGGGACTGCAACCGCACCAGGAGCGTGCCGTCGCCGGGGACGGTGGCCCCGACCAGGCGCACCCGGGGATCGTCCAGGTCCAGGAAGTGGGTCCGCGCCGGGCACGCGGTCCCGGCGCCGCCCCGGGCCCGTACCGGCACCAGCGGATGGCTGGTGACCGCGGCGATCCGTGCGGCGAATACGTCGGCGTCGGTGTTCTCCTCGGCCGTGGCTGTGGCTGTGGCCGTGGCTTGGGTGAAGCCGGCGCTGTACCGGAAGACGTGGTCGAACCCCTGCTGGGAGGGGAAATTGGTGTCCCAGATGTTGTTGTGCACCCAGGAGAAGACGGTGCCGGGCTCCTCCCGCGGCAGCGACGGCGGGTAGGGGACGTACGGGATCGCGATGCCGCCGAGCTGGACGAGCGGCGCGTCGGCCGTCGCCAGGGCCGCGTGGTGGGTGCCGTCGCTCAGGCTGACCCAGCGCCGGATCGCCCGCATGTGGGCGGCCGAACCCGGCACGGTCTCGCGGTCGGTGCCGAGCACACCGCCCGTGGCCTCGGTGTGCACGACGGGGCGGTCGAGGGCGAAGGGGAACGCGAAGAAGGCGCTCTCCTTGGTCAGGGTCGCGTTCTTGTCGATGCGGTTCTCGATGTCGACGCGGGCCGCGTCGTGCGGCAGGTGCACGCGCACGCGAAGGCGCCGGGTGCCCGCCGGGGCGCATTCGTAGACGAGGGTCTGGCCGGTGGCGTCCGTGATGCGGTCCACGAGCGCGGCCGGCGGGGCGGTGCTGCGGGAGGCCAGCAGGTGCATCGAGTCGTCCGCGACGGTCTTGCTGGACTGGTGGTTGAACCCGCCCGCGGTGGCGTACTCGTCGTACACGTACCCGTTGAAGCCGACGACGGCGTCCTGGCGCACCATCTCGCGGCCAGTCCGTTTGTCGACGATGGAGGCGATGCACGCCTCGCGCAGGTCGACGGTCACGCGCAGGCGGTCGTTCTCCAGAACGCCCACCCCGGTGGGCTCGTCGTGCGGTACGGGGGACTCGGCGCCGGTGACGACGATGTCCAGGCGGACCGCCCCGCAGGCGGGCACGTCCGCGACGGGCACGTGCAGGAAGCGGCCCGCCGCGCGGTGGCGCTCGTTGCTCTGCGCCTCCTCGGCGCAGGGCAGCGGGTGACCGGTGCGTGCGTCGAGGACCTGGACCGGAGTGTCGAGGGCGACGGTGCTCTCCGGCAGGAAGAGGCGGGCGGTCTCGGTCCGTGGCCAGCTGCACGTGTTGACGACGTAGAAGGAGGCCGACGCGTCGTCCGCCGCGGCGAAGGCTTCGCCGAGGAGGGCGGAGGCGGCGTCCAGGAGCGTCTCGGCGTCGTCGTGGGCGCGCAGGGCCTGGGAGTACTTCCAGTGCCACTGCGTCTGCCCGGAGCCGTGGCCGTGGTCGCCATGGGTCCAGGGGTCGCCGGCGCCCCAGGTGTGTTCGTTGAAGAGTGAGGCGGAACGGTAGATGCCCGGAGCTTCGCCGGTCACTTCCGCGCCTCCGTCCACGCCCATGAGAGAGGCGTAGCCGGCCACGGTCTGTGCCTCGGCGAGGGCCGCCTGACCGCGTCGCATGGCGGCGAGCGGGACGGCGCCCGCGCCCACGCCGTCGACCCACCAGTCCGTCCAGTCGCCCCGGTAGGTCTCCAGGCGGTCGCCGACGCGCTGCTCGGCATCCTCGAAGAAGTCCTGGTTGCGGGAGGCGCGCAGCCGCGGGTACGCCCACTGTTCGTTCCAGCGGCGCACCGTGTCGGAGATGACCCGGCGCGGCGGGCCGTTGTCCGCGAACTTGCCGAGCACGCGCAGGTGCAGCACGTCCCACGGGTACGGGTCCGCCGTGTCGGGCAGGTCGAGCGCGGAGAAGCCGGGGATGCCGCGGCCCTGGTGGGGATAGGGATAGCGGGCCAGGGCGCTGAGGTAGGCGGGCAGCAGGTCGTCGACGTGGTCGTACGACTCGTCGAAGCCGAGGATGGAGCCCTCCATGTAGGCGAGGCCGTGCGGGGTGTCCGTGCGCCAGACCAGGACGCTGTTGCCGCTCGGCGTCTGCCAGCGGAAGAGGCGCGGGAGGTGCTCGCCGCCGACGAGGTGGGGGACGGCGCGGCCCGCCCAGTTGTGGGCGACGGACAGGTAGCGGATGCCGTTGTCCGCGAGGACGTCGGGCAGGCCGACCACTTGGCCGGGCACGTCCGTCTGCATGGCCGTGGTGATGTCGATGCCGTGCCGGTCGCGCAACTCGGTTACCGGGCGCAGGAGTTCGTGGAGTTCGTCGGTGGAGCAGGTCTCGGTGTGCAGGTTGAAGGGCATGGCGGTGAGTTCGACGCGGCCCTCGCGCACCCGGCCGAGGAAGTCCTCCACCTGGCGGCGGGGCCGGTTGGCCCGCCAGTCCTGGAAGGAGTGGAAGCCCTCGACGGCCCAGCGGAACCGGGCCGGGTCCGGCCAGTCGTCGGTGTCCCGGCAGAGTTCGAGGAGCGAGTCGAGATAGGCGCGGCTCTCGGCCATCACCCGGCCCTGCGGATCGGTGTAGCCGATGTCCAGGTGGGAGTGCTGGACGAGGTGCAGGGTCCAGTGGCGCTGCGGCGTCACCTGGAAGGCGATCTGTGTGCCCTCTTCGAGGTCGGGGAGTTCGATCAGCAAGGAGGTGGGCTCGGTCACCTCCGGGACCAGGAGGCGGAGGTCGTCGCCCGGACCCGGCACGATCTCGCAGGGGACGGGGGTGCCCCCGCTCGTGGTGACGTGGGCCCGGGTGACGCGTGGCAACGGGGCCGTGCTTCCGGGGCGGAGCACCGCGAGCCGGACGGACTGCAGCAGCCGTCCCTTTCCGTCGTGGCGCAGCAGTGGCTCCCCCGAGAGCCGTACCTGGAGACCGGCGAGGCCGGTGGTGATGGCGACGCGCTCCTTCAGGAGGTCGCGCGCGATGTCGGAGTCCCACCAGGATTGCCTGGTCAGCGGCGGCTTGGGCATGGGGCGTGAGGGTCCTTTGCGTCGGGCGGGTGCGGTGGTGCGGGTGCGGTGGTCCGGGTCGCCGCGTCAGGAGGTGGCGCGGTGGTCGGCTGTTTCGGGGCGGGTCGCTTCGGGGCGGCTCACCTCAGGGCGGGCCGCTCCGGGGCCGGTCGCTTCGGCGAGGGTGGCGAAGATCTGGACCATCGCCGACTGGTTGAGGGTCGCGGCCGGCGCCTGCGGGTCGTAGTCGCCGCCGTTGGACGGCTGGAAGCGGAACAGGCCGGTGGTGGTGTCGCGGTTGGACTTGTACGTGCTGTCCGCGTACGCGCTCATGGCCTTCAGGTAGGCCGGGTCGGGGTGTACGGAGTCCAGGTCGAGCAGGTCCTTGAAGTAGAAGGCGTTGAACACGGCCGGCTGGTCGTGCAGACGGCTGCCCTCGGTCCAGTGGGCGAGGGAGCCGCGCGCGTCCTCCACTGCCCTCTTCAGGTACCGGGCGTCCCCGGTACCGCGGTAGAGGGCGGTGGCGGTGCCGATCATCGCGCCCGAGTTGTAGGTCCACAGGGTCTCGTTGACGCTGCCGTCGTCGCCGCGGTCGTTGATGTACAGGCCGGGCGCCTTGCGCATGCAGGAGTACACCCAGCCGTACCACTGCCGCGCCTTGGTGAGGTACGTACGGTCGTGGGTGTGCGCGTAGAGGCGTGCGGCGAGTTGGGCGGACAAGGCGGTGACGTTGGTGGCGCGGATGGTGTTGGCGGGTGAGTCGTACCAGTCCATGCCGCCCGCGCAGCTCTTGCCGGTGTCGCCGTCCCAGGCGCGGGAGACGACGGGGATGACCTGCTCCGCCCGGTCGAGGAAGCGTGCGTCGCCTGTGGCCTCGTACTGGTCGAGCTGGGTCAGGGCCACGACGGCGTTGTCGTCGTAGTACACGTCGCCGCCGGTGCCGAGCGGGGCCGGGAGGTACGACGCGTAGCCCGGCCGCTCGCCGGAGGTGTGGTACAGCTCGGCGGTGTCGAAGCGGTCGGCCGCGTCCTGCCGGTAGGCGGCGCCGGTGCGCGGCAGGTGCTGCATGTCGACGGCCGCCTGCGCGGCCTCGCGGAACGGCCAGAGGAAGGAGTGGGCGGGGTCGCCGTCCTGGCGGGGTGTGTGCTCCAGGTAGAGGCCGTGCTGGTCGTCACCCTCGTACAGGTGTGTCTGCAGGGCTCGATAGGTGTCGGTGGCGCGGGCGGCCCAGGTGCCGGAGGGGACGGGGCGGACCCGGTCGGGGCTCTGGGCGTGGGCGGGGGCAGCGGTCCAGAGCAGCCCCGCGCAGAGGACGGGGGCGGTGGCACGGGTGAGCAGCGAGCGCAGCATGAGGGGTGCCCTTCGCGAACGGTCGGGGAGTTGAGAGAAGGCGGGTACGGCTCGGCGGTGGAGGAGGGAGGGCGTACGGCTCAGCCCTGCCGGGAGGGGGCGGCTCAGCCGTACGGACGGCTCAGCCGTGCGGGGAGACTGCGGGCTCAGCGATGGATCTTCAGGCTGCTGACGAAGAAGCGCTGGGCGCAGAAGAACAGCACCACGGTGGGGAGCGAGACCAGGAGGGCGCCGGCGAGGACGATGGGCGGTCCGACGTTGGAGTAGTTGCCCTGGAGGTCGGCGAGGGCGGCCATGACGGGCCGGATGTTGCGGCTCGTGACCATGGTGATGCCGAACATGAGGTCGTTCCAGACGGCCACGAACTGGAAGACGAACACGGCGATCATGGCGGACCGGGTCAGCGGGACGTGGATCTGCCAGAACACCCGCCACCAGGACGCGCCGTCCATGCGCGCGGCCTCGACGACCTCCCGGGGCAGGGTCAGCGCGTAGTTGCGCATGACGAAGAACGCGAACGGGACCGCGATCGCCGTGTAGATCAGCACCAGTCCGAGCTGGGTGTCGTAGAGCGAGGTGTGCGCGTAGGACAGGAACAGGGGGCGGAGGAAGACCTGGAGGGGCAGCAGGGTGCCGGAGTAGATCACCCAGAACCACCATGCCTGGCGTTTGACCGGCATGATGACCGTCGCGAAGGCGGCGAACCCGGCGAGCACCGCGGCGGCCAGGGCGCTGACCACGGAGTAGAGGAGGCTGTTGCCGAACGCCGGGCCCAGGTTGGCCTTCTCCCAGGCCTGCGACATGTTGTCGAAGAGCCCGAAGTCCTGGGGCAGCCAGTGCGGACTGCCGGAGTAACTCGCGGCGGGCACAAGTGCGTTGACGACCAGGAGCCAGGTGGGGACGAGCCACAGCAGGGCGAGTACCACGAGCGTGGTGTTGCGCAGAACGCGGCCGAAGGACATCGTCATCCGCCTTTCACGTCGAGCTGGCGGCGCAGGTAGAGCCAGGAGGCGGCCAGGACGATCATGGTGAGGACGACCGCGATCGCCGCTCCCGCGCCGGGCCGCAGTTCGAGGAAGGTCTCGTTGTACATGGAGACGGCGAGCGTCTCGGTGGCCCGTCCGGGGCCGCCCTGGGTGAGCACCCAGATCAGGTCGAACGACTTGAGGCCGTTGACCAGGCTCATGCCGATCACGATGATCGACACCGGCCGGAGCTGCGGCAGGACGATGTGGCGGAACTGCTGCCAGCCGCCCGCGCCGTCCAGCGCACCGGCCTCCAGCGTCTCGGGCGGGATGGACTGCAGTCCGACGAGGAAGAGGATGACGGCGACGCCGGTGGCCTGCCAGGCGTTGGCGAGGATCATCACGAGGGTGTTGCCGGGCCAGGTGAGCAGCCAGCCCTGGGCCAGCGAGTCGAGCCCGACACCGTTGAGGACCTGGTTGACGGCGCCGTCGGTGGTGAGCATGAAGTTCCACACCACGGCCACGGCGGACCCTGAGAGCGCGTACGGCAGCACGACGCAGAGCCGGGCCAGCCGGGAGAGGCGGCTCGCGTTGGTCATGCAGGCGATGGCGAGTCCGAGCACGAACGGGAGCGCGACCGTCCCCACCACCCACATCAGGGTGTTCTGGATGGAGCGGGACAGGGCCGGGTCGGAGGCGAACAGCGTGTAGTTGTCGAACCAGCTGAACGGCGCGGTCCGGGAGTCGCTGAAGAAGCTGCGGTAGACGGTCCACACGAACGGGGCCAGCAGGAACAGCGTGACCAGGAGGACGGCCGGGGCCATGAACCCGCCGGCCGCGAGGCGTTCACGCGCCCCCGCCCAGGTGTGCGCCCGGGGAGGGCGGACGGTCGTGCGCCGGGGCGTGGCAGGTCCGCCGGGCGGGCTCGGCGGGCGTTGCTCGGTCAGAGAAGTACTCATGCTTCGTCTCGCTTCCAGGCCGCCCATTCGCTCCGCGCGCGTTCTTCCATCCGGCGCAGTGTGGTGGCGGGAGAGGTCTGCCCGGCCATGAAGCCGCCGAGGTCGTTGGTGTTGCCCTGAATGAGGCTCGGCGGGCTGGCCTCCCAGTAACGGACAAGGGTGGTGCGGCGGTTGCGGGCGACGTCCCGCTGGAGCCCGGCCACCACCGGGTTGCTGGAGCGCACAGTCGGGTTGGCGGAGCTGTCCTCCAGGAAGTCGCTCCACACCCGCTGCACCGACGGGTCGAGCCAGGCCCCGACGTTCGCCATCGCCGCGTCGTGCGAGGAGGCGCGGCTGGGCACAGCGAACACACCCGACTCGGCGATGACGCTCTTCGGGGTCGAGGTACGCACCGTCGGGAGGATGAAGGCGCCGTACCCGGTGCCCGGCTTCATCCCCGCCGCCGACATGCCGGACGCCTGCCAGGTGCCGTGCAGGAACATGCCGACCGTGCCCTCCTTCAGCGCGCCGGGGCCGCGTGCCTGGTCGAAGTCGGGCGGTGTCATCCAGCCCTTGCGCATGAAGTCCTGCCAGAGGTCCATCGCCCGGCGGGCTGGCTCGTCGGTGTAGGAGGCCTCACCGGCCACCAGGCGGCGGTAGAAGTCCGGGTCGACCTTGCTGACCAGTTCCTGGAACCACTCGATCGCGGGCCAGCCGCCCACCTGGCTGGCGAGGAACGGCGTGATCTTGTGGCGTTTCAGGACCTCGGCGCAGTGCAGCAGCCCGTCCCAGTCGGTGGGGGCGGAGAGGCCGAGCCCGGCGAACACCGGCTTGCTGTAGAAGAGCACGTAGTACGACTCGTACAGCGGGATGCCGTACGCCGCGCCCCGGTAGGAGACGGCGTCGCGCGAGGTGCGGCGCACCCACCCCTTGGCCGCGTACCGCGCGAAGACGCGGGACAGGTCGGTGAGCCCTCCGGCCCGCGCCAGCCGCTTGAGCTGGTATCCGGAGGCCCACTTGACGAGGTCGGAGGACTTCGAGGTCTGCAGGGTCATCTGCACGACCTGCTGGTACGAGGTGACCGACGGGTTCGACAGCGGCCTGAGCGTGTAGCCGGTGATCTTCTCCAGCTCACGGCCCGCCGAGCGGTAGCCCTCGTCCCAGGTGGCGTTGTCGTTGGAAATGCTCGTGGTTCCCGGCTGTGCGGACGTGCTCACGCCCCGGGCGCAGCCTCCCGCGGCCAGAGCGGCCGCACCGGCGGCCGCCCCCGCGAGGAAGCGGCGCCGGGCGAGCGGTACGGCCGTACTGCTGGTCCTGCCCGATGCTGACATGGATCACCTTCACGGAAGCGGGCCACCTGTATGGCTGGATGTGCATCACGGGGCGCTTACGACGCCGGTGGAACAGGGGAGCTGCCCGGTGTGTGTTGCGTGGAGGTTAACGACACCATTCCTGCGGTAGCAAGACTTCACGCCGAAAAGAATGCGGCTCAAGAGACTGACGCAGAATTGCCGCAGGTCATAGCCATTTCGTTCAGGCGGAGGAGTGACGGATCGACCATGGACACCTTCGGCCAGGCATTGTTATCGTTAACTCGCTCGCCTCGCAGCCCATGAAGGAGCACCTGTGCCCGCGCCCCGTACGTACGACCCCCTCCCCACCTACCCGCCGGCCGCCGGAGAGGTGGTCGCCGGCTGGCCCGCTGCGGTCTCCGCGCTGCCGTCAGGACCCTTCGTCCTGGCCGTCGACGGACCGGCCGCGCTCGACTGGGCCGCGCTGGCCGAGGGCCTCGCGGCAGCCGTGCGCTCCGCGGGCCGCGACGTGCGGCTGCTCGATGTCCGTGACCACTACGCGCCGGCGGCCCACGAGCGGATAGCGGCCGAGCCCGTCCCCGCCGACGACCCGTTCTTCACCCCGCTGTCGCGCGGGGACGTCGCGGACCTCTTCGACGCGGTACCGCGGGCCGAACGGCCGACGGGCACCGCGGTGACGGTGGCCTTCGGGCCGGGCGCCGCGCTGTGCGGCCCGGACCTGCTCTGGTACGCGGACCTGCCGAAGCGGTACGCCGAAGCGGCGGTGGCCCAGCGCGCGCTGCCGGTCGGCGCCAACCTGGGGCGTCCGGGCGAAGCCGGCGACCTGGTCCGCCTCTTCTACACCGACTGGCCCGTGCTCGACCGGCACCGGGACGCGATCGCCGCACGCGTCGACCGCTGGATCGACGTGCAGGAACCGGCCCGCCCCGCCTCACTGGAGGGGGCCGCGCTGCGCGGCACGCTCGCGCGGCTGACCCGCGGGCCCGTGCGCACGCGCCCGTACTTCAACTCGACGCCGTGGGGCGGCCAATGGGCGGCCGGCGAACTCGGTTTCACTCCGCAGGCGGGCAACACCGCCCTCGGCTACGAGCTGATAGCGCCCGAGGCCGGTGTCGTCGTCGGCGAGAAGGACGGCCCCCAGGTCGAGATCCCCTTCCAATTGCTGTGCGCCGGACACCCCGAGGACATGCTCGGCGAGGACGTGCACTGCCGGTTCGGCACCTCCTTCCCGATCCGGTTCGACTACCTGGACACCATGGGCGGCGGCAACCTGTCCCTGCACCTGCACCCGCGGGAGCGGTACATGCGGGAGGTCTTCGGCTGGCCCTACACCCAGCACGAGACGTACTACGTCACGGCCTGCGACGAGGGCGCCCGCGTGCTGCTCGGCCTCACCGCGGAGGCGGACCTCGACACCATGCGGCGCCAGGTGGAGGAGGCCATCGCCGACGCCACCCCGATGCCCGTCGAGGAACACGTCCAGTCACACCCGTCGACACCCGGGCAGCTGTTCATGATCCCGGCGGGCACCCCGCACGCGTCCGGCGCGGGCAACCTCGTCCTCGAGGTCAGCGCCACCCCCTACCTGTACTCCCTGCGGCTGTACGACTGGCTCCGCAAGGACGCCACCGGAGCGTCCCGGCCCCTGCCGTACGAGCACGGGTTCGCCAACCTGGACACCGCGCGGCGCGGCGAGGACGTCACCAAGGACCTCGTGCAGGAGCCGCGTACCTCGCGCGCGGGCGAGGGCTGGCGCGAGGAGGTCATCGGCGCGCTGCCCGAGATGTTCTACGCGGTGCACCGTCATGTCGTGGCTCCGGGCGCGGCCCTGCCCGACGACACCGCGGGCCGCTTCCACATCCTCAACGTGGCCGCGGGGGCCGGTGCCGTCATCGAGTACGGCGACGGCGCCACCCACTCCCTCGCCTTCGCCGAGACCCTCACGATCCCCGCCGCCGTCGGCCCCTACCGCGTCCGCGCGCTGGGCGACGCCGAGGTGCGGGTCGTCAAGGCCCTGGTGGTCGACGCGTGACGACGGTTCCCGCGGGGCGGCCCCCGGCGCCCGTCCCGGTCCTCGACGTGGGCGGCACCCATGTCACGGCCGCGCTCGTCGACGTCGGCGCGGATCGCCCCGCACCCTCCGCCGTGATCCGGCTGCCCCTGGGCGCGCACGACGGGGCCGACGCCGTCCTCGACACCATCGCCGAGGCGGCGTCCGCCCTGCCCACCCGGCACGATCCCTGCTGGGGCGTGGCGATGCCCGGCCCCTTCGACTACGCCACCGGCGTCGGCCGCTTCACCGGCGTGGGCAAGTTCGAGTCCCTCCACGGCGTGGACGTCGGCCGCGGCCTGCGCGAGCGGCTGGCAGGACGTGCGCGGCGGCTGCGCTTCCTCAACGACGCCGACGCGTTCGCCATCGGCGAGCACAGAGCGGGCGCCGCGGCGGGCCGCGACCGCGTCGTGTGCCTGACCCTCGGCACGGGCGTGGGCTCCTCGTTCCTCTCCCTCGGCCGCCCGGTCCACACCGGCCCGGCAGTCCCGCCGAGCGGACACGTGCACCATCTGCGCGTCCACGGCGGCCCTTTGGAGAACACCGTGTCGCGCCGGGGCATCCGCGCCCACTACGAACGCCTCTCCCCCGCGCCGGACGGGCGAGGGACCCCCGACGTCCACGAGATAGCGGTGCGCGCCGAGAAGGGCGACGCCGCCGCGGCCCTGACCTTCCGCTACGCTTTCGACGCACTCGGCCAGGCGCTGGCGCCGTGGATCGACCGCTTCGAGGCCACCGCGGTCGTCGTCGGCGGCTCCATGGCCCGGTCGTGGCAGCTGATCCACCCCGCGTTCACCGCGGGGCTCGCCTCGGCCGGCGGACCGGACATACCGGTGTCGCCGGCGCGACAGCCCGAGGCCGCCCCGCTGATCGGGGCCGCCCACTGGGCGCGGAACGCGACATGACGACCAGCGTGCCGGACCAGGCAGGCAGCGAAAGGGGCAGGGGCATGACCGCTCGCCGGGGCAGCGGGCCGACCATGCAGGACGTCGGCAAGCTCGCACAGGTCAGCGCCATGACCGTGTCACGCGTGCTCAAGAACGACCCCGGCGTGTCGCAGGCGACCCGGGAACGGGTCTTCGCCGCCGTCGACCGCCTCGGCTACCGCCGCAACCAGACCGCGCGGAGCCTGCGCCTCGGCGGCAGCGGAATGATCGGCCTGGTCGTCACCAATCTCGCCAACCCCTTCTACTCACGCCTCGCCCTCGGCGTCCAGGAAGTCGCCACGCGGTACGGCTTCCGCATGCTCCTCAGCAACTCGGGCGAACAGGCCGACCGGGAGCCCGAACTCATCGACGACCTCGTCGACCACCAGGTCGAAGGACTGATCGTGGTCCCGGCGGGCAGCCGCCAGCACCACCTGGCTGCCGCCATGCGCCACGTCCCCGTCGTCCTGGCCGCGAGGCCGCCCGCCGGGATCGACACGGACTGCGTCCTCGTCGAGGACTTCCACGGCGCGCGCGAAGCGACCGCCTGCCTCCTGACCGAGGGACACACCCGCGTCGCCTTCCTCGGCAACCCGCCCGCGCTCTACACCGGCGCCGAACGCCTGCGCGGGTTCTGGGCCGCGCACGAGGAGGTCGGCGTCGCCCCGGACAACGCCCTCATCCGCCAGGGCCTCGTCGACTCCGCGACAGCCGAACGAGCCACCCTCGAACTCCTGGACCTGCCCGCCCCGCCCACCGCCCTGTTCTGCACCAACAACCGCCTCAGCCAGGGCGCCATCCGCGCCCTCTACAAGACGGGCCGCACCCTGCCCGTCGCCGGCTTCGACGACTTCGACCTGTCCGACGTCCTCGGCCTGCCGCTCACGCTCGTCTCCTACGACGCCGACGAGGTGGGCCGCCAGGCCGCGCGTCTGCTCATCGACCGCCTCGAACAAGGCGATACGGCTCCGCCGCCCTCCCGACGCGTCACCGTCCCGACCCGGGTCGTCCGGCATGGGACGGCTGCCGGGGGCGTGCCGGAGCGCTCGCACGAGGACTGCTGACACCTTCGGGGCCGGGGCCAGGTCCGGGTGCGGCTTCGGCTTCGGCTTCGGCGGACGACGGCCTCGCGTATGCCGTGCCGCAGGTACGTATGCCATGCCCCCTGTACGTGTGCCGCCCCGTGCACGTATGCCCGACCCCGTGCGGACTTCCGCGCCCCAGCCCTTCCGCCCGACCGCCGAAAGGCCCGCCCATGCGCTTCCCCACCAGCGTCCAGGACCACCCGATCGTCCAGCGGGCGGTACGACGGCTCGACGACCTCGGCGACCCGCGCCTCGGCCGGACGCTGACGCGCTGCCTCGACGACACCCTCGCCCGCACCATCCGGCCCATGCCCGACGGCACCGCCTTCGTCGTCACCGGCGACATCCCCGCCATGTGGCTGCGCGACTCCTCGACACAGCTGATGCCCTACCTCGCGCTCCTGGAGGACAACGCGCCCTTGCAGGACCTCGTACTCGCCGTGCTGCGCCGCCAGTTCCAGCAGATCGCCCGCAATCCCTACGCCAACGCCTTCAACGCCGAACCGTCCGGGCGCGCCCACGACCCGGACGACCTGTGCGAGGACCCGTGGGTGTGGGAGGCGAAGTACGAGGTCGACTCCCTCGCCTTCCCGCTCCTCCTCGCCCGTCGCTTCTGGGCGGCGACCGGGCGCACCGACCACGTCGCCGCCACTCTCCGGACGGCCCGCACCGCCATCGAGATCTGGCGCACGGAGCAGGACCACGAAGACCGCTCCACGTACCGCTTCCTCCGCCGGAACTGCCCGCCGAGCGACACCCTGCCGAACGCGGGACGCGGCACGCCCGTCGCCCGGACCGGGATGACCTGGAGCGGGTTCCGGCCCAGCGACGACGCGTGCGCCTACGGCTACAACATTCCCGCGAACCTGTGTGCCGCCGCCGCCCTCGACGGAACCGCCGAACTGGCCCGCCTCACCGACGACACGCAACTCGCCGAAGGAGCGGCCCAGTTGGCATCGGAGCTGCGTACCGCCGTCCTGCGCCACGGCACCGTCCACCACCCCGAGCACGGCGTGATCTACGCCTACGAGGTGGACGGCCACGGCAACACACTCCTCATGGACGACGCCAACATGCCGGGCCTGCTCTCCCTGCCCCTCGTCGCGAACATCCCGGCCACGGACCCCGTCTACCTCGCCACCCGCGGGTTCGTCCTCTCGTCCGCGAACCCCACCTGGCACCGGGGAGCGGCCGCCGAGGGCATCGGCAGCCCGCACACCCCCGACGGGCACATCTGGCCCATCGCGATCGCCGTACAAGGGCTGACCAGCACCGACCGTGCGGAGGGGTACACGGCCCTGAACACCCTCCTCGCGACCGACGCGGGGACGGGCCAGATGCACGAGTCGTTCCACAAGGACGACCCGCGGCGCTTCACCCGCCCCTGGTTCTCCTGGGCCAACGCCATGTACGCCGAACTCGCCCTCGACGTCGCCGGGCTCGGCTCCCGGCACCTGTGGGCCCCCGCGTGACAGCGGTGCCGGGCGCGGTGTCCGCACCGCGCCCGGCGGGTCACGTCCTCGGCGCCGCTCCCGGCGCTACGGCAGTCGCCAGTCCACCGGCTGCGCGCCCTGCTTGAGGAGCAGGTCGTTGGCACGGCTGAAGGGGCGGGAGCCGAAGAAGCCGCGATCGGCGGACATCGGTGAGGGGTGGGCCGATTCGATGGCGGGGTAGTCGCCGAGGTGCGGGCGCAGGTTGCGGGCGTCGCGGCCCCACAGGATCGAGACGAGGGGCTTGCCGCGCGCGACGAGGGCGCGGATCGCCTGCTCGGTGACCTCCTCCCAGCCCTTGCCGCGGTGGGCGGCCGGGTTGCCGGGGGCGGTCGTGAGCGCCCTGTTGAGGAGCAGCACGCCCTGCCTGGTCCACGGAGTGAGGTCGCCGTTGGAGGGCTGCGGGACACCGAGGTCGGCCTGGAGCTCGCGGTAGATGTTGACCAGCGAGCCCGGCAGACGCCGCACGTCGGGGGCGACGGCGAAGCTCAGGCCGATCGCCATACCGGGCGTCGGGTACGGGTCCTGACCGACGATCAGTACCTTGACCTCGTCCAGCGGCTGCTGGAAGGCGCGCAGGACGTTCTTCCCCGCGGGGAGGTACGTGCGCCCCGCCGCGATCTCGCCGCGCAGGAAGTCCCCCATGGCGGCGATCCGCCCGGCGACAGGGGCGAGGGCCTCGGCCCAGCCCGCTTCGACCACTTCGTTCAAGGGTTGTGCTGGCACGGTGTCACTCTATCGGCGCAGTGACGTACGTCCCAATCCCGGCCCGCGCCCGGCTCCCCCGGGGTGAGCGGGCCGAGGCACGGAGGGCTAGGCTGCCGCCCGCCCCGTCCCGTGAGCCCGAGGAGACCCGCTCATGCCGCCGTACGACACCGCTGGCCGTGAGCCCGTCGTGGTGGGCGTGGACTCGGGCGGTTCCGGGGTGCGCTTCGCGGTGGCGGGCGGCCCGTACCGGGAGCCGAGGGTGCTCGTCTCGCGCGTGCCCGTACGGACGGGGGCCGAGGGGATCTCGGCGGCGCACCTGCTCGAACAGCTCCTGCCCGCCGTGCGCGGCGCGCTGCCCGAGGGGGCGCGGCCCGCCGCGCTCGTGGTGGGCGCGGCGGGGATGGCGACGCTCGGCGCCGACCTGCGGGCCGTGCTTCCCGGGGCGCTCTCCGAGGCGCTCGGGCTGCCGGTGCTGGGACTCGCATCGGACGCGGCGACGGCCTACGCGGGCGCGCTCGGGCAGCGGGCGGGTGCCGTCGTCGCCGCCGGTACGGGGATGATCGCGCTCGGCACCGACCTGCGGGCCTGGCACCGCGCCGACGGCTGGGGCCACCTGCTCGGGGACGCGGGGAGCGGGGCGTGGATCGGGCGGGCCGGGCTCGACGCGGCGCTGCGGGCGCTCGACGGGCGGCCCGGGGGCTCGGCGGCACTGAGGCGCAGGGCCGAGGCGCGGTTCGGCGCGCTGCCGGGGCTGCCCGCGCTGCTGTACCCGCGTACCGACCGGGCGGCCGTCCTCGCCTCCTTCGCGCCGCAGGTCGCCGCCGCCGCGGACGAGGACGGGGACCCGCTCGCCGCCGGGGTGCTGCGCGACGCGGCGGGCCACATCGCGGCCTCCGCCGCGGCGGTCTGCCCGGCGGACGGCGTCGTCGCGCTCACCGGGGGCCTGTTCCGGATGGGGGCGCCGCTGCTCGGCCCCCTCGCCACGGAACTGGCGCGCGTCCTGCCGGACGCGGCGCGAGTGCCGGCGGCGGGCGATCCGCTGGACGGTGCCGTCCTGCTTGCCCGGGCGCTCGCCGGTGACGGGCTCCGACTGCCGCTGGACGAGGCGCACCTGACGGTGCGCCGGGTGTCCGGCTGAGTCGTGCCGGGCGGTGCCCGTGGGGGCTCGGCGACGTCTGGGACGGGGGGAGAAAGCGCGGGACACCGGCCCGTTCCCGTACCGACCGGAAAAATACGGACGGATACCGCGCACGCTCCCCCTGCCCGAACGACGAGCCGGTGGAAACCAGTACCATGCGGCGCCATGAGCACCCCCTCTGGGCCCGCATCCGGCCTGCCCGTCCGCATGCCCCGTCCGCGCCAGTCGGGACGGCACCGCCGCCCCGAACCGGTGGTGGCGCCCGACAACGCCCCCGCCCTCGTCCTGGCCGTGCCCGGGACCCCGGGCAAGGAGGTCCGGCAACTGGCGGACGAGGTCACGAGCATCGCCCGTTCCGAGCTGCCCGGCCTCGACGCGCACGTCGGCTACCTCGACAGCGAGGAGACCGACCCGGTCCAGGCCGAGTACCCGCAGCTGAGTGCCGTGCTCGCGCACGTCTCCGCGCAGCGCGCCGAGCGCCGCGCGCGGGCCGCCGAGGCGGGCGTCGACGTGCCCGCCGACGACGGTCCCGCCGCCGTCGTGGTGCCGCTGCTGGCCGGGCCCGACAGCGCGCTCCTGCGCCGGGTGCGGCAGGCCGTGAACGACAGCCGCGCGGTCGCCGAGCTGACCGCGGTGCTCGGCCCGCACCCGCTGCTCGCCGAAGCCCTGCACGTGCGCCTCTCCGAGGCCGGTCTCGCGCGCGCCGACCGGGCACGGCTGTTCACCGTCGCCACGGCCGCCGACGGGATCATCCTCGCCACGGTGGGCGGGGAGGAGGCCGTGCAGGCGGCCGGGATCACCGGCATGCTGCTCGCCGCGCGGCTCGCCGTGCCCGTCATGGCCGCCGCGCTCGACCAGGAGGGCGCGATCGCCGCGAAGGCGGCCGAGCTGCGCGAGGCCGGGGCGACGCAACTCGCGCTGGCCCCCTACCTCGTGGGCCCCGAGCTGGACGAAGGACTGCTGGGGAGCGCGGCCGAGGAGGCCGAGTGCCCGGCGGCCGAGCCGCTCGGCGCCTACCCGGCGATCGGCAAGCTCGTCGTCGACAAGTACACGGAGGCGCTGGGCATCGGCCAGGCCCGCGCCCAGGGCTTCCCGCAGCGCTGACCCGCCGCGGGGCCACCCGTCCGCCGTCCGCCCGTCGCCGCCGCGTGCTCATCCCGCAGGGCCCGCTCCCGGCGTGCGTACGTGCCGGAGCGGGCCCTGCGCGGCGTGCGGGCCCGGGCCCGTGCGGGCCCGGTGGAGAAGGCCGGCCTCAGGCGAAGACGACGCAGGAGGCGGCGGGCACGGCGACGGAGCCGGTCCTTTCCGGCACCCCGGTGCCGGGATCGACGGCGAACCAGGTGACATTGCCGCTGTGTTCGTTGGCCGTGTAGAGGAAGCGACCGCTGGGGTGCACGGCGAGGTCGCGCGGCCAGGCGCCGCCGCAGGGGACGGTCGTCACGAGGCGGGCCTCGTCGCCCACGAGCGCGAAGACCGAGACGACGTCCTCACCGCGCACGGCGGCCCACAGCCAGCGCCCGTCGGGCGAGACCCGCACCCCCGAGCCGTAGGCGTCGCCCCGCGGCGCGAGCGGCAGCAGCGCGCTCTCCATGACCGCCTTGAGCGTGCCCGCCCCGGCGTCCCAGCGGCACACCGTGAGGGTGGGTGACAGCTCGTTGAGGACGTAGAGGTGTCCCCCGTCCGGGTGGAAGACGAGGTGCCGGGGGCCCGAGCCGGGGCGCAGCGCGAACTCGCGGTGCACGACCGGCGCGCCGTCCACGAGCTTCAGCACGCGCACCGAGTCGGTGCCGAGGTCCACGGTGACGGCCCAGCGGCCCGAGGGGTCGGGCAGCACCTGGTGGGCGTGCGGCTCCTGCTGGCGCTGCGGGTGCGGCCCCGAGCCCTTGTGCGTGAGGACGCCCGAGACGGGACCGAGACGCCCGTCGGCGCGGACGGGGAGCGCCGAGACGCTACCAGAGTTGTAGTTCGCGGTCAGGAGGTGCCCGTCGTACAGACACAGGTGCGTGGGACCTTCCCCGCGTACGGGAACGGGCGGGCCGAGCGGCGTGGGCGCGCCCGCCGTGAGGTCGAGCGCGACGGCGGCCCCCTCGGTCGTCTCGCTGACCGCGTAGAGCCGCTCCCCCGCCGCGTCGAGCGCGAGGAACGAGGGGTCGGGCACCGTCCCGGTGACGCTCCGCGGGGTGAGCGCCCCGGTGGCCGCGTCCACCTCGGCGCGCGTGATGCCCTGGCCACCCCCTGCCGTGTATGACCCGATGTACGCCCGCCCGGCCCACGTACCGTCCACTGCTCCACCCCTCCGCGCCCGGCGGGCACCCCCCTCCGGGACGCCCCGGGCGACGGTAGCAGCCGGGCGGACGGGGGTCGGCGCTGGTGGCGGGGCGGGGCCGGGGCCCGTCCTTCTGGGGGAGGATGCCCCTCGGCGAGGCCCCGGTGGCTCCGGGTCCAACCGGGGGCGCGGGAGTCGTGCGGGCGCCCCCGGCACTTCGGCAGGGTCCGCACACAATCCCTCCCCACAACCGGCTCTCCGCCTGAGCGGCTGTCAAGGGCATACTGTTTCCCGTACAGCACAGGTGTACGACCACCCCTCAGCGGTCACACGACGGGTACGGATGCCGCTCGGGCCTCTACGACGGAAAGGCGGCGATGGCCGTGACTCTTCTCGGCGTGATCCTCGTCGTCCTCGGGGCATGGCTCCTCGCCTCGCTGGCACTCGGCCTCGTCCTCGCCCGGCACACCCACCGCGGCCTGCGCCGCAGGAACGGCGCCGCCCGCAGGCTCGTGATGCTGAAGGTCCCCGACGCGGCGGACGAGCGCCCCACCCTCTCCGCGCCTCAGCCGCCCGCGACGACAGGCCGCGGCACCCGCTGACCCGCCGTACCACCCACCGCCGCCCGCACACGGCCGCTCGACGACGAACGCCCTCCGGCGCCCCGTACGCCTCCGACGTGAGCGACGCCCGGCGGACTCACCCCCCGTGCGCGACGAGACGCACGGCGTCCGGCTGGACGTCCCCCGGCGGGACTCTCGCTAGAGAGGGCCGGAGCGCCACGTATCCGCGAGGCAATCGGTCGTCTGGCAGCTCGGTGGGCGATCTCCTCGCCCCCAGGAACCAGAGCCCGAACGGCCCGTCGCTCCCGTTCACTTCGGCAAAGGCCCTTCGAGCCTTCACCGAGCGGCGCCGGGGCAGCCGCTTCGGGCAATCACCGCCCTCCGCGATCCGTTCACTCCCGGAAGCCACCCCCGTCGGTCGCACTCGCGAATGCCGCGGCCCCGCACGGCCTTGTGCGGCCACCCTCGCACCGGTCCCGGCCCCCCTGCCCCGCCCAGGTCACCGTTCCCAACTGTCAGGTCCTGAACGTGGCCTCTTCGTGACCCCACAGCTACCAAAGCGAGGCCATGGGGCTCAACGCGCGGCGTGAACTGGGCTTTTCACACCTCGGGCGGCCCCGCACCGCCGTCACGGGGCCCGTATCGGCCTCGCGTACGACATACGCCGGCAACAGAACCGACTTCATCTCTTGACAGGCCGCCAGCCCAGGCAGCAACCTTCCGGCATCACGTGGGAACGCTCCCACGTCGGGCGTGGGAGCGTTCCTCAGGCCGTCGCACGCATGCGCGCAGCCCCACCGGCCTGAGCGGCACCGCTTCACCACCCGCTCCCACACGCCGCTTTCTCGACCCGGCACCGTTGCCGGAACTAGGAGTAGTGGAATGCGCATTACCCGAACGGCCCCCGGCCGCGCCAGGAAGAGCGTGGTCCTCGCGACCACGACCCTGACGGCCTGCGCCCTCGTACTGACCGGTTGCAGCGACGACTCCGACTCCTCGGACAAGGCGTCCGACGGATCGATCACCCTGACCGTCGCCGATTACGGCCAGTTCGGGTACAAGGAGGCGAAGCTCTTCGACGAGTACCACAAGCTCCACCCGAACATCACGGTCAAGGAAGACACCACCGCGAACGAGGCGGACTACTACCCGAAGCTGCTCCAGCAGCTCAACAGCAACAGTGGTCTCGGTGACGTCGTCGGGGTCGAGGTCGGGCGCGTCAAGGAGGTCACGGACACCCAGGCGGACAAGTTCGTCGACCTCAGCAAGTCGATCAACGTGGGCGACTGGGTCTCCTGGAAGGAGAAGCAGGCCACCACGAAGGACGGCGCGGTGATCGGCGCCGGCACCGACATCGGCCCGATGTCCCTGTGCTACCGCCGCGACCTCTTCGAGAAGGCGGGGCTGCCCGACGACCGCGAGACGGTGGCCAAGGCCGTCGCAGGCGGCTGGGAGGACTACATCAAGCTCGGTCAGGAGTACAAGAAGAAGGCGCCCGCGGGCACGTACTTCATGGACTCCGCGAGCGCCATGTTCAACGCCGTCGTCTCCTCGAACGCCGAGCAGTACTACGACAAGAGCGGCAAGGCGATCTACAAGGACAGCGCCAGCGTCAAGCAGGGCTGGAAGCTCGCCGCCGAGGTCGCCGACAAGAAGCTGAGCCAGGGCCTCGCGCAGTTCCAGGACCCGTGGACGAACGCGCTGCGCAAGGGCACGATCGCGACGGTGGCCTGCCCCGCGTGGATGGCCGCGCAGATCTCGACCAACTCAGGGGACGCCTTCAAGGGCAAGTGGGACATCGCCAAGTCGCCCGGTGACACGGCCGCCAACTGGGGCGGTTCCTTCCTGAGCGTTCCGAAGGGCGGCAAGCACGTCAAGGAGGCCACGGCGCTCGTCAAGTGGCTGACCGCTCCCGAGCAGCAGGCGAAGACCTTCAAGGCGGTCGGCATCTTCCCGTCCAACAAGAAGGCGTACGACCTCCCGGACGTGAAGACCGCGACGCTGCCGTACTTCAACAACGCACCGATCGGTGAGATCTACGCGGCCGAGGCCCAGGCGATCCCCGAGGCCGTCCTCGGCGCGAAGGACGCCTCGATCAAGGACGAGATCTCGAAGCAGATCAACAACATGGAGCAGCGCGGCACCAAGCCCGCCGACGCCTGGAAGGCGGCCACCGAGACCATCGACAAGTCGATCGGCTGACGGTGCGCCCGGGGTGGCCCGCGCGCCGGCGGGCCACCCCGGGCATCCCTTTCCCCGTCCGTCCGTCCTGGAAGGAAAGGACAACCGTGGCCACCTCCACCCCCACCAGGCCGTCCGCCACTCCCCCGCCCCCGGCGGGGGACGAGGCACGCGCCGAGGCACGCCGCCGGCTGCGCAGCCGGCTGTGGCGCCTGGACGACAAGGCGTCGCCGTACGCCTACATCGCCCCGTTCTTCCTCGTCTTCGCCGCCTTCGGTCTCTACCCGCTGCTCTACACCGGCTGGATCGCGCTGCACCGCGTCGAGCTGACCGGGCTCGACCAGTCCACCTGGATCGGGCTCGACAACTTCCAGCGCGTCCTGGGCGACAGCGAGTTCTGGGACGCGGTCGCGAACACCTTCATCATCGGTGTCATCTCGACCGTGCCACAGCTCCTCGTGGCGCTCGGCCTCGCCCACCTGCTCAACTACCGGCTGCGCGCCTCGACGTTCTGGCGCACGGTGATCCTCACCCCGTACGCGACCTCGGTGGCCACCGCCGCGCTGGTCTTCGCGCTCGTCTTCCGCCCCGACGGCGGTCTGCTCAACTACCTGCTGCACTTCGTCGGACTGGGCGACACCAACTGGGCCAACGGGCACTGGACTTCGAAGATCGCCATCTCGGTCATCGTCATCTGGCGCTGGACCGGCTACAACGCGCTCATCTACCTCGCCGCGATGCAGGCCGTGCCCGCCGACCTCTACGAGGCGGCGTCGATCGACGGGGCCTCGCGCTGGCAGCAGTTCCGCAAGGTGACGATCCCCTCGCTGCGGCCGACGATCCTCTTCACCATCGTCATCTCGACGATCGGCTCGATGCAGCTCTTCGGGGAGCCGCTGCTCCTGGAGGGCGGCACACTCGGTGCCACCGGAGGCAGCGAGCACCAGTACGAGACGCTGAGCATCTATCTCTACAACTACGGCTGGAAGCTCGGCCACCTCGGCCCGGCCGCCGCCGTGGCCTGGTCGATGCTCGCCCTGCTGCTGCTGATCGCGCTGATCCAGTGGCTGATCGGCCGCTTCCTGCGCAAGAGCGCGGGCTGAGAGGGAGCGAACCCATGACCACGACCACACCCACTCCTTCCGTGCTCGCCGCCACGGACCCCGCGGCCCCCGGACCGAAGACGTCCGGCCGAAGCCGCTTCCGCATCGGCGCCGGTGAGCAGTTGCGCGGCGGCCCGTTCACGTACATCGCTCTCGCGGTGGTCGGCCTGCTCTCCGTCTTCCCGCTGTACTGGACGCTGGTGGCCGCCTCGCACGATCAGCAGCGGGTGCTCGACAGCCCGCCGCCGTTCCTGCCGGGCGGCCGCCTGTGGCACAACCTCCAGGCGGCCTGGGAGCAGGCCAGCCTCGGCAAGGCGCTCGTGAACACCCTCATCGTCGCGGGCTGCATCACCGCGGCGACGCTGTTCTTCTGCACCCTGGCCGGGTACGCCTTCGCCAAGCTGCGCTTCCGCGGGCGCGGGGTCCTCATGACCGCGGTGATCGCGACGCTCACCATCCCGCCGCAGCTCAGCGTCGTCCCGCTGTTCATGATCATGTCGGACATCGGCTGGGGCGGAAAGCTCCCCTCCGTCATCTTCCCGACGCTCGTGAGCGCCTTCGGCGTCTTCTTCATGCGGCAGTACCTCATCGAGGCGCTGCCGTACGAGCTGATCGAGGCCGCCAAGGTGGACGGCGCGAACAACCTGCGCATCGTGCGCAGTGTCGTCCTGCCGGCCGCGCGGCCCGCCATGATGGTGCTCGGCATGCTGACCTTCGTGCAGGCGTGGAACGACTTCTTCTGGCCGTTCCTCGCGCTCAACCAGTCCAATCCGACGGTCCAGGTGGCGCTGGGCCAGCTCAGCGCCTCGTACACCCCCGATCAGTCGATCGTGATGGCGGGCGCGCTCATCAGCACCCTGCCGCTCATCGTGGTGTTCATCGTCTTCGGCAAGCAGATCGTGGGCGGCATCATGGCCGGCGCGGTCAAGGGCTGAGCTTTTCCTTCCTTCCCCTTCACTTCATGGGAGCGCTCTCATATGACCGCTGTACGACCCGAGTCCTCCTCTCGGCCGGATGCCGCGCCCGGCGCCTCGTCCTCCTCGTCCCCCACCGGCTTCCCCACCGGTTTCCTGTGGGGTGCCGCGACCGCTTCGTACCAGGTGGAGGGGGCCGCGACGCTGCACGGCCGGACCCCGTCGATCTGGGACACCTTCAGTCACACCCCCGGCAAGGTGCGCAACGGCGACACCGGTGACATCGCGGCGGACCACTACCACCGCTACCGCGAGGACGTCGCGCTGATGAAGGAGCTGGGCCTCGGCGCCTACCGCTTCTCCCTCTCCTGGTCGCGCGTGCAGCCCACGGGCCGCGGCCCGGCCGTCGAGCGGGGGCTCGACTTCTACCGGCGGCTGGTGGACTCGCTCCTGGAGGCCGGGATCACGCCGGTGGCGACGCTCTACCACTGGGATCTCCCGCAGGAGCTGGAGGACGCGGGCGGCTGGCCGCTGCGCGACACGGCCGAGCGCTTCGCGGACTACGCGGCGCTCGTCGCGGGGGCGCTCGGCGACCGCGTGCCGATGTGGACGACGCTCAACGAGCCGTGGTGCTCGGCGTTCCTCGGTTACGGCTCGGGGGTGCACGCCCCGGGCCGTACGGAGCCGGCGGCGACGCTGCGCGCGGCGCACCACCTCAACCTGGCGCACGGCAAGGGCGTCCAGGTGCTGCGCGGGCTGCTCCCCGCGGAGGCGCAGACCTCGATCACGCTCAATCTGCACCAGGTGCGCCCGCTCACGACGAGCCCCGAGGACGCGGACGCGGCGCGGCGGATCGACGAGGTGGGCAACCGGATCTTCACCGGCCCGCTGCTCGACGGCGGCTACCCGGAGGACCTGCGCCGGCGCACCGCACCGCTCGTGGACTGGGACGAGCTCGTGAGGCCCGGTGACCTGGAGACCATCGCGACGCCGTTCGACGTGCTCGGCGTCAACTACTACACGCCGACGATCGTCTCCGCCTCGGACGGCACGGGCGACGCGCGCGACGACGGGCACGGGGCGAGCGACCACTCGCCGTGGACCGGTTCCGAGGACGTCGCCTTCCACCTGGCCCCGGGTGAGCGCACGGCGATGAACTGGGCGGTCGACGCCTCGGGCCTGCACACCCTGCTCACCGAACTGCACGCGACGCACCCCGAGTTGCCGCTCATGGTGACCGAGAACGGCGCGGCCTTCGACGACTACGTCTCGCCCGAGGGCCGGGTCGAGGACCCCGAGCGCATCGCGTACCTGCACTCCCACCTGGAGGCGGTGCGGCAGGCGCTCGCGGACGGCGCGGACGTGCGCGGGTACTTCCTGTGGTCGCTGCTCGACAACTTCGAGTGGTCCTACGGGTACGCGAAGCGCTTCGGCGCGGTGTACGTGGACTACGCCTCGCAGCGGCGCATCCCGAAGGCGAGCGCCCACTGGTACGCGGAGGTGATCCGGCGCGGCGGGCTGCCGGGCTGAGGCCACCGGGCCGGGGGGCCGGGACGGAGTGGGCAGGCGCCGTGGGGGTCGCCGCCCACTCCCGGGAAGGGGCGGGCATCGCGTGGGGGCGCCGCCCGCTCCTTCTCCGTGTGCGCCGGGCCGGTACGGGATCATCCGTACGGGCCCGGCGCCGTGCTCAGCTCGCCGGGCACCCCCGTACCGTGTCCCGCGAGGCGTCGTCGATCAGGGCGCGCTGGGCGGCGCGGACCTTGCCGACGTCTGCCTTCATGACGGAGCGGTCGTAGGTCATGATGCCGTTCAGTTCGCCCTCGACGTCGGCGATCTGCGTGTAGACGGAGCCGTTGCCGCCCTTGCAGGCGAGGGCGTGGACCTCGTCGACCTTCTTGAGGTACTCGTCGGTGTACGCCTCCTTCTCGACGCCGATGTAGCTCTGCTGGACCGGCCAGGCGTGGCCCGGTACGGCGAGGCCGAGACCGCCGAACTCGCCGCTGACGAGCGCGCGTTTGCCGTCGGGCGCCGGGAGGGCCGGGCTGGGGTAGCCGTGCGCGTCGGCGATGTCGCCGTTGCCGCCGTCGACGGCGCCGCAGCAGTTGAGGCCGCTCATGTTGTTGACGAGGCGGCTGGGGTCCCACTTCTTCGCCTGGTCGGCGACGCGGGCCTGGTCGTACTGTCCCCAGCCCTCGTTGAAGGTGACCCACATGATGACCGAGGGGCTGCTCGCGTGCTGGTCGATCATCCGCTTCATCTCGTGCTCGTACTGGGCCTTCTCGCTCGCTTCGTCGGGGACGGCGGACATGGCCGGCATGTCCTGCCACACGAGGAGACCGAGCTTGTCGGCCCAGTAGAACCAGCGGTCGGGTTCGACCTTGATGTGCTTGCGCACGGAGTTGAACCCGAGGTTCTTGTGCTGGACGAGGTCGTACTTGAGGGCCTCGTCGGTGGGCGCGGTGTGGAGGCCGTCGGGCCAGAAGCCCTGGTCGAGCGTGGCCATCATGAAGACGGGCTTGCCGTTGAGCACGGTGCGCGGGGTGCCGTTCACGTTCTGGACGGCGATGTCCCGCATACCGAAGTAGCTGCCGACGCGGTCGTTCCCGGTGGTGACCTCCAGGCGGTAGAGGTGGGGGTCGTCGGGTGACCACAGGTGCGGGTTCTTGACGGGGAGGCGGAGGGTCGTGCCGGTGCGGCCGTGGACGGTGGCGACCTTGCGCTTGCCGTCGTAGGCGGTCGCGGTCACGGGGAGCCCCGCGCGGGTGGCGGCGACGTCGACGGCGAGGCGCTTGTTGCCGACGTCGGGCGTGAGCGTGAGCGCGTCGGCGTGCTCGGCCGCGACGGGTTCCATCCAGACGGTCTGCCAGATGCCGGAGCTGGGCGTGTACCAGATGCCGCTGGGGTCGAGGCGCTGCTTGCCGACGGGCGGGTTCTCGCCGCTCTTCGCGTCGGTCGGGTCGTGGACGCCGACGACCAGTTCCTGCGTGCGTCCCGGCTTGAGCGCGTCGGTGACGTCGGCGGAGAAGCGGTCGTAGCCGCCCTTGTGGCTGGTCACCTTCTTGCCGTTGACCCAGACGTCGGCCTGCCAGTCGACGGCGTCGAAGTTGAGCTGGAGCCGCTGGTCGTGGCCGACCTTCCAGTTCGCCGGCACGGTGAAGGTGCGCCGATACCACATGCGGTCCTCGTGGCGCTCGATGCCGGAGAGTTGCGACTCGACGGGGTAGGGGACGAGGACGCGTTCGGCGAGGTTCTTGCCGATTGGCGGGGCCTCGCCCTCCTTGGCCGCCGCGAACTGCCAGGTGCCGTTGAGGTTCTGCCAGCGGTCGCGGGTGAGCTGGGGGCGCGGGTACTCGGGGTGCGCGTTCTTCGGGCCGACGTCCTTGGCCCAGCGGGTGCTGAGCTGGTACGTGGACTCGTTGGCGCCGCCCGCCCAGAAAGCGCCGATGGTGGAGCCGTCGGCGCCCTTCGTGCGCAGGCCGCCCTGGCCGTCGTAGCGCACGTCGACGGAGCCGCCCGCGCCGACGACGGGTTCCTTGAGCGTCACGAGGAGTTTCGCGGGGTCGGCGGGGTCCTTGCGGACGGTGCCGAGGGGCCAGTCGGCGCCGCCGATGTTGGCGCTGAGGTGCTTGGCGACGGTGCTCGGCGGGGTGGCGAGGGAGCGCGGGAAGCCGAGTGCGAGGGTGCGGCCGGTGCTGGTGACGGTCGCCGAGGTGGCGCCGTCGTAGGACCAGTCCTCGGGGGTGCGGAAGGCGGACTGCGGGACGGGGGCCTGGGTGCCGCCCGGCGGGGTCCAGGAGAAGTGGAGGTTCGAGCCGCCCTCGTGCTCGAAGTACTCCAGCTTGAGGTCGTACGCCTTGCCCGCCTCCAGGGTGACGGGCTGGGAGACCTGTTCCTTGTCCCAGTCGTCGACCCAGTGGTCGATGACGAGCGTGTCGCCGATCCAGAGCCGGAAACCGTTGTCGCCCTTGATCTGGAAGGTGTGCTCGCCGCTCTCGCCGGGGACGAGGCGGCCCGTCCAGCGGACGCTGACGTCGTCGGACCGGCCGGTGGCCTGTTGCAGGCGGGACTCCAGGCTGTCGAAGTCGAGCGAGGGGTCGAAGGCGGTGGCCTTGAGCTGGTCGAAGTCGAAGGCGCCCGGGGCGGACTGGGTGTAGTAGTCGCCCCGGAGGCCGTGCAGCTCCGACGGCTCCACGGTGCCGGGTTCGTGGGCGGCGGGGTGGGGGGTGAGGGTGCCTGCCGCGGGGCGGGTGCTCCCGGTGTCCGAGGCGCTGGCGGTGGGTGTCGCGGTGAGTCCCGCGAGGCCCAGCAGCGCGGCGGCGCACAGGGCGAGGGGGCGTCCCACGCCCCCTGCCGGGGAGAATCTGCTGCGGTTGCGCACGTGCTCCTCCTTCTTGCCGTGAGGCATTGCCACGGGGGCCTTGGCGCAAGGTCCCGCGATGTCATGTCGAGGAAGGGTGGCGGCTCGCCGTTCCAGTCTGTACAACGTTGCAAGGAACGGCAGTTGGCATGAGAGCACGCCCTCTCGCCTACTGTCCAGGGTCATGACAGACGCGCCCGGGCGCCGGGACGCGGAGTGAAGCGGAGGGGTTTTCGTGCGGGTGAGCCTCAAGGACGTCGCGCAACTGGCGGGCGTGTCGATCAAGACCGTCTCGAACGTGGTCAATCACTACGAGCACGTCACGCCGGCCATGCGGGAGCGGGTCCAGCGGGCCATCGACGAACTGGGGTACCGCCCCAATCTGACCGCCCGCAACCTGCGCAAGGGGCGGACGGGGATCATCGCGCTCGCGGTCCCCGAGCTGGGCAATCCCTATTTCGCCGAGTTGGCGGGGGAGGTGATCGACGCGGCGGCCGAGCACGAGCTGACGGTGCTGCTCGACCACACCCGGGGCGAGCGCGAGCGGGAGGTCCTGGTCAGCCAGGGCTTCCGGGCACGGGTCATCGACGGGCTGATCCTCTCGCCGCTGGAACTGGAGCCGGAGGACCTGTCGGCCCGGACGGACGACGTACCCCTCGTGCTGCTCGGGGAGCGGGAGTACGCGCTGCCGTACCCGCACATCGCGATCGACAACGTCGCGGCGGCCCGTAGCGCGGTGCGGCACCTCATCCGGCTCGGCCGGACGCGGATCGCCTTCCTCGGGGCCCGTACCGATTCCCCGAACAGGCCCGCCCAACTGCGGCTCCAGGGCTGGCGGGAGGAGCTGAGGGCGGCCGGGCTCGACGGCGGGGAGCGGCTCGCGGCCCCCACGGGGGGCTGGGACCGGGGGGACGGGGCCGAGGGGATGGCGCGGCTTCTCGACTCGGGGATGCGGCCTGACGCGGTGTTCGCCTACAACGATCTGGTAGCGGTGGGCGCGATGCGGGTGCTGCACGAGCGGGGCCTGCGGGTCCCGTGGGACGTGGCGGTCGTCGGATTCGACGACGTGCCGGAGTCGCGGTACGGCGCCGTGACGCTCACGACGATCTCGCCCGACAAGAAGGCGATCGCCCGGCTCGCGGTGTCCTCGCTGGTCAGCTCCTTGGAGCGGGCGGCGGCGCGGCGCGTGAACGGGGACGGGGACGCGCCGCCCGAGCAGCAGCCCTCCGTCCTCGCCCCCTTCCGCCTCCTGGAGCGCGAGAGCACACTCGGACGGCGCTGAGGCCCGCGTCGCCGAACACCCCGGCGGGGGCGCCTTGGCCGCGAGGGGTTTACAGCCACCTTCCAACGATGTAAAAACCAGACGCACAAGCGGAGTTGACCCCGGTCGCGGGTCGACCGCAGTACGACCACGTTCCTTTCCCTCGTGCCCGTGCGCTCGCACGGGTCCGTGCCGCTACGGGAGAACACCATGAAGTCGTCCGCGTACCACCGCACCACCCTCAAGGCCCTGGTGGCCGTCTCCCTGACCGCGAGTCTCGCCCTCGCCACCGGCTGCGCCAAGTCGGAGGACGACGACAGCGGGTCGAAGGACAAGAACGCGACCGCGAGCGGGGGCAAGGACGCGGGGCAGGTCGTCGAGACCCCGGCGGCCGGCGGCAAGGGCTGCACGCTCGACGCCTACGGGGCGAAGAAGATCGACCTCGCCTCGGCGACGGTGGGCTTCTCGCAGTCCGAGAAGGAGGCCAACCCCTTCCGCATCGCGGAGACGGCCTCGCTCAAGTCCGAGGCGAAGAAGCGCGGCGTCAGACTCCTCGCCGTCAACGCGCAGTCGCAGTTCTCGAAGCAGATCAGCGATGTGCAGGACCTCATCGCGAAGGGCGCGGACCTGCTGGTCATCGCCCCGCTCAACTCCGACGGCTGGGAGCCGGTGCTGCGGGCCGCGAGCGCCAAGAAGATCCCGATCGTCACAATCGACCGCAAGATCAACGCCGAGCCCTGCAAGGACTATGTGAGCTTCATCGGCTCGGACTTCGTCGAGCAGGGCAAGCGCGCGGCGGACAAGATGATCGAGGCGACGGGCGGCAAGGGCGAGGTCGCGATCCTGCTCGGCGCGGCGGGGAACAACGTCACGACGGAGCGCACCAAGGGCTTCAAGGACCGCATCGCCGAGAAGGCCCCGGACCTCAAGGTGGTCTTCGAGCAGACGGGCGACTTCTCCCGCGAGAAGGGCCAGTCGGTCACCGAGCAGCTCATCCAGTCCAAGCCCGGGATCAAGGGCGTCTACGCCGAGAACGACGAGATGGGCCTCGGCGCCGTCAACGCCCTCAAGAGCGCGGGCAAGAAGCCCGGCGCCGTCAAGATCGTGACGGTCGACGGGACGCGCAACGCGGTCAAGCAGATCGTGGACGGCTGGATCTCGGGGGTCATCGAGTCCAACCCGCGCTTCGGCCCGCTCGCCTTCCAGACCCTCGACACCTTCACGAAGGGCGAGGAGGTCCGGCAGGACATCGTCATCAAGGACAGCGCCTACGACAAGGACAACGCCGCGGCCGACCTGGGCAAGGCCTTCTGATGCTCTCCGTCACGGGACTGACCAAGGTCTTTCCCGGGACGCGTGCCCTTGACGGCGTGGACTTCACCGCCCGCGCCGGCGAGGTGCACGCGCTCATCGGGGAGAACGGCGCCGGGAAGTCCACGCTCATCAAGGTGCTGACCGGGGTCTACCGCGCCGACGGGGGCAGCGTCACGTACCAGGGCGAGCAGGTGCGGTTCGCGACGCCGCTCCAGGCACAGGAGGCGGGGATCTCCACGATCTACCAGGAGGTCAACCTCGTCCCGCTCATGAGCGTGGCGCGCAACCTCTTCCTGGGCCGCGAGCCGCGGCGCGCCCTCGGCCTCGTGGACTTCGGGCGGATGCACCGCGAGGCGGCCCAGGCGCTCGCGGCGCTCGGCGTGCGGGTGGATGTACGCCGTCCGCTGGGCGAACTCAGCGTCGGCACACAGCAGATGGTGGCGCTCGCCCGCGCGGTCTCGGTCAACGCGAAGGTCGTCATCATGGACGAGCCGACGTCCTCGCTCGAACCGCGTGAGGTGGAGACGCTCTTCGGCGTCATCCGGATGCTGCGCGAGCGGGGCATCGCGGTGGTGTACGTGAGTCACCGGCTCGACGAGTTGTACGAGGTGTGCGACCAGGTGACGGTGCTGCGCGACGGCAAGGTCGTGCACACCGGGCCGCTCGCGGAGCTGGAGCGGCTGCGGCTCGTCTCGCTCATGCTGGGCAGGCAGCTCGGCGAGGTGCGTGCCGAGGGCGTCACGAAGTTCACGGGCAACCACGCCCGGCAGGGGCAGCCGGTACTCGCCGTGGACGGACTGTCGGTGCGGCACCAGTTGGAGAAGGTGTCGTTCGCGGTCCGCCCCGGGGAGGTCGTCGGGCTCGGCGGGCTCCTCGGTTCGGGCCGCAGCGAGACCGTGCGGGCCGTGGCCGGCGCGCTGCCGCCCGACGCGGGCACGGTCGCGGTGGACGGCGCTCCCGTACGCACCGGGTCGACGCCCGCCGCCATCCGTGCCGGGATCAGCCTGTTGCCCGAGGACCGCAAGGCCGAGGGCATCGTGCCGGGCCTCTCGGTGCGGGAGAACATCGCGCTCGCCGCGCTCCCGGGGCTCTCGCGCTTCGGCCTCGTCGACGAGAAGCGCGTCGACAGGATCGTGGACACCTTCGTGAAGCGGCTGCGCATCAAGACCTCGGGCGTCGGCCAGAAGGTCGGCGAGCTGTCCGGGGGCAACCAGCAGAAGGTGCTGCTGGCGCGCTGGCTCGCGATGCACCCGCAGGTGCTGCTTCTCGACGAGCCGACCCGGGGCATCGACGTCGGGGCGAAGGCGGAGGTGCAGCGGCTCGTCGATGAACTGGCCGGGGAGGGCCTCGGTGTCGTGCTCATCTCCTCCGACCCGGAGGAACTCGTGGAGGGTTCGGACCGCGTGGTGGTGCTGAAGGACGGCGCGGTGGTCGCCGAACTGTCGGGGGCCGAGGTGAGCGAGGACCACCTCATGGCGGCGATCGCGACCGCGCCCTCGGCGGACGAGAAGGCGGGCAAGGCCGAGATCGCCTCGGTGGTACCGGCCGGGGACGCGCTCCTCGGCGGGGGCGGCGGAAGCGGCGGGGGCGGAGGGCGCGACGCCGCCGGGAGGGGGGACGGGGATGACTGAGCTGGCACTGCGCGCGACGCTCGCCGACCGGCAGCGGCTGCGCCGACTGCTCCAGGAGTACGGCGTCTACGCGGGCGTCGTGGTCCTCCTCCTCGTCAACATCGCCTTTACGCCCCACTTCCTGTCCACCGAGAACTTCCGCACCCAGGCCGTCCAGGTCGCACCGATCGTCATCGTGGCGCTCGGCATGGCGCTCGCGATCGGCACCGAGGGCGTGGACCTGTCGGTGGGCGCGGTGATGGCGCTCGCGACCTCGCTCCTCTCGCTCTACCTCGGGTACGGGCTCGTGCCCGCGCTGCTCATGGCGGCGCTCGGCGGGGTGCTCGCGGGGCTCGCCAGTGGAGCGCTCGTCGCCTTCGTCGGGGTGCAGCCGATCGTGGCGACACTCGCGCTGATGGTGGGCGGTCGCGGTCTCGCGCTCGTGCTGCTGCCCCAGCTCAAGGACGTGCGCAATCCGGGGATGAACACGCTCGGCACCGGCTCCGTGCTGGGCATCCCGTATCTCGTCCTCATCGCGGCCGTGCTCGCCGTGGTGGTGGCCTTCGTGGTGCGGCGCACCACGTTCGGGCGGCAGTTGCTCGCGATCGGCGACAGCCGGGCGGCGGCGAAACTCGCGGGGCTCCCGGTGCGGCGCGTGCTCGTGATCGTGTACGTGGTGTCGGGGCTGCTCGCGGCGGTGGCGGGGATTCTCGCGACGGCACGGCTCCAGGCGAGCGACCCGACCTCGCTCGGCACGCTCATGGAACTCTCCGCGATCACCGCCGTCGTGGTGGGCGGCACCCCGCTGTCGGGGGGCCGGGTACGGATCGGCGGCACGGTCGCGGGCGCGGTGCTCATCCAGTTGCTGACGGCCACGCTCATCAAGCACGACCTGCCGCCCTCGTGGACGCAGATCGCGCAGGCCGTCGTCATCGTCCTCGCGGTCTACGCGGCGCGGGAGAGGGGGAAGCGGTGAACGGCACGATCGCCGAGGTCCCGGCCGAGGAGAAGCGGGTGTTCCCCGAGGAACGGGGCCCCGGGCGCGGGGAGCGGCTGAGCGCGCTCGCGCAGCAGCACGGGGCGCTGCTCACGCTCGTCGTGGCGGTCGTCGTCGCGAGCCTGTCCTTCGACACGTTCCTGACCGGGGACAACCTGGAGGGCATGGCGCTGTCCTCGTCGTTCCTGGCCGTGGTGGCGCTCGGCATGACCTTCGTCATCGTCACGGGCGGCATCGACCTGTCGGTGGGCTCGCTCTTCGCGCTCGGCGGGGTGCTCGCGGCGTGGGGTTCGCGGTACGGCACCGCCGTGGCACTGCTGTTGCCGCTCGCGGTGTGCGGGCTCATCGGTCTGGTGAACGGGCTGCTCATCTCGCGGGCACGGCTCGCCCCGTTCATCGTGACGCTGGCGTCGATGCTGGGCGCGCGGGGGCTGCTGCTCGCGGTGACGGACGAGGGCGCGAACACCTACCTTGTCGACAAGTCGACGTGGTTCACGCACCTCGGGCAGAGCAAGCTGCTCGGCGTCGGGGTCCCGGTGTGGCTCACGGTCGCGCTGTTCCTGCTCGGCGGAGTGGCGCTGCGCCGCAGTCGCTTCGGGCAGTACGTGTACGCGGTGGGCGGGAACGAGGACGCGGCGGCGCTCATGGGGGTGCCGGTAGCCCGTACGAAGGCGTACGTCTACACGCTGTCGGGGCTGTGCGCGGGGCTCGCGGGCGCCCTGAACGCGGCGTGGCTGGCCTCGGGCGTGACGATTCTCGGCAACGGTATGGAACTGGACGCGATCTCGGCCGTGGTGATCGGCGGGACGCTCCTGAGCGGCGGGTCCGGTTTCCTGAGCGGCTCGCTCGTCGGTGTCCTGCTGCTGAAAGTGATCCAGAACATCATCAACCAGATCGGTTCGCTGGACTCCTCGTACCAGCAGGTGGTGTCCGGCGCGTTCCTGGCGGTCGTGGTGATCGCGCAGACGTGGCTGGCACGGCGGAGGCGGCGCGTGGGGTGAGGCGCAGGAGCGCCGGTCGGGCGCGGGCGGGTGGTGCGCCGTGCCTCTCGTACGAGGAGGCCCGTGCCCCCGACCGTGTCCCCGCCCCGTGCCTCAGTCCCCCAGCGCCGCGTCGAGGAGCGCGGCCCACTGCCGCACCACGCGCTCCCGGCGCGGGCCGTCGTCCGTGAGGAGGCCGGCGAGGCCCAGGCCGCGGCACATGTCGAGGAGGCCCTGGACCGTTTCGCGCACCCCGGGGCGTGACTCGTCGGCGCCGAGGAGGGTGACGGCGATGCGGTGGGTCTCGCGGCCCACGCGGGCTTCGAGCGCGACGACGGCCTCGCGCAGGCTCTCCTCCTGCGAGGCGACGACCCAGAGTTGGAGGGCGGCGCGGAAGAGGGGGCCCGTGTAGAGGTCGGCGAGGGCGGAGACGACGGCGTGGCGATCGGGCGGGGGGCCGGGGAAGAGAGCGCGCAGGGCCGCGGAGCGTTCTTCGGCCATGTAGGCGACGGCGGCCGTGAAGAGGTCCTCGCGGGTAGGGAAGTGGTGCTGGGCCGCGCCGCGCGAGACGCCCGCGCGTTCCGCGACGACGGCGACGGTGGAGCGGGTCCAGCCGTGTTCGGCGACGCACGTGACGGCGGCTTCGAGGAGCCGTTCGCGCGTGGCGCGGCTGCGGTCCTGCCGGGGTGGTCCGCCGCGTGCGGCGCGTGTCACCGTGCCCATGAAGGGTCCCGTCGTTCGAGGAAGGCCGTCATTCCCTCGCGTGCCTCGGCGGAGGCGAAGAGCCCGGCCGAGAGGGCGAGCATGTCCTCGCCGCGCGCGGCGAAGTCCGCGAGCACTGTAGCGGTGGCGAGTCGCTTGCTCTCGGCGAGCCCCTGCGGGGAGCAGGCGCGCAGGGCGTCGAGCACCGGGGCGAGCGCGGCGTCCACGTCCTCCACGGCCTCGGTGACGAGCCCGATGCGGGCGGCTTCCGCGGCTCCGAAGCGCTCCCCTGTGAGGAAGTAGCGGCGGGCGGCGGTGGGGCTGAGGCGGGCGGCGAGGGGGAGGGAGATGACGGCGGGCGCGAGGCCGAGGCGGGCCTCCGTGAAGGCGAAGTCGGCCGCCGGTCCGGCGAAGCCGAGGTCGCAGGCGCCGAGGAGGCCGAGGCCCCCCGCCCGTACGTGGCCCGTGACGGCGGCGACGACGGGCTTGGGGAGGGCGACGACGGTGTGGAGCAGGGTGAGGATCGCGGCGGGCTCGGGGGGCTCCTTGAGGTCGGCGCCCGCGCTGAAGGTCGTCCCGGTGTGGCCGAGGACGACGGCACGGACGGCGGGGTCCGCGCCCGCCTCGGTGAGAGCCGTCGTGAGCGCGGCGACGAGGGGCGCGGAGAGGGCGTTGCGCCGCTCCGGGGCGTCGAGCAGCACGGCGCGCACGCCCCGCACGTCGGGGCGGATCAGGAGGGTCACGACAACTCCGTTGGCGTCAGTAGGACTTGGGCAGGCCGAGGGTCTGGTGCGAGACGTAGTTGAGGATCATCTCGCGGCTCACGGGCGCGATGCGTGCGACGCGGCTCGCGGTGAGGAGGGGCGCGAGCTGGAACTCCTCGGTGAGGCCGTTGCCGCCGAGGGTGTGGACGGACTGGTCGACGGCGTGCGCGCAGGCTTCGGCGGCGGCGTACTTGGCCATGTTCGCGGCCTCGCCCGCGCCGATGTCGTCGCCCGCGTCGTAGAGCGCGGCGGCGCGGCGGGTCATGAGGCGGGCGAGTTCGAGTTCGATGTGGGCCTGGGCGAGGGGGTGGGCGATGGCCTGGTGGGCGCCGATGGGCGTCTTCCAGACCGTGCGTTCCTTGGCGTACGCGACGGCACGGCCGAGCGCGTAGCGGCCCATGCCGATCGCGAAGGCGGCGGTCATGACGCGTTCGGGGTTGAGCCCGGCGAAGAGCTGGAGGAGACCCGCGTCCTCGTCGCCGACGAGCGCGTCGGCGGGGAGGCGCACGTCGTCGAGCGTCAGCTCGAACTGCTTCTCGGCGGCCTTGAGTTCCATCGCGATGGGCGTGCGCGTGAAGCCCGGAGTGTCCCTCGGGACGATGAAGAGGCAGGGCTTGAGGCGGCCGCTGCGGGCGTCGGCGGTGCGTCCGACGACGAGGACGGCGTCGGCGAGGTCGACGCCCGAGACGAAGACCTTGCGCCCGGTGAGTACCCAGGCCCCGCCCTCGCGGTGCGCGGTGGTGGTGATGCGGTGGGAGTTGGAGCCCGCGTCGGGTTCGGTGATGCCGAAGGCCATGACGCGGCTGCCGTCGGCGAGCCCGGGCAGCCAGGCCCGTTTCTGCGCCTCGGTGCCGAAGCGGGTGAGGACGGTGGCGCAGATCGCCGGGGAGACGACCATCATGAGCAGCGGCGATCCGGCGGCGCCGAGTTCTTCGAGGACGAGGGCGAGTTCGCTGATCCCGCCGCCCCCTCCCCCGTACCCCTCGGGGATGCTCACGCCGAGGTAGCCGAGCTTGCCCGCCTCGCGCCACAGCTCACTCGGGGGCTTCCCGGCGCCGAGCGCGCGGGTGAGGTAGTCGCGGCCGTAGGAGCGGGCGAAGGTGGCGACGGCGGCGCGCAGGTCCTGGTGCTCCTGGCTCTCCACGATGTCGGAAACACTCATGGTGCGGGGTCCTCCTTCGGGGGACGGGGGGTCTCGGGCACGGGGGCGGGCGGGGCGTCGTGCGGCGCGTCGCGCGGTGCCTGGCATCGGGTGTCGCGAAGGCCGTCTCGTGAAGTGTCGTGCGGTGCCTGGCGCGAGGCGTCGCGAAGCCCGTCCCGTGAGCTGTCGCGCGGGGTGTCCCGGGGCGGGTCCGCGATGACCGCGAGGAGCGCGCCGACTTCGACCTGCCGGCCGGGCCCGACCGGGAGGCGGACGAGGACTCCGGCGCGCGGGGCACTCACCCGGTGCTCCATCTTCATCGCCTCCAGCCACAACAGCGGTGCTCCCTCGGCGATTTCGGCCCCTTCACGGAGTCCTTCGGCGAGGCGGACGACGGTGCCGGGGAGCGGGGCGAGGAGGGAGCCGGGCGCGGTGGGGGCGACGGGTGCGGGGAAGCGGGGCAGGGCGGTGAAGGCGTACGAGGCGCCGCCGGGGGTGTCGACGTAGACCTCGGCGCCGTCCTCCTCGCCGTAGACGGCGACGTGGTACGCGCGGCGGACGCCCTCACGCGTGAGGTGGACCGTGCCCGGGCGGGAGGCGGGCTCCACCGTGACGCCGGGGTGGTCCTCCGGGCGGATGCCGTCGCGCGTGGTGCGGTAGCGGATCTCGTGGACGGTGCCCGCGGGTTCGGCGCGGTAGGCGCGCAGCGCGGGGGCCGAGGGGAGGTTCCGCCAGCCGCCGGGGCCGCCACGGCCTCCCGCGGCGGTACGGGCCTGGGCGACGGCGGCGGCGAGCGCGGCCAGTTCCCCGGCGAGGGCGTCGCCGGGCGCGGTCAGCTCGGCGAGACGGCGGCCGTAGAAGGAGGTGTCGGCGCCGCCCGCGACGACCTCGGGGTGGCGCAGGGTGCGTACGAGGAGGTCGCGGTTGGTGACGGGGCCGTGGAGGGTGGTGCGGGCGAGTCCGTCGGCGAGGGCGCGCAGCGCCGCCCGGCGGGTGGGGGCGTGGGCGACGAGTTTGGCGAGGAGCGGGTCGTAGTGGACGCCGATGGTGTCGCCGTCGATGACCCCGGAGTCGGTGCGCAGGTGGCCGGGAACGCGGAAGCGGTGCAGGCGCCCGGTACGGGGGCGCCACTCGTCGGCGGGGTCCTCTGCGTAGAGGCGGGCCTCGACGGCGTGCCCGCTCGGGGCGGGCGGGGCGGGCGGCAGGGGCTCGCCCTCGGCGACGGCGATCTGGAGGGCGACGAGGTCGACGCCGTGGACGGCCTCGGTGACGGGGTGTTCGACCTGGAGGCGCGTGTTCATCTCCAGGAAGTGGGCGCGGTCCTTCTCGACGAGGAACTCGACGGTTCCGGCGCCGGTGTACGCGACGGCGCGCGCGGCGGCCTCGGCGGCCCGGTGCAGGCGCGTGCGCAGCGCGGGCGGCAGGAGAGGAGCGGGTGCCTCCTCGATCACCTTCTGGTGGCGGCGCTGGAGGGAACAGTCGCGGGTGCCGAGGACCCATACGGTGCCGTGGAGGTCGGCGAGTATCTGCACCTCCACGTGCCGGCCCCGGTCGAGGTACGGCTCGGCGAACACCTCGTCGTCGCCGAAGGCGGCGCGGGCCTCGGCGCGCGCGGCGGTGAGTTCCCCGGGAAGGTCCGCGAGATCCCGAACGATCCGCATCCCGCGCCCGCCGCCGCCCGCCGCTGCCTTCAGGAGCAGCGGGAGGTCCTTCTCGGTGGCCTCGGCGGGATCGACGGCGGCGAGGAGGGGGACGCCCGCGCGGGCCATGAGGTCCTTGGCCCGGGTCTTGGACGCCATGGCCTCGATGGCCTCGGGGGGCGGGCCGATCCAGGTGAGCCCGGCGCCGGTGACGGCGCGGGCGAAGGCGGCGTTCTCGGAGAGGAAGCCGTAGCCCGGGTGCACGGCGTCGGCCCCGGCGGCGCGCGCCGCGTCGAGGACGAGGTCGGCGCGCAGGTAGGTGTCGGCGGGCGCGGATCCGGGGAGGCGCACGGCGAAGTCGGCCTCGGTGGCGTGCGGGGCGTGCGTGTCGGGGTCGGAGTGGACGGCGACGGTGGTGATGCCGAGTGCGCGGCAGGTGCGCTGGACGCGGCGGGCGATCTCGCCGCGGTTGGCGACGAGGAGGCGGGTGACGGGGCGCGGGGTGACGGTCATGGGGTGACTCCTCTCGCGGGACGGGGGGTGTGCTCGTACGGGCGGGCGCGGCGCGGCGCGTACGGACCGCGCCGGTACCGTCCCTCACATGCGGAAGACACCGAATCCCCCGCGACTGCCCCGGACTTCGGCCGTGTGGACGGCGGAGAGGCACAGGCCGAGAACCGTGCGCGTGTCGCGCGGGTCGATGATGCCGTCGTCGTAGAGGCGTCCCGAGAGGAAGACGGGCAGGGACTCGGCCTCGACCTGCTGCTCGACCATCGCGCGCAGCGAGGCGTCCGCTTCGTCGTCGTACGGGCGGCCCTTCGCGGCGGCGGAGGCACGGGCGACGAGCGAGAGGACTCCGGCGAGTTGCTGCGGGCCCATGACGGCGGACCTGGCGCTGGGCCAGGCGAACAGGAAGCGCGGGTCGAAGGCGCGCCCGCACATGCCGTAGTGCCCGGCGCCGTAGGAGGCGCCGAGGAGGACGGACAGGTGGGGGACGCGGGAGTTGGCGACGGCGTTGATCATCATGCTGCCGTGCTTGACGATGCCGCCCTGCTCGTACTCCTTGCCGACCATGAAACCGGTCGTGTGGTGGAGGAAGAGGAGGGGGATGTCGCGCTGATTGGCGAGCTGGATGAACTGGGCGGCCTTCTGGGACTCCTCGCTGAACAGGACACCGCGCGCGTTGGCGAGGATGCCGATCGGGTAGCCGTGCAGGCGGGCCCAGCCGGTCGTGAGGCTGGTGCCGTAGAGGGGCTTGAACTCGTCGTAGTCGGAGGCGTCGACGAGGCGCCCGATGACCTCGCGCGGGTCGAAGGGCTCGCGCAGGTCCTCGGGGACGAGGCCGAGGAGTTCCTCGGGGTCGTGGCAGGGGGGCGGGGCGGGTTCCGGGGCGGGGTGGGCCTTGCGGTGGTTCAGGCGGGCGACGACGCGGCGGGCGAGGCGGAGCGCGTCGGGTTCGTCGAGGGCGAGGTGGTCGGCGAGGCCCGAGACACGGGCGTGCATGTCCGCGCCGCCGAGTGATTCGTCGTCGCTCTCCTCGCCCGTGGCCATCTTGACGAGCGGTGGACCGCCGAGGAAGACCTTCGCGTGGTCCTTGACCATCACGACGTGGTCGGACATGCCGGGGATGTACGCGCCGCCCGCCGTCGAGTTGCCGAAGACGACGGCGACGGTCGGGACTCCCTCGGCGGACAGCCGCGTGAGGTCCCGGAAGAGCGCGCCGCCGGGGATGAAGATCTCCTTCTGCGAGGGCAGGTCGGCCCCGCCGGACTCGACGAGGCTGATGACGGGCAGCCGGTTGGCGCGGGCGATCTCGTGGGCGCGCAGCGCCTTCCTCAGCGTCCACGGGTTGCTGGCTCCGCCGCGCACGGTCGGGTCGTTGGCGGTGATGACGCACTCGACGCCGCTCACGGTGCCGATCCCGGTGACGAGCGAGGCGCCCACGGTCCAGTCGCTGCCCCAGCCGGCGAGCGGGGACAGTTCGAGGAACGGGGTGTCGCGGTCGAGGAGGAGTTCGACGCGCTCGCGGGCGAGGAGCTTGCCGCGCCCGCGATGCCGTGTCACGTACTTCTCGCCGCCGCCCGCGAGGGCCTTGGCGTGCTCCGTGCCGAGCGCGGCGAGCTTGTCGAGGAGCGCGGCGCGGCGCGCGAGGTGGGCGGGCGCGGCGGGGTCCACGAGGGTGGGCAGGAGGGTCACGCGCGGGTCTCCTCTGGGGCGTCGGGGGGCGCGGGGTCGGGGTCGCGCGGAGCCTGCGGCACGGGGCCGAGCAGCGCGGCCGGTACGTCGACGTGGCGGGCCCGCAGCCACTCCCCCAGCGCCTTGGCCTGCGGGTCGAAGCGGTGGCGGGCGGCGGCGCCCTCGCCGAGGAGACCTTCCACGACGAAGTTGACGGCGTGGAGGTGGGGCAGGACGTGCCGGGTCACCGTGAGCGGCGCCGTCTCCGGCAGGAGGGTGCGCAGGCGCTCGGTGGTGAGGTGGTGGACGAGCCAGGGCCACGCGGCGGGCTCGCGCGCCCAGACGCCGAGGTTGGCGTCGCCGCCCTTGTCGCCGCTGCGCGCCCCGGCGACGAACCCGAGCGGGACCCGCCGCACCGGCCCCGCCCCGGGCGGCGCCGGCAGCTCCACGCGGGGCGCGGTGGGCGGGGGTGCGGCGGTGCGCGCGGGCGGCGGGACGTCGAGCGTGGCGCCGTCCGGGAGGTGCGCGGTGTGGCGCACGGCGGCCTGCGGGACGGTCGTCGCGGTGAACACGCCGTACGGGGACGGCTTTCCGGGCGGTGCGGTGAGGTGGAAGCCGGGGTAGCCGGCGAGGCCGAGTTCGACGGCGGCGGCGCCGATCCCGCGCCCCACGACCTCGGGGTCGGGATCGCGCACGACGAGGCGGAGCAGGGCGCTCGCGGTCTCCTCGGTGGCGGCGTCGGGATGGTCGGTGCGGACGAGTTCCCAGTCGGCGCGTGCGGGCGGTCGCGCGGCGAGGGCGTCGGCGAGCTGGGCGCGGACGAGCGCCGCCTTGGCGGGGATGTCGAGCCCGGTGAGGACGAAGACGACCTCGCCGCGGTGGCCGCCGAGGCGGCAGAGGCCGACCTTGAGCGTGGGCGGCGGCGCCTCCCCCCGTACCCCGTGCACGCGGACCCGGTCGGGGCCCTCGGCCGCGATCCGTACCGTGTCGAGGCGGGCGACGACGTCGGGCCCCAGGTAGCGCGCCGGTCCCGTCTCGTAGAGGAGCTGGGCCGTGACGGTGCCCGTGGTGACGGCGCCGCCCGTGCCGGGATGCTTGGTGAGGACCGCGCTGCCGTCCGCGGCGATCTCGGCGAGCGGGAAGCCGGGGCGGCGTACGTCGTGGGCGGTGAAGCCGCTGTAGTTGCCCCCCGTGACCTGGGCGCCGCACTCCAGGAGGTGCCCCGCGACGACGGCGCCCGCCAGGCGGTCGTGGTCGTCCGGGCTCCAGCCGAAGTGCGCGGCGGCGGCGCCGCTGACCAGCGCGGCGTCGGTGACGCGCCCGGTGACGACGAGCTGGGCGCCCGAGCGCAGGCACGCGGTGATGCCGTGTCCGCCGAGGTAGGCGTTGGCTGTGAGCACCCCCTCGCCCCAGCTCTCCCGGCCCGCGGCCTCCGGGCGGGCGAGGAGGTCGTCCCCGCTCACGTACGCCACGGGTATGCCGAGCCCTTCGCGGCGCACGAGCCGCCGCAACTCCTCCGCCAACCCCGCCGGGTTGAGGCCGCCCGCGTTGGTGACGACGCGGACGCCGCGCTCGGCGACGAGGTGGAGGCACTCGGCGAGCTGACGCGGGAAGGTGCGGGCGTATCCGGCCGCCGGGTCCTTGAGCCGGTCGCGACCGAGGATGAGCATCGTCAGCTCGGCGAGGTAGTCCCCCGTCAGCACGTCGAGCGGCCCGTCCGACAGCATCTCCCGCACGGCCGAGAAGCGGTCACCGTAGAAACCGGACGCGTTGCCGACCCGGAGCGGGGCGGAGGGCGCCGAGGAGGCTGAGGGAGTCAACGCGGTTGCTCCTTAACGGTGTTGGAGAAAACACGGGGCCTCGCAGAGTGCAGCATCACAGCACGCGACAAAACAAGCAAGCGCGCTTGCATGATTTTCTGCGGCGACACGAGACGACACGCGGAAGGCGCACGGACGGGTGCGGAGGGCGGCTGACGGGGCGGGCGAGCGCGTCGCCCCGTTGACGAGGCAGACGGACCCCGGAACGCTCTCTCGATGCCGTCACGTCTCGCCCCCGTGACGCGCCGCGGCCCGGCACGGCCATGCACGCGACTCCTCCCGGCCCGATACCGCCATGCACACCTCGCACGCCACCGTGCCCCGGCCCGGGGGACCGCGCGACGCCGGCGGACCGGCCGGAAGCGGCCTACAGGGCTCCGGCACCTTCGTCGGCGCGCCAGGTCTCGGGACGTGCCCGCGCTCTGCGTGCTTCGGCCACCAGGAGGACGCAGACAGCGGTGCCGAGCACCGCGGAGCCGGCGACGACGCGGTGCACCGGCCAGAACTCGGCGGCGAGCCCGGCGAGTGCCATGCCGATCCCCTGCACGGTCATCAGGCCCGCCGTCATCAGCGTCATGCCCCGGCCGCGCAGCTCCTCGGGCACGCTGGCCACGAACCACTGGTCCAGCCCCACGGCGTAGGCGCCGCCGACACCGGCCAGCACCAAGAGGGGTATCGCCCAGACGAGCGAGGGCCGCAGCGCGTACCCGGCGAGCGGGAGCAGCCCGAGGGCGGCGAGCGGATACACGATCCGCGAGCGGGTACGCGGAGCGAGCAACGACCCGGCGCCGAGTTCGGCGGCGATGTGCCCGGCGGGCATCGCGCACATCAACAGGCCGAGCGCGGCCGGGGAGGCGCCGATGCTGTCGGCGTACGGTGCGGCGAGCGCCTCGGGCGCCACCACGAACATGGCGGGCACCCAGAAGAGCAGGACCTGGGCACGGGTGCGGCGGTCGGCGAAGAGATACCGGGCCCCGGCCAGGGATTCGGCGAGCAACCGCGCCCGCCTTCGGACGTGACGGGCGGGACGGGCCCGGGTGCCCCAGCGCAGCAGGGCCGCCGAGCACAGGAAGGTGAGCAGGGTGCCGGTGATCGCGCCGCGAGGGGAGAACACCGCGAGCAGTACGCCGCCCGCGCCGTAGCCCGCGAGGAGCGCGCTCTGCGAGACGACGCGCAACAGCGAGCGTCCGAGGACGTACAGGTCGCCCTCGCCCAGGATGTCGGTCAGCGCGGCCATGCGGGTCCCGGTGAACACCGGGGCGATGACGGCGAGCAGGAAGCGCAGGCCCAGCAGCACGATGACCGGAACGCCGGGCAGCACCATGCCCGCGACGATGAGCGCGCACAGCAGATCGCATCCGACCAGGACACGGCGGGCCGGGTAACGGTCGGTGACGCCGCTCAGCAGAGTGCCGCCGATCAGGTAGGGCAGAAATCCGACCGCGAAGGTGAGCGCGCTCAACAGCGGGGAGCGGGTGAGGTCGTAGACGAGGATTGTGAGGGCGATCTCGCTGACGACGACGCCGAGCACGGACAACAGGTGCGCGGCGAACACGGCCCGGAACTCCCGTACGCGCAGTACCGCGCGGTAGCCGGATCGGGCGTCGGGAACATGACCGGGGGAGCCGGCGGGTGCGACCGGTGGTGAGGTGGACATGGGAGTGAGCCTGTGGCGGGAGGACGGGCGATTCCATCCCTTCGGCTCAGGACGAATGTCCCGGCGTCGTTGGAGATCCCCTCCACGGGTGGGAAGGTTCACCGCATGCCGTTCCATCTGCGCTTCGACGCACGCGACCTGCTGCGCGTGCGGTTTGCGATCTCGCCTCTGTGGGAGACGCAGGCCGCTGTCCGGCTCGCGCTGCGCGGGGCCGGACGCGGATACCACCTGCCGTGGCTGCGGCGTACGCGGGAGAGGGCGGCGGCGCTCGATCTGGGCCCGGTCGGGCTGCTGATGCCGGAGGGCGGCCACATCCCGGACTTCTGGAGCCCGCCTCCGCCCGGACCACTGGCCACGTTCGAGGAGGAGCTCGCGCGGGTGCGCGCGACCGATCCAGCGGTCGCGCGCAAGGAGATGGCGCTTGCCTTGGCCGACACGCCGGGCGCCGCTCGCAGCCGGACGGGCCGGACGCTGCTCGCCGATCCGGAGAACGCCGTGGCGCTCCTGGCGGACCGTCTACGACACGCCTGGGAAGTCCTGGTGAAGCCGGACTGGCCACAGCTGCGGGCCTTGCTGGAGGCGGACGTCGCCTACCGTTCCCAGAGGCTCGCGGACGGCGGTCTGGCAGCACTGCTGGGCGAGTTCGGGCCCCGAGTGCGATGGCGCGATTCCACGCTCACGGTGAACGGCACCCGAGGGGACCACGAGCGCGTCCTGGAGGGCGGCGGGCTGGTCCTGATGCCGTCCGTGTTCGTCTGGCCGGACCTGGCGGGCGGCTACGAGGAACCCTGGCAGCCGGCCCTGATCTATCCGGCACGCGGGATCGGCGCGCTATGGCGTACCACGGGTCCGGACGCCTCCGAGGCGTTGGCACGGCTCCTGGGCCAGGCCAGGGCGCGCGTGCTGGGCGCGCTGACCGACCCGGCGTCCACGACCGGCCTTGCCGAGCGGCTCGGACTGGCCCCCTCCTCGGTGTCCGCGCACCTGTCCGCGCTGCGCGGTGCGGGGCTGCTGGTGTCCCGTCGCCAGGGTCACCGCGTGCTGTACGAGCGCACGCCGCTCGGGGCCGCGCTGGCGGCCGGCGGGGCCGACCCGGAGGGGAACGGGTAGCCGTCACCGCGGCCGGGGCGCATCGTCCCGGTACCGGGACGGCGGACTGGGGGGAGGCACCGGGGCGTTCCCGGTCCGGTACGTATGCGGGACCGCCCACCCATGACGGGGTGGGGCACGGCGTCAGCCGACGTTCGTCTCGTTCGGCGGGCCGCCCGCGAGCAGCGAGGGCGAGCTGCCGTTCAGGGCTCCGAGGACCGTGCGGACCTGCAGGTCCACCCTTCTCGCGTCCTCGTCCGGCGCCTCGCCCGCGGCCAGCGCCGGTGCGTCGGCGGGCAGGTCGTGCACTTCGTGCAGCAGCGCGAGATAGACGCGCTGGCACCAGTCCGGATCGCTTGCCGTGATCACGCCTGCTTCGTGGAGGCGCGCGAAGAGCGTGCACAGGCCGTTGCGGACTTCCGGGGTGAGCGCTTCGGTGAGCTGGATGGCGAAGCGATGGCTGAGCTTCAGCTCGAAGACTCTCTCGGTGACCCGGTACAGCGCGATCAGAGGCGGGGCGGTGTCGACACGGGCTTCGGCGAGACCGAGCAGATAGCGCCGGGTCAGCCGCTCGGCCAGGGCGTCCAGCAGCACCTTCCGCGAGGCGAACCGCCGGTGCACGGTGGCGCGCGTCAGTCCGGCGGCGTCGGCGACCCGCTCCAGTGGTGCCGCCGGGTCCTGCGCCAGGACCGTCTCAGCGGCATCCAGGATGCGGGCCACGCTGCGCTCGGCGTCGGCCCGCATCCGCCGGGACGTGCCTGTCTCACCCATGTCGTCTCCTTGGTCTGCGCTATCGTAGCGAAGCCAACTGATACTCCACTGTCGCAGTTATTGACTTTACTGCGACTTCGGCGCATTAATTAATCAGTCAGAGCACCCCACCAAAGGGAGTCCGCCATGGACCTTCAGCTTGAAGGACGACATGTCCTCGTCACCGGGGCGAGCAGGGGGATCGGTCTCGCCCTCGTTCGCGCGTTCATCGGCGAAGGGGCCCGGGTCACCGCCACCGCCCGGCACACCACCCCCGAACTGGACGACACAGGCGCGAAGTTCATCGCGGCGGACCTGTCGGCCCCCGACGGCCCCCGAGCCTTGGTGGACGAGGCTCTGACCGGCATCCCGCAGCTGGACGTCCTGGTCAACAACGTCGGCGGCGGGGTGCTGCCGGACGGGACGGTGGGAGATCCGTTCGACGCCGCGGAGGACGCCTGGGCCGCAGCCCTCACCCTCAATTTCACCGCCGCCGTGGAGGTCACCCGGGCCGCCCTGCCGGCCCTTGTCCGCGCCCAGGGCGCGGTGGTCAACATCAGCTCCGACGCCGCGCGGCGCCCCGGCGGAGAGCCGCTGGCCTACTCCTCGGCCAAGGCCGCGCTCAACTCCTTCACGCGAGGGCTCGCCGAACGGGTGGCGGCCTCGGGGGTCCGCGTCAACACGGTGTCGCCCTCCCTCACGCGGACCAGCCTCACGACCGGCGAGGACGGATACGTCGCCCGCGTCGCGAAGGGGCTGGGGGTCGCGCACGAGACCCTGCTCAAGGCCATGCCCAAGCAGAACGGAATGCTCGTGGACGCCATGATCGATCCCGCCGAGATCGCCCGCGCCGTACTGCTGCTCGCCTCACCCACCATGCCCAGCGCGATCGGCCAGAACTGGGCGATCGACGCGGGCGCCACGAAGATCGTGTGATCGCACCGTCCGGGGCGTCGGACCTCGGAACGCTCGACTCGGGCGCGGTTCCCGGTAGGTACCTCGACTCGGGCGCGGTTCCCGGTACGCAGGTATTGCTCGCCAAGAGGGAGTGCGGCGCCTCCCCCGAGAAGCGGGAGGGCCGGCCACTCCCCCGGCTCAGGGGTCAGCAACGCAAGGACGCGGCTGCGGCCGTTGCCTGCCGTTCACCGGCCCCGGCCCGGCAATCGTGCCGTGGTCTGCGGGAATGACCAGGCGCGAGGTCGTGGAGAGGAGGCCCGCAGCCTCGGGCCCCTCCCTGAGCGGGCCCCCCGCGTTGGCACGGGTCAAGGGCTGTCCCCCCGGCGCACCCCGCTCTTGTCCCCCACCACGGCGCGTGAAGGCGGCGGAGCGGTGTCACACAGGCGCGGCCGTGACGCAGAGAGCCGGGAGACGACGCGGTAGCGGTCACCCCGGTAGACGGCGCGCACGTATGCGACGGGACGGCCCGTTTCGTCGGTGGTGAGGCGTTCGATGAGAAGCGCCGGGGAGAGGTGAGCGACCTCCAGGACGGCGGCCTCGGTCTCGTCGACGAGGACCGGCTCGGTCGACTGGACCGCCTCGTACTGCTCGGCCCGGCGGTGCTCCTCAAGGTACGCGTACAGCTCATCGGCCCGGGGCGGGTGCGTCGGCGGGCCGGGGGCGAGGCCGTGCGGGAGGTAGAGGTGTTCGAGGGACAGCGGGCGTCCTTCGGCCCTCCACAGTCTCGTGACGTGGACGAGGAGGTCCCCGGGCGCCACTCGCAGCCGCTGTCCCGGGGCCCCTTCCGCTCCTTCCACGGAGCATGCGAGGACCTGACCGGAGGTGGTGCCCCGGGGGAGCGGCATGGCCGGGCCGCGGCCGGTCGGGAGGAGTTCCCGCACGGTGTGGGCGGGAGCCGCGACGAACATGCCGCGGCCGTGCTCGCGACGCAGGAGTCCGCAGGCGACGAGTTCGTCCGCTGCCGCGCGCAGGGTCGGCCGGGAGACACCGAGCTGCGCGCTGAGCACGCGCTCGGAGGGGATGGCCTCTCCCACCGCGCGTCCCCTGACAAGAGAGAGGAGGTGTTCGCGGACCCGCTCCTTCTTCGGCGCGGAGCCACCGGCCATTCCCGCGTCCCTCCCGTGTCCTGCTTCGGCGAGCTGCTGTCGAGCTGCTGTGTGGGCGAGTGGCCTCCGGCGCGCGGCGACGCGCACGCCACGGTCCCGGACCGGTGGACGGGACGCGGCGCGACGGATCTCAGGTCAGGTCGGCGGAGGCCGGGACGGCGGGGGACGCCTGCCGCGGGATGTCGTACGCGTGGGGGGCGGAACCGTCGGTGAGGAGCGCGGCGACGGCCTGGGCGGACGCGGTGGAGGCCCCGTGGGTGCAGACGTGTGCCTCCCCGGGCAGCGGGCCGGGCAGCCCGGTCTCGACCACGAGGGCGTCAGGACGGGTCCGGACGATGTCCGTCAGCGCCCGGCGCATCCACGCGTGGCGACCGGCGTCCCGTACGACGACGACCAGAGGGCGCCCTTCGGCGGGAGCGAGCACTCCGGCGGGCAGGGGGGCGTCCGCCGGGAGGTCCTCCTCCCGCAACTGGAGCGAGGTGGTGGCGGGGGTGCGGGCGCGCAGGGGGGCGGCGAGTCCCCACGGGGTTTCCTTGCCGATGGCGAGATTGGTGCGAGGGGCCAGCTCGACGACGTGTGCGGCGCCGGTCAGGGGCAGCCGGGTGCGGGCGGCCTCGGTGAGGCGGATGGCGCGGCGGGCCGCGTCGAGGCCGACGAACGGGTCGGGCGCGCCCGTGGCGTTCTCGCGCAGCGCGGTCGACCAGGTGGCGAACTCGGCCACGCGGCGGGCCGCGTCGGCGAGGCGCTCGGCGGGCAGGTCACCGGCGAGGACGGCGGCGACCAGGGCGTCGGCCAGGCGCCGGGGGATGTCCGGGTCGGCGTTCTCGCCGCCGACGCAGATCGCGTCGGCGCCGGCCGCGACGGCGCGCACGGCGGCGCCCTCGATGCCGTACTGGTCGGCGACCGCGCCCATCTCGATGGCGTCGGTGACGATGAGTCCCTCGTAGCCCAGTTCCTCGCGGAGCAGGGTGGTGAGGATGCGGCGGCTGAGGGTGGCCGGGCTGTCCGGGTCGAGGGCCGGTACGAGAAGGTGTCCGCTCATCATGGCGCGCACACCCGCCGCGATGGCCGCGCGGAAGGGGGGCAGCGCCTGGCGGGCGATGTCGTCGACCGGGGCCTCGTAGACGGGCAGGCCGTGGTGGGAGTCGACCGCGACGTCCCCGTGGCCGGGGAAGTGCTTGGCGCAGGCGGCGACGCCCGCCGACTGGAGGCCGCGAATCCAGGCGGAGGTGTGGCGGGCCACGGTGCCGGGGTCCGCGCCGAAGGAACGGACGCCGATGATGGGGTTGTCGGGATTGCTGTTGACGTCGGCGCTGGGCGCGTAGTCGAGGCTGACGCCCGCCGCGCGCAGCGTGTGGCCGAGGTCCTGGGCGACGGCGTGCGTCGTCGCGGTGTCGTCGAGGTACCCGAGGGCGTGGTTGCCCGGGCGGCTGGAACCGGTGCGGGACTCGATGCGGGTGACGTCGCCGGACTCCTCGTCGATCGCGATGACGAGTTCGGGGTTCTCGGCGCGCAGGCGCGCGGTGAGAGCGGCCACCTGCTCGGGCGTTTCGATGTTGCGGGAGAAGAGCACCACGGAGCCGAGGCCGTCCCGGAGGCAGTCGAGAAGCCACTCGGGAGCGGTGGTGCCGACGAAGCCCGGTTGGAGGACGCCGAGCGCGAGGCGGCGCAGTTCCTTCTCGTTGTGCATGGGGTGCCCTTCGCGTGGTGCCTGCCGAACCGCCAGTGGGCGCACGGAGTTGCCGACGCACCGCTTCCTGGTCTGGACCTTTGAGCCAACGCGCCGCGCGGCGCCCTGTCAAGTGGTCTGGACCAGATTCGGTCGATCGTTCACCGCCTCGTCACACGGAGTCGGAGGACGGGTGGAAAAGTACCGGTCAGTAATGAAAATGACGTGACGTCAGTGACTGAGGAGACATTGACAGGCTTCGTTGGTCTAGTCCAACGTGGGGGGGCGAGGCGCCGTTCCGAACCGTGCGCCCCCGGCCTTCCCCTCCCTCGCGTCCGTCGTCCGCGCATGCCGTGTGCCCTGGCCAGGACACCGCGCCCGGACGACGCCTCGCCATCCCCGCGCTCTAGAGCCCTGGAGTTCCGTCATGCCCACGGCCGACCCGTATCTGCACCGTGCCGCGACCACCCGTCCCTACTTCAGCGCGGACGGCGAGACCTACCTCGCCGCCACCGCGCTGCGCGAGCTGCGCAAGACGCGCCCGCTGCGCGTGCTGAGCGAGGAGCAGTTCTCCTTCTGGCAGACCTACGGCTACGTCGTGGTCGAGCAGGCCGTCCCGCGCGAGGACGCCGAGCGTCTCCTCGAGGTCGCCTGGGAGTTCCAGGGGCTCGACCCCGACCGCCCCGAGACCTGGTACGAGGAGCGCGAGTACCGCTCCGAGCTGGACCAGGAGCTGCACATCTACGGGTTCGTGGAGGCGTACCACCACGAGCTGATGTGGCGGAACCGGCAGAGCCGGCGCGTGTACGAGGCCTTCGCCGACGTCTGGGACTGCGACGAGCTGTGGGTCACCCTGGACCGGCTGAACCTCAACCCGCCGAACATCAAGACTCGCGACCGCTCCCTGATCGAGTACCGCCCGACCGGTTTCGACATCGATCTGCACTGGGACGTCGACAGCACGCGCGTCATCCCGCCCCAGCGCGTCCAGGGCATCCTCGCGCTCAACGACACGGTGCCCGAGCAGGGCGGATTCCAGTGCTGCCCCGAACTCTTCCGGCAGTTCGACCGGTGGAAGGCCGAGCAGCCGGCCGACCGCGATCCCATCCGTCCGGCCGTGGACCGCACCGAGATGCCCGTCGTGCGCCCCGAGTTGCGCGCGGGCGACCTGCTCATCTTCAACGGCCACCTCGCGCACGGCGTGGCACCCAACCTCTCCACCGCCGGGGCCCGCGCGGTCCAGTACCTGTCGATGATGCCCGCTCTGGAGCAGCACAAGGAACTGCGGCGCTCGCGGGTGGACTCGTGGCGCCACCTGAGCACCCCCACCTGGAACGGCACCCTCCTGGGCGACGCCGTACGCCCGGAGGCCGAGCGCTACGCCAGTCCCGAACTCGACGAACTGGGGGAACGCCTGCTCGGCCTGCGCTCCTGGCGGGAGGCGGACACGAAGGAGGCTGACTCGTGCGCAGCGTCTGCCTGACCCTCCCGACCGACCGGGAGTGCGTGGCCACGCTGGGGCTCCTGGCCGAGGAAGCCGCCTACGCGGTCGGGCACTTCGACGTCGAGGTCCACCTCCTCGTCCTCGACTCCAGCGCTCCGCGGACGCGTGCCGCCCACCGGGCGGCGCTGCGGCGGCTCACCCTCCCTCCCCGCGTACGCGTCCACCACGTCGACGAGGAGGAGCAGCGCGCCTTCCTGCGTCACGTGCTCGCGCTCACGGACACCCCGAAGGCCGAACTGCTGCTCGACCTGATGCTTCCCTCGGCGCCCTCCTACGGCGCGTGCACCAACCGGGCGTTCCTCCTGAGCCTCGCGCTCGGCTGCGTATCCGTGCACCGCAGGGACTCCGACAGCCGCTACCAGGAGCACGACGGCCGGAAGGTCTTCCCGATCCACCACGAGCTGCGGGCGCTGGGGGCGCGGGCCGCCGACCTGATCGACGACGTGGACGAGTGCGACCTCACCCCGCGGGAGGCCGCCCGCACCGTCTCCCTCGTCGGGGCGTCCTTCGTCGGCCCGCCCTCCGTCGACATCGCGGAGATCGCCGCCCTGGACCCCGAGGCGTACTACGACGTGGTCAGCCTGTGGGCCCCCGCGGACGCGACGGAGGAGGAGAGGCGGGCGCTGGTCGCCGAGTCCTTCCTCGGAGCGGGCAACGACGCCTTCGAGCGCGACCACACGCTGCTGACCCGGGTCGACCCCATGCGCGTCGACATGTGCAACATCGCCTTCCAGGACGTGCACGCCCGGGTCCCGCTGCCACCGGCGACGAACACCATCGGAAGCGACTACTTCCTCCTCCACCTCGTCCACCACGCGGGGCTCCCCGGTGTCCTGCACAACCGGCATATCGTCAACTACTACACGGGCGAACGCCGTACGGACGCCGGCTTCCTCGCCTACCAGACGCGCTTCGTGAAGTTCCTCCTGTCGATGGCGCACCTCCACCCCGCCTACGCGGCGCTCGCCCGCGCGGGCTCAGGGCTCCTGCGCGACGACGGCACCGTCGACGCGGAGCAGGTGGCCGCCCTCGTGCGGCGCGCCGCCGTCGTGGACCCGGCCGAGAACCTCGATCGCCTCGACCGTGTCGACGACGCCTACCGCCGGCTGGGCGGGCGCTACGCCGACGTCGCCGACCACCTGCGCCCCTCGCGCGAGGCACTGCCGGCGGAGGCCCGCTCGGACATGGAGGACTACGCCCTGCTCATCGACGCCTGGTCCGCCCTCGTCGCCGGAGCGCGCCAGGCCGGCCCGGCGGGACTGCGCGCCGTACAGGAGGAAAGATGACGTCCGCGCCGCCGCCCGCGCCCGAGGGGCCGGAAGGTCACGACCGGCTCGTCTACGACCTCGACGGCATCCGCGCCCGGTACGCCGAGCTGTGCCGCGAACTCCCCTCCGCCACTGTACGGTTCGCCATGAAGGCGGCTCCGGACGACGGGGTGCTGCGCGCCCTCGCCGCCGTGGGCGCCGGGGTGGACGCGGCCGGGCCGCAGGAACTGCGGCAGGCGCTGCGCGCCGGGTTCGCCGTCGAGGACATCCACTACGGCAACACGATCAAGTCCGACGCGGACATCGCGGAGGCGTACGCCCTGGGGGTGCGCCTCTTCGTGACGGACAGCCGCGAGGACCTCGCGGCACTCGCGCGCCACGCCCCCGGCGCGCGGGTGTTCTGCCGGATCGCCGTCGAGGGCGGGAGCGCGCTGTGGGGTCTCAAGCACAAGTTCGGCTGCTCGCCGGACGAGGGCGTGCAGCTCATGCGCGAGGCCGTCACCCTCGGCCTCGTGCCCTCCGGGCTCTCGGTGCACGTGGGCTCGCAGCAGATGGACCCCGACGCCTGGCGCGGCGCGTGCGAACGGCTCGCGGCGGTACTGGAGTCGCTGGGTGAGGAGGGCATCAGGCTGGACCACGTGAACCTCGGGGGCGGCCTGCCCGCGCGGGGGTACCTGAGTGCCGACGGCCAGCCGCTCGACCCGCCGCTGGACAAGATCTTCGCCACGCTCAGGGAGGGGGTCGAACGGCTTCGTTCCGTCCACGGCACCCACCTCGGCGTCGTCGTGGAGCCCGGCCGGTGGCTGGTCGCCGACCACGGCACCATCCACGCCCGCGTCGTACGCCTGACACAGCGGCGCATGCCCAACGGGACGCTTCAGCACTGGCTCTACCTGAGCTGCGGGAAGTTCAACGGTCTGTACGAGATGGACGCCCTCCAGTACCGCCTGCGCTTCCCGACCCGCTCCGCGGCCCCCCGGGTCCCGGCGGTCGTGGCGGGGCCGACCTGCGACAGCGACGACGCCTTCGCCCACGATCGCGGGCACGTGCGCGTCCCCGAGGATCTGCGCTCGGGCGATCCTGTCGAGATCCTCTCCTGCGGCGCGTACGCGCTGAGCTACACGACGCGGGGATTCAACGGCTTCTCCCCCCTCCCCGTCGTCCTCACCGGTGCTCCGCCCGCCTCGCGAGGAGACGGCCGGTGAGCGCGACGCGCGTGACGGCGCGGCCCGTGACAACGGAACCCGCGGCGGCGGAGCCCGAGATCCGGGGCCTCGTCCCGGCGGACTGGGCCGGGATCATCTCGCTGGAGGCCGAGGCGTACACCCCGCTCGGCCTCTCCGAGAGCCCGGCGGTCCTCCGAGCGAAGGCGGCGGTCTCGCCCGGGACGTGCTTCGTGGTGCGCGACGCCGGGGCGGAAGCGGTCGGCGGCTATCTGCTCGCCCTGCCCAGCCCGCCGCGACGCCCTCCCTCCTGGGGACGGACCGAACCGGCGGCCGGGCAGGGCGAGAACCTGCACATCCACGACCTCGTCGTGAGCCCCCTCCTGCGCGGGCGGGGCCTCGGGCGCCGACTCGTGGCCCATGTGGAGGACATCGCGCGGGAGCGGGGCTGCACCTCCGTCTCGCTCGTCGCGGTGGGCGGCGCCGACCGCTTCTGGGCCGCGCTCGGCTACGCCGCCCAACCGGACGTGGCCGTCAGCGACTACGGCGCCTCGGCCGTCTACATGTCCCGCGCGCTCGCGTCGCGAGAGCCTTCTCCGGAACGCGCCGCGCCCCCTGCCCCTCAGTCGTCCCACAGGCGGAGTTGACCTCATGCCCTCCCCCGTCCCCTCGTTCCGGCGCGGGCAGTTCGCCACCGCCGCGCTCTTCTGCGCCCTGGGCTTCCAGTACGCCACCTGGGCCTCGCGCATTCCCGCGCTGAAATCGGAGCTCGGCCTGAACGCCGCCGAGGTCGGCTTCCTGCTGATGGCGGCGGGGGTGGGCTCCTGCGTGTCCTTCCCCCTGATCGCGCTGCTGATGCGACGCCTGGGCTCGCGCAGGCTCGCGCTGCTCTCGACCGCGGCGCTGGCCCTCGTCCTCCTCGCGCTGGCCGCCGCTCCCAACTACCCGGTCGCTCTCCTTGTGGTGTGCGTCGACGGGGTCTTCGTGGGGTGCCTCAACACGGCGATGAACGCGCAGGGCGCGGCGCTGGAAGCCCGGTACGAGCGGCACACGATGGCGAAGCTGCACGCCGTCTTCAGCGGCGGCTCCTTCCTGGCGGGGGTGCTCGCCTCGGGGGTGCACCTCGTGACGTCCTCGCTCACCGCTCACTTCGCCGTCGCCGCCGGGCTCCTCCTCCTGCTCACCGCGGGCGCCTGGACGGGCCTGCTCACCGACACGGAGGAGGCCGCAGCGCCTTCCTCACCCGAGGACGCGGGAGCGGAAGCGAAACCGCGACGCCGGACGCTGCCGGGCGCGGCCGTGTGGTGGATGTGCGCCGCCATGGTCTTCGGGACGATCGTGGAGGGGGCGATGAACGACTGGTCCGCGCTCTACCTGAGGGATGTCGCCGACGCCTCGGAGGAGCTCGCGCCCCTGGGCATCGCCGTCGTCTCCGGCGTCATGGTCCTCGCGCGGCTGTGCGCCGACGGCTGGCGCGAGCGCTGGGGCGACGGACGGGTCGTCGTCCTGGGCAGCGCCTTGGCCGGTTCCGGGCTCGTCCTGGCGCTCGCCGCCGGTGGTGTCTGGCCGGCCTTCGCCGGTTTCGCCTGTGTCGGGCTCGGCGTCGCGGCGGTCACCCCGTGCGTCTACGTGGCGGCTGCCCAGCAGGGCGGGAACGCTCTCACGCTCGTCGCGGCCATGGGGACGACGGGGCTGCTCGCCGGTCCGCCGCTGATCGGCTTCGTGGCCAGTGCGAGCAGCCTGGTGTGGGGGTTCGGCTGCGTCGCGGGAGCCGCCTACGTGGTGGCCCTGTGCGGCCTCCGCATCCCGTGGCCGGCCCGCCGTACCAGCACGGACCCCACCGCCGAGGAGGCGGTCGCCGCCTGAACGCGCGCGCCGTCGCGCGTCCGCTCGTCACCGGGGCGGGAAGTCGTCGGGTCCGCCGAGCGGGCCCGGACGGGTCCCCGCCCCGGCGCGCAACAGCCCCTCGATCGCCGACAGCCGCCGCTCCAGTCGTTCGACGTCGGCGTGCGTCGGGGCTCCGGCGGACTGCTTCAGCACGACGATGAGCTGGCCGTCGGGTTCCAGACGCGCCGAGGCGACGTCCCCGATCCCTTCACCGTTCTGCATCCGGACGGCGTGCTCGATCTCCGAAGGCCGCACGGCCAGGCGCCGCGCGGCGCGCGTCATGATGGAGCCGTTCTCGACCACTGTCGTCGAAGTCCCCTCCAGCACACGGGCGACGCGAGGTCTCGCCACGGTCAGCCGGTTCGTTAGCGCGTTCACGGCGACGAGGGTGACGGCGCCGACCAGGCCGCCCAGCAGACTGTTGTCCGGTCCGATGACCGCGTTCTGCACCACGTTGGAGAGAAGGAAGACAACGACGAAGTCGAACGTGTTGAGGCTGGCCAGACCACGTTTCCCGCTGAGCCGGAAGAGGGCCAGGATCACGGCGTACACGAAGACCGTGCGCAGGATCTTCTCCACGATGGGGATCTGAATGGTCAGCATGTCGTGCCACACGGCGACTCCTCTTCAGGCAAATGCCAACATAACGCCCGCCTCGTCACCGGAGTGGTTTCGTCCCTGGTGTTGAGGGGACGAAATGCCGTCGCTTCCCCCTTGCTCAGCCGAGCTTCGACGGCGGGGCGCCGAAGGCACGGGTGAAGGCGGCGGTGAAGGCCGCGGGCGAGGAGTAACCGAGGCGTCCGGCGACGGCGGTGACACTGTGCGTGGGCAGGAGCGGGAGGGCGGCGAGGAGGCGGGCACGGGCGCGCCAGGTGGCGGGGCTCGTCCCGGTGAGCGCGTGGAAACGGCGGTCGAAGGTGCGGGGGCTCATCGCCGCCGCGCGGGCCCAGTCCGTGTTCGTCAGCGCGGTGTCGGGGGCGGCGAGGTAGGCACGGCACAGGGCACGGAAGGGTTCCTCGCGCGGGAGCGACACGGCGAACGGGGCGGGCGCGGTGCGGCGCAGTTCGTGCAGCAGGAGCCCGATGAGCGCGCCGTCGCGCCCGGCGGTGTCGTAGTCGGGGCCCAAGTCGTTCGCGGCGCGCAGGAGTTCGCGCAGCAGGGGGCCGACCTCGATCACCGTGCACGACGTGGGCCACCAGGGGACGGCGTCCGGCTCGATGTACAGGCTCCAGGTGGTGACGCCCCGCATGTGGACCTCGTGCGGGGTCCCGGGCGGGATGCACACGGCGCGGTCGACGGGGACGGTCCAGGCGCCCTCCTCGGTCTCCAGGCGCATGACGCCGGAGGCTCCGTGGAGCAACTGGGCCCTGCGGTGGGTGTGCCGGGCGAGGAGGTGGTCCGGCGGGTAGTCCGTGCCGAGCGGGAGGACGTCGACCGGGAGGTGGTCGAGGGTGTCGAGGGGGACGTTGCGCACCCGGCCAGGGTAGGCGAAGTCGCGAAGGAAGTCGCCCGGCCTGCGATTGCCCGCCAGGGGCCGGGCGCGATGTGCTCGGGGGGTGTCTGTACTCGTACTTCTTCTGGTCGGTCTCGGCGTCGGTGCGACCACCGCGCTGTTCGGTTTCGGCGGGGGCTTCGTCACGGTCCCGGTGATCACGGTGGTGGACGCCGGGCTCGGCGGTGACGCCGTGCGGGTGGCGACGGCGACGTCCGCCCTGGTCATGCTGGTCAACGCGCTCGTCGCCACGCTCGCCGCCCCGCCACGGGCGCTGCGCGGCCGGTGGGCGCTCGTGGTACTGCTCGGCGTGGGCGGGGCACTCGGAGCGGCGGCCGGGCGCTTCGCGCCGGGCCCCTTGCTGCGCTGGGGCTTCGTGGCGTACGTGGGGGTCACGGTCGTGGACCTGCTGGCGCGGCCCGGCTTCCTGCGCCCGGCCCGCACGGCCACGGGGCGGCGGCACGCGCTGCCGACCTGGCTGGGCCTGCCGATCGGTGCCGTCGCCTCGTTCCTCGGCGTCGGGGGCAGCGTGATGACGGTGCCGCTGATGCGCCGGGCGGGTGCTCCGATGCCGGTGGCGGCGGCGCTCGCCAATCCGCTCACGCTGGCGATCGTGGCGCCCGCGCTGTGCGTCTCGCTCCTGGTGAGGGGGAGCACACCCGCGGGGGCCGGGCTGGTCGGGGCGGTGGACGTCGTCGCCGCGCTGTCGCTGCTGGCCGGTTCGACGGTGGTCGTGGTGCTGCTGCGCCGCCGCCCGCCGCGGGTCCCGGACGCGCTGCACGCGGGGGCCTACATCGCGCTGCTCGTCATGGCGGGCGCCGCGGTCGCGGTGACGGGCTGAGGGCTCCTCGCGCCGGGTGCGGCCCCGGGGAGTCGCACCCCTGCGAGCCCCGGCCGAGGAAGGTACGGCGTGCGCGTGCGCGCTGAGCGGCCCTGGTGACACGCGGGAGGCACGCCCCGCGGCGCACGGACGAGGGCATGGCGAGACACGGCCGGTGGTACGGGGAGGGGCGGCGCGCGGCCGGCGGGCGCCGCCCCTCCCCCGTCCTCCGGCGGCTCTCAGTCCTCCGTGCGCCGGAGCGCCACGACGTCGATCTCGACCAGGATGTCCATGAGGTCGGAGCCGACCGTCGTGCGCACCGGCAGCGGGCCGCCCGCGGCCTCGAAGGCGGCGCGGTAGGCGGCGTCGAAGCCCGCGAAGTCGCGGCGCAGGTGCTGGAGGTGGACGGTGGACTTGACGACGTCGGCGAGGGAGAGCCCGTCCGCCGCGAGAACCGCGGAGAGGTTCGCGAGCACCTGAGCGGTCTGTGCCCCGATCCCCTCGGGAACCGCGCCGCTCCCTGGGTCCTGCGGGCCGAGGCCCGAGGTGTACACGTACGGGCCCGCCGCGAGGCCCTGGCTGTAGGCGCCCGCGGGCGGGGGCGCGGCGTCGGTGCGCAGAGCGCGGCGGCTGGGGTCGGTGCTCATCGGGTCAGGTCCCCTTCCTTGGCGTTGACCTCGGCGTAGTGGTGGAGCTTGTCCTCGTCGACGGTGACGCCGAGCCCGGGTCCGGTGGGGACGGTGAGGCTGCCCTCGCGCAGGGTCAGGGGCTCGATGATGTCGTCCGCGTGCAGGTAGTACATGGAGTCGATGGCGCGCGAGAGGACCGGGGTGCTCGCGACGACGGCGAGGTGCGCGGCGGTAGCGATGCCGAGTTCGCCGCCGCTGTGCAGGTTCATGCCGAGCCCGAAGGTCTCGCAGTGCGCGGCGAGGGCCTTCGTCGCCGCGATGCCGCCCCACTTGTAGACGTCGCCGTGCACGACGTCCACGGCGCCGAGCCGCACGGCGGGCGCGAACTCCTCGAAGCGCACGAGGCACATGTTCGTGCACAGCGGGATGCGGACCTTCGCGCGCACCTGGCTCATGCCCTCGATGCCGACGCAGGGGTCCTCCAGGTACTCCAGGTCGAGTTCCTCCAGGGCTATCCCGGCGCGGATCGAGTCCGGGACGGACCAGGCGGCGTTGGGGTCCACGCGCAGATCGGTGCCGGGCAGTTCGGCGCGAAGCGCGCGCAGGATCGCGACGTCTCCCGCCACGTCGGTGGTGCCCTTGAGCTTGACGGCGCGGAAGCCGCCCTCGGCGACGACCTTCGCCGTGTGCTCGGCGAGGGCCCCCGGCAGGTCGGCGCCCGTGACGCCGGGGGCGTCGGCGCGCGTGATGAGCGCGGTGAGGGGGACCTCGGTGCGCACGGGGCCGCCGAGCAGGTCGGTGACGGACTGGCCCGTCGCCTTGCCCATGGCGTCCCAGCAGGCCACGTCCAGCGCGGCGAGCGCCGCGTAGCCGAGGTAGCCGTGGAAGAAGGGCACCATGTGCTGCTTGCGGTGGAAGGCTTCGAGCGCGAAGGGGCTCGTGCCGATCAGGTCCTCGGCGAGGACGCGCACGAGCGCGGCGACGGGCCGGCCCCACATCGTCTCGCCCCAGCCCTCGACGCCGCTGTCGGTGCGGATGCGGACGACGGTGCGGGTCTCGCCCGTCTTGGTCTCGAAGGAGGAGGTGAAGGGGTTGAGGAGGGGGAGGTTGACGACGTGGACGTCGACGCCGGTGATCTTCATGTGCTTCCTCGCTGGGTGGGGGTGCGGGTGGTGCGGTGTGGAGGGCGGTACGGGGCGGCTCAGCCCGTGCCGGGAGCGGTCCCCGTACCGGTCCCGGTGGCGCGGTCGAAGGCGAGGACGGCGTCGGCGAGGGCGCGGGCCCGCGCGTCCAGGAGCGCGGCGCCCTGCTCGGGCCGGGCGCCGGAGGCGTCGTCCGTGCTGCCGCCGACGCGTTCCCACTCGCCGTGCCGCTCGGTGGTCAGTCCCCCATAGGGGGGCCGGTCGAAGAGCGGTGGCGGGTCCACGGGCGCGCGGCCCGGGACGGGGGTGCGGACCAGCTCGGGGTGGGCGGCGAGCATGAGCGAGGTCTCGTACCAGCCGGCGTGTCCCGGGACGAGCGGGGCGTGCTCCGGGTCCGCCGCCGCTTCGCCGAGCGACCAGTAGGAACAGGCGGCGGCCGTGACCTCGGCGCGCAGCGCGAAGCGCTTGACGGCGAGACGCATGATCTCGTCGTTGCCGCCGTGTCCGTTGACGACGAGCACCCTGCGGTGCCCGGTCGCCGCGAGCGAGTCGAGTATCTCGTCCAGCACGAGGCCGAGGGTGTGCGCGGAGAGGGTGAGGGCCGCGGCGAAGAGGTGGTGGGGGCTGTGCCCGTACGGGAGGGTGGGCAGCCGTACGACGTGCGGGACCCGCTCGCCTTCCGCCGCGCGGTCGGCGAGGTGGGCGAGGGCACGCTCGGTGACGGCCTCGGCGAGGAGGGTGTCGGTGCCGAGGGGGAGGTGCGCGGCGTGCTGTTCCTGCGAGCCGATGGGCAGCAGGGCGATGGCGTCGGGGGCGGCCTCGCGGGTCTCCCGCCAGGTGGTCTCGGTCAGGTACCGGTGGCTCACGCGGGTGTCACCCCGGTGGTGCGGCGTGGCAGAGTCGGCGTATGGCGCATGAACGTTCTCCTTTGCGGTTGGTGCCGTCCCCGGCCGTCACGCACGGCGACGGCGGTGCGGCGGGCCCGGGCGCGCTGGGCGCCGTCGAGGTGCTGCCGGGACGGGTGCGGGCGGCGCTGCTGAGCGGCGCGGGCGTGGTGCGGGAGCGGGCCGACGCGGTCTTCGACCCGGCGGCGGGCGCGGACGCGGTGGACGCGGCGCTCGCCGAGGTGGCGGGGCTGCTCGCCGGGGGCGCGCCGCTCGGTGTCGGGGTCGCCGCCGCCGGGGTGGTGGACCCGGGCGCGGGGCTCGTCGTGGAGGTGAACGAGGCGCCCGCGCTGCGCGGCTACCCGGTGGCGCGGCGCCTGGAGGCGCTCGTGGGGGCCCCGGTGCGGGTCGAGCACCGGGCGAGGGTGCAGGTGCTCGGCGACCGCTGGTTCGGGCCCGGGCGCGGGCGGCGCTCCTTCGCCTCCGTGTCGACGGGCGAGGTGCTCGGGGTCGGCATCCTGTACGCGGGTGAGGTCGTGGCCCCGCCCGGCGGGCGCAGCGGCGCGCACATGACGGTCTCGGCGAGCGGGGGCCGGTGCACCTGCGGACGGCGGGGGTGCTGGAAGACGGTCGCCACGACGCGCTGGCTGCGCGAGCGGGCGCGGAAGCTGGGGCTCGGCGGCGAGGTGTCGCTCGGGGCCCTCGTCGCCGCCCCGGGCGAGGAGGCCGCGCGGCTCGTCAGCGAGTACGCGGAGAACCTGGTGCTCGGGCTCGCGACGGTGCAACAGCTCTTCGCCTGTGGCCTGTTCGTGCTCCACGGGGAGGCCCGCGAGGGCGGCGAGCGGTTCCGGGCGCTGGTCGAGGAACGGCTGCGCGCCGACGTGCTCGGCGCCGGGGAGCCGGTGCGGGTCGTGGTGAGCGAGGCGGCGGTGGACGATGTCGCGCTGCTCGGCGCGGCGGGCCTCGTGCTCTCGGGGCGCTGAGGCGGACCGCGCGACTCGGCCCCCTCCCGTCGAGCGCGCCGGTCGGCCCCCTCCCGTCGAGCCGCGCGCCGGTCGGCCCCCTCCCGTCGAGCGGGCCGGTCGGTCCCGTGCGGCCTGTGGTGCCGGGCTCATGCCGCGCTCCGGCGGCGACGGCGGGGGTCGGGCACGGGGACCGCGTCGAGGAGGGCGCGGGTGTAGTCGTGGGTGGGGTGGGCGAAGACATCGGCGGCCGTGCCGGTCTCGACGATGCGGCCCGCGCGCATGACGGCGACGCGGTCGGAGATCTGCCGCACGACCGCGAGGTTGTGCGAGACGAAGAGGTACGTGAGGCCGAGCCGCTGTTGCAGTTCGGCGAGGAGGTCGAGCACACGGGCCTGCACGGAGACGTCGAGCGCGCTCGTGGGCTCGTCGAGGACGACGAGGCGGGGTTCGAGCGCGAGGGCGCGGGCGATCGAGACGCGCTGGCGCTGGCCGCCGGAGAACTCGTGCGGGTAGCGGTCGAGGACGGCCGGGTCGAGCCCGACCGCGTCGAGGAGTTCGGCGACGCGGGCGCGGCGGCGCGCCCGGCCGCCCCTGCCCCGGTAGCCGGGCTCGTGCGTGACGAGGGGTTCGGCGACGATGTCGGCGACGCGCAGGCGCGGGTTCATGCTGGAGTACGGGTCCTGGAGGACGACCTGGAGCTGGCGGCGGAAGCGGCGCAGGGCGGCGTGGTCGAGGCCGTGCAGGTCGGTCCCGTCGAAGTGGACGGTGCCGGAGGTGGGTTCGGTGAGGCGCAGGAGGAGCCGGGTCAGCGTCGTCTTGCCGCAGCCCGACTCGCCGACGAGGGCCAGGGTCTCGCCCTCGTGGACCGTGAGATCGACGCCGTCGACGGCGACGCTCGGCGGACGCCCGGGGAACTCCTTGCGCAGGCCGCGCAGTTCGAGGAGCGGAGTGGCGGTCGCGGTCATGCGGCGGGCTCCAGTCGGGGCGTCGCGTCGAGGAGGGCGCGGGTGTACGGGTGGGCGGGGCGGGCGAAGACCTGCTCGACGTCGCCGTTCTCGACGACCTCGCCGTGGCGCATGACGACGACGCGGTCGGCGGTCTCGGCGACGACCCCGAGGTCGTGCGTGATGAGGACGACGGCCATGCCGTGGCGCTCCCGCAGGTCCGTGAGGAGGTCGAGGATCTGGCGCTGCACCGTGACGTCGAGCGCGGTGGTGGGTTCGTCGGCGATGAGGACGCGGGGGCGGGCGACGAGTGCGGAGGCGATCATGACGCGCTGGCGCAGGCCGCCGGAGAGTTCGTGGGGGTACTGGCGGTAGCGGCGCTCGGGATCGGGGATGCCGACGTCCGCGAGGGCGTCGAGCGCGGCGGCGCGGGCCTCCTGGCGGCTGTGGCCGCCGTGCAGGCGCAGGACCTCGCTCACCTGGTGGCCGCAGCGCTGGAGCGGGTCGAGGCTCGTCATGGGGTCCTGGAAGACCATGGAGATGTCGCTGCCGCGCAGGCGGCGCAGGGCGCGCTCGGGCCGGTGCAGGATGTCGGCGCCGTCGAGGAGGACCTCGCCGCGCGGGTAGGCGCAGGGCGGTTCGGGGTTGAGGCGCAGAGCCGCGAGCGCGGTGGCGGACTTGCCGCTGCCGGATTCGCCGACGACGGCGAGGGTCTCCCCCGCGTGGACGGCGAAGTTCACCCCGCGTACGGCGTGGACGGTGTGGGACTCCAGGCGGAAGTCGACGTGGAGGTCCTGGATCTGGAGGACGGGCGCGGTATCCGGGGCGGGGGGCCGCGTGTCCGGCGTGTTCGGGGATGCGGTGTCGGTCATCGGCGGTATGCCTTCGGGTCCGCGACGTCGCGCAGGGCGTCGCCGGTGATGTTGACGGCGAGGGAGGTGAGCATGAGGGCGATGCCGGGGAAGACGGCGACCCACCACGAGGTGCCGAGGTAGAGCTGTCCGTCGGCGAGCATCGCGCCCCAGGTGACGGTCTCCTTGGGGACGCCGAGGCCGAGGTAGCTCAGGGACGCCTCGGCGACGATGGCGGCGGCGATGTGCAGGGTGCCGATGGTCGCGAGGGGCGCCATGACGTTGGGCAGGAGGTGGCGGCGCATGATCGTGGGATGCCGCACGCCGATCGCGTGCGCCTCGGTGACGAAGTCGCGGGTGCGCAGGGACAGCACCTCGGAGCGCACCACGCGGGCGTAGGAGACCCAGCCCGTGATGCCGAGGACGAGGATCACGTACCAGAGGCCCGAGCCGACGAAGCCGACGACGGCGAGGGCCAGGAGGATGGCGGGGAAGGCGAGCTGGACGTCGGCGAGGCGCATGAGGAGGCGGTCGGTCCAGCCGCCGAAGTACCCGGCGGCGAGGCCCGCGAGGGTGCCGAGGACACCGGCGAGGAGGGCCGCGCCCGCGCCGACCATGAGCGAGACGCGCGTGCCGTAGATGACGCGGGAGAGCAGGTCGCGGCCGAGCTGGTCGGTGCCGAGGAGGTGCGCGGAGCTGCCGCCGTCCTGCCAGGCGGGCGGCTTGAGGCGGGCGAGGAGGTCCTGCGCGTTGGGGTCCGCCGGTGCGATGAGCGGGGCGAGGACCGCGCAGACGAGGACGAGGAGGAGGAAGGCGAGGGCCGCGACGGCGAGCTTGTTGCGCAGCAGGGAGCGCACGGCGGCGGCGCGGGTGCTCGCGGTCGCGGGCGGGGCGGCCGGCGCGCCGGCGGGGGGTGCGGTGGTCGTGGTCATGCGCGGGTCCTCACCCTCGGGTCGAGGAGGCTGTAGGAGAGGTCGACGAGGAGGTTGACGACGACGAAGGTCGCGGCGAAGAGCAGGATCGTGGCCTGGACGAGGGGGAAGTCGCGGTTGGAGATGGCCTCGACGGTGAGGCGTCCGACGCCGGGCCAGGAGAAGACCTGTTCGGTGAGGATGGCGCCACCGAGGAGGCTGCCGACCTCCAGGCCGACGACGGTGACGACGGGCAGCGAGGCGTTGCGCAGCCCGTGCGTGAGGACGGTCCGCACCGGGCCGAGGCCGCGGGCGCGGGCGGTGCGGATGTGGTCGGAGGCGAGGACGTCGACGAGCGAGGAGCGCAGCAGCCGGGCCACGACGGCGACGGAGTAGACGGCGAGCGTCACCGAGGGCAGCACGAGGTGCGCGAAGCTCCCGTACCCGGAGGCGGGCAGGGCGTGCAGGCCGACGGCGAAGACGAGGACGAGGAGGATGCCGACCCAGAAGGGCGGCGTCGACTGGCCGAGGAGGACGCCGGTCATGACCGAGCGGTCGGTGGCGCGGCCGCGGCGCATCGCGGCGACGGTCCCGGCGGGGAGCGCGACGACGAGCGTGACGACGAGGGCGCCCGCCGCGAGGAGAAGGGTCGCGGGGATGCGGTCGGCGAGCACGGTGCGCACGGGCTGGTTGTAGAAGAGCGAGTCGCCGAAGTCGAGGCGCGGCAGGCCCCACAGGTAGTCGAGGTACTGCGTCAGGAGCGGGCGGTCGAGGCCGAGGCTGTGTCGCAGCACGTGCTCCTGCTGGGCGGTCGCGTCGGGCGGCAGGAGGACCTTGACGGGGTCTCCGGAGAGCCTGACGAGGAAGAAGGCGACGGTCGCCGTGCACAGCAGGACGAGGAGCGCGGTGCCGACGCGGAGGGCGAGGGTGCGCAGGATGTGCCCCGGGCGGCCGGGCCGCCGCACCGTCGCGGGTGGCGGGGTGGGAGCGAGCGTGGCGCTCATCGGGTGACCTCCGCACTCGCCATGTCGAGCACTCCGGCGGCGCCGGGCGTCCAGTGGGGGCGGTTGTTGCGGGCGTAGATGTTGTCGATCTGGTACAGCGGCACGAACGGCGCCTCGGTCTTGAGGAGTTCCTGGAGGCGGCTGAAGGCGCGGCGGCGTGTGGCCGGTTCGACGGAGAGCTCCTCGGCGTCCACGAGGGCGTCGGCGCGCTTGTCGTGCCAGCGGCTCTGTCGGCGGTCGGAGCGGACGTTGGACTGGAGCATGCTCTCGCCGTCGAGGGTCCACACGGTGGAGGCGGCGAGGTAGATCGGGCCGAGCGCGCCGTGGTTGTCGGAGGTGAGGCGCTGCGCGTAGGTGCCGGGATCGAGCAGGTTGACCCTGGCGCGCACGCCCGCGCGGGCGAGGAGCCCGGAGAGTGCCTCGGCGACGTTGGCGTCCGTGTTGGAGGCGGTGAGAGTGGTGTGGAAGCCGTTCGGGTGGCCGGCCGCGGCGAGGAGGTGCTTGGCGCGGCGGACGGAGCGGGTGTAGGAGGCGATGGATTCGTCGAAGCCGAAGGCGCCGCGCGGAATCATCGCGGGCACCTCCTGCGCCTTGCCGCCGAGCACGGCCTTGATGAGGAGCGGGACGTCGACGGCGTGGTTGAGGGCCTGGCGCACGCGGCGGTCGCGCAGCGGTCCGTCCGTGAGGGTGTCGAGCGAGAGGTAGGAGGTGCGGATACCGGTGTGGTGGTCGAGGTGGACGCCGGGGTAGCCGTCGAGTTGCTGGGCGGCGTCGGGGGTGAGGCCGCTGACGAGGTCGACCTCGCCGCTCTGGAGGGCGGCGAGCGCCGAGGAGGCGTTGGGCGCGGGCGTGAAGACGACTTCGTCCGGACCGGGGCGGCCCCTCCAGTGCCGGGGGAAGGCGCGCAGGCGCAGTTCGTGGTCGCGCTGCCAGCGGGCGAACGTGAACGGCCCGGTGCCCACGGGGTGGTTCGCGAAGCCGTCGTCGCCGACCTTGGCGAGGTAGCGGGGCGGGACGACGACACCGCCGAAGAGCGAGACCTTGTCCGGGAGGATCGGGTCGTGCACGGAGGTGTGGACGTCGACGGTGTGCGCGTCCACGACGGTGACGCCGTCGACGTACCGCAGTTCCACGATGGGGGACTTGGTGGCGGGGTCGAGGAGCCGGTCGAGGCTGAACTTGACCGCTTTCGCGTCGCATACCTCGCCGTTGTGGAAGCGGACACCGGGGCGCAGCGTGAAGCGCCACACCTTCGGCGAGACGGCTTTCCAGGTGAGGGCGAGGCCGGGCTTCAGCTTGTTGTCGCGGCCCCGGACGGTGAGCGTGTCGAAGATGTTGACGAGGACGTTCATCGACACCATGTCGCCCTGCTTCTGCGGGTCCATCGTCTTCGGGTCGCCGGTCTGGGAGACGCGGAGGACGTTGCCCGCGTGGGTGGCCGGCTCGGTGCCGCAGCCGGTGAGGAGCCCCGTCGCGGCGAGGGCGGGCACGGCCGCTCCGCCGTAGCGCAGCACGGTGCGGCGCGACGGGCGGGGCCCGCGTGGCGCACCCCGAGGTATTCGTTCCATTGAGCAACACACCCGTTCCGGCAGATGGAATGCAGTGCGGGTAAGCTAAACCCCATGGGGAAAACGGTCAACAGTCCTTCGCAGTCAGCGGCCCTGGTGGCTCCGGACGTTTCGCCGGGTACGGGCCTCGCGGCGGGTCCTGGCGAGCGGGCCGCTCCGGGCCCGGTGGACAAGGCGATGGAGGTCCTGTCGGCGCTCGTCGCGACGGGCGCGCCGCACCGGCTCGCCGAGCTGTCACGGCGTACGGGGCTCGCGAAGCCCACCGTGCACCGGCTGTTGCGCTCACTCGCCGCCGCGGGCTTCGCCGAGGCCGCCGAGGGCGGCAGCTACCGGCCGGGCCCGCGCCTGCTCGGCCTCGCGGCCGCGGTGCTCGCCGAGGAGCCCGTCCTGCGCCACGTCCGCCCGGTCCTCGACGAACTCCACGCCCGGACGGGGCTGTTCGCCTCGTACGCGGTGCGCGACCGCGAGTGGCTCGTGCACGTCGAGGTGAGCGCGCCCGGCACGGGGCTGGCGTCCGGGCCGCGGCCGGGCGAGCGCGAGCGGCTCACGGCGGGCGCCGGGGGCCTGCTCGTACGGGCGCTGGAGGGAGCGTCCGCCGGGAACGAGCCGGAGGACGCCGAGGCGCTCGCCAAAGCGGCCCGGGCAGGCTGGACACTCGACGCGGCCGATCCGGGGGCGGCGCGGCGGGCGCTGGCCGTGGCCGTACGCGGCCCGGACGGCGCGCTCGCGGGCGTACTGGTCCTGAGCGGCCCGCTGTTCACCTTCGACGACACGGCCGCCGGGATGTACGCGCCGCTCGCCCTCTCGGCCGCGCGCGGCATAGAGGCCGGGCTCGCCGCCGAGGCTCCGCCACGACTGGGGCTCGTCGACGGGGAAGGAGAGGGGCGATGAGCGCGGGGCTCACGGAGGCGGGAGCGGCGCGGCGCGCGCTGCTCGCCGAGGGGCGGGAGCGCGGCCTGTACTCGGGCGCGGCGTGGGCCGTCTCGACGCCGGACGGCGGCGTGGACCGGGGGTGGCTCGGCACGCGGGCCTGGGACGGCCCGCCGCTGGACGGGGAGGAGTGGTGGGACCTCGCCTCGGTGACGAAACCCGTCGTGGGGCTCGTCGTCATGGCCCTCGCCGACCGCGGCCTGCTCTCGCTCGAAGCACCCCTCGTCGCGTACCTGCCCCGCTACCGGGACACCCCGATCGCTCCGCTGACGGTCGAGGCGCTGCTCGCGCACACCTCGGGGCTCCCCGGCCAGGTCCCGATGTACCGCACGCACCCGACCCGCGAGGCGCTGCTCGACGGGCTCGCGCGGCTGCCGCTGAGCGGTCCGCCGGGCCGGCGCGTCACGTACTCCTCGCAGGGCTTCATGCTCCTCGGGCTGCTCGCCGAGGCGGCGGGCGGCGAAGGGCTCGACGTGCTCGTGGACCGCTACGTGTGCGCGCCGCTCGGGCTGCGCGGGACCCGGTTCGGGCCCGTGCCGCCGGAGCGCGCGGTGGCGACGGAGGAGTGCCCCTGGCGCGGGCGGGTGGTGCGCGGCGAGGTCCACGACGAGAACGCCGTCGTGCTCGGCGGGATCGCCGGGCACGCCGGGCTCTTCGCCCCCCTCGCCGATGTCGAGGGGCTCGCCCGCTCGCTCGCCGGCGGGGCGCGCGAGCTGCTGCGCCCCGCGACGTACGCGCGCATGACGGCCCCGCACACCGACGGGCTGAACCTGCGCCGGGCGCTCGCCTGGCAGGGGCAGGACCCCGGCGACGCCTCCCCCGTCGGCGGCTCGTTCGGGCCCGACGCGTACGGGCACACGGGGTTCACGGGGACGAGCCTGTGGATCGACCCGGCGGCGGGGCGGTACGCGGTCCTGCTCACCAACCGTGTGCACCCCTCGCGCGAGGAGCGGGGCTTCGGGGCACTGCGCAAGGAGTTCCACGGTCTGGGGTGGTGAGGCTCCGTCCCGGAGTGCGCGCCTCGGGGCTCCCGCAGCGCGCCCCGGGGCGCGCCCCCGAACGGCGCACCTCCGCACGCCCCCGCCGGGCCGCTGCCCGCATCATGCAGGGGGCAGCCGGTGCCCGCGATCCCTCCCGCAGGACGGAGCCTGTCATGCAGCCCGAGCGCTACGAGCTGACCTTCGACGCCGCCGACATCGTGGGCGAGCCGGGCGGCGGCCCGGCCGCCGTGACAGTGGTCCGCACCCAGCAGAAGGGCCCGAGCGGCGCCCCGCTCTACCGCGACGAGACGGGCATCGTGCAGGCGGAGATCAACCCCGAGGGCGAGATCAGGATGCTCCCGACGAGCACGCACCAGTCGCCGCGCATGCCGCGCAGCGTGACGCCGCTGCCGGACTGAGCGGGGCCCCGTCCGGCACGGCCCCGCGGGCACGCGGCGCGGCGCGGCACGGGTCCTCCCTCGCGGGCGAGGGGGCGCGGGGCGGAGGGGGCGCCTCAGGAGGCGGGGCACACGGCCCGTACGTACCCCTTCTCGCCGCGCGGCACGAGGTCCAGGTCGCGCAGCACGACCGCCGGGCGCAGCTCCGGCACCGCGCAGGCGCCGCGCAGCCCCTTGCGCGTGTACTCGATGTCGACGACGTGTCCGTCGAAGGCGCGCAGGTACGTCCCGCACTCCTCGTACGCGCCGCACTCCTCGGTGACGGCGAAGTCGAGGCCGACCTTCTCGCGCGCCGACGCCAGCTCGGCCGTGTTCTTCTGCGCTATCGCGAGGCCGTGGCGGTGGGCGGTCCGCGCGAGGAGGGTGAGGTAGGCGGACGCGTCGGCGGCCTTGAGGAGGCCGTGGGAGCGCGTGTAGCTGTCGTAGTTGTCGGGCTCGACGGCCTGGAAGCCGTGCCGGGCGCAGCCGGCGATCAGCTCGCCCACCCGGGCCGCGGCGCGCTTCCTGCGCTCCGGGGTGCGCAGGTCGAGGAGTTGCTCGTCCCAGTCGCGGTCGATGACGTCCTTGCCGCGCGCGTCGCGCAGGAGGAGGTCGTCCGGCCAGTCGGCGGTGCGTCCCGGCTGGGCCTGGAAGGCGTTGACGTAACAGACGTTGTAGTGCCCGGCGGCGGGCTTCGCCGTGTGGTCGCGGACGACGATCCGGGCTCCGGCGGGGGACGGGTAGGAGCCGCCGAGCTGGTAGTCGACGCCTTGGTGGAGGGGTGGGAGGCGCCGCGTCGCGTCGGATGACGCGGTGGGCGCGGGGTCCGTGCCGCAGGCGGCGAGGAGGAAGAGGGCTGTCAGGAGGCCGGGCAGGCGGAGCGAGAACACCCCGGGAGCCTACGGGAACAGGTCGGCGGGCCGGAATGCGATGAGTTCCGCGCGGTGGGACCGTCATACCTGGTGAGGTCGTACGGAGTGGCCGTACGCCCCAGCAGAGGAGGGCACCTCATGCCGCACGTCATCCCGAGCCTGTGGTTCGACAGCGAAGCGCTGGAGGCCGCCGAGTACTACGTCTCCGTCTTCCCGAACTCGCGGATCGAGCGCGTGACCCGCTACCAGGAGGGCGGCCCCCGCCCCGCCGGCTCCGTCCTCACCGTCGACTTCACCCTCGACGGGACCCGGCACAACGCGCTCAACGGCGGACCCGAGTTCCACTTCAACGAGGCGGTCTCGCTCGTCGTCGAGTGCGCCGACCAGGCGGAGGTCGATCACTACTGGGACGCCCTGAGCCTCGGCGGCTCCGAGGGCCCCTGCGGCTGGCTCAAGGACCGCTGGGGGCTGTCCTGGCAGATCGTGCCCCTCCCCTTCCTCGATCTCGTCGCGGGCCCGGACCAGGAGCGCGCGGGCCGGGCGATGGCCGCCATGATGAAGATGGGCAAACTCGACCTCGCGACGCTCATGGCGGCGGCGGACGGCGACGGGCAGTAGGTCGCTTTCCGGGCCGCCCACGACAGAGCCCCTCCCCGGGGCCGGTCCCTCCTCCCGCGCCGCCCCGCGCGCGTCGTCCGCCCCGGCCCCGGCCCGGTCCATCGGTCCGCCGCGGTCCGGGGCGGACGACGCGAGCGGGCCCCGGTCACCCGCCCAGCGCCCGCAGCACCTCGCGCGCGCACGTCGCGGGGTCGCGGTGCGTCGTGTCCGTCTCGGTGTCGTAGCGCACGCCTTCGTGCACCAGAAGGGCCTGACGCGCCGCCATGCCCGGCACCCGGTCCCTCCGTGCGGCCTCGCGCGCCCCGGCGACGGCGGGCGCGCAGCGCACGCCGACCCACGCGGTCCGCAGCCCGGTGAGCGCGTTCTCCCAGCGGGCCCGCGAGGCCGCGCCGCCGAGGAAGACGTCGTCCACCAGGACGCGGGTCCCGGCCCGCGCGGTCGCCGAAACCCCCGCCATCCATGCCGCCTCGACGCGGCGGAAGGTCTCCCCCGGCCGTACCGAGCCGTCCGCCGCGAGGACGATCCCCGCGCCCGTCCCTCCCGTGTCCTCCTCGCGCAACGCGGCGGGCAGGGCCGCGACGAGGTCGTCCACGGCGCACAGGAGCCAGGGCTCGGGCAGCAGGAGGTCCTGGAGGGCGCGGGCGAGGCTCGTGGCGCCGGAGCTGGAGCCGCCGTTCAGGACGAGGACGTCGTAAGGGAGCACGCGGGCAGGGTACGCGGGACAGGCGCCGCGCGCGGAGGGGTTTGTCCCGCGCGCGGGGTCATTCCGCGGCCGGTTCCGTCCGTGTCCCCTTGCCCGTCTCGGTCTCCGTGCGGAAGAGGAGGCGGGGCGCGTCCTCCTCCGCGTCCACGACCAGGGCCGTGTTCTCGGGGAGTTCGCCGCGCAGGAGTTTGCGCGAGAGTTCGTTGGTGACCTCGCGCTGGATGGTGCGGCGCAGGGGGCGGGCCCCGTACTCGGGCTGGTAGCCGTGGTGGGCGATCCAGGCGACGGCGGCGGGAGTGAAGGTGACCTCGACGCCCTGGGCGCGCAGGCCGCGCCGTGTCTCGTCGAGCAACAGGTCGGTGATCTTCTGCAGTTGGGAGTCGTCGAGCTGGCGGAAGATGACGATCTCGTCGATGCGGTTGAGGAACTCGGGCCGGAACTGCTCGCGCAGGGGGCGCAGGACGCGCTCCCTGCGGTCCTCCTCGTCGCTCTCGGCGTCGTTGCTGCCGAAGCCGAGGCGGCCCTTGCTCGTGATCGCCTCGGAGCCGAGGTTGCTCGTCATGACGATGACGGTGTTGGTGAAGTTGACGGTGCGGCCCTGGGAGTCGGTGAGGCGGCCGTCGTCGAGCACCTGGAGGAGGATGTTGAAGACATCGGGGTGCGCCTTCTCGATCTCGTCCAGGAGGAGCAGCGAGTACGGGTTGCGGCGCACCGCCTCGGTGAGCTGCCCGGCCTCCTCGTGGCCGACGTACCCGGGGGGCGCCCCGACGAGCCGGGAGACCGTGTGGCGTTCCTGGTACTCGCTCATGTCGAGCCGCACCATGCGGTCCTCGCTGCCGAAGAGCGCCTCGGCGAGGGTGCGGGCGAGTTCGGTCTTGCCGACGCCCGTCGGGCCGAGGAAGAGGAAGCTGCCGATGGGCCGGTCCCCGGTGGAGAGCCCGGCGCGCGAGCGCAGGACCGCGTCGGCGACGGCGGTCACGGCCTCGTCCTGGCCGATGACCCGGGCGTGGAGGTGCTCCTCCAGGCCGAGCAGCCGCTCCTTCTCCTCCTGCGTGAGCGAGCTGACGGGGATGCCGGTCTGGCGCGAGACGACACCGGCGATGTCGTCGAGCGCGACCTCCGCGATGGTGTCCTTGTTGGGGTGCGGGTCGCCGCTGGACTCGATGCGCCGCTCCAGCTCACCGAGCTTGTCGCGCAGTTCGGTGGCGCGTTCGTACTGCTCGGCGGCGACGGCCTGGTCCTTGTCGCGGCGCAGTTGCTCGGCCTCGCGCTGGAGCGCGCGCACGTCGGTGCCGCGCGTCGAGGAACGCATGCGGACGCGGGCACCCGCCTGGTCGATGAGGTCGATCGCCTTGTCCGGCAGGAAGCGGTCGGTGAGGTAGCGGTCGGAGAGCTCGACGGCCGCGACGAGGGCCTCGTCGCTGTAGCGGACCTGGTGGTGGGCCTCGTAGCGGTCGCGCAGGCCGCGCAGGATCTCGATGGCGTCGGCCGGGCTGGGCTCGGGCACGAGGATCGGCTGGAAGCGGCGGGCGAGGGCCGCGTCCTTCTCGATGTAGCGGCGGTACTCCTCCAGCGTCGTGGCCCCGATGACGTGGAGTTCGCCGCGCGCGAGCGCGGGCTTGAGCATGTTGCTCGCGTCCATCGAGCCGCCGCCCTCGCCGCCTCCTCCGCCGCCCGCGCCGACGACGGTGTGGAGTTCGTCGATGAAGAGGATCACCTCGTCGGAGTGCTCGCGCACCTCGTCGACGAGCCCGGTGAGCCGTTCCTCGAAGTCGCCCCGGTAGCGGGTGCCCGCGACGAGGGCCGACAGGTTGAGCTGGACGACGCGGCGGTCGGCCAGGATGTCGGGCACGTCGCCGTCGGCCATGCGCTGGGCGAGCCCCTCGACGACCGCCGTCTTGCCGACCCCGGCCTCACCGATGAGGACCGGGTTGTTCTTGCCGCGCCTGGCGAGGACCTCGACGGTCTGCTCGATCTCCTGCTCGCGGCCGATCACCGGGTCGATGCGGCCCTCCCGGGCGGCCTCGGTGAGGTCGGTGCCGTACTTGTCGAGCGTGGGCGTCTTGCTGCCGCCGCCGGGCCTGGCGCCCGGGGCGGGGCCGCGCTCGCCGTTGCCCCACGCGCCGGCCGGGTGCTCGCCCTGCGCGGGGCCGGGGCCTCCGGGCGAGAAGCGCGCGGCGTCCAGGATGCGGCCGGCGGTCGCGTCCTTGTTGGCGGCGAGGGCGGCGAGGAGGTGCTCGGGGCCGATGTAGGAGGAACCGGAGGCGCGGGCGATCTCGTGCGAGTCCATGAGAGCGCGCTTGACGGCGGGGCTGACGGCGATGGAGCTGCGGGCGGGGCCGCGCTCGGCGTGTTCGTCGATCTCGGCGCCCACCTGGTCGGGGTCCACCCCGGCCTGGGCGAGGAGTTGCCGCGTGGGCTCGGCGGCGACGGCGGCGCGCAGCAGGTGCTCGGTACCGAGGTCGCTGCTGCCGTTCTGGGCGGCGTAGTTGGCGGCCTGCTGCACGAGCTGGCGGGTCGGCTCGCTCATGAGGCGTGCGAAGTCGTAGTAGCGGGGCTGGCGCCGGCCCTGGGACGGGCTGCCGCCCCCGAAGAAACGCGCGAGGAACTCCCCGAGGGGGTCCTGTCCGTAGTCCTCTGGTCCCATGTACGAACTCATCGTCGCCACCCGTCAGCGCCGGCGGCCGGGCCGGTGCGGTCGTGCTGGTCAGGTACGCACCCACGGGTTCCCTGCGGGCTCCGCCGTCACACCTGGCCCTTCGCGGGGCGGGGAGAGGCCGTACGGGGTACCGGGGCGGGGTGGGCGGGGCGGCGGAGAGGCGGGGGATGCACTCGTACGAAGGACCGCCGAACGGTCGTACGAGCCGACAAACCGATAAGTCGATATGTGGTCGGCCGGTACGGCGCGAGCCCCGGGCACGAGGCGAGGACGCGGTTCTCCTCGCTCGGTGCGGGAGAAGCGCGCGCTCGCCCGCGGCGCCGCTTCTCCCGCAAGGTCCGCCTACGCCCCCGCCGCCTTCAGCTGCCCCTCCGCCTGGGCCAGCAGTTCCGTCAGCCGGGCCCCGAAGCGCACGTCGCACGGGTGCGGGGTCTTCGTGTCGATCGCCGTGAGCAGCGCGTCGATCGCGGCGGTGAACGAGGTGACGGAGGTGTCGCGGCCCTCGGGGAGGCTCTCGACGCCCTCGGTGCCCCGGAAGGTGACCGAGACACCCGCGGCGGCCTTGGGGGCGCTCAGCGTCAGGGCCGCCGAACTGGTGGCGCCCGAGGCGTGGCGCAGGACGAGGTGGGTCAGGTCCGGTGCGCCGCGTACCGCCGTGACCGCCTCGATGTCGCCGAGGACGGCGAGCAGGACCGACAGGGCGTGCGGGCCGACGTCCCACAGGCCGCCCTTCGCGCGGCGCCACGGCGAGTCGGGGCTCGGGTCCGCGTCGCTCCCGTACAGGCCCCCGAACCACTCCGCGCGGCCGGTGATCCAGCCGTCGCGCCCGGCGAGGCCGGCGAGCCAGGCGGCGGACGAGGGGGCGAAGCGCATGGTCGTGAAGACGACGGAGGCGACGCCCGCGGTCGTGACGGCGTCGGCGAGCGCGCGGGCCGTCGCGACCTCGGTGGCGATCGGCTTGTCGAGCAGGAGGTGGCGGCCCGCCTCGGCGGCACGCGTCGCGAGCGGGGCCTGCACGTCCGGCGGGAGGGCGAAGGCGAGCGCGTCGCTGGTCGCGAGGAGTTCCGCGAAGCCGTCCTCACCGCTGTGGGCGGGGACGCCGTGCGCGGCGGCGAGCGCCGCGGCGGCCTCGGGCCTGCGGCCCCAGACCCCGGTGAAGGCGACCCCCGGGTGCGCGGCGAGCGCGGGGGCGTGGGTGCGCTCGGCCCAGGAACCGGAGCCGACGAGGCCGATGCGTGGGATGCTCATGGGAGCAGTCTGCCCCCGCGCCACCCGCCCTGACCAGGGGCGCCGGGTGAGGCGCCGGGTGTCCTGCGCGTGCGGACGGGGGCGCGGGCCCTGACACTGGCGGTGCGGACCGGCCGGGGCCGCGCCCGCTCCCGGCCCGAGCCCCGGGAGGCCCGACGATGGCGGAGCAGGAGCGGCACGGCGCGTACCCGCCGATCGCGGAGCACGGCCTCATCGGGGACCTGCGCACGGCGGCGCTCGTCGCGGTGGACGGCAGTGTCGACTGGTTCTGCGCCCCGCGCTTCGACTCGCCGAGCGTCTTCGGAGCACTGCTCGACGCGCGCGAGGGCGGGCGCTGGCGGATCGCCCCGGTGGCGGACGGCGAGGCGACGTACCACCAGTTCTACTTCCCCGACACGAACATTCTCGTGACGCGGATGCTCACGCGGGACGGCATCGTCGAGGTGCAGGACTTCATGCCGCTGCTGCGGCCGAAGGACGAGACGCACCGGCAGCGGCTCGTGCGGCGCGTGGTGTGCGTGCGGGGGCGGATGCCGATGCGGATGGAGATCGCGCCGCGCATGGACTACGGGCGCGCCCCGCACGGGGCCCGTGCCACGGCGTACGGCGCCGAGTTCGCCGGGCCGGCGGGGGCGCTCGCCCTGCGTACGCGGGTCCCGCTGCGGGTCGGGGAGCGGGACGCGCACGGCGAGTTCACGCTCGCGGCGGGCGAGTCGGCCTCGTTCGTCCTGGAGGACGTACGGGAGGACACGGGCGAGACGTCGGCGGCCGAGGTCGAAGAGCTGTTCCTCGGGACGGTCGCCTACTGGCGCCGCTGGCTCTCCCGCTCGGGGTACGCGGGCCGCTGGCGCGAGCGGGTGCACCGCTCCGTGCTGACCCTGAAGCTGCTCACGCACGAGCCGAGCGGCGCGGTGATCGCGGCGCCGACGCTCGGCCTGCCCGAGCGGGTGGGCGGGGAGCGGAACTGGGACTACCGGTACGTGTGGATCAGGGACGCGGCGTTCTCCCTGTACGCACTGCTGCGGCTCGGGTTCACCGAGGAGGCGGACGCCTTCACGGGCTGGCTGACGCGCCTGCTGCGCAAGACGTGCGTGAACGGCGAGGGCGGTCCGCTGCGCGCGCTGTACTCGATCGACGGCGAGGCGGTGCACGAGGAGGTCGTGCTCGACCACTGGGAGGGCTACCGGGGCTCGGCGCCGTGCCGCGTCGGCAACGGCGCCAAGGATCAGCTCCAGCTCGACATCTTCGGCGAACTCATCGACTCCGTCTACCTGTTCAACAAGTACGGCAAGGGCATCTCGTACGAGGCGTGGACCGATCTGTGCACCCTGCTCGACTGGCTGCTCGACCACTGGGACCAGCCGGACGAGAGCATCTGGGAGACCCGGGCCGGCCGTCAGCGGCACACCTACTCGCGGCTCATGTGCTGGGTCGCCGTGGAGCGGATGGTGCGGGTGGCACGGCAGCGGGGACTGCCGGGGGATCTGGGGCGGTGGATGGCGACACGGGACGCGATGTACCGGCAGATCATCGAGGAGGGCTGGGACGAGGAGGCGGGGACGTTCACGCAGCGGCTGCGGCCCGGGGACTGCGCGGAGGCGGAGGAGGCGGTGGGCGGGGACGCGGTGGTGGACGCCGCGCTGCTCCTCATGCCGATGGTGAAGTTCCTCTCCCCCACCGACCCGCGCTTCCTCGGCACGGTGGAGGCGATCCGCCGCGATCTCGTCGCGGACAGCCTCGTCTTCCGCTACGACCCGAGGCTCTCGCCCGACGGCCTGGAGGGCGCCGAGGGCACCTTCTCGATCTGCTCGTTCTGGTGGGTGGAGGCGCTGACGCGGTCGGGGGACGTGGAGGGCGCGCGGCTCGCGCTGGAGAAGATGTTCACGTACGCCAACCATCTCGGCCTGTACGCGGAGCAGATCGGGCCCACGGGCGAGCAACTGGGCAACTTCCCGCAGGCATTCACTCACCTCGCGCTCATCAGCGCGGCGGTGAACCTGGACCGGACCCTCGGGGCCTGAGCGGCGCGGAGGTGCCGGGGCGGGAGATCGGGACTCTCTCGGGGCGGGTGGGGCGTGAGCGTATGCCCTGCTCGGGACGGGTGTACGGGACACGTTCCCGTCCCCGCGTACGGGGGGTGAACCCTGGGCCAACGGGGGTAAGCGCCCGCCACGGACAGGAAGCGGGGAGGGCGGCATGACGGCGCAGGCCGAGGCGGAGGCGGAGGTCCCGGTGGCGGGGCGCGGGCGACGCGAGAGCGAGGAGGAACGGGCGGACCGGCAGTGGAACGAGCTGATGCAGGAGGTGCGGGTCGCGCAGACCGGCGTCCAGATCCTCTTCGGCTTCCTGCTGACGGTCGTGTTCACGCCGATTTTCGGCGAGCTGTCGCAGACGGACACGAACATCTACCTGACGACAGTGGTGCTCGGCGCCCTCGCGACGGGCGCCCTCATATCCCCCGTCCCCTTCCACCGGCTCCTGTCGGGCCGCCGGATCAAGAAGCGGACCGTCGAGTGGGCCGCGCGCATGACGTTCGTGGGCCTCATGCTGCTCCTCGCGACACTCACCTCGGCCCTCTTCCTCGTCCTGCGCACCGCGACGCACGACGCCTTCGTCCCCTGGTTCGTGGCAGGCGTCGTCGGCTGGTACGTGCTGTGCTGGCTGATCCTGCCGCTGTGGGCCCGAGCGCGGTACTCCGAGCGCGAGGAGTGAGGGCCGCGCGGTTCCGGCGGACCGACGCGGCCGGGCGGCGGTGCCCCCTGTGGCGGAGCCGACCGGACGCGGTGGTGAGCCGGGCCGCCGGACTGGTCCTGGGGCGCGAGGAGTTCGTCACCGGAGGACGCGGGTCCCGGCGGTCCGCGGCGCTCCCCTGAAGAGGGGCGCGCCGCGGTCCGCGCGGCTCAGGTGAGGTCGATGCCCGGGTAGAGCGGGTGCTTGGCGAGGAGGTCGGCGGCCTGCTCGGCGGTGCGGGCCGCGAGGCCGTCCTCGATGGCGTACTGGGCCTTGGAGGGCTTGCCCGACTTCGTCGTGCCGGGGCGGGTCCCGCGCAGGACGCCGTCGATGAGAGCGGCGACCTCGTCGAGTTCGGGTGTGCCGAGGCCGCGCGTCGTGAGCGCGGGCGTGCCGAGCCGGATGCCGCTCGTGTACCAGGCGCCGTTGGGGTCCTGCGGGACGGCGTTGCGGTTGGTGACGATGCCGGAGTCGAGGAGCGCGGACTCGGCCTGCCGCCCGGTGAGACCGTAGCCGGAGACGTCGAGGAGGACGAGGTGGTTGTCGGTGCCGCCCGTGACGAGCTTCGCGCCGCGCCGTGCGAGCCCCTCGGCGAGGGCGCGCGCGTTGTCGACGATCTGCCGCGCGTACGTCCGGAAGGCGGGCTGCCGGGCCTCGGCGAGGGCGACGGCCTTGGCGGCCATGACGTGCGGGAGCGGGCCGCCGAGGACCATGGGGCAGCCGCGGTCGACGTGCTCGGCGAGGGACTCCTCGCACAGCACCATGCCGCCGCGCGGGCCGCGCAGGGACTTGTGCGTCGTGGTCGTCACGATGTGCGCGAAGGGCACGGGGTCGTACTCGCCGGTGAGGACCTTGCCCGCGACGAGCCCGGCGAAGTGGGCCATGTCGACCATGAGCGTCGCGCCGACCTCGTCCGCGATCTCGCGCATGACACGGAAGTTGACGAGGCGCGGGTAGGCGGAGTAGCCGGCGATGAGGATGAGCGGGCGGAACTCGCGGGCGGCGGCGCGTACGGCGTCGTAGTCGATCCGGCCCGTCTCCGGGTCGGTTCCGTAACTGCGCTGGTGGAACATCTTGCCGCTGATGTTAGGGCGGAAGCCGTGCGTGAGGTGGCCGCCCGCGTCGAGCGACATGCCCAGCATCCGCTGGTCGCCGAGGGCGCGCCGCAGTCCCGCCCAGTCCTCCTCGCTCAGGTCGTTGACGCCCCGGGCCCCCGCGCGCTCCAGCGCCGGGCTCTCGACGCGCTGCGAGAGGACCGACCAGAAGGCGACGAGGTTGGCGTCGATGCCGGAGTGGGGCTGCACGTAGGCGTGGTCGGCGCCGAAGAGGGCGCGCGCGTGCTCGGCGGCGATGGACTCGACGGTGTCGACGTTGCGGCAGCCCGCGTAGAAGCGGTGCCCGACGGTGCCTTCGGCGTACTTGTCGCTCATCCAGTTGCCCATCGCGAGGAGCGTCGCGGGGGACGCGTAGTTCTCGCTCGCGATGAGCTTGAGGGACTCGCGCTGGTCGGTCAGCTCCTGGCCGATCGCGGCGGCGATGCGGGGTTCGACGGAGCGGACGACATCGAGGGCGCCGCGGAAGGCGGCGGACGCGAGGGAGGCGTTCCGCTCGGGGTCGCCGGTGGGCTCGGGGGCGGGGAACTGCTCGGGTGCGCGGGACATGGCTCACTCCCAGGTCAGTGACGAATGGCCCAGGCGCACGACCGCACACCGGACGGAGGCACCGCCCGTGCGGGGGCCGCTTCCTCGTGGTCGATTCCACTGTTCGCGCCAGTCACGGCCCCGCAGGCAGGCTAGCAAGGAACCGGCGGCCCGGGGCCCGCCCGGCTCACGATGCGGGACGTCCCCGAGCGGGGCGCGCGAGAAGGAGGATCATGGACGGGCCGGGACCGCTCCCGGCCGCCCGACCACCGACGGAGGCCACGCTGTGCAGTACGTGAAACTCGGCTCGACAGGGCTGGACGTCTCGCGCCTCACCCTGGGGTGCATGAGCTTCGGGATCCCCGACCGGGGCAACCACGCGTGGACGCTCGACGAGGAGCGCTCGCGGCCCCTGATCCGGCAGGCGATCGAGGCGGGCATCACCTTCTTCGACACCGCCAACGCCTACTCGGACGGCACGAGCGAGGAGATCGTGGGCCGCGCGCTGAAGGACTTCGCGCGCCGCGAGGACATCGTGCTCGCCACGAAGGTGTACATGCCGATGCGCGGGGCCCCAACGGCGGCGGGCTCTCGCGGAAGGTGATCCTGCACGAGATCGACGCGAGCCTGAAGCGGCTCGGCACCGACCACGTGGACCTCTACCAGATCCACCGCTTCGACGCGTCGACGCCCGTCGAGGAGACGATGGAAGCGCTCCACGACATCGTCAAGGCGGGCAAGGCCCGCTACATCGGGGCGAGTTCGATGTACGCCTGGCAGTTCTCGAAGCTTCAGTACACGGCGGCGGCACACGGCTGGACGCGTTTCGTGTCGATGCAGGACCACTACAACCTGCTCTACCGCGAGGAGGAGCGCGAGATGCTGCCGCTCTGCGCGGACCAGGGCGTGGGCGTGCTGCCATGGAGCCCGCTGGCGCGGGGGCGGCTCACCCGTCCGTGGGACGCGGAGACGGAGCGAGCGCGCACGGACGAGTTCGGCAAGACGCTCTACGCGGAGGGGGACCGCGAGATCGTCGAGGCGGTCCAGCGGATCGCGGCGGCCCGCGGGGTCCCCGCGGCACGGGTCGCGCTCGCGTGGCTGCTCCAGCGGCCCGGGGTCACCTCGCCGATCGTGGGCGTGACGAAGGAGTCGCACCTGACGGACGCGGTCGCGGCCCTGGATCTCGTCCTGGACGAGAAGGAGGTCGCCGAGTTGGAGGCGCCGTACGGGCCGCACGAGGTGGCGGGGCACTGAGGCCCGGGGCACGCACGGTACGGGGAGCGGAAAGGCTGGACGGGCGGGGGGGCGGTACGAGGCGCCTGCCGACCCTTTCCGCCCGCGCCTCCGCCGTCCGCTCCGGCTCCGTACCGCCTCGCCCCGACCCCCCCGTCCAGCGGTACGATCATCGTGCTGCCCGAGGGTGCGCGGCGTACCGGCTCCGTGACGCCCCCGACGACCGTCACGAACCCGGCGCCCCCGACGACCGTGACGACGAGGCGAGGCATGACTCTCCCGATCAGCACCCTCCAGATCAGCGCGACCAATTCGGAGCACCCTGCTCTCCTCCTGGACCTCCCGTGGGAGCTGCCCCTGGAGGAGTGGCCGGAGCGGTATCTCGTGCCGCTTCCGCGGGGTATCTCCCGGCACGTCGTGCGGTACGCGCGGGCCGGGGACGAGGTGCTCGCGGTGAAGGAGCTGGCCACGCGGCCCGCCGAGCGCGAGTACGCGCTCCTGCGGGATCTGGACCGTCTCGGGATTCCCGCGGTCGATCCGCTCGCGGTCGTGACGGGGCGCACGTCGGCGGACGGGGAACCGCTGGAGACGGCGCTCATCACACGGCACCTGGGCGGCTCGATGCCGTACCGCTCGATGTTCGAGACCACGATGCGCCCCTCGACGATGAACCGCCTCATGGACGCGCTCGCCGTGCTCCTCGTGCGACTGCACCTCGTGGGCTTCGCGTGGGGCGACTGCTCGCTGTCGAACACGCTCTTCCGCCGCGACGCGGGCGCCTTCGCCGCCTATCTCGTGGACGCCGAGACCGGCGAGACGCACACGACGCTCAGCCGGGGCCAGCGCGAGTACGACATCGACCTCGCGCGCGTGAACATCGCGGGCGAGCTGCTCGACCTGGAGGCGTCGGGTGCGCTGCACCCCTCGGTGGACCCCGTCGCGTTCTCGGCCGCGCTCGCGGCCCGGTACGAGGAGCTGTGGACGGAGCTGACGCGGCAGTCGGTCTACCCGGCGGACAAGCGGCACTACATCGACCGGCGGGTGCGGCGCCTCAACGACCTCGGCTTCGACGTCGCCGAGATGCAGATCGGCTCGACGCGCGACGGCGAGCGCATCACCTTCCTGCCGAAGGTCGTCGACGCGGGGCACCACCAGCGGCAGTTGCTGCGGCTGACGGGGCTCGACGCGGAGGAGAACCAGGCGCGGCGGCTGCTCGGCGACCTGGAGACCTGGATGGCGACGCAGGACGACTACGCGCCCGGCGACCCGGCGGGCGCGCGCACCGAGGTGCTCGCGCACCGCTGGGTGCGCGAGGTGTTCCGGCCTGCCGTGCGCGGGGTGCCGCTGGAGTTGCGACGGAACCTCGACCCGGCGCAGGTGTACCACGAACTCCTGGAGAACCGCTGGTACTTGTCGGAGCGCTCGGGCGGGGACGTCGGGCTCGACGAGGCGACGCGGGACTACGTGGAGCGCGTGCTGCCCGGGCAGGGCCCCGAGGCGGGGTGAGCCTCCCGCCCGGGCAGCGTCGCTCAGTGGCCCTGTGCCGCCGCCTGCTGCTGTGACTTGGCCGCCGCGCCGGTCGTCACGTGCACGTAGTCGACGACGAGCTGCTGCGGGAGCTGCGTGGAGCCGTCGGGGTCGCCGGGCCAGTCGCCGCCGACCGCGAGGTTGAGGATGAGGAAGAACGGCTTGTTGAAGACCCACTGGTTGCCGCCCAGGTCGGCGGGCGTGCGGGTCTGGTAGACGGTGCCGTCCACGGACCAGCTGATCGAGTCCGGGTTCCAGTCGACGGCGAAGGTGTGGAAGTCTTCGGCGAAGGCGGCGCCACCGGGCAGCGAGTAGCCCGCGCCGATGCCCCCGGCGCCCGAGTAGCCGGGCCCGTGGATCGTGCCGTGCACGGTGCCCGGCTCGAAGCCGACGTTCTCCATGACGTCGATCTCGCCCGAGTTGGGCCACCCGACCGAGCCGAGATCGTCGCCGAGCATCCAGAAGGCCGGCCACATGCCCTGGCCGCGCGGGATCTTCATGCGGGTCTCGACGTGCCCGTAGGTGCTGCTGAACTTGCCGGAGGTGTTGAGCCGCGCGGAGGTGTACTCGCAACTGCCGTACCAGCACTGGTATCCGGCCGGGTTCTCCTTCTTCGCGGTGATGACGAGGTGTCCGTCCCCGTCGAGTGCCGCGTTGTCGGTGCCCGAGGTGTAGTACTGCCGCTCGTGGTTGTTGACGTTGTCGCCGGTCTCCAGCTGCCACTTCGAGCCGTCGACCCCGGCTCCGGCAGGTCCGTCGAAGTCGTCGGTGAAACCGGCGGCGGCCGCGGTGGGCGCGGGCTCGGCGCTGGCGGAGGCGGAGGCGGGCAGGAGCGCGGTGGCGCCGAGGGCGGCGGCCACGACGAGTGCGGAGAGCGGGCGGTGCCGCCGGAGGACGCGCAAGGGGGTTCGCACGGGGGTCACTTCGCTTTCGGTGGGGGAAGTGGTGGGGGGACCTGTGCCGGCGCGGGGTGGGAGGGCGTACGGGACGTGGGGCCCCGGTGCGTGGTGTGCCCGCGCGCCCGGTGCACACTCCGCCCTCGCCAGGAAGTGAAGCCGGGGTGCCGTGGGGGGCGCCCGCCGCGTTCACTTGTCGGCGTCATCGATTCAAGAACGGCGGGCGGTGCGCGTCAAGGTGTTCGTCTGGACCAATTGACGCGCGCGGCGGTTCAGTTGCCCGGCGTACGGGAGTGGGCAGGGGAGACGGGGCGGCGGGCCGCCGCGCCGAGGCGCTCCGCCATGGCCGCGCAGCGGTCGACCAGCTCGGGCGGTTCGATGACCTCGAAGGGGTGGCCGAGCATCGCGACGTAGGCGAGGAGGCGGTCGGGCGCGCTGGCGCCGCTGACCAGCTCGCACGCGTGGCCGCCCCGGGCGTGGACGAGCGCGGCCGAGGCGGGTACCTGGGCGCGGACCTCGTCGGCGGAGGCGTGCACGAGGAAGCGGGCGCGGTGCGGGTAGGCGCCCGTGACCACGCCGCGCTGCACGTAGGCCGCCGCGTCCCCGGGGGCCGGGCGCGGCGTGAACCGCCAGGTGCGCGCGGCGACCTCGGTCATGCGGTCGACGCGGAAGGTGCGCCAGTCGTCGCGGTCGAGGTCGTACGCGAGGAGGTACCACCTGCGGTCGGAGGCGACGAGGCGGTACGGCTCCACGCGGCGCTCCGTGACCTCGCCGCGCGAGGGGTAGCGGAAGCGGGCCTCGACCTCGTCGCGGCAGGCCCCGGCGAGGGTGACGAGGGTCGCGGGCTCCACGCGCTCGAAGCCGCCCTCGAAGAACTCGACGGCCCCGGCGAGCGCGCTCACCTCGCGGCGCAGCCGGGCGGGCATGACGCGGTCGATCTTGGCGAGGGCGCGCAGCGCCGCCTCGCCCGCGCCGGGCCCTCCCCCACCCGCCCCGGCGAGCAGCGAGGCCGCGGTGGCGGTCGCTTCCTCGTCGTCGAGCAGCAGCGGCGGCAACTCGCTGCCCGCCCCGAGCCGGTAGCCCCCGCCGACCCCCTGGAGGGCGTGCACCGGGTACCCGAGCGCGCGCAGCCGCTCCACGTCGCGGCGCACGGTACGGCTCGTGACACCGAGCCGCGCCGCGAGCTCGGGGCCGCTCCAGCTCCGCCCGCGCTGGAGGAGGCCGAGCAGGACAAGCACCCGTTCGGTCGTACTCCGTTCGCCGTCACGTGCCGCCGCTTCCGTCACCGCTCCCCCTCTTCCGTGGTCGCCGCGCCCACTGTGGCAGACATCGCGGACGGAAGCTGTCCGCTTTCCCTGTCAGGGTGCGCGGACGCCCGCCCCCTCGACGCACGAGCCACAGCCGACCGCCCGCTGAGAAAAGCGCACGACGAACGGAGCCCGTCATGAGCCGCACCGTCCAGGTCACCTTCGACGCCCACGATCCGGTGGCCCTCTCCCTCTTCTGGCGCGACGCGCTCGGGTACGTGCTGCCCGGACCGCCCGGCGTGGACCTCGCCGAGGGCGAGGACCCGCTCGCGGCCTGGGACGCCTTCCTGGCGCGGATCGGGGTGCCGGAGGAGGAGCGCCGGAAGCGCTCGGCGATCGAGGACCCGGCGGGCGCCGGGCCGCGGGTCTTCTTCCAGCAGGTGCCGGAGGGCAAGACGGCGAAGAACAGGGTGCACCTCGATGTACGGGCCGCGCCGGGTCTCGCGGGCGAGGAGCGGATGGCGGCGCTGGAGGCGGAGTGCGCGCGGCTCGTGGCGCTCGGGGCCCGGCGGCTCGCGCGGCACGAGCCGGAACCGCCGCTGAGCGCCGGGCACCTCGTCCTCGCCGACCCCGAGGGCAACGAGTTCTGCCTCGACTGAGGGACGGCCCCGTGCCGGAACCTGTCGGGGTTGCCGGTCGGTCGTCTGCCGCGCTCCGCCGAGTCCCCCGTACCTCCCCGGCCGGTTCCGCGGACCCGTTCGTATGATCGAAGTATGATCACCCACCTTTCTCCCGCCGAGGCACGCGCGCGCCTCAAGGAGCTGACCGTCGTCGACGTCCGCTCCCCCGGCGAATTCGCCGTCGGGCACCTGCCCGGGGCCTACAACGTGCCGCTCGACCAGCTCGACCGGGCCGTGCCGGTGCTGCGCGAGACCACCGGCGACGGTGACCTGCTCGTCGTGTGCGCGGCGGGCCCGCGCTCCGAGACCGCGCGCTCGCGGCTCGCGGAGCGGGGCGTCGCCGCCGCGGCCCTCAGCGGCGGCACGGACGCCTGGGCCGAGGAGGGCGGCGACCTGGAACTCTCGGCCGGCGGCAGCCGCACGCCGTGGGACATGAACCGGCAGGTGCGTTTCACCGCGGGGTCGCTGGTCCTGCTCGCCCTGCTCGCGGGCCGCAAGTCGCCCAAGGCCCGCCTCCTCGCGGTGGGCATCGCGGGCGGCCTCGTCTACTCGGGCCTCTCCGGCTCGTGCGGCATGGCCACCGTTCTGGGCAAGCTGCCGTTCAACCGGCAGGACGACAGCGCGATCGACGCGACGATCGAGGCGCTGCGCGACCGCTGAGCCGTTACCCGCGAAAAGGCCGCTCCGGTGTACCGGGGCGGCCTTTCCGCGTGTTCGCGTCCCCCTTGCGCCGTTCCACGCCCGGCGCGTCCCCGCGCGCCGCCCGTGTGGCTGAGCCGATCGGGGCCGCGCCCGCAACCCCCGCCCCGTCCCGGCCGTTGGCAGGCCACGGCGTGGACGAGCGAGGGAGTGGTCATGGCGAGGACGCGGATGCGCGGGGCCGTCGGGCGGGCGGCACGGGCGTTGCGGAGGCGGCGGGCCGCGGCCCTCGTGCTCGGCCTCGTGTGCGCGGCGGCGGCCGGGCCCGCCGTCGCCGTGCCCGGGCCAGGCCCGCGTGCGGGCGCCGCGTGGCACGCGTGGCGCGCGGCGGGGCCGGAACGGAACGAGGAGCTGCGCGGGGTCACGGCGCGCGGGCCCGAGGACGCGTGGGCGGTCGGCTACCGCGAGAACGTGAAGGGCGTCGACGTCCCCGTGGCCGAGCGTTTCGACGGGAAGGCGTGGCGCGCGACGAGGGTGCCGGGGCACGCGGGGACCGGCGAGCTGGACGCCGTGCTCGCCCGGGGGCGCGCCGACGTGTGGGCGGTCGGCTCATGGGACGACGCGCCCGCGCACCAGGACCGCGCGCTGGCCCAGCACTGGGACGGCGGGCGCTGGCGCGAGGTGCCGCTGCCCGCCGAGCCCGCGCGTCGCTCCGCCTACCCGCTCGCGCTCGCCCCGGGACGCGGCGGTGAAGTGTGGGCGGTGGGCGTGACGGCCGAGGACCGCGTGGCCGCGCCGCGCCCCCTCGCCTACCGCTGGGACGGGAAACGGTGGACCTCGCTGCCCCCGGCGAAGCCGAAGGGCGAGGCACTGTTCTCGGGGCTCGCGGCGGACGGCGCGGGCGGACTGTGGGCGGTGGGCGTCGCGTACGGGGCGAGGGGCGGCCGCTCGCCGCGTACAGGAACGGCGCGACCTGGCGGTCCGTACCGACGCCGCACACGGCGGGACGCGGCGAGGCGCTCGACGGCGTGACGGCCCTCGCGCCCGACGACGTGTGGGCCGTCGGTGCGAGCAGCCCGCCGGACGGCGCGGGGACGCGACCGCTCGTCCTGCACTGGGGCGGCACCGGGTGGACGCGCGAGCGGGTGCCGGACGTGGCCGGTCAGCTGCACGCGGTGACCCCGGACGGCTCGGGCGGTCTGTGGGCGGTGGGCGAGCGCGAGGACGCCACGACGCCCGCCTTCTCGCTGCACCGCTCCGCGCACGGCACGTGGCGGCTCGTGCCGCCCGCCAGCGGCGCGGACGGCGAGGGCGCCTCCTTCTTCGACGTGACCCGCGTGCCCGGCGCCTCGGCCGCCGGCCCCACGCTGTGGGCGGTCGGCTCCACTCTCCCGCGCCTGAACCCGCCGTGGCGGCCCGTCATCCAGGGATACGGGACCCGGGGCTCCGGCGTCTGAGGGCTCAGGGATCGCCACGGCGCGCATCTTCGTGGGGCCCCGTACACCTGGCACATGGAGGGGCGCGTCGGGCGCGTACCCCGCCCGCGTCAGAGCTTGCGGGCCACCAGGAGGGCGGCGCGGGGCGTGCCGTCGGGGCGGTGGCCGAAGTCGTCGAGCGGGACGAGGCACTCGGTGAAACCGGCGCGGAGGAGGTCGGCGCGCACCGCGCTGTAGGGCCACGTGCGGTAGTACATGACGAACGGCGGCCTGCGCAGCGCGTTGCGCACGCGCATCGCCGCGTCGAAGCCGCTCGCGGCCCACCACGCGGGAGCACTCGCCGACAGCGGCGCGGCGAGCGGGAAGGCGAGGACGCCGCCCGGACGCAGCGACTGGCGGACCCGGGCGAAGAGCCTGGGGCGGTCGTCGGGCAGGAAGTGGCCGAAGGCGCCGAAGCTCACCGCGAGGTCGTAGCCCTCGCGGAAGGGCAGCGCCATCGCGTCGGCCCGGACCCAGTCCACGGCGGGCGGCCCCGTCACGGGGTGGGTCCGGGCGGCGACGTTCCGGGCCACGTCGAGCATCCCGGCGCTGAAGTCGACCCCCGTCACGCGCCGACGGCACAGCGGGAGCAGCGTGCGCAGTCCCGCGCCGGTGCCGGTGCACAGGTCGAGGCCGTCGTCGAAGGGCCCGAGCGGGCGCAGCGCCTTCGTGACGGCGTGCAGCCAGGGCTCGGGAGTGCGGAAGGGCGTCGCGTCGAACTTGGGGGCGAGCAGGTCGTACCCCTGCTCGACGGAGGAGAGCGCCTGGGTGGCCAGCTCGCGGAGGGTCGGTCCCTGAGAGGTGAACACCCGGCAGAGCGTAGTTGTCCAGGGACGGCCTGTGCGGGAGGCGGGAGGAATGCGTGTGAGGGGGGTGCGGAGGGGCTTCCCGCGTGGGGCGGCTGTTCACCTCCGCGATGCGCGGGTACTCGGCGAAGAGGCGGGAGCGTATTCAGTCCCCGACACCGAGCATTTCATCCATTCAGGCCCATATGAGCCCTTTCGGATGATACGCGGAACAGCTTAGGGGGTATCCGTTTCCTATGGACACGACCCAGTGGAACCTGGCGGCCGGAACGGCCGCGATCATCATGCCGATCATCGGCGTGTTCGTCGTCGCGGTGCTCATCGCGGCCTTCGCCTACGGGCGCAGGCTCCGGGCGCGCCAGCCCGCCCCGCCCAAGCCCGACGAGCAGCCGCACCTGCCCGAGGGCGGCCCGATCGGCGAGGAGCGCGAGCGGCGCGAGCCGGACGAGATGGAGCCCCGCGAGGCGCGGCTGACCCCGCACGAGCTGAACGGCGGCGGGACCGGGAAGGACCGGCGCAGCTCCTCGCAGAAGGAGCGCAAGTGGGACGAGAACAGCAGCGGCGGCTTCGGGAGCGGCGGCTTCGGCTGAGTCCGCCCGCAACGGGGACACGGGGCCGTACCCGGAGGGCCGCACTCACGCGTTCGCGCGGGGTGCGGCCCTCTTGTGCGTCGCGCAGCCGTGTCCGCCGCGCCACGAACGGGAGGGCCGCACGCCGGGAGAGCATGACGGGCCGTGGGCAAGGCAGTGAGCTGAGGGGGGCGTCGACGCGAAGGGCGTGTCCCCGCTCCTCTACGACCTGAGCGCACCTCGGCTTCGCGCTTCGGGAGCCCGCCCGCGCGACCGTCGCAAGGAGGCGGTACGGGCCGAGGCGCCGCGAGGGGGCGGACGGTGCGGCAGTGGCCAGGGCGCCCGGGAGGAACGGACGGTGCCGCACTGCTCCTGGCACCGCTCAGTCCCTACGGCTCGCGACAGGAGTTGGTGCGGCGCGCAGAGAGAAGCACCGCGCGCCGAGGCGCGCGGCCGTCCACCGCTGTAGGGACGACGTGCCCCGCGGACGGACACGACGGCCCGCGAGCGCGGCGGTACCGGCTCGCGGGTCGGAGGCCGGGCCTCTCGTCAGGTCAACCGCGCGGGCCCGCCGCCTTCTCGGCCACCGGCGTGACATGCGTATCGACACGGTTCATGCACGCGAGGCAGTAGCGCTCACCGGCGTCGCTCGGGGCGGGCGGGGCATCGGGCACGTGGGCGCCGCACAGCGCCTTGTTCCCTGCGTCCATCGCGTGCCACACGAGGGACGGGGCTCCCCCGGCATCCTGGGTCGCCTTCAATATGCGCACGGTTCCTCCTCTCGGCCCGGACGCTCGTCCGGCTCTTCCAGAGAACCCCCGCCCGCCCCTTGGCGCACCCGGAGCGGATGCCTCGTGCCTCTCGCGGTGCCCCCGGCGCCCGTCCTGACGTGGCACGGGGCGGCACGGGAGGCGGTCGGCGGGACGTCACCCGATTGGGCGCGAGCCGTCCGCCGGGCTCGGGAAACCCCGCGCGGACGCGCCCTGCCGCGCACTACGGTCCCTCTCAGTCGCGAAGGAGGACGATGCGCCGGATACACCCGGAAGGGCTCCACCCGACCCCGGGCTACAGCCATGTCACCGTGGCCCCCGCCGGGCCGACCGCCTACCTGTCGGGCCAGTGCCCGCTCGACGCGGAGGGGCTGCTCGTCGGCGCTGGTGACGTCCTGGCCCAGACCGAACAGGTCGTGGCGAACGCGCTGCGGGCTCTCGCCGCCGCGGGCGCCGGCCCGTCCGACGTGGTGCGGGCCGTCGTCCACGTACGGACGGACGACACGGCGACGCTCGCCGCGGTCTGGCGGCACCTGCGGGCCTCGGCGCTCGGTCCGGCGCTCACGAGCGCGGCGACCCTCCTCGGCGCCTCGGCGCTCGGCTACGAAGGTCAACTGGCCGAGGTGGACCTGACGGCGGTGCTTCCGGCGGCTTGACACCCGCACGGCACGAGGGGCCGGGGCAAGCGCGCCGCGAGAGGGGCACGAAGGCGCCGTCGCACACCGCGAACCCCGCAAGAAGGAGCACCCGGGGGCTCCCGCCCCAGTGGTCCGCCCGCCCCGCGAGCCCCGCGCCAGCGGGTCGCCCAGCCCGCGACGCCCCGTATGTGCGGGCGCAGGGCCCCCGACCGCCGTTGCCTCAGCGTCGTGTGACGCCGCGTCCACCCTCCTCGTTGCCCGGTCGGCGGTGGTCGCGGGCCAGGACGAGGCCGAGCAGGGCGACGAGGGCGCCCGTGCCGCTGAGGACGTGCAGGGCGACTTCGAGCGGGCCGCGTTCGACGGCGACACCGAGTGCGAGGTTCGCCCCCGCGCACGCGAGCAGCACTCCCCACAGCAGCCCCTTGCGCATGGCCGGTCCTCCCTCCACGACGATCACGGGTCGTCCGCGTTCCGACGCGCGCGGTGGGCGAGGCAACCTCGAACCGCCTCCGCGCATCTAGATGATCTATTCCAAGGGGTTAGTGGTCGTAGGCGGTCAGTGAGCGTAGGACGGGCTGTCCGGTGTGGTCGTTGTGCCAGATCGCGGCTGTGAGCGCGAGGATGCGCTGCATGACGCGGGCGATGACACCGCCGGGTGTGCGCCCTCGGTGCTGTTCGAGATCGAGTTGGCCCTTGAAGGTCTCGTTGACCGACTCGATGACCTGCCGCAACGGCCTGAACAGGGGTGCTCCGGGCCGTTCCGGCTCGCCTTTGCGGGCCGGCCGCAGCAGCCGGATGTCCTGCTCGGCCAGTTCGTGTTCGAAGCCCCGGCCGAAGTAGTTCTTGTCTCCGATCAGCGTCTGGCCGGGCCGGGCGGTGACAAGTTCCGGTTCGGCGGCGAGAAGGTCCAGCAGGGTCTCGCGCTCGTCGGCCTTGGCCCCGGTCAGGGAGAAGGCGACGGGCAGGCCCTGGAGGGTGCACACCAGGTGCAGTCGCAGGCCCCAGAAGAAGCGGCTGTGGCTGGCGCAGTAGGCGTACTCGGCCCATCCGGCCAGGTCGGAACGTTTGACGGTCTCGCGGGAGCGGCCGCATTCCACCGGCGTGGAGTCCACGCTCCACACGTTGTCGCTCCACACGGAGGTGTCGGCGGCCAGCAGTCGGGTGACGCGCCGCAGCAGACCGGCGGCCTTTCGCAGCCGCTTGTTGTAGCCGGGCTGCTTGGGCAGGTACGGGAACAGATGTCGCAGGTGGGAGCGGGCGTGCCGGAGCCACCTGGCCTCGGAGGTGAAGCCGAGCATGGCCTGCATCATCGCCAGGGTCACCAGCTCGGCATCGCTGAGCTGCGGCGCAATGCCCACGGCTGGCCGCCATGGCCCGAACTGCGGCGAACCCTTCAGCAGATCATCGGTCGTCACGTAGAGCGCGGTCGCGAGGGAGTCCAACTCTGTCTTCACGCACCGACATTGGACTCCCTCGCGTCGACTGAGCAGGGGTCGTGGCAATCCCGGCGTGGATACCTTCGACTACGGTGTCAGCACGATCCTGCCGAAGACCTCGCCCGCGTCCATTTTCTGGTGCGCCAGCACGGCTGCGTCCAGTGGCAGCACCTCGTGCACCACTGTTTCGATCTCGCCCCGGCTCGCTGCGGCGAACTGCTCGCTCCGCACGGCACGCCGTTCGGCTGCGGTGACGGTGGCTGCGCTGAAAGCGGCGAAGGACATCGACTTCTGGAACGCCGCCATGATCTTCGTGCCGAAGTCCGCCGGTGGCTGGCCTGCGACAGCGCCCACGGCCACCATGCGGCCGTTCGGGTTGAGCCGGTCGAAGAACGACGGCATGTCCTTGCCGGCCACCACGTCGATGATGACGTCATAGCCTGCGGGAGATGGTTCCCCTCCGTCGCCGGAGCGGTCCAGCACGTGGGTCGCGCCGAGGCGTCGCAGTTGCTCGCCGCGCTCGGCCGAGGAGGTGGTGACCGCCACTGCGGCGGCGGCGCCGCGAGCGGCGAGTTGCACTGTCATGATCCCGATGCTGCCGGCTGCACCACGCACCAGGACCGTCTCCCCGGGAGCGAAGTGGGCGTGGCGGAGCCCGAAGTGGGCCACCACGCCGGAACTGCCGAGTGTCACCGCATCGACTGCGGACAGGTTCACGGGCAGGGGAACGATCTCCTCGACCGGCGCGAGGGCCTGTTCGGCGTAGCCTCCGCCGGTGCCGGTGAAGGCCCACACCTGCCGGCCGATCCACGACGCGTCGACGCCGTCGCCGACCGCAGTCACGGTGCCCGCCACCTCGCTGCCCGGGATGTGGCCCTCCTTGAAGCCGTAGGCGGCCAGGGCCCCGCTTCTGATCACGGTGTCGACGCCACCGACGCCCACCGCCTCGGTGGCTATCAGTACCTGCCCGGCAGCTGGTGCGGGTACCGGCAGGCCGACAATGGCCAGACCGTCAGGACTTCCGAACGTCTGGATCGAGATTGCCTTCATTGTGGTCTCCAGGTTCTCGGACCGCTCAAGCACGAGAGCTTCTGCGTCTCGGACGGTAACGGACGCTCCCGTCCGTTTAGGTAAAGTGAGAGTGGTGACCGACCGTTTGCCTCATACGTTGCGTTCCGACGCGCTGGACAACCGCGAACGCATCCTCGGCGCGGCCCGAGCGCTGTTCTCCGCCGATGGCCTGGACGTGCCGATGCGGGAGGTCGCGCGGCGTGCCGGGGTGGGACCTGCCACCTTGTACCGTCGCTTCCCGACCAAGCAGATGCTGGTCGCCGAGGCCTTCGCGGACCAGCTGAATGCATGTCGCGCCATTGTCGACGAGGGGTGCGCCGATCCTGATCCGTGGCGTGGCCTGTGCCTGGTGATCGAGAGGATCTGTGAGCTGCATGCACGCGATCGGGGCTTCACCGAAGCCTTCCTGTCGAGCTACCCGGGGGTGAAGGATGTCGCCGCAGGCCGTGAGTACACGGTGAAAGCAGTCGCCGAATTGGCTCAGCGAGCCAAGGAAGCGGGGCGCCTGCGGTCCGACTTCGTCCTGGACGACCTGATTCTCATACTCATGGCTAACAAGGGGATCCACGCCACATCGACCGCCAGCCAGGTCAAGGCCTCCCGACGCTTTGCAGGGTTGGTGATCCAGGCGTTCGAAGCCTGCCCTCGGCACGCACCACTACCGCCAGCGGCACGGCTGGCATCCGCAGCACCGGACAGCACCTGACCGTGGGCGAGCGGTATTTACGCTCGACGCACGAACCACTGAACCCCTTGGAATAGATCATCTAGAGAGACGCATGTACCCCCTCCGGGTTCCCCGTTCGCGTCGCCGTCTCACTATGAACCGGCTGTATACACCGCGTGTATAGTCATCGCCGAAGACGCGACCCGGCTGCGGACGCCGCCCTGACCTGCTCTCTTCCCGTGCACAGGGGCGGCGGCGCCCGGTCGCCCCGGCACCCCGCCCGACCGAAGGAAGTACCGCCATGCCCGCTCTGACCCGTCCCACTCGACACCGCGGCCGTGCCAGGGTCGCCGCGCTCACCGCGAGCGCCGCGCTCGCGCTCGGACTGAGCGGCTGCACGAGCCTGCACACGGTCACTCCGGCCAGCGAGCGCGGGCACGCCTCGGCGACCGTCCTCATGGCCGATCAGCCCGTGGACTGCCGCAAGGCCAAGTGCATCGCGCTCACCTTCGACGCGGGACCCAGCAAGCACACCCCGCGGCTGCTCAGGATCCTCAAGGAGAAGAAGGTCCACGCCACCTTCTTCCTGCTCGGCAAGAACCACATTGAGCGCTACCCCGAGCTCGTCAAGCAGATCTCCGACGAGGGCCACGAGGTCGCCGAGCACACGTGGTCGCACCGCAGGCTCACGGACCTGCCGGAGAAGGAGGTGCGCCGGGAGCTGTCGCGCACCCAGGACGCCGTCAAGGACCTCACCGGCAAGGCCCCCGTCCTGATGCGCCCGCCGCAGGGCCGCACGAGCGACGAGGTCTCGGAGATATGCAAGGAGTTCGGGATAGCCCAGGTGCTCTGGAGCGCGACCGCTAAGGACTACTCGACGACGGACTCGAAGCTCATCGAGAAGCGCATACTCGACCAGTCCGGGCGGGACGGCGTGATCCTCCTGCACGACCTGTACGACGGGACCGTGCCCGCCGTGCCGCACATCATCGACGCGCTGGAGGCGAAGGGCTACACCTTCGTGACCGTGCCCGAGCTGATGGCCCCCGGGGCGCCGAAGCCGGGTCAGGTCTACCGGCCCTGACGCCCCGCCACACACGACCGGTTCAGAACTCCTCGTGCGTCTCCGGGTCGCCGCCGAGCCTGCGCTCGGGGCGCTCGCCGATGCGCCGCAGGTCCTCGTCCGAGAGCTCGAAGCCGAAGACGTCGAGGTTGGCGCGCTGACGGTCCGGGTCGGCGGACTTCGGCACCGGGAGGGCACCCAGCTGGAGGTGCCAGCGCAGCACCGCCTGGGCGGGGGTGACCCCGTGGCGCGCGGCCACCTCGCCGATCGCGGGGTCGTCGAGCAGTTCACTGCCCCGGCCCAGCGGACTCCAGCTCTGCGTCACGATCGCCTTCTCACGGTGGAAGGTACGCAGTTCGTCCTGCGGGAGCAGCGGGTGCATCTCGACCTGGTTGACGGTGGGGAGCACGCCCGTCTCGGCCTCCAGGCGGCGCACGTGCTCCGGCGTGAAGTTCGAGACCCCGAGGGAGCGGACGAGGCCCTCCTCGCGGAGCTTGATCATCGCGCGCCAGGAGTCCACGTACTTGTCGACGCGGGGCAGCGGCCAGTGGATGAGGTAGAGGTCCACGTACTCGACGCCGAGGCGCTGCCGTGACGCCTCGAAGGACTTCAGCGTCTCCTCGTAGCCGTGGTCGCGGCCGGGGAGCTTCGTCGTGACGTACAGCTCCTCGCGCGGCAGTCCGCAAGCCGCGAAACCGCGCCCGGTGCCGGTCTCGTTGCGGTAGTTGACCGCCGTGTCGAAGAGGCGGTAGCCGGCCGCGGCGGCGGTGCGGACCGCGCTCTCCGCTCCGGCGTCGTCCAGCGGGTACGTGCCCAGGCCGAGCGCGGGCAGGCGGTGGCCGTCGCTCAGGCCGCGCAGCGGGGCGGGGGTCGTCATACGGGCGTACTCCTCGTGGCGGGGCCCGGCGGGCCCGTTCCCCTCCTCACCTACCACGCGTCCCGGCCGCCACACGCGTACGGGGGCCGCTCCCCCGCCGTACGCGAGTGAACGGCCCCCCGGACGGCGCGTCAGCAGACGCTGTCGGACGGCTTGGGGTTGCCCAGGCCGAAGAGCGGGCGCAGCTTGAGGCCCGCGTACGTGCCGAGGAGCGCGACGGCGCCCCAGATCCAACCGTGCAGGCTGCCGGAGGCGATGCCCGCGAGGTAGGCGCCGATGTTGCAGCCGCCCGCCATGCGCGCGCCGACGCCCATGAGGACGCCGCCGAGGACACCCGCGAGGGCGGTGCGCGCTGGGATCGAGCGGTGCAGGGTCCACACGCCGCCCGCCGCGGCGGCGACCCCCGCGCCGATCATGATGCCAATGTCGGTGAGGCTGTTCTTGTCGGCGAGGATCGGGCCGTGCAGTTGTGCGGCGTTGCCCGCCTGCTGCCAGTACGCCCAGCCGGAGGGGTCGCCGCCGAGCAGGTCGGCGACGCGGCTGCCCCACAGCGCGAAGGCGCTCGTGACGCCCCAGGCGCCGCCCGAGACGAGGAGGACGCCCGCGCCGAGCACGGCGAGGACGAGGGCACCGGCCCACAGGGTCCAGGAGCCGCGCAGCACGCGCGCGGCGGTCGTGCGCGCGGACGGCGGCACGCCCACCGGCGGCGGGTTGCGGCGGGCCTGGACGCGACGTGCCACGACGTGGACGACGGCGAGGGCCACGAGCGTCACGGCGAGGGAGCCGCCCCAGCCGCCGAAGTGGTCGGAGAAGAGGAAGGGATCGGCGGCGGGGAGGTCGCGCCACAGCTCCCACTGCCAGGCGGCGAGCGTCGAGCCCGCGATGAAACCGGCGAGGGTGAGGACGATCGCGCTCTGTCCCGAGCCGACCGCGAAGAGCGTCCCGGAGGCGCAGGCGCCGCCGAGTTGCATCCCGACGGCGAAGAGGAACGCGCCGATGAGCAGGCCCAGCCCGATCGGTCCCGCGCTGGGCGCGGGCGTGGTGCCGAAGAGGCCGGTCCCGGTACCGATGACGAGTGCGAAGAGCGCTGCCGTCGTGCCGAGGAGGAGGGTGTGGGCGCGCAGCCCGGTGCCGTTGCCGACCGCGATGAGCTGGCGCCAGGCGGAGGTGAAGCCGAAGCGGGAGTGGAAGAGCGCGACGCCCAGGGCGATGCCGAGGAGGAGCAGGGTCGCCGGCTTGGCGCCGTGCGCGGACCACGTCCAGGCCGTGAGACCGGCGCCGATGACGGCGGCGACGGCGAGCGGGACCTTGTTGACGGGGGGCAGGGGCTCGGCCGCGGGGGGCGGGGCGCTCGTGGGGACGGGGGCGAGCGGACCCCTGCGGGTTGCCGGGGTGTCCGCCGTGGGAGCGGGGGCGGTGGTCACGGGGTGCCTTTCGGGCGGGTGGGTGCGGGGCGACGCGGCGCCGACCGGGGAACGGGCGGCTCGCTGGGTGGGACAGAGCTGTCCGGATGGCGGGACGCACGGGGGAAGGTGGTGCGTTCGCCGGGGCGCGCGTACGGACGGGGCAGGGGTCAGCGACGACACAGAGCGTCGTCAACGCTCCAGGAGGTGGCGGCGAAGAGCGCCAGGCTGAGAGTGCGGGCCGGTCCGTGCATGTCGACACGATAATCAGACATATGGCCGACGTCGCCCCCTCATCTCATCATGCGGGACGAAAGCGCTGAGGAGTGAGACAGCCCACGACGAGGGGACGCCATCCGCTCGCCGGGGCCCGCGCCCGGCGGCACCGGGTCCGGCGCCCGAGGGGGCTCCCGGCACCGGCCGGCCCCCGCGCCTCCCCCACCGGAGCCGGGCACGTACCCGACAGCGACCCGGGGGCGGTGCGGGTCCGCCCCGGGGCTCGCGGCGGAGCAACGCGCGCTCCGCGGCCGCGCGTTCGCGCCCCTCCCCCGCTCCGCGCGGGCGTGCCCGCTCGTTACGATGCCGAGCGGCAGCCGTAGACCGACCGACGCCCCCAAGACCGTAGGAGAGCCGGTTCGTGCGAGACATCGCCGTCTTCAGTGGTAGTGCCCATCCCGAACTCGCGGCGGAGGTGTGCCGGCACCTGGACGTGCCGCTCTCGCCCGCGCGGATCAACCGCTTCGCCAACGACTGCCTGGAGGTGCAGCTGGAGGCCAACTGCCGGGAACGCGACGTGTTCCTGATCCAGCCGCTCGTCGCACCCGTGCAGGAGCACCTCGTCGAGCTGCTCATGATGTGCGACGCGGCGCGCGGCGCCTCGGCCGGGCGGATCACCGTCGTCATGCCGCACTACGCCTACGCCCGCTCCGACAAGAAGGACATGCCGCGCATCTCGCTCGGCGGGCGGCTCGTCGCCGATCTCCTCGTGACGGCGGGCGCGAGCCGGGTCCTCGCACTGACCCTGCACTCGCCGCAGGTCCACGGCTTCTTCTCGGTCCCCGTCGACCACCTGCACGCGCTGCGCGAACTCGCCACGCACTTCCGCAAGCTGGACCTGTCGAACACGACGGTGGTCTCGCCCGACCTCGGCAACGCGAAGGAGGCGGCGGCCTTCGCGCGACTGCTCGGCACGCGGGTCGCGGCGGGCGCGAAGCAGCGCTTCGAGGACGACCGGGTCTCGATCAGCGCGGTCATCGGCGAGGTCGCCGACCGCGACGTCATCGTCCTGGACGACGAGATCGCGAAGGGCAGCACGGTCATCGAACTGCTCGACCGGTTGCGCGAGTTGGGGGCGCGTTCGGTACGGGTCGCGTGTACGCACGGGCTCTTCGCCTCGGGCGCGCTCAAGCGGCTGAGCGAGCAGCCGGAGGTCCTGGAGATCGTGTGCACCAACTCGGTGCCCGTCCCCGAGGCGGAGCGCACCGAGAAGCTGACGGTGCTCTCGGTGGCCCCCGCGCTCGCGGAGGCGGTGCGGCGCATCCACGACGGCGAGTCGGTGAGCGCGCTCTTCGACGGGCTGTAGGAGAGGGGCGGGCGGCGTGACCGCGTCTAACGTGCCCGGTCGCCGCTGGTCACGGGTGGCGGCACCGGATGCTCCGTACGGGGGACGGGGCGAAACCACGAGGGCGCTGAGCGGTTGTGCAGCGTGCCCCGCTCACGGGGCACCGGCAGCCCGGTCCCCCGGGCCCGCCGGGTGGTCACGCAGTCCGACTCATCAGGAGCACGTTTCATGAAGAAGTACCTCGCCGCTGCCGCGCTCTCCGCGTCCGTCGCCGGTGTCGCGATGGCCGCGGCCCCCGCCATGGCGCTCGCTGACGACGGCGGCACCACCTCGGCGAGCGGCAACGGTGCCGTGAGCTCGTTCGGCAACGCGGCGACCGCGGGTGACCAGAGCCCCCAGGCCAGCCTCGTGAGCGACAGCCTCAACAAGCTGTGCCTGGGCGTCCCGGTCAAGGTCAACGCCGGTTCCATCGTCGGCCTGGTCCCGGTCGCCGTCCAGGACATCAACGTCCTCTCCTCGCCGCAGAACCAGCAGTGCGCGGACAACTCCTCGCAGGCGAAGGGCGACGAGCCCCTCTCGCACCTCCTGGACGACATCCCGGTCCTCTCGGCGAACGGCGTGCGCAACGACTGACCGCCCCGCGGGTCCCGGTGGCCGGCCCCCTCCGTACGAGGTCCGTACGCGGGGGAGCCGGCCACCGTCGTTTCAGCCCCCGGCGCGCTCCGCGAGCCGCGCCCGCTGGGGCTCCACGACGTAGCGCGGGTCCTCGGTCGAGGCGACTCCGGCGGCGAAGACGCCGAAGCGGGTGCAGGCGGAACCGGCGAGGAGCGCGAGCCCGCCGAGCGCGGTCCCCGTCCTGCCGAGGCGCGGCCCGGCGAGCGCGGCGGCGGCGCCCGCGACGGTGAGCGCGCGGGCGGTACGGAGCAGAGTGCCGGCGCGCCCCTCGCGCCAGGTCTCCGCGACGGGCTCCCCGAGCGCCCGCTCGGCACGACGGCTCGGGAAGAGGTCCCCGGCGGCGGCGAGGGCCGCAGCGCAGCGCGCGGGGCCGTGCTCGCGCGGGGGGCCGAGGACGAGGGCAGCTCCGGAGGCGGCGGCGGTCGCCGAGGCGGCGAAGAGATAGGGGAGTTCGCGGTGGACGCCGTGCCAGGCGGGCACGGCGGTGTCGGCCGCGAGCACGGCGGTGTACGTGGCGACGGTCGAGCCGGTGAGCGCCGCGCCGAGCGTCGCGGCGGTGCCGAGTCGGGGCAGGCGGCCCGAGACAGCGCTGAGCGCGGCGAGGCCGGCGCAGGACCCGTACCCGCTCAGGAGCCAGGAGCCGACGCTCATGGGCGACGTGGGCTTGAAAACCCGCAGCATGTTGACGAAGCGGGCCGGTCGGCCGAGGTCGTGGACGAGGGCGGCGGCCGAGAGCCCGATGGCGCCGAGCGAGGAGAGCTTGAGCGCGCTCGCCGTCGTGTGCCGTCCGGTGAGGTGGGCTCCGGCGGCGAGCACGGAGCCCGCGCCCGCGAGGCCGCCGAGGAAGAAGTACCCGGCGATGTCGCTCGCGGCCCAGGACGGCTTCTTGAGGATGGGGCGACCGTAGTACGAGGTGAACTCGGCGCGGGGGACGAGGAGTCGTTCGCCGCGCCCGCCCTTGCGGCGGCGGGGGCGCTCTGGCCGGCTCTCGGCGGGGGCGGTCATCGGCGGGCCTTCCGGAGGGCGGCGAGAGCGGCGGGGAGGAGGTGGGCGGTGGTCGCCGTGGTCAGCAGGCCGAGCGCGGCGATCCCCGCGTGCTTCCACATGGCGGGCAGGTCGCGGGTCGTGACGACGGGGTCCGGCGGGAGCCCGTAGACCTCGGGTTCGTCGAGGAGGAGGAAGAAGGCGCCGTCGCCGCCCACCCCGTCGTCCGGTTCGTGGCCGTAGAGGCGGGCCTCGGTGACGCCCGCCTCGTGGAGCTGGTCGACCCGGAGGGCGGCGCGTTCGCGGAGTTCGTCGAGCGGCCCGTACTGGATGGACTCGGTGGGGCACGCCTTGGCGCAGGCGGGTTCCTGGCCCGCGCCGAGCCGGTCGTAGCACATCGTGCACTTGAAGGCGCGGCCGTCGCCCTCGCGCTGCTCGATGACGCCGTAGGGACAGGCGCTGACGCAGTAGCCGCAGCCGTTGCAGATGTCCTGCTGGACGACGACGGTGCCGAACTCGGTGCGGAAGAGGGAGCCGGTCGGGCAGACGTCGAGGCAGGCGGCGTGCGTGCAGTGCTTGCAGACGTCCGAGGACATGAGCCATCGCACGCCCTGCGCGGGCAGGCCCTGCCCCGGGTCGGCGAGCGGGAGGCTCGTGCGGTCGCCCGGTCCGGGCGGCCCGGTGACCTCCACGGGGCGGGCCTGTTCGACGAAGGCGACGTGCCGCCAGGTCGAGGCGCCGAGCTCCTGGGTGTTGTCGTAGGACATGGCACTCAGGCTCAGCCCGTCCTCGGGGACGGTGTTCCACTCCTTGCACGCGACTTCGCAGGCTTTGCAGCCGATGCACACGGAGGTGTCGGTGAAGAAGCCGACGCGGGGCGGGTGCGCCTCGTAGCCCGCGTCTGCCGCCGGGTCGGGCTCGGGTCCCGAGAGGAGGCTCTCGGTGGGGGGTGCGGTGTCGGTCATCGGGACTCCTCGGCGTGCGGGCGCTCGGTACCGGTGCGCGCGGTGATCCCGGCGCGGCGGCGGTAGTCGGCGACGAGGGCGGGCAGCGCGGGCCCGCGGGGGCGGCGGCCCGGGCGGATGTCGGCGGTGAGGGCCTTGTCCTCCTGGATGTGCGCGTCGGCGTCGAGGCTGATCGCCATGAGCTCGTTGGCCGCGTCGCCGGTGACGACACCGTTCGGGCCCCAGTGGAAGGGCATCCCGATCTGGTGGATCGTGCGGCCGTGGACGCGCAGGGGCTTCATGCGCTCGGTGACGAGGACGCGGGCCTCGATCGCGTTGCGGGCGGTGATGAGGGTCGCCCAGCCGCCGTGCGTGAGCCCGCGCTGCCGCGCGAGTTCCGGCGAGAGCTCGCAGAAGAACTCCGGTTGCAGCTCGGCGAGATACGGCGACCAGCGGCTCATGCCACCCGCCGTGAAGTGTTCGGTGAGACGGTGGGTCGTCACGATGTACGGGTAGACGTCGCTGCCCGGTTCGTCGCCGCTCGGGTGGTAGCGGTTGCCCTCGTGGGGCAGGACCTGGCGGGCGGGGGCGCGCGAGACGGCGCCGTAGAGCGGGTTGCGGAAGGGCGAGTCCTGCGGCTCGTAGTGCGCGGGCAGCGGGCCGTCCTCCAGACCGGCGGGGGCGAAGAGCCAGCCCTTGCCGTCGGCCTGCATGATGAACGGGTCGTCCCCCGCCAGCGCGTCCACGCCCTCGGCGTCAGGGGGCGGCCGGTGGCCCGGGGCGAGGCCGGGCGGGAAGTCGGGGACGTCGTAGCCGGTCCACTTCCCGTTGTCCGCGTCCCACCACACGGCTTTCTTGCGGTCGCTCCACGGGGTTCCGTCGGGTGCGGCGGAGGCGCGGTTGTAGAGGATGCGGCGGTTGGCGGGCCAGGCCCAGGCCCACCGCGTCGCCGTCCAGTCCTGCTCCGTGTGGGGGGTGCGGCGCGCGGCCTGGTTCACGCCGTCCGCGTAGATGCCGCAGTAGATCCAGCAGCCGCACGAGGTGGAGCCGTCGTCCTTGAGCTGGGTGTAGGCGGAGAGCGGGCCGCCACCGCGCACCTTGCCGTTGATCTCGGCGAGCACCGCCTCCGCCACCGGTTCCCTGAGCGGCCCTTCGACGGGGTAGTCCCAGGTGACGTCCTGAACGGCCTTGTCGCGCGGGTCCGTGGAGGTGGCGAGGCGTTCCTTGATACGGCGCCCGAGGTGGTACATGAACCACAGGTCGCTGCGTGCGTCGCCCTCGGGCTCGACGGCGGCGTGCCGCCACTGCACCCAGCGGTTGGTGTTGGTGAAGGACCCGGACTTCTCGGTGTGCGCGGCGGCGGGGAAGAAGAAGACCTCGGTGGGGATCTGCTCGGTGCGCAGTTCGCCGGTCTCGATCTCGGGGCCGTCCTGCCACCAGGTCGCGGATTCGATGAGGCTGAAGTCGCGGACGACGAGCCAGTCGAGGTTCGCCATGCCGAGGCGTTGCAGACGGGTGTTGGCGGACCCCACGGCGGGGTTCTCGCCCATGAGGAAGTAGCCCTTGCAGGTGCCGTCGAGCTGCGCCATGACGGTCTCGTAGGTGTTGTGCGAGCCGGTGAGCCGGGGCAGGTGGTCGAAGCACCAGTCGTTCTCCTCGGTCGCCGCCTCACCGAACCATGCGGTGAGCAGGCTCACGAAGTACGCGCGCATCTCGGCCCAGAAACCCTTGCCCGTGCGGCTCGCCTCGATGAACTCGTCGAGCGTCTCGTGGCTGTGCGCGTGCGGCATCGGCAGGTAGCCGGGGAGGAGGTTGAAGAGGGTCGGGATGTCGCTGGAGCCCTGGATGGAGGCGTGGCCGCGCAGCGCCATGATGCCGCCGCCCGGGCGGCCGATGTTGCCGAGCAGGAGCTGGAGGATGCTGGCCGCGCGGATGTACTGGGAGCCGACGGTGTGCTGGGTCCAGCCGACCGCGTAGCAGAAGGCGGTGGTGCGTTCGCGTCCGGAGTTGCTCGTGACCGCTTCGCACAGTTCGTCGAAGAGGGCGCGCGGGATGCCGCACGTCTCGGCGACGAGTTCCGGCGTGTAGCGCGTGAAGTGCCTCTTGAGGATCTGGTAGACGCAGCGGGGGTGCTGGAGGGTCTCGTCGCGCGGCGGTTTGGTGACCGCCTGCGCTCCGCCGGAGCCGTGCGTCTCCGAGCCGGCGTAGTTCCCCGCACGTTCCTCGTACAGCGCGTCGGGCTCGCCCGCGGGTGCCTGGACGTCGGCGCCCTCGTACTGCCAGCTGAGGGGGTCGTAGGCGCCCTTTTCCGGGTCGTAGCCGGAGAAGAGGCCGTCGAGGTCCTCCGTGTCGCGGAAGTCCTCGCCGACGATGGTCGCGGCGTTCGTGTAGCGCACGACGTACTCGCGGAAGTCCTTCTCCTCGGTGAGCACGTGGTTGATGAGCGCGCCGAGCAGCACGATGTCGGTCCCGGCCCGGAGCGGGATGTGCATGTCGGCGAGGGCGCTCGTCCGGCTGAAGCGCGGATCGACGTGGATGACCTTGGCGCCGTGCTTCTTCGCCTCCATGACCCACTGGAAGCCGACGGGGTGGGCCTCGGCGAAGTTGGAGCCCTGGATGATGACGCAGTCGCTGTGCTGGAGGTCCTGCAGGAACGTCGTCGAGCCGCCGCGCCCGAAGGAGGTGCCGAGCCCGGAGACGGTGGAGCTGTGGCAGACGCGCGCCTGGTTCTCGACCTGGACGACGCCGAGCGCGGTCAGGAACTTCTTGATGAGGTAGTTCTCCTCGTTGTCGAGCGTCGCGCCGCCGAGGCTCGCGATGCCCATCGTGCGCGCGGTGCGCTTCCCGTCGCGTTCCCACTCCCAGGTCTCGGCACGGGTGCGGATGACGCGTTCGGCGACCATGTCCATCGCCGTCTCCAGGTCGAGCGGCTCCCAGTCGGTGCCGTAGGGCCTGCGGTAGAGCACTTCGTGGCGGCGCGCGGAGCCGGTCGTGAGCTGGAGCGAGGCGGCGCCCTTGGGGCACAGGCGGCCCCGGCTGACCGGTGAGTCCGGGTCGCCCTCGATCTGCACGACCTTCTCGTTCTTGACGTACACCTGCTGGGCGCAGCCGACGGCGCAGTACGGGCACACCGAGCCCACGACGCGGTCCGCGGTCGCGCTGCGGGGCCGCAGCCCGTCGCTCACGGACGAGCGCGCGGCGTGCCCCCGGCCGAGCGGGTCGGTCCCGGTGAGCTGCCGGTAGACCGGCCAGTCGGTGATCCAGGTGCGCAGACCCATCGCGTACTCCCGTGACGGCGGCTCCGGCCGGAGCCGGACGGTTCCCCTCCCGACCTTCCCCGTGAGCACGGGGTCCTGCGAGCGGGCGGGCCCCGGCCGGGTGGCGCGGCTTCGGCACCCGCCCGGGCGATGCGGTAGCGGGTGCCCGCCCCTGGGCCGCCGAACCGTGACCGGACCGAATTCGTGGCGGGCGCACGGAGTCTGGCGGTGGTTAGGCTGGCCGGGTGAGGCTCGGGGGCGGGGCGGCGGGCGGCGGGCGAGGGCTGGGGGACGGGATGGCCGCGGGGGCGGAGGAGGGCGAGGAGCTACCGGGCGCGGAGGGCCGCGCCGGGGGGAGCGGCGTGTGGGGCCCGGACGTCGTCGAGGTGCGGGCGGGCGGAGCGTGGGCGCCCGGCGCGGAGGGCACCGAGGTCCGGGCGTATCCGGCGGACGTGCGTGCGGCGGTGCGGCACCCGCTCGCGTTCCTGGCCTCGGCGCGGCCGTGGCGGTGTCTGCTCTTCGTCCTCGCGGGACTGCCGCTGGGCCTGACGGTGCTCGCCGGGCTCGCCGCCGTCCTGGGGGTCGCCCTCGTCCTCACGCCGGCCGGGATCGGCCTGCTCGTCCCGGTGGGATGTCTGCTGCTCGGGCTGCCGACGGCGCGGATCGAGGCACGCAGGCTGCGGCTGCTGGGCGTGCGGCAGCGGCCACCCCGGCGGCGGCTGCCGCGTCCCGGGCGGCGGGGCTGGTCGCGGGCACGGCTCGGTGAGCCCGCGACGTGGTGGCAGTGCGGGTACGCGCTCGTGCCGGGGACGCTGTACGCGGGCGCGGGCGCCGTGCTGCTCGCGCTGCTCGCCCTCGCGGGGGTCCTCCTGGTGACGCCGCTCGTCGTGTGGGCGCTCTCCCCCGAGACCGTCATGATTCTCCCCGGCCGGCCCGCCCCCGGAGGGTGGGCCGGGCTGTGGTTCACCGGCGCCGGGCTCGTCCTCCTCGTCGTCCTGGCGTGGCCGACGCTGCTGCTCGCCGCGGCCGAGGCCCGCCTCGCGCGGGCGATGCTGGCCCCGCGCGCGGGCGACCGGGTCGTCGAGCTGACCCGGTCCAGGGTCAGGCTCGCCGACGCCTTCGAGGCCGAGCGCCGCCGCATCGAGCGGGACCTGCACGACGGGGCGCAACAGCAGCTTGTGGCCCTCACGATGACGCTCGGCCTGGCGCGGAGTGAACTGGGCGGGGACGAGGCACCGGGCGCGGCACTCGTGGAGCGGGCGCGGGGTGAAGCGCGGCGCGCGCTCGAACAGTTGCGGGAGCTGGTGCGCGGCATTCATCCGCAGGTGCTCACGGATCACGGGCTCGCGGCGGCGGTCGAGGAGGTGGCGCTTGGCGGGCCGCTCCCCGTACGAGTGGACATCGCGCTGCCGCACCGGCTGCCCGCGCGGGTCGAGTCGACGGCGTACTTCACGATCGCGGAGGCGCTGACGAACGCGGTGCGGCACGGCGGCGGCACGCAGGCCGCGGTGAGCGCGCGGCTGCGCGGCGGCCGGCTCGTGCTGCGGGTGTGGGACGACGGCGTGGGCGGAGCCGATCCGGCGGCGGGCAGCGGGCTGCTCGGACTCGCGGAGAGACTCGCCGTCCTGGACGGGCGGCTGGAGGTGTCGAGCCCGAAGGGCGGGCCGACGGAGGTACGGGCGGAGGTGCCGTGCGAGGAGTAGCGGTGGAGGCGTGGTGCGCGTAGTGCTCGCGGAGGACGCGGTGTTGCTGCGGGCGGGGCTCGTGGAACTGCTCGAACGGGCCGGGCACGAGGTGGTCGCCGCGGTGGGCGAGGCCGAGACGCTGCGGCAGGCGGTGGAGCGCGAGCGGCCCGGCATCGTGGTGACGGACGTGCGGATGCCGCCGGGGTTCCGGGACGAGGGGCTGCGCGCGGCGCTCGCGCTGCGCGCCGCGCACCCCGGGCTGCCGATCCTGGTCCTGTCGCAGTACGTCGCCTCGGCGTACGCGACGCGGCTCGTGCTGGAGAGCCCGCCCGGGGGCGGCCTCGGCTACCTCCTGAAGGACCGCGTGGGCGAGGTCGCCGAGTTCCTCGACGCGCTGCGGCGGGTGGGCGCGGGTGAGACGGTCATCGACCCGGAGGTGGTACGGGTCCTGCTCGGCCACCGCGCGGCGACGCACCCGCTCGGCAGGCTCACCCCGCGCGAGCGGGAGGTCCTCGCGCGCATGGCGGAGGGCGGCACGAACCAGTCGATCGCGAAGACCCTCGGCGTGACCGAGGCGGCGGTCGTCAAGCACGCGAGCAACATCTTCATGAAGCTCGACCTCGATCCGGCCGAGGGCAACCGCCGGGTCCTCGCGGTCCTGGCCCACCTGCGGGCACACGAGTGAGGCGGGTGACCCGTCCGGGAAACCGCTGCCCCGTGACGAGGGGAGCGGCTGCCGCGAGGTAGGCGAAACCCCACCACCGCACTCCACCTACCGCCCGTGACCTGGGCTTTCGCTCCTCCTGGAATGGAGGGATGACTCTCAGACAACTGCGGGGGAGCCGGACGTGTGCCGGTGTCCCGGGCCGCGTGTGGTGTGCCGTCCTCCTCCTGTGCGGTGGCTACGCGCTCGGGCTGTGCGCGGTGAGCACGCAGGGCCCGCACCGGGTGTGGGGCGGCTGCGCGGGGGGCGGGTACGCGCTCGCGGCGTGGTGCGCGGCGCGGGGGCGGGGGAGGTGGGCCGTGCGGTGCGCGGTGGGCGGGGCGCTCGTGGTGCCGGGGGTGTATCTGCTCGCGCGCGGGGCCGGGCAGAGCGAGGTGTTCGTCCTGGAACGGGCCGCGCACCACCTCGTCTCGACGGGGACGCCGTACGAGAGCGAGCCGGTCAGCGTGCGCGGCTACACCCCGTACCTGCCGGGCGCCGCGCTGCTCGGGCTGCCTTCGCTCGTGTTCCCCGGGCCGTGGGGGGACGCGCGGCTGTGGTGCGCCGTGGTGTTCCTCGGGTGTCTGTGGGGGGCGCGGCCGGTGAGCGGTGCGCCGCGGTACGGGCGAGGGCTCGCCGTACTGTGCGCGGCGCCGCCCTTCGCACTGGCCTGCGTGGTGAGCGGAGTCGATCTGCCGGTGGCGGGGGTGTGTGTCCTGGGGCTGGCCCTCGCGGGGCGCGGCCGGGCGGGCCGGGCGGGCGTGGTGCTCGGACTCGGGTGCGCGGTGAAGTGGACGGTGTGCCCGGCGCTGGCGGTGGCGGGCGCGCTGCTCGTGGGGCGCGCGCGTCCCCGTTCCGGTGCCCGCGCCCTCGCCGCCCTGGCCCTCGGCGCCTGCGGTCCCCTCGCCGTCCTCGTCCTGCCCTGGGCCCTCGCGAGCCCCGGCGTGCTCGTGGAGCAGGTCTTCGCCTTCCCCTCCGGGCACGGGCGGCTCGCGACCCCGGCCGCGAGTCCGCTGCCCGGTCAGCTTCTCGCGGGGCTCGGTCCGGGCGGATGGTGGTGCGCGCTGGTGCTGCTGCTGCTCGCGGCGAGCGGGATGGGGTGGTGGCTGCTGCGCAGGCCGCCGGGCACGGCGGGTGCGGCGGCGGTGCGGCTCGCGGTGGGGCTGAGTTCCGCCTTCGCGCTCGCGCCCGCCTCGCGCTTCGGCTACTTCCTCGTGCCCTTCGTCCTGGCGGGCTGGGCACGCCTCGTGGCCGGGGGCGCTGCGCAGAGCGGGACGGGACGGGACGGGGCGGACGTTTCACCAGGTGGGAAGGGCCTTGCTGGGCCCACCGGTCACAGGAAGGGAACGACGACCGCCTAGAGTGCCCGTCATGACGGAGGGGATACGCACCGCCCCCGGCGGTGTGCAGGCACGGGGGCGGCACAAGAAGAAGAGCGGACTCGCACGTTCCTCGCTGCTCATGGCGGCCGGCACGATGGCGTCCCGGGCGACGGGGCTGATCCGCCAGGTGCTCCAGGGGGTGGCGCTCGGGACGGGCCTCCTCGCGAGCACCTACAACACGGCGAACACGGTCCCCACGAGCCTGTACACCCTGCTCATCGGCGGGGCGCTCAACGCGGTCCTCGTGCCGCAGCTGGTGCGGGCGAGGATGCGCGACGCCGACGGGGGTCTCGCCTACGAGCAGCGACTCGTCACGCTCGTCCTGGTGGTACTCGGCATCGGCTCGGTCGCCGCGGTCCTCGCCGCGCCGCAGATCGTCAGCGTGTACCTGCCCGACACCCCGGACCAGCACGAGGCGTACCAGCTGACGGTGACGTTCGCGCGGTACCTGCTGCCGCAGATCTTCTTCTACGGGCTGTACGCGATCTACGGGCAGGTGCTCAACGCGCGCGAACGCTTCGGCGCGATGATGTGGACCCCCGTCCTCAACAACTTCGTCCTCATCGCGATGTTCGGCGGCTACCTGACGCTCCTGACGGTGCCTTCGGACGTCGCGGGCGTCACGGCGCTGCACGTGCGCTGGCTCGGGATCGGCACGACGGGCGCGCTCGCGCTCCAGGCGCTCGCGCTCGTCCCCTTCGCGCGTGCCGCGGGTTTCCGGTTCCGGCCGCGCTTCGACTGGCGCGGCACGGGGCTCGGCCCGTCGCTCGCGGCGGCGCGGTGGACGCTGCTCTTCGTCCTCGCGAACCTGACGGCGATGACGGTCGTGACGCACTACGCGAACCTCGTCGACACGCAGGCCCCGGACGCGGGCGCGGGCTACTCGGCGTACTCGTACGCGCAGACGATCTGGATCCTGCCGCAGTCGCTCGTGACGGTGTCCGTGGTGACGGCGCTGCTGCCCCGGCTGAGCCGCGCGGCGGCGGCCGGCGAGCTGAGGCAGTTGCGCGGCGACCTCGCGCGGGCGCTGCGGATGACGAACGCGTTCATCGTGCCCGCGGCCTTCCTCTTCGCCGCGCTCGGCCCGGAGATCGCCGTGCTGCTCTTCCAGCACGGCGCGGTGAAGACGACGGTGCCGCTCGGTCAGATGCTCCAGGTGCTCGGGCCCGGGCTCATCCCCTTCTCGATGCAGTTCGTGCTGCTGCGCGGTTTCTACGCCTTCGAGGACACGCGGACGCCGTTCTTCATGGCCGCGCTCATCGCGGTGGTGAACATCGTGCTCGCCTACGCGTGTCACGTGCTGCTCCCGGCGAAGTCGGCGGTCGTCGGGATGGCCGCGGCGTACGGCGTGAGCTATCTCGTGGGGCTCGTGGCCACGACGAAGCTGCTGCGCAAGAAGACCCGCAGACGCCTCGGCGGCAAGCTCGTCTCGGCGCACTTCCGGCTCTTCCTCGCCTCGGGCGTCGCCGCGCTCGTCGCGGCGTGGGTGGTGCGCATCGCCGAGCGGCCCGGCACCGTGGGCCTGGCGATCGCCCTGGTGGCGGCGCTGCTCGTGGCCGGAGTGGTGTACCTGCTGCTGGCGCGGCTCCTCGGCATCCGCGAGCTGGACCGCTTCACGCGCAGGAAGGCCGCCTAGGGCGTCTCTTTCGGATCTTGGTTCAGAAGGGTCTGCACGTGGCCTGCCCGCACCTATATTGGCGAGGTGGATCAAGCCGAAGCGAGCGGTCAGG
>NZ_JOGO01000007.1 GCF_000719475.1 Streptomyces sp. NRRL F-5630 | reverse complement strand
CCCACCCCCTCGGCCCCCCGCCCCTCCGTCGGCCCGCTCCCGGAGCACCCCGCGGCGGCCACGCCACTGGGGGCACCATCACTGCCAGGGCATCGCGGCCCGCGTCCGCCAGTACTCCCCCAGGTCCTGGCCCAGCGCGTCGAGCCGTTCGAGCCGCTCCTCGTCGAGCGGGATCGAGAGCGCGCGGAGGTTGGTGTCGAGCTGACCGACCGTCGCCGCGCCCGAGAGCGCGACCTCGACCCACGGGGCGCGCAGGACGAAGGCGAGCGCGACGGCGTCCGGCGTCGTGGACAGTTCCTCGGCGATCCCGCGCACCGCGAGTGGGGCGGCCTCGCCCGCGAGCCGCCCGTTGGCGAGCGCCTCCTTGACCAGGACGGAGCGCCCGGCACCGTGCGCGGCCTCCAGCGCGGGGCCCGCGCCGCGCTCGTACACGTTGTAGGTGGCCTGGATCGTCCGGAAGAGTGGCTGGCCCGCGACCTCGACGGCGAGTGCCGCGTGGATCGTCGCGGCCTGGTCCGGTCCGCTCACCGAGCAGCCGATCGTGACGCCTTCGGCGCCGAGCGCGGCGAGGCGCTCGTGCAGGGCACGGTCGGTGAGCGCGGGGCTCTCGGGGGTGAGGGAGTGGATCTGGTAGAGATCGAGGCGGTCTGCGAGCAGGTCCCTCGTCTCGGCGACCTGCCGCTCGTACGTCGCGAGCGCGTGGTCCTTGACCTCGTGCGAGGTGGCCCGGGTGCGCCAGCCCGCCGTGTACGTGTAGCCCCACTTGCTGCCGACGACGAGGTCGGTGGCCTGCGGGTGCGCGGCGAGCCATCCGGCGAGGAACTCCTCGGCGCGTCCGTAGGAACGGGCGGTGTCCACGTACCGCACGCCCTGCTCGTAGGCGGCGTCGAGCAGGTCGTGCGCGCGGGCGCGCAGGTCCTCGACGCTCCGGCCCGGTGGCAGGTCGCGGTCCCGGCCGAGGTTGAGGTAGCCGGGCCGGCCGACGGCGGCGAGGCCGAGGCCGATCCGGGACACGGGGGTGGGGGCGGCGGCGAGGCGGGCGAACGACACGGGGGCTCCTTGGCGGGGGACGGCGACGGGAGCGCCGCTCCGGGTGGTGTGCCCGGGAGGCGGCGCCCCCGTCAACGTAACGCCGTGCGAAGACGCGTCGCGTACCGACCCGGCTCGTGGCCGTCCCGGCGGAGCCCGGCCTCAGACCAGCGGCTGCTTGGCCCGCGCCCAGGCGTGCTGCGCGGCCAGGTCCTCCTTGATCTCGGCGAGCTGGGTCGCGACGGCCGAGGGGGCCGTGCCGCCGCGTCCGTCACGGGCGGCGAGGGCGCCGGGGACGTTGAGGACCTCGCGGACCTCGGGGGTCAGGTGCGGGGAGATCTTCGCGAACTGCTCGTCGCTGAGCTGGTCCAGCTCGATGCCGTGCGCCTCGCACTCCTTGACGCACGCGCCCGCGACCTCGTGCGCGACGCGGAAGGGCACGCCGCGCTTGACGAGCCACTCGGCGATGTCGGTCGCGAGCGAGAAGCCGGCCGGGGCCAGCTCCTCCAGGCGCTCGCGGTGCACGGTGAGCGTCGCGATCATGCCGGTGAAGGCCGGGAGGAGGACCTCCAACTGGTCGCAGGAGTCGAAGACCGGCTCCTTGTCCTCCTGGAGGTCGCGGTTGTACGCGAGCGGGAGCGCCTTGAGCGTGGCGAGCAGGCCCGTGAGGTTGCCGATCAGGCGCCCCGACTTGCCGCGCGCCAGTTCCGCGATGTCCGGGTTCTTCTTCTGCGGCATGATCGACGAGCCGGTCGAGAAGGCGTCGTGGAGGGTCACGAAGGAGAACTCCTTCGTGTTCCACAGGATGATCTCCTCCGCGACGCGCGACAGGTTGACGCCGATCATCGCGGTCACGAAGGCGAACTCGGCGACGAAGTCGCGGGAGGCGGTGCCGTCGATCGAGTTGGCGACCGAGCCGTGCTCGAAGCCCAGGTCGGCCGCGACGGCCTCCGGGTCGAGGCCGAGCGAGGAGCCCGCGAGCGCGCCGGAGCCGTACGGGGACACGGCGGTGCGCTCGTCCCACTGCCGCAGCCGCTCCGCGTCCCTGGACAGGGGCTGGACGTGGGCGAGGACGTGGTGCGCGAAGAGGACGGGCTGCGCGTGCTGGAGGTGGGTGCGGCCCGGCATGGCGACGTCCGGGTGCGCCTCGGCGAGCCCGACCAGCGCGTCCTGGAGCTCGGCGATCAGTCCGCCGATGATCCGCGCGTGGTCGCGCAGGTACATGCGGAAGAGGGTGGCGATCTGGTCGTTGCGCGAGCGCCCGGCGCGCAGCTTGCCGCCGAGGTCGGGACCCACGCGCTCCAGCAGGCCGCGCTCCAGCGCCGTGTGCACGTCCTCGTCGGCGACGGTCCCGGTGAAGCTGCCGTCGGCGACGTCGGCGGCGAGCCGGTCGAGCCCCTTGTGCATCCGCGTCAGCTCGTCCTCGGTGAGCAGACCGGCGCCGCGCAGCACGCGGGCGTGGGCACGCGACCCCTCGATGTCGTACGGCGCGAGGCGCCAGTCGAAGTGCACGGAGGCGGAGAGTTTCGCCAGGGCCTCGGCGGGGCCGTCGGCGAAGCGGCCGCCCCAGAGACGGACGTCGCCGTTGTTGCTGCTCACTGCTGTGTGCTCCTCGCGCGGCATGATCGGACTACGTATGCATGAGTATGCAGACTCATGCATGATTCGTCAATCAGCCTCGTCGGCGGCCCCGAGTTCCCGGGCGAGCACCCGGGTGTGCGCGTGGTCCCTGTCCTTGGTCGCGGTGAGCAGCGTCAGCGGGCCCTTCTTCGCGAGGGTACGCAGCCGGGCGAGCGCCTCCTCGTGCGCCGGGTCGGCGAGTTCGGCGCGGTAGCGGTCTGCGAACTCCTCGAACCTGGCAGGGTCGTGCCCGTACCACTTGCGCAGTCCGGCACTCGGCGCGACGGACTTCAGCCACTCGTCGAAGTGCGCGCGCTCCTTGGAGAGCCCGCGCGGCCAGAGCCGGTCCACGAGGACGCGGTGTCCGTCCGCCGCCTCCGGAGGGTCGTAGGCCCGCCGTACCCGCACCTCGCTCGCCGCCTCGCGCCCCATGCCGCGCTCCCTTCGCTTCCGCACACCATGCTGGGGCACCTCTCACCGTCGCGCGCGGCGAGAACCCCCGTCCCCGCCCGCCGGATCACCGGTGCGCGCGGGAAAACCCTGCCCTCGCGGGCGCGCGCGAGGAAGAATCGGACCATGGGAAAGACCTACGAACGCATCGACGGCCGTCTGCGCACGTTCATCGAGGAACAGCCGGTGTTCTTCACGGCGACGGCACCGCTCTCCGAGGAGGGCACGGTCAACCTCTCCCCCAAGGGTGTGCGCGGCTCGTTCGCCGTGCTCGACGCGCACACCGTCGCGTACCTCGACTTCGCGGGCAGCAACGCGGAGACGATCGCCCACCTGCGCGAGAACGGGCGCATCACGCTGATGTGGTGCGCCTTCCAGGGCCCGCCGAACATCGTGCGGGTCCACGGTCACGGCGAGGCGGTCTTCCGCGACGATCCGCGCTTCCCCGGCCTCGTGGCGCGCTTCGACGCCGTGGACCCGAGCACGCACGGACTGCGCGCCGTGATCGTCGTGCACGCCGAGCTGATCAGGGACACGTGCGGCTACGCGGTGCCCTTCATGGCGTACGAAGAGGAACGCGACCTGCACGCGCGGCGCTTCGCCCGCGAGGACGACGCCTCGCTCGACGCGTACTTCGGGAAGAAGGACCACATCGCGCGGAGCATCGACGGGCTGCCCGGACTCCCGCTCCCCCTGCCGCCCACGCCCGCGGGCTGACACGGGAACGGGCCCGGCCCCCGAGGAGGGGACGGGCCCGTGTGCGTGCGCGCGACGCGCGGGTGCGGCTCAGTACTGGGGCATGCCCGCGGGGGCCTTCGGGTCGGGGCCGAACGCGTTGGCCTGCCGGTCGCCCTCGAGGACGGTGAGGACGAACAGCCAGATGCCGCCGATGACGGGCACGAAGGAGATGAAGAACCAGCCGCCGGAGCGGCCGGTGTCGTGCAGTCGGCGCCACGTCAGGGCGAGCGACGGAACGATGATGGCGAGCAGGTAGAGGACGTACAGGACGTAGAAGAACTTCGCGACGGCCAGCGAGAGGACGAGCAGGATCACCAGCGCGATGGCGTTGAACAGGCAGAACATCCAGTACTCGGCCCTGCGGGAACGGCCGCTGAACTGGGCGTACTTCTTGAAGACGTCGAGGTAGTAGTGCATGTGGTGAAACCCCCCGGGGCGCGGGCCCCTGCGTGAGCGCGTGACGGACACGCGTGCGGTGAACGATGAGCGGGACGCGTCAGCGGTCGCCGGGTGTCACCGGGCCGGGGACTGGCCGGGCGACGGGGCGAAGGCGGGGGCGTGTTCCGACGCGGCGGAGCGGCTCGGCGCCCACGCGGTGGACGCGGCGGCACACGCGCGCGACGAAGAAAACGGAACCCCCGACACGTGTGCGGACAGCGGCCGCTCACGTGCTGATCACGTAAGGGGAGAGTAAGGGCGCGCGAGAGGACACGTCAAACAACTATGCGAATTAGCCGGGTTGCCCTGATTGACGCCGCTCCCGGCGGCCGGGCGCCGCCTTCGCACCCCGGAGCCACGGGACCACCCCCAGGCCCCTCCGCCACCCGGGCAGACCTCGCCGCGCTGCCGCCCTCGCCCGCTCCCCCTACCTTCTGCCGCATGAGCCCCGCCCCGCGCACCCGCGCCGCCACCGCCCTCGCTCTCGGCGCCCTCCCAGCGCTGCTCCTCGGCCCGTCCACCGGCTCCGCGCACGCCGCCCACCCTCCCGCGGCACCGCGCGCCGAGGCGGCCCCGCTCCCCGCCCGCCTCGCCGACACCGGGGGCGCGCGCCAACTGCTCATCGCCACAGCCCCCGACACCCGGTCCACGCGCGGCACGCTCACGTGGTGGGAGCGGCGCGCGGACGGCGCGTGGCGGGAGCGCGGACGGGCCGCCGCCCGGTTCGGCGCGGGCGGGCTCGTCGAGGGGACGCGCCGCGAGCAGGGCACGAACACGACCCCGACCGGCCTCTTCGGCCTCCCCTTCGCCTTCGGCAACGAGGCCGCCCCGGAGGGCACCCGCCTGCCGTACCGCCCCGTGACACCGCGCTCGTGGTGGTGCGAGGACAACGCCTCGCGCGCGTACAACCGCTGGAGCGAGCCCCGCGCCGCCGACTGCCGCGCCGAGGAGTCGGAGCGCCTGGCCGACTACCCGGTCCAGTACGCGCACACCCTCGTCACCGACTTCAACTACAGGCACCCGGTGCGTGGGCGCGGCGCGGGCATCTTCCTCCACGTCGACGGCAAGGGCGCCACGGCAGGTTGCGTCTCGGTCCCGTCCGCGACGATGCGGGCACTGCTGCGCTGGGTGCGGCCGGGGGCGCGGCTCGCGGTGGGGACGGAGGAGGGGGCCACGAGGGTGACGCGGTACTGAAAGGCGCGGGGAGGGGCCGCCGCGACGCCGGCCGCCCACATCGTGAGACGGGCTTGCGACAATGCGAGACACAGCAGTTGCCTTGGCAAATGCGATCCCGCGTCCCCACCGCACAGACACCGCCCGACGCCACGGCTCCCTCCCCCGCCGCCGACCGCGCCGCCAAGCTCGCCGTCACCGTCTTCCCCGTCCTCGTCCTGCTCGCGGGCGCGGCCGGGCTGCTCGCCCCGGGCGCCTTCGACGGGTGGTCGGCGAACGTGCCGTACCTGCTCGGCGTCGTCATGTTCTGCATGGGGCTGACGATGACGCCGCTCGACTTCAAGGGGGTGGCGCGGCGTCCCTGGGCGGTCCTCATCGGCCTTGTGGCGCACTACGTGATCATGCCGGGGCTCGGCTGGCTGGTGGCCCATCTCCTGGGCCTGTCCCCCCAGCTGGCGGCCGGGGTGATCCTCGTCGGCTGTGCGCCGAGCGGGACGGCCTCGAACGTGGTGACCTTCCTCGCGCGCGGCGACGTGGCGCTCTCCGTCTCGGTCGCGACCGTGTCGACCGTGCTGGCCCCGCTCATCACACCGCCTCTGACGCTCCTGCTCGCCGGTACGTATCTGCCCGTGGACGCGGGCGCCATGGTGGGCGACATCCTGAAGACGGTGCTGCTCCCCGTGCTCGGCGGGCTGCTCGTACGGTTCGTCGCCGGACGGATCGTGACGCGCGTCCTCGGCGTCATGCCGTGGCTCTCCTCGGTCGCGATCGCGGCGATCGTCGCGGCCGTCGTCGCGGCGAGCGCCGACAGCATCAAGTCCGCGGCGGCGACCGTCCTGCTCGCCGTCGTCCTCCACAACGGCCTGGGGCTCGCGCTCGGTTACGGCGCGGGCAAGCTGAGCCGCCTCGGCCCGCCCGCGAGCCGCGCCATGGCCTTCGAGGTCGGGATGCAGAACTCCGGTCTCGCCGCCTCGCTCGCGACGGCCCACTTCAGCCCGCTGGCCGCCCTGCCCGCCGCCGTCTTCTCGGTCTGGCACAACATCTCGGGCGCGCTCGTCGCCGCGGTCATGGCCCACCGCTCGCGCCGCCGGGACGGCACGGACGGCGAACCGGCCACACCTCCCGTGCCGGAAACCGCCTCCTGACCGCCTCCCCCGCGAGACCGTGCGGCGAGCCGTTCACCGGCCCTCCGCGGGTCGCCGAGGCGTCATGAGACCCAAGCGGGTCCCCACGGTGCCGGGCCCGTGCCGTTGGTCCAGGCGTCCAGGGCCGCGCCGTCGATCAGGTGGATGCCGCAGATCTCCGCGTACTCCTTGGCCGGGTCGGTGAAGGTGCTGGTGGTGACCATCACGGCGAGCTGGGCGCCGTGGACGGTCCAGCAGGTGCCGCCGAAGCGCTGGAGGTCCTGGGAGCCGCACTTGTGGGTGGGGGCGTAGCGCTTGCACTGGATGACGACGCGGCGCCCGTCCGGGGCCGTGGCCAGGACGTCCGCGCCCAGGTCGCCCGCGCCGCCGACCACCTCGACGTCCCGGCAGCCGTCGCGCCGGCACAGGTCCGCCACCGCCTCCTCGAAGGCGTCCGGGGTGAGGTCGAGTGTCGTCTCGGGCAGGGGCAGGGTGAGGTCGTCCCCCTGCGGGCCGCTCGGGGGCAGGACCACCGTCGGCTCCGCCGCCACCGATTCCGCGTCGGCCTCCGCCATCCCCGCCCGGGCGGCGCGGCGCAGTTCGCGGGCGCGGGGCATGCCTCGTACCAAGGCGTAGAGGAGGGGCAGGGACAGGACCGTCAGGAGCGCGGCGGGCCCGGGGTGCGTTCCCGCCCAGCGGGCGAGGCGGAGGAAGAGGAGTCCCACCGCTCCGACGAGTGCGGTGGCGAGGCCGAGCGCCAGGAGGGTCCCACGCGTGCGTACCTGCGTCGGCTGCCTGCTGTAAGCCATGAAACCCGCCCCTCGCCGTACGTCCGTTGTGACGGTCGTGTGCCCGCGGGGGCGGGTTTCATGATCATGTGACGGAGGTTCAGCCCACGCGTTGCGCCAGGCGCAGCAGGTGGTCGGCGAGTTGCTGGCCCCCGGCCGGGTCGCGGCTGATCAGGAGCAGCGTGTCGTCGCCCGCGATCGTGCCGAGGATGTCGTGGAGTTCGGCCTGGTCGATCGCGGAGGCGAGGAACTGGGCCGCACCCGGTGGGGTGCGCAGGACGACGAGGTTGGCACTGGCCTCCGCGGAGATGAGGAGTTCCGCGGAGAGCCTGCGCATCCGCTCCTCCTTGGCGGACTCGCCGAGCGGGGCGCGCGGAGTGCGGAAGCCGCCCTCGCTCGGCACCGCGTAGATGAGGTCGCCGTCGTTGTTGCGGATCTTCACCGCGTTGAGTTCGTCCAGGTCCCTGGAGAGGGTGGCCTGGGTGACGGTGAGTCCGTCGTCGGCGAGCAGTTTCGCCAGCATGCTCTGGGAGCGCACCGGTTGCCGGTTGAGGATGTCCACGATCCTGCGGTGCCGCGCGGTGCGCGTCTGCGGCACCGCGGGCCCGCCCTGCTCGTTGTCCTGCGCCTGACTCATCGTCGTCGTCCCACTCTCATCGGCCCGCGTGCGTCCCTTCTCCCGCCGCCGCGTCCAGCACCCCAGGGAGCGCGGCCAGGAAGGCGTCCGCCTCGGCCTCGCCGAGGTTCAGCGGTGGCATGAGCCGTACGACGTCGGGGGCCGGGGCGTTGACGAGGAGTCCGGCGTCCTGGGCGGCCTGCTGCACCTGGGGGGCGCGCGGCTCGGTGAGCACGATACCGAGCAGCAGCCCGGCCCCGCGGACGTGGCCGACGAGGGGGTGCCCGAGTCGCTCGATTCCCTCGCGCAGCCGCTCCCCGGTGCGCTTGGCGCGGTCGAGGAGGTGCTCGTTCTCGATGGTGTCGAGCACGGCGAGCCCCGCGGCGCAGGCCACGGGGTTGCCCGCGAAGGTGGAGCCGTGGCGGCCCGGGGTGAGGAGGCCGGCGGTCTCGCCGAAGGCGAGGACCGCGCCGAGCGGGAGGCCGCCGCCGAGTGCCTTGGCGAGGGTGACGACGTCGGGGTCGATGCCCTCCTCGGCCTGGTGCGCGTACCAGTGGCCGGTGCGCCCGATGCCGGTCTGCACCTCGTCGAGGACGAGGAGCGTGCCGGTGGCGCGGGTGATCTCCCGGGCGGCGCGCAGGTAGCCCGCGGGCGGGACGACGACGCCGTTCTCGCCCTGGAGGGGCTCGATGATGACGAGGGCGGTCTCCTCGGTGACGGCCGCGCGCAGGGCCTCGGCGTCTCCGTAGGGGACGAAGGTGACGTCGCCGGGGAGCGGGGCGAAGCCGTCCTGCTTGCCGGGCTGGCCCGTGAGCGAGAGGGCGCCCATGGTGCGGCCGTGGAAGCCGCCCGTGGTGGAGACCATGTGGCGGCGGCCGGTGAGGCGGCCGATCTTGAAGGCGGCCTCGTTGGCCTCGGCGCCGGAGTTGCAGAAGAGGACCCGGGCGGAGCGGCCCGCGTGGTCCACGAGGCGCTCGGCGAGGGCGACGGTCGGCTCGGCCACGAAGAAGTTGGAGATGTGGCCGAGCGAGGCGATCTGTGCGCTGACGGCCTCGACGACCGCCGGGTGGGCGTGGCCGAGCGCGTTGACGGCGATGCCGCCGACGAAGTCGAGGTAGGCGCGGCCCGCGGTGTCGTACAGGGTGGCGCCCTCGCCGCGCGCGAGTGCGAGGCGGGGGGTGCCGTAGTTGTTCATCAGGGTGCGCTGCCAGCGCCCGGTCAGCGGGTGCGGCTGCTCGGTGGCGGTCACGGTTTCTGCCTTTCCGTGGCGGGCCCGGCGGTGGCCGGGACGGCCCGCTGGTCGTCGTCCACGACCATCGTGCCGATGCCCTCGTCGGTGAAGATCTCCAGGAGGATGGAGTGCTGGACGCGTCCGTCGATGACGCGGGCGGTGCGGACGCCGTTGCGGACGGCGTGCAGGCAGCCCTCCATCTTCGGGACCATGCCGCTCGCCAGGTCGGGCAGCAGCTTCTCCAGCTCGTTCGCGGTGAGGCGGCTGATGACCTCGTCGCTGTGCGGCCAGTCCTCGTACAGTCCCTCGACGTCCGTGAGCACCATGAGGGTCTCGGCGCCGAGGGCCGCGGCGAGGGCGGCGGCGGCGGTGTCGGCGTTGACGTTGTAGACGTGGTCGTCGTCGGCGCTGCGGGCGATCGAGGAGACGACGGGGATACGGCCGTCGTCGAGCAGCGTATCGATGGCGCCCGTGTCGATCGCGGTGATCTCGCCGACGCGCCCGATGTCGATGAACTCGCCCTCGACGCGCGGAAAGTGCTTCGTCGCGGTGATGGTGTGCGCGTCCTCGCCGGTGAGGCCGACGGCGAGCGGGCCGTGCCGGTTGAGGAGCCCGACCAGCTCGCGCTGGACCTGTCCGGCGAGCACCATCCGCACGACGTCCATGGCCTCGGGCGTCGTGACGCGCAGGCCCGCGCGGAACTCGCTGACCAGGCCCTCCTTGTCGAGCTGGGCGTTGATCTGCGGGCCGCCGCCGTGCACGACGACGGGGCGGAGCCCGGCGTGCCGCAGAAACACGACGTCCTGCGCGAAGGCGGCCTTCAGCTCCTCGTCGACCATGGCGTTGCCGCCGAACTTGATGACGACGGTCTTGCCCTGGTGGCGGGTGATCCAGGGCAGGGCTTCGATCAGGGTCTGCGCCTTGGGGAGGGCCGTGTGCTTGCGGGTCGCACCGGCGGCGGGCTGGGTCACGGCACTCGTCTCGCTCTCGTCGCCCGGCTCTCCGGGCTCACTGGTCGGGCTCCCGTCGCCCGGCTCGCCCGACCGGCTCGCCGGGCTCTCGTGGCGGGGCGCGCTCATGAGGAGTACGCGCTGTTCTCGTGGACGTAGTCGGCGGTGAGGTCGTTGGTCCAGATCTCGGCCGAGGCGTCCCCGGCGGCGAGGTCCGCCGTGATGACGACCTCGCGGTAGCGCATGTCGACGAGGGTGCGGTCCTCGCCGACGGAGCCGTTCTTGCAGACCCACACACCGTTGATGGCGACGTTGAGGCGGTCGGGCTCGAAGGCGGCGTCGGTGGTGCCGATCGCGGCGAGGACGCGACCCCAGTTGGGGTCCTCACCGTGCACGGCGCACTTGAGGAGGTTGTTGCGGGCGATGACGCGGCCGACCGTGACGGCCTCGTCCTCGGTCGCCGCGTTGACCACCTCGACGCGGATGTCCTTGCTCGCGCCCTCGGCGTCGCCGATGAGCTGGCGGGCGAGGTCGGCGCAGACCTCCCGCACCGCCTCGGCGAACTCCTCCTCCGCGGGCGTCGTGCCGCTCGCGCCGGAGGCGAGGAGGAGCACGGTGTCGTTGGTGGACATGCAGCCGTCGGAGTCGACGCGGTCGAACGTGACGCGGGTCGCGGCGCGCAGGGCGCGGTCCAGCGTGGCGCTGTCGAGGTCGGCGTCGGTGGTCAGGACGACGAGCATCGTAGCGAGGCCGGGGGCGAGCATGCCCGCGCCCTTGGCCATGCCGCCGACGCTCCAGCCGTCCCGCTGGGCGACGGAGGTCTTGTGGACGGTGTCGGTGGTCTTGATGGCGAGGGCGGCCTTCTCCCCGCCGTGCTCGCTGAGCGCGGCGACGGCGGTGTCGACGCCGGGGAGCAGCTTGTCCATGGGCAGGAGTTCGCCGATGAGGCCCGTCGAGGCGACAGCGATCTCGCCGGCGTTGTGGCCGAGGGCCCCGGCGGCGCGCTCGGCGGTCGCGTGGGTGTCCTGGAAGCCCTGGGGGCCCGTACAGGCGTTGGCCCCGCCGGAGTTGAGGACGACGGCGGAGACCTGGCCGCCCTTGAGGACCTGCTCGGACCACAGGACGGGGGCGGCCTTGACGCGGTTGGACGTGAAGACCCCTGCGGCGGCGAGGCGCGGCCCCTGGTTGACGACGAGGGCCAGGTCGGGCTGTCCCGACGACTTGATCCCGGCGGCGATGCCCGCCGCCGTGAATCCCTGGGGTGCGGTGACGCTCACGGTGTCTCAGGTCTCCTTGGGCTTGTTCCGCGCGGCGGTGCGCAGGGCGGCCCGCAGCCGGTTCGTCAGAAGGGTGATCAGGGGGGCACCGGAGGGGGGCGCGGTCCGGGACGCGGGAGGGGTACGGGTCATGGCGCGATCCCGGCGGCGGGCAGGCCCGTGGTCTCGGGGAGGCCGAGGGCGAGGTTCATGCTCTGGATCGCGCCGCCCGCGGTGCCCTTGGCGAGGTTGTCGATCGCGGCGAGCACGAGGACGCGCCCGGCGGCGGGGTCGTGGGCGACCTGGAGCTGCACGTGGTTGGAGCCGAGCACGGCTCCGGTGTTCGGCCACTGGCCCTCGGGCAGCAGGTGCACGTACGGCTCGTCGGCGTACGCCTTCTCGTACGTGTCGCGCAGCCGCGCCGCGTCGACGCCCGGCTTCGCCTTGGCGCTGCACGTGGCGAGGATGCCGCGCGGCATGGGGGCGAGGGTGGGGGTGAAGGAGACGGTGACGCGGTGGCCCGCGACGGCGCTGAGGTTCTGGATCATCTCGGGCGTGTGCCGGTGGCCGCCGCCGACGCCGTACGGGGACATCGCGCCCATGACCTCGCTGCCGAGCAGGTGCGGCTTGGCCGCCTTGCCGGCGCCGGAGGTGCCCGAGGCGGCGACGATCACGGCCTCGTCCTCGACGATCCCGGCCGCGTAGGCGGGGACGAGAGCGAGCGAGACGGCGGTGGGGTAGCACCCCGGCACGGCGACGCGGCGGGTGCCGGCGAGCGCGGCGCGGGCGCCGGGCAGCTCGGGGAGGCCGTAGGGCCAGGTGCCGGCGTGGGGGGTGCCGTAGAAGGTCTCCCAGTCGGCGGCGTCCTTGAGCCGGAAGTCGGCGCCCATGTCGATGACGAGGACGTCGTCGCCGAGTTGTTCGGCGACGGCGGCGGACTGGCCGTGCGGGAGCCCGAGGAAGACGACGTCGTGCCCGGCGAGGCGCTCGGCGCTCGTCGCTTCGAGCACGCGGTCGGCGAGCGGCGCGAGGTGCGGCTGGAGGGCGCCGAGGCGCTGACCCGCGTTGGAGTTCGCCGTGACCGCGCCGATCTCCACCTCGGGGTGGGCGAGAAGCAGGCGCAGCACCTCTCCGCCCGCGTATCCACTGGCTCCGGCGACCGCCGCGCGTACCGTCATGATGACCTCCTACCTGAGAGCATGACTATACATTCACTCGCAGAAGTATGCAATAAAAAGAGGGGCGGAGCGGGCGCACGCACGGGCGCACGGAGGTGCGGCCGGAGCGGACACCTTCGCCGACCGCATGAGCTTAGGTTAGCCTCACCTTAATACCGAAGGGGGTCGGGGAGCGCCCCTCCGCGCGGACAAGGCGCCCGGGAGCGCCCACTCGCGTTCGGGGGGCAGGCGCTCGCCACCGGCTCCCGCTCCCCCTTCCGCGCGCGACGAAAAGCACCCGTCGCTCCGCTCGTCACCGCGTTATCCTCGGTCTCATGAACGTCACCGGCCGATGCACCACCGCGACCGCGCGAGCGCCCCGCTCCCCGGTCGCCGCCGCCTGACGTACCCCCCTCATTCCCACCGGCGACCGGAACACGGTCCCCGGTGGTTCCTCGCGCTCGTGCGAGGCGTGCGTCTCCCGTGGTCCGTGCTCCGGCACCCGTACCGCGAAGGAGCCCCGCCGTGGAGAAGCTCACCACCGATGAGATCAGCCGCCGTTTCACCGAGTTCTACGAGGAGCGCGGCCACGCCCGGATCACCGGCTCGACGCTGCTGCCGCCGCCCGGTGACGACTCCGTTCTCTTCACCACCTCCGGGATGCATCCGCTCACCCCGTACCTCGAAGGCCGTCCGCACCCACTCGGGCGGCGGCTCGTGAACGTGCAGCGGTGCCTGCGCACGACGGACCTGGAGGAGGTCGGGGACCCGACCCACCTCACCGTCTTCGAGATGCTCGGCACGTGGTCGCTCGGCGACTACGAGGGTCCGCGCAGCCTGGAGTGGGGGTACGAACTCCTCACGGACGGGCTCGGGATCGCTCCGCGGCTCCTGCACACCACCGTCTTCGGCGGCGACGGACAGGTGGGCCCCGACCTCGCCTCGCTGGAGGTGTGGGAGCGGCTGGGCGTGCCCGTCGAGCGGACCGTCGAGGACAACTGGTGGTCGAACGGGCCGACCGGGCCCTGCGGTCCCGACTCGGAGATCTTCCTGTGGACCGGGGACGGGCCGCCCGAGTCGACGCCCACGGGGGACGAGCGCTGGGTCGAGGTATGGAACCACGTGATGATGCGCCACCGCCGCCTCGCCGACGGTTCCCTCGTCCCGCTCCCGCAGCGCAACATCGACACCGGCCTCGGGCTCGAACGCCTCGCCTCGCTGCTCCAGGGAGAACGTTCTGTCTTCGACGGCGACGTCTTCGAGCCGTGGCGGCGGCTGCTCCCCTCGCTGTGGGGGCTCGACGAGACCTCGCTGCGACTGGTGAGCGACCACCTGCGCTCGGCCGTCGTCGTCATCGGCGACGGCGTACGGCCCGCCGCCACGGGCCGCGGGTACGTACTGCGGCGCCTCGTGCGGCGCGTGCTCACGACGCTGTGGCGGGCCGATTCCTCCTCCGGGCTCGGGGACTTGCCCCGCGAGCTGGTGACGGGGACGCTCGGCCACTTCGGGCAGGGCGAGGACCCGGAGACGGTGCGGAGGGTGCTGGGGACCCTCGCCGAGGAGGAGACCCGCTTCCGCTCGCTCCTCGACCGGGGCCGCCGTGTGCTCGCCGGGCCGCGCTTCCGCAGGCCGCTCGACGAGACCGACCTGCACTACCTGCACGACACGCACGGTCTGCCGCGCGACCTCGTCGAGAGCCTGCGGGAGGAGCACGGGGCTCCCGAGGGCGACTGAGGCGCGGCCCCCGTGGCGCCCCCGGCGGGCGAGCCACCGGGGCCGCGCGCTCAGCACTCGCGCGCGTACTCGACCTGGGGCAGCGGCCGTCCGTCACCGAAGTCGTAGGGCCGCTCGGCCCCGGTCGGCGCGTAGCCGCTCTCCTCGTAGAAGCGGCGTGAGCGCGGGGCCTCGCGCAGCGTCCAGAGGTGGACAGGGGTGTGCCCGGCGGCGCGGAGCCGGTCGAGCGTACGGGTCATGAGCGCCCCGGCCACGCCGCTCCCCCAGCCGTCCGGGTGCCCGTAGAAACCGAACACCTCGGCCCAGCCGGGGCGGTGCGGCGAGGGATCCGGCGGGACAGGGGGCCCGGCGGGGCGTCAGGCGTCGGGGAGGGGGTGCCCGCCGTCGCCTTCCAGCACGTGCCGCCGTTCCGCCGCGCCGTCCTCCTCGGTGACGGTGATGTCCACCGTGCCGTCGCCCGTGGTGTCGAACTGGTAGAGGTCGGCCTTGCCGTCGCCCGTGGTGTCCGTCATCCACACGTCGGGCTTGCCGTCGCCATTGGTGTCCGCGCTGAGCAGGACGTGGTCCTGTGTGTTCTCGGTGTCCATGCCGGGCGGGTACCCCGTGACGGACGGGGAACGCCGGGCGGAGGCGCGGGAAGAGGCCGGGGAGTGGCACGCGTTCGTGTCCCTGGAGTAGGAAGGGGGCATGTCCGACGCCCCGCCCGAGCCGCCCGCCCCCGCCACCACCCCCGTGCCCGACCTGTTCGCCTTCCTCGCGGGGCGCTGGCACGTCGCGCGCACGGCCGAGGACCGGCACAGCGGGACCCGCGGGCACTTCACGGGCACGGCGGACTTCACGGCGCTCCCCGGCGGCGGGCTGCGCCACCACGAGGAGGGCGTCTTCACGTGGGACGACGTCGCCCGCCCCGCCTACCGGACGCTGCGCTGGCTCCCCGACCCGCCGGGCACGGGCGCCGCGCGGGTCACCTTCGACGACGGGCGCTTCTTCCACGGCATCGACCTGAGCACCGGGCACGCGATCGCCGACCACCCCTGCTCCCTCGACCTCTACCGGGGCGAATTCACCGTGCGCGGCCCCGATCTGTGGAACGTGGTGTGGCGCGTCGCGGGGCCCGCGAAGGATCTCGTGCTGCGCACGGAGCACACCCGCGAGGGGCCGTCCACGGAGTGAAACCGGCTGGGCGGCGCCGCGCGGGGGTTGCGAGACTGCCCGCATGACCACGTACACGGACCTGCCCGCCGCCCCTCTCCCACCCGGCCACTACGTCTCGGACGCGCCGGACCTCGTGGACATCGAGCGCGTCCACCACTGGCTTTCCACGGACGCCTACTGGGCGCTCGGGCGCAGCCTGGAGAAGCAGCGCGCCGCCGCCGAGGGCTCGCTGAACTTCGGGGTGTACGAGGACGTGACGGACGCCGGGGGCACCGTGCGGCGCGAACAGCGCGCCTACGCGCGGGTCGTCACCGACCGAACGACCTTCGCCTGGCTCTGCGACGTCTACGTGCCCCGCGAGGCGAGGGGGCGGGGGCTCGCGAAGGCGCTGCTCGCCGCTGTCCGGGCGCGGATGGAGGAGTACGGGGTGCGGCGCGTGCTGCTCGTCACGAGCACCGCGCAGGAGTTGTACCGCTCGGTGGGGTACGACGAGGTGGAGCAGGGGAAGTGGATGATCCTGCCGCTGGAATGAGCCCGCGCCGCCCGGCCCGCCCCACCGCGTACGCCCCACCCGGGGCTCACCGCGTACGCCCGGCCCGCCGTACCGCGTACGTCCAGCCCGGATCACCGCCTACGCCCGGCCCGCCTCCGTACGGTGAACTCAGCCCCGTACCGCCGCGTACGCCTCCGCCAGCCTCCGTACCCCGTCCTCCAGTTCCTCCGCGTCCGCCACTCCCCCGTAGCTGATCCTGAGGTGCGGCCGGTCCGGCTCGGCCGGGTGGTACGGGCGGCCCGCCGCGACCGCGACGCCCCGGCGCAGCGCCTCGGCGGCGAGCGCCGACTCGTCGGTGCCCTCGGGGAGCGGGAGCCAGAGGTGGTAGCCCCCGGTGGGCACGCGGGCGGGCAGCACCTCGGGAAGGCGGCGGGCGAGGGCCGTCGCGAGCACCGCCCGCCGTGCGCCCAACTCGCTTGCCACCGCGCGCAGATGGCGCGGCCAGGAGGGGGAGCCCACGAGTTCGAGCGCGGCCTCCTGGAGCGGGCGCGGCACAAAGAAGTGGTCGACGACCTGCACCGCGCGCAGCCGCTCCAGGACGGGGCCGCGCGCGAGGACGGCGGCGACGCGCAGGCTCGGCGCGGTGACCTTGGTGAGCGAGCGGATGTGCACGACGACGCCGTCCGGGTCCTCGGCGGCGAGCGGCGGGGGCGGCGGTTCCGCGTCGGCGTGGCCGAGGCGGCGCGCGAAGTCGTCCTCCACGACGAAGGCCCCGGCGGCGCGCGCGGCGGCGAGGAGAGCGGGGCGGCGCGCGGGCGCGAGGACGGTCCCCGTCGGGTTCTGGTGGAGGGGCTGGCAGACGAGGACGCGCGCGCCGCTCGCCCGGAACGCCTCGGGGAGCAGGTCGGCGCGGAGCCCGTCGGCGTCCACGGGGACGGGAACGGGGCGCTGCCCGGCGGCGCGGAGCACGGCGAGCAGGCCCGGGTAGGTCGGGGACTCGACGAGGACGGGGGCGCCCGGCGGGGCGAGGGCGCGCAGGACGCCGCTGAGCGCGGACTGCCCGCCGGGGCTGACGAGCGCGCCCCCGGGGCCGGGGCCGCCGCCGTCCCCGGCGAGGTCGCGCGCGAACCAGGCGCGCAGTTCCGGCAGTCCCTCGGCGGGCGGGCGGCCCCAGGCCCCCGGCCGGCGGCCCGCGCGGGCGAGCGCGGCGGCGAGGGCGCGCTCGGGGCGCAGACCGGGGTGGAGGTAGCCGCCGTTGAACTCGACGACTCCGGCCGGCGGTTCGGCGAGCGTGGCGAGGACGCCGCTCGCGTCCACGGCGCGCGGGAGACCCTCGGGGGATTCGGCGCTGAGCGCGAGGTGCTGCCAGGAGGTGTCGCCCTCGGCGACGGGCGCGGCTTTCCCCGCGCGGTAGGCGCCCGCGCCGGGCCGGGTCACGAGCAGCCCCTCGGCGGCGAGCCGCGCGAGCGCCCGCGAGACGGTGACCGGCCCCACACGGTGCCGCGCGACGAGTTCCCGGCTCGGCGGCAGCTTTCCGCCTGATGGATAGCGCTCGAACTCGACCCGGAGGAGATCCGTCAACTCTCCTACGCTGCTACGCTCTTGCATGAGACGTGACAATAGCGCTATCAGCGAGTCCACGGTAGCGGTGGACGCGCGCACCACCGCCCGGAGCCGCCCCGGCCTCCTTCTCGCCGCGCTCGGCGTGCTGTGCTTCTCGCTCACCTTCCCCTCGACCGTGTGGGGCCTCCAAAGCTTCGGCCCGTGGTCGCTCGTGTGCCTGCGCTGCGTGCTCGCGACGGCCGTCGCGGGGGCCTTCCTGCGGGCGGTGCGCGCCGAGGTGCCGGTACGGGGACACTGGGCCGGGATCGCGGTCGTGGCCGGGGGCGGGGTGCTCGGCTTCCCGCTCCTGACGACGCTCGCGCTCCAGACGTCCACGACGGCCCACTCCGCGGTGGTGGTGGGCCTCCTGCCGCTCACGACGGCGCTCGTGGCCGCGGCGCGCTCGGGGGTGTGGCCGCCGCGTGCCTTCTGGCCGGCGGCGGGGGCGGGCGCGGCTATCGTGCTGGCGTTCACGCTGGGGCAGGGCGGGGGCGGGCTCACCCGGGGTGACGTGCTGCTCTTCGCGGCGCTCCTGGTGTGTGCGGCGAGTTACGCGGAGGGCGGGCGGCTCGCGGCGGTCATGCCGGGCTGGCAGGTCAGCGCGTGGGCGCTCGTGGCATGCCTCCCGCTGACCGCCGCGGGGGCGGTGGTGGCGCTGTGCCTGGAGCACCCGGTGCGGTGGAGCGGGCAGGGGATCGCGGGGCTCGTGTGGGTCTCGGTGGGGTCCACCTTCGTCGGGCTCTTCGTCTGGTACCGGGGCATGGCCGAGACCGGGGTCGCCCGCGCGAGCCAACTCCAGCTCGCCCAGCCGCTGTTGACCCTGGTGTGGTCGGTCACGCTGCTGGGCGAGGCACTCCCCGCCGCCGCCCCGCTCGCGGCGGCCGGGGTGGTGCTGTGCATCGCGGGGACGCAGTGGGCGACGCGGGCTTCCCGCACGGCGCGCTCGTCCCCGCGCGAGGAGCCCGCGAACACGCCGCCGCGCGGGACGTCCGCCGACACCACGCCGCGCGAGAAGCCCGCCGGCACCCCGCCCCACGGGACGCCCGCCGACACCACCTTCTAGCCCCCGCGACGCCCTCCCCTACCCCCGCAGCGGCGCCCGCTCCCGGTAGTGGTCCCGTACGACGCGGGTCATCGCGCCGAGCGGGTCGTTCGCGACCTCCTTCGCCGCGAAGAAGGCGTGGCCGTGCACCTCGGGGAGGCGCGCGGTGAGGTCGAGGTGCCGCGAGAGCTCCGCGGGGTCCATCCAGGCGGCGGGCTGCGCCGTGTCGCCGACCTTGTAGAGGGACTCCCCGATGTAGAGGTCCACGCCGGTGCCGCGCACGGCCTTCGCCCACCAGCGGGCGAGGGTCGCGTAGTCGGCGGCGGGAAAGCCGATGTTCCAGTAGAGCTGCGGCACGATGTGGTCGATCCACCCTTCCCGCACCCAGCGCAGCGTGTCCGCGTACAGGTCGTCATAGCTCTGCACGGCGGCCGAGGTGTCGGAGCCGCGCGGGTCGGTGCTCGCGTTGCGCCACACGCCGAAGGGGCTGATGCCGAAGCGGACCCGGGGTTTGAGGCGGCGCAGGCGGCTGCTCGTCTCGCGCACGAGCTGGTCTGTGTTGTGGCGGCGCCAGGCGGCCCGGTCGGGGAAGTCGCCGCCGTACAGGGCGAAGGCCCGGTCGTCGTCGAAGGGCTGCCCCGCCACCGGGTACGGGTAGAAGTAGTCGTCCCAGTGCACGGCGTCGATGTCGTAGTGCGCGACCGCGTCGAGCATCGCGTCCTCGACGTACCGCCGCACCTCGGGCAGCCCCGGGTTGTAGTACATCTGCCCCTGATAGGTGACGACCCAGTCCGGGTTGACCCTGGCCGGGTGGGTGGGGACGAGGCGGTCCGGGTCGTCGTGGACGGCGACGCGGTACGGGTTGAACCAGGCGTGCAGCTCCAGCCCCCGCCGGTGGGCCTCGCGCACCGCGAAGCCGAGCGGGTCGTAGCCCGGGTCCTTGCCCTGCTCCCCCGAGAGGTATGCCGACCACGGCTCGTACGGGGAGGGCCACAGCGCGTCGGCCGAGGGACGCACCTGGAGAATGACCGTGTCGAGGCGGCGCTCGACGGCCGTGTCGAGGTGTCCGCGCAGCTCGTCCTTCTGGACCGAGGCGGGCAGTCCCGGCGCCGAGGGCCAGTCGCGGTTCGTGATGCTCGCCACCCACTCGCCGCGCATCCGCCGCCCGCGCGGCGGGTGGCTCCCGCCCCGCGCGGGCGCGACCGGCAGGGCGGCGCCCGTGGTGCCGAGAGCCGCCACGGCCCCTGCGGCGAGGGCGGTGAAGCCTCTGCGGCTGAGCGTTCGTCTGTCGTCCATCCGGTACCTCCACGGGCTGCGGTTGTCACATACATCACACACGCACCCTCCTCTCATGCCCGCCCCTCGGGAACCGCCACACATTGACCGCGCGGTAACGTTCACGCCTGGGCGGCGGCGCCCGGCGCGTCACGCGCGATGCCGGAAGGCGTCACACGCGATGCCCGAAGGCGTCTGCGCGGCGCCGAGGAGCGTCGTGGCGCGGGACGGCGTCGCGGCGGACGCGGAGACGCGTCGTGGGCCGCCCGAGACTTCATCCCCGGACGGCGAGAGGCACGAGGTGACGGACTTCAAGGCCGATGTAGCACGCGTCGGAGTGGTCGGCTGCGGACAGATGGGCGCGGGAATCGCGGAGGTCTGCGCGCGCGCCGGCCTCGACGTGAAGGTCGCCGAGACCACGGGCGACGCGCTGGAGTACGGCCGCACCCGGCTCGGCAACTCGCTCGCCAAGGCCGCCGAACGCGGCAAGCTCACGGCCGACGAACTGGCCGCGGCGCAGTCCAGGCTCAGCTTCACCACCGACCTCGGCGAGTTCGCCGACCGTGACCTCGTGATCGAGGCCGTCGTCGAGAACGAGCAGGTCAAGACGGAGATCTTCCAGGTCCTGGACCAGGTCGTGACCCGCAAGGACGCGATTCTCGCCTCCAACACCTCCTCGATCCCGATCGTGAAGCTCGCGGTCGCCACCTCGCGCCCCGACCACGTCATCGGCATCCACTTCTTCAACCCGGCCCCGGTGCAGAAGCTCGTCGAGCTGATCCCGGCGCTCACCACCTCCGAGGGCACCATCAGCCGCGCCCACGTGTGGGCCGAGAAGGTACTGGGCAAGCACGCGATCCGCGCGCAGGACCGCTCCGGCTTCGTCGTCAACGCGCTCCTCGTCCCCTACCTGCTCTCGTCGATCCGCATGTTCGAGCAGGGCATCGCGAGCCGTGAGGACATCGACAGCGGCATGGAGCTGGGCTGCGCCCATCCGATGGGCCCGCTCAAGCTCGCCGACCTCATCGGTCTCGACACGATCGTCTCGATCTCCGAGGGCATGTACGCCGAGTACGCGGAACCCCTGTACGCGGCGCCGCCCCTGCTGCGCCGTATGGTCGAGGCGGGCCGTCTCGGCCGCAAGTCCGGCTCCGGGTTCTACGCGTACCAGTAGGCCGGGGCAGGACCGGCGGGACGGGGCGCGGGGCCGACGGCTCCCCGCCCCCGCTTTTTATCCCCGGCACCAGCCCCTCTCCCCTTGCTAGCCTCCCCGCCACCAGGGCGGACGCCCGTGGGTGACGAGGTGGGGAGCGTGGCATGGGCGGTACGTGGACGGACAACGTCTTCCCCGAGACGGAGCTGGTCTCGGGGAACCTCCGGCTGCGGGCCTTCGGCGCGGGAGACGTCGAGGACGTCCGGCTGGCGTGCTCCGACGAGGAGATACTGCGCTGGCTGCCGCTGCCGCGCCCGTACGGCCTGGAGGCGGCCCGGAGCTGGTGCACCGACTTCAGCCACCACCTGCGCACCTCGGGCGAGGGCATCCACTGGGCCGTGACGAGCCGCGAGAGCGGCCGTTTCCTCGGGGCGATCGGCCTGAACTCGACCCGCTGGACCGGACTCGTCAGCGAGGTCGGGTACTGGGTCGCGCCCTGGACCCGGAGGCAGGGCGTCGCTGTCGCTGCGACGCGGACGGTCGCGGGGTGGCTGCTCGGCGAGTGCGGCTTCGAGCGCCTCGAACTGCGGGCGGCGACGGGAAACCTCGCCTCGCAGGCCGTCGCCGAGCGGGCCGGTTTCGTACGGGAGGGCGTGCTGCGCAACGCGGGGCACGTGTACGAGGGCCGAGTGGATCTCGTGGGGTACTCGCTGATCCCGGCGGACCGCGTCGCCCTCCCGAAGGTGGAAGCCCGCACGGTCGCCGACTGAACCGTCACGGAGAGGGGGCATCGTGAGCGCGTCGCTGGAGCCGCGCGGTCGCCGACTGAACGCGCACGCGAGAGGCCCCCGGCATCCCGAGGGGACACCGGGGGCCACACCCGCGATGCGGGCGTCTCGGTCGTTGCTCAGCCCTCACGCGGGCCTGGCAGGGGAGGTCAGTACTCCTCGGGCGGCGCGCCCCGCTCGGTGCTCCGTCCGGGACCCGCCGAGCCGTCGTCGTAGTCGACGCGCTCCTTGCGGACGGAGTCGCTGACCTCCTGTTCCTCGGTGACGCGCTCCGCCTCCAGGCGGACCCGTTCGACGGGGACCGCCTCCTTGCGGATCACCGGGCGCTCGGCGTGCAGGGTGACCTCGGCGTTCTCCTCGCCGATCGAGGCGTCCACCGCGTCGCCCTCGCGAATCGGTTCGCGCACGAGCCTGGCCTCTTCGTGACTGACCGGGATCGTCGTCGTCACGTTCTCCGTCACCACGACCTTGTGCAGCCGGGCCCGGCCGGATTCCTCCTCCTGGGTCCCGACCCGCAGCCGCTCCTCCGAGCGGATCATCTCCCCGCCGGGTTCGCCTTCCCAGGAGCTGCGGGAACCGGCGCCCGCGAGTTCACGCTCGGTGCTCTCGCCCGTCGCCTCGTTCGGGTTGGCCGGGCCGAGACCGGAGCCGGCCCCGCTCATCCCCGCCTGGTCCGCCGAGGTGCCCGCCGCGGCCTGCTGGCCGGTGCCGGCGAGGGACTCGTCCTCGGTGTCCATCCCGCCGGGTGCGGCGGCGCCTTCCCTGCCTTCGCCCCCACCGGTCATGCCGCCGGTGGCCGTCATCCCGTAGTGGGCGTACAGCTCCTCCTCACCGGCCGCGTCCAGGTGCTGCCCGGCGTCGAGACGGGGGGCGTCCTTGATCGCGTTCTTGTCGTGTTCCAGGTGCAGACCCTCGGCGTCCGAGCGCGCACCTTCCAGCGGGACGAAGCTCTCCTTCATCCCGAACAGGCCGGTCTTCACCGTCACCCACTCCGGGCGGCCGGTGCGGTCGTCGCGGTAGACCTGCTCGACGCTGCCGACCTTGGCCCCGTCCCGGTCGTACGCGGTCAGGCCCACGAGCTGGTCCACGCTGAGGAAGCCCTCGTCTGAAGTCATGAGTGCCCTCTTCCTGCGAGAGCGCGCGGTGAAAGGGCCGGGGTCCCCATCACGAGAGACGCGCGCCACTTCTTCCATGCGGCGCGCTCCGGCGCGTTCCGGCAACCGAGAGACGGGAAATCCGCGCGAAATACATCATTGGACCCATATCGCCCGAAAAGTGGTTTACTTCCGTGCACCCTTGCGGCGCCCGGGAAAGCGGGCCGCGCGGAGCCACTTCGCGGCGAGCGGCGCTCCCGCTTCGCCTTTGCGGTCCGGGAAGACACTGGCCGGGACGACACGGGCCGGTACGAGAGCGGGCGGCCGGTCCGGGCGAGGGACACCCCGCCTTCGGCCGCCCCCGCCCCGCGCCGCGCGGGCGCGCACCTCACTCCTCCCGCATCCGGTGCAGCAGGAGCAGCGCCGCCGCCATCGTGGCCGCGGGGACCTGGCCCTGGCTCACGAGGTCGGGCACGAGCTTGAGCGGGACCCACTCGCGGCGCGAGGACTCGAAGCCGTCGACGGGCTCACCCGTCCACTCGGCGCTCTCGCCCCAGTACACGTGGTGGACCGCGTCGCTGAGCCCGTTCGACGGTTCGGTGCTCAGCAGGTGCTGGAGAGGACCCGGACGCCAGCCCGACTCCTCCTCCAGCTCGCGCGCCGCGGCCCGCTCGGGGTCCTCCCCGTCCTCGACCACCCCCGCGGGCAGCTCCCAGCCCCACGTGTCGGTGATGAAGCGGTGCCGCCACAACAGGAGCACTTCCTCGGCCTCGTTGAGGACGGTCGCCGCCGCGACCGGACGCTGCCGGATCAGGAAGTGGTCGAGGTGGCGACCGTCCGGCAACTCCACATCGGCGAGGTGCACGCGAAACCAGCGATTTCCATACACAAATTGTTCGCTCTGTTTCGTCCAACGCACGTTTCTGCCACCTTTCATGAGGAGGTGGCACTATCGCAGTCCCCGCCGCGTGCCGGACGGGCGCCTGGGCCGCTCACCGGAGCACACCGGGCGGCGCATCCACCACCCCGGGCACGCCCACCCCGGCGCACCCCCGCCCTCCGCCGGTCACCGCGGCTCACACCGGCACCCGCAAGGCCCGGTCGATGAGCTCCGCCGCCTGCCCGGTGCCGCTGCCCCCGGTGCGCACCAGGTGCTCGCGCACCGCGCGCAGGCGCTCGCGCAGCCGCCTGGACTCCATCCCCGTGGCCCGCTCGGCCATCTCGACCGCCGCCTCGACGGCCCCGTCCGTCTCGCCCTGGCGCAGCTCGATGTGACTGAGCATCGCGAGGCGGTGCACGCGGCCCCTGTCGTGCGCCGGGCTGGCCACGGCCGCCCGCGCGTGCTCACGCGCCCCGCGCAGGTCCCCGAGGCTCAACAGGGCTTCGGCGACCTGCACGTTGACGAGCCCCGGCTGCACGTACCCGGTCTCGTCGGGCTCGTGACCGCGGCGGATGCGCTCGGCCGCGGTCTCGGCGCGCCGGATGCAGTCGAGGGCGCCGCCCGCGTCGCCGAGGTGCGCGTACGCCTTGGCCTGCATCGCGTGCAAGTCGGAGGCGAGCGCGGGGGACACCGCGCGTCCGGCCGCGCGCAGGGCCGCCTCGGCGAAGGCGACGGCCTGCCGGTGCGCCGCGAGGTGGAGCGACTGGTTGACGAGGAGCGCGATGACGTAGGCGCCGAAGGCCCGGTCCCCGCTCGCCTTGGCGAGCCGGAGCGCCTGGTGGAAGTAGCGCTGGGCGAGACCGTGCGCGTCGGCGTCGTACGCGCAGATCCCGGCGACGGCGACGAGCGCGCCCGTCGCGCGGTGCAGGGCGCGACCCGTGTCGTCGCCGTAGCTGCCACGCAGGAGCGGGGCGGCCTCGGCGTTGAGGAAGGAGACGACGCGGGGGCGGATGACGACGCCGCCCGCCTTGCGGTAGAGCTGTTCGTAGTGGGCGCGGGCCGCGCGGAGCATCTCGATGTCGGCGCCCGAGACGCGGCGGGGGCCGCCGCGCGAGACGTCGGTGTCCTCGGGCGGGTTCTCCCACTCCCACACGGGGACGATCGCGGGCGTGCCCGTGACGGCGGGCGCGCCGAGGACGTGCGGGCGCTGCTGCTGGTCGGAGCGCCACAACGCGGTGGCGCGCTCGACGAAGCCGCAGAGGGAGCCCGGACGCGCCGCGGCGGGCTCGCCCGGGATGCCCAGGCCGATGTCGTCGAGGGTGACGGGCCGGGCGAGGCGGCGCGAGAGGACTTCGCAGATGAGGTCGGGGACCTGCCCGCGCGGGCGCTGGCCGCGCAGCCACCGCGAGACGGCGGTGTGCTCGTAGCGCAGGGACAGCCCGCGGGCCGCGCCCGCCCGGTTGACGTGGGCGGCGAGGCCGGCGTGCGAGATCGCGGCCTCGTCGAGGATCGCGTCGAGGAGGGAGTTGGGCTCCATGCTGTCTCCGGGAGGGGGGTGAGGCGCTGCCATCGCTGCGGGTGAGCGAGCGAACACTCGTTGTGGCACAGCGTAAGGGAGCGGGATTCACACGGGGTGTGAAAGGAGCGCACGCACCGGAGCTCCGCGCGCGCTTTCGCGGGGTGCGCGGGGGCGCTTGACTGTGTCTCGCGGACGCCGGGCTCCCCCCTCGACAAGTACGGCGTCCCCACCGGCGCCGTCCCGCCTGCCGCAGCCGCTTCCACGCCGGCCCGGCGGGCGGCGCCCCAGCCGCCCGGCCCCTCCGGCCTCTCCCCCCCCCGGCCGGAGGGGTTTCGGGTTTCCCCGACGCTGTTCCGCGCCTCTCCTCGCGGGGAGGCCTGCGCGGGCCGCAGGCCTCGCCCGTCCCGCGTCCGCGTGTTCGCGCGTTCACCGGAAAGCGTGTGCGACGTTCACCGGAACGAGTGGCACACCCCGCACCGCGTGCCCCTCACCCCCGCAGGCCCCCACCGCGGGTCTCCTCCGCGGGTCTCCTCCGCACGGGGCGGCACGGGCACCGGCACGCACATCGGCCGGGCCCCGTCGTCGAGGACAGGACCCGGCCGATCACGCCGGTGCGGGGAGCCGGGCTCCCCGACGAGGGGTCAGGCCCCGCGCAGCACCGCCCCCGTGTGCTCCGCCGCGAGCGCCACCGCCGCGTCGCGCGCGGTCGTCGCCTCCTCGACGGTCAGGGTGCGATCGGGCGCGCGGAAGCGCAGCGCGTAGGCGAGCGACTTGTGGCCCTCGGCGAGCTGGTCGCCCGTGTAGACGTCGAACAGGCGCAGCGACTCCAGGAGTTCACCCGCGCCCTCGTGCAGCGCCGACTCGACCTCGGCGGCCGGGACGTCGACGGGGACGACGAGGGCGACGTCCTGCGTGGCCACGGGGTAGTTCGAGATGCGCGGGGCCTGCACGGGTCCGGCTCCCGCCCGCTCCAGGGCGTCCAGGTCGAGTTCGGTCGCGCAGGCGCGGGCCGGGAGGCCGAGCGCCTTGATGACGCGCGGGTGCAGTTCGCCCGCGTGCCCGATGACGCGCTCGGCGCCGTCCACGAAGGCGACGAGCTCGGCGCAGCGCCCCGGGTGCCAGGGACCGTACGCGCCCTTGCGGACCACGAGGTCCGCACCCGCCTCGGCGGCCGCCGTGCGCGCGGCCTCGATGGCGTCGGCCCAGTCCGCCGGTCGGCCCTTGCCCCACCAGCCGGACCGCTCGCGGGCACCGGCGAGGACCACGGCGAGGTGCCGGGGCTGCTCGGGCAGGGCCGCGTTCAGCTCGTCGAGCTGCGTGTCCTCGGGGCGGTGGGCCACGGGGAGGCGCTCGGGCACGGCCGCGTCGGCGCGCGGGTGGAAGACGAGCCCCGTCTCGAAGAGCGCGAGGTCGTGGCTGCCCCTGCCCTCGTTGCGGCGCAGGGCCGCGAGCAGCCCGGGCAGCAGCGTGGTGCGCAGCGCGGGCTCCTCGTCCGAGAGCGGGTTGACGAGGCGCACGACGCGGCGGGCCGGGTCGTCGTCCGCGAGGCCGAGCGCGTCGAAGGCGTCGGTCCCGAGGAACGGGTAGGTGAGCGCCTCGACGTACCCGCGCCCGGCGAGCGCGCGGCCCACGCGGCGGTGGAAGCGCTGGCGCTCGGTGAGGCCGCGCCCGGCGGGGGGCCGGGGCAGCGTGGAGGGCAGGTTCTCGTAGCCCTCCAGGCGGATGACCTCCTCGGCGAGGTCGTTGGGCGCGGTGAGGTCGGGCCGCCACGAGGGGATCGTGACGATCAGCTCGTCCTGCCCGCCCGCCTCCCGGCCGCCGCTCCCCCCGGACGCGTTCCACGCGGCCGAGTTGCCGTAGACGTCGCAGCCGATCTCCTGGAGGCGGCGGACGACGGTCTCGCGACCGTAGTCGACACCCGCGACGCGGTCGGGGTGCCCGGCCGGCATCGTGACGGTGCGCGGCGCGGAGGGCGCGACGACCTCGGTGACGCCCGCGTCGGCCGTGCCGCCCGCGAGGAGCACGAGGAGATCGACGGTGCGCTGCGCGGCGGCCGAGGCGGCCTCCGGGTCGACGCCGCGCTCGAAGCGCCGGGACGCCTCGGAGGCGAGCTTGTGGCGGCGCGAGGCGCGGGCGATGGCGATCTGGTCGAAGTGCGCGGCTTCGACGAGGACCTCGGTGGTGCCGAGTCCGGCGCCCTGGTCCGCGATCTCGGTCTCGGCGCCGCCCATGACCCCGGCGAGCCCGATGGGCCCGCGCTCGTCGGTGATGACGAGGTCCTCGGTGTCGAGCGTGCGCGTCTGCCCGTCGAGCGTCTTGAGCGTCTCGCCGGCCCGCGCGCGGCGCACACCGATCGGGCCGCGCACCTGGGAGCGGTCGTAGGCGTGCAGCGGCTGGCCCAGCTCCAGCATCACGTAGTTGGTGATGTCGACGGTGAGCGAGACGGGCCGCATCCCGGCCTTCTGGATGCGGCGGGCCATCCAGATCGGGGTACGGGCCTCGGGGTCGAGCCCCGCGACCGTGCGGGCCGTGAAGCGGTCGCAGCCGAAGGGGTCCGCGATCTCGACGGGGTAGCCGTGAGCGTTGGGCCCCGGCACGTCGATGAGCGCCGGGTCGCGCAGCGGGAGCCCGTACGCGATGGCGGTCTCGCGGGCGATGCCGCGCATCGAGAGGCAGTAGCCCCGGTCGGGCGTGACGGCGATGTCGAGGACCTCGTCGACGAGTTCCAGCAGTTCGATGGCGTCGGTGCCGACCTCGTACTGGGGCGGCAGCACGATGATGCCGTGCGTGCCGTCGCTCCCCATGCCGAGCTCGTCGGCCGAGCAGATCATGCCGTGCGAGGTCTTGCCGTACGTCTTGCGCGCGGCGATCGCGAAGTCGCCGGGCAGCACGGCGCCGGGCAGGACCACGACGACCTTGTCGCCGACGGCGAAGTTGCGGGCGCCGCAGACGATCTCCTGCAACTCACCCGTGCCGTTGGCGTCCCCCACGTCCACGTGGCAGAAGCGGATGGGCTTCTTGAAGCCCTCCAGCTCCTCGATGGCGCGGACCTGGCCGACGACCAGGGGGCCCTTCAGCCCGGCGCCGAGCTGCTCGACGGTCTCGACCTCAAGCCCTGCGGAGACCAGCTTGGCCTGCACGTCACGACCGGTCTCGGTGGCGGGGAGATCGACGTACTCCCGCAGCCAGGAAAGCGGGACCCGCATCAGATCTCCATCCCGAACGGCCGGGTGAAACGGACGTCACCCTCGACCATGTCTCGCATGTCCTCGACGTTGTGGCGGAACATCAGCATGCGCTCGATGCCGAAGCCGAACGCGAATCCGCTGTACTTCTCCGGGTCGACGCCGCAGGCCGTGAGGACCTTCGGGTTGACCATGCCGCAGCCGCCCAGCTCGATCCAGCCCTCGCTGGAGCAGGTGCGGCAGGGGCGGTCCGGGTTCCCGACCGACTCGCCCTTGCACACGTAGCAGAGCATGTCCATCTCGGCGGACGGCTCGGTGAAGGGGAAGTAGTTGGGGCGCAGCCGCGTCGTCATGTCGGGGCCGAAGAGCGAGCGGACCATGTGGTCGAGCGTGCCCTTGAGGTCGGCCATCGTCAGGCCCTCGTCCACGGCGAGCAGCTCGATCTGGTGGAAGACCGGGGTGTGCGTGGCGTCCAGCTCGTCGGTCCGGTACACGCGGCCCGGGCAGACGACGTAGACGGGCGCGCCGCGCTCCAGGAGCGAGCGGGCCTGGACGGGCGAGGTGTGGGTGCGCAGCACGACGCCGGACTCGTCGCCCTCGGTGCCCTTGGGGCCCTGGACGAAGAAGGTGTCCTGCATCTGCCGGGCGGGGTGGTCCGGGGTGAAGTTGAGCGCGTCGAAGTTGAACCACTCGGCCTCCACCTCGGGGCCCTCGGCGACCTCGTAGCCCATCGCGACGAAGACGTCGGCGACGCGCTCCATCATCGTGGTCAGCGGGTGGCGCGCTCCGGCGGGGACGCGGTCGTACGGGAGCGTGACGTCGACGGTCTCCTCGACGAGGACACGCGCGTCCCGCTCGGCCTCCAGCTCGGCCTGGCGCGCCGCGAGCGCCTTGTTCACGGCGCCGCGGGCCTGGCCGACCCGCTTGCCCGCCTCGGCCTTCGCCTGCGGGGGCAGGGCGCCGATCTCGCGGTTGGCGAGGGCGAGCGGCGAGGTGCCGCCGGTGTGGGCGGTCTTGGCCTGGGCGAGCTGGTCGAGGTCGGCGGCCGCGGCGAAGGCGGCGAACGCCTCGTCCCGCATCCGCGCGATCTCGTCCGGCTTCAGCGCCTCGACCTCTACTGGGTCGTACGACTTGTTGGGTGCCGACATTTCTTCCCGTGCTTCCGACGTGGGTGGCTGAGAGTCCCGTCTCGGTCTGTGGACGATTCGTCCACGAAAGGGGACGCGGACGTGCCAAAGACCGAGTCTACCGGGGGGAGGATGAGGGGCGGCCCGGGTGGGCGGCCCCGGCGCCGTCCCTCCCAGGGGGACGGGGCGAGGCGGCCTCGCAGGGGGCCCGTCGCGCTACTGGAGGTGGGCCGGCAGCGCCACGGGCAGCATGAAGCGGAAGCAGGCGCCGCCGCGCGGGGCCCGGCCGACCGTGATCCAGCCGCCGTGCACCTCGACGATGCCCTTCACGATGTAGAGGCCGAGGCCGGTGCCGCCGCGCTTGGAGCCGCGCCAGAAGCGGGTGAAGACACGGTTCATCGACTCCTCGGGGATGCCCTGCCCCTCGTCGCTCACCGTGATCACGGTCCCTTCCGGTCCCTCGCCGCCCCCCGTGGGCGCGATGTCGATCGTGACAGTTCCGCCGCCGTGGCGCACCGCGTTTTCCAGGAGATTGCTCAGGACCTGGTCGACTTTGTCGGGGTCGGCCCACAGCGCGGGCAGCGGGCGGCGCACGGAGACGAGGAAGCGTCCGGGGGAGCGGCCCGCGGCGATGTGCGCCTGCACGTGCCGGGCCGCCGCGCCCGCGATGTCCACGGGCTGGCGCCGCAGTTCCATGCGGCCCGCGTCGATGCGGGAGATGTCGAGGAGTTCCGTGATGAGCCGCGTGACACGGTGGGCGTCCGCGTCGACGGTCTCCAGCATGAGCCGCTTCTGGTCGTCGTTGAACCTCTCCCACTTGGCGAGGAGCGTCGCCGTGAAGCCCTTGACGGAGGTGAGCGGGGAGCGCAGTTCGTGGGCGACGGTCGCGATCAGCTCGGCGTGGCTGCGTTCCGTGCGGCGCCTCGCGCCGGTGTCGCGCAGCGAGACGACGAGCCGTTCCAGCCGCCCGCGCGGGCGGGTGCGCACGTACTGGGCGGAGACGAGGACCTCGCGGCCCCCGGGGAGCAGCAGGTTCTTCTCCGGCTGCCGGGTCCTGATCGCGAGCCCCCCGTACGGGTCGGTGAGCCGCCACCACCGTTGCCCGTGGAGGTCTTCGAGCGGCAGCACCTCCTCCAGAGGGCTGCCGAGGGCCTCCTCGGCCGGCACCCGCGTGATCCGCTCCGCCGCGGAGTTGAAACACGTCACGATCCCGCGCGCGTCCGCGACGACGAGCCCGTCGGGAAGGTCGTCGGGCCTGAGGGAGGCCGCGGGGCGGGGCGCGGGGACGCTCGCCGCCGTCTCCTCCGCGGCGGCGGGGGCCCGTACCCGCCCGCGCCACTCCCCCACCACGACTTCGCGGGCCCCGCCCTCCGTGCCGCCGTCCGCCATCCCCGTATCCCACCTTCCCGACCGCTTCGCGGGTCCCCGAAGGGGCTGGAAGGAGACACCTTATCGGGGCGGGGCGGGGCCTGACCGCGTCGCGGAGCGGACGGCCCCGCGCCGGGGTGCGCCCGCGACCGGGCTGCCGAGGGGTGCGGCCCCGGCACGCGCGTCACCCACGTGCCGGGACAGCGCATCTAGGCCGTTCGTCCGCGCTGGGCGCGTGCCGAGGCGTAGAGGCAGACCGCGGCGGCCGTCGCGAGGTTGAGGGACTCCGCCTTGCCGTGCAGCGGGACGCGGACCACCGCGTCGGCGAGCGCGCGGGTCTCCTCGGGCAGGCCCCACGCCTCGTTCCCGAAGACCCACGCGGTCGGGCCGCCCATCGTGCCGCGGTCGAGTTCGTCGTCGAGGTCGTCGGCGCCCGCGCCGTCGGCGGCCAGGACCCGCACCCCGATCCCGCGCAGGCCGGCGACGGCCTCCTCGACGGGCACGCCGGTGACGACGGGCAGATGGAAGAGCGACCCGACCGAGGCGCGCACGCACTTGGGGTTGTAGACGTCCACCGAGGCGTCGGTGAGGATCACCGCGTCCGCTCCGGCGGCGTCCGCGCAGCGCAGCACCGTACCGGCGTTGCCCGGATCACGGACGTGCGCGAGGACGGCGACGAGGCGGGGGCGCGTGGCGAGGACGTCGGCGAAGCCGGTGTCGAGGAAGCGGCACAGCCCGACGACGCCCTGCGGGGTCACGGTGTCGGCCATCGCGGCGAGCACCTCCTCGCTCGCGCTGAACACCGGGACGCCCCGGGCGCGCGCGTCGTCGAGGAGTTCGGGGTGGCGGCGCGCGGCGTCCTCGGTCGCGTACACCTCGACGAGGTGCCCCGCGGCCTCCCGCACGGCCTGCGGGCCCTCGGCGAGGAAGCGGCGCTCTTTGCCGCGGAAGCTCCGCTTCGCGAGCCGTCGCGCGGCGACGACGCGGGGGGAGCGCAGGGAGGTCAGCTCGGGGGCCGGCATGTGCTCACTCTCGGGGACGTACGGGGACGGGCGTACGGGAACGGGGCGGACGCGGGCGGCAGGGGGAATGCGCGCCGAGGGACGGGACGCGAGCCGGGGGCGGAGGCGGGCCACGGAGCGCCGCCGGAACACACCGGACCCGCAGGCCGTCGCGGGCCTGCGGGTCCGGTGGAGCGGCGCGCCGACGCGCGGCGCGCGAAGCCTGCCTGGGCGATCGCCCTGATCAGGCGGCGGCCTTCGGAGCGTTGACGTCCTCGGGCAGCGCCTTCTGGGCGGCCTCGACGAGGGCCGCGAAGGCACCGGCGTCGTGCACGGCCAGCTCGGCGAGGATCTTGCGGTCCACCTCGATGTTGGCGGCCTTCAGACCCTGGATGAAGCGGTTGTAGGTGATGCCGTTGGCGCGGGCAGCGGCGTTGATGCGCTGGATCCACAGCTGACGGAAGTCGCCCTTGCGCTTCTTGCGGTCGTTGTAGTTGTAGACGAGGGAGTGGGTGACCTGCTCCTTCGCCTTGCGGTACAGGCGCGAGCGCTGCCCGCGGTAACCGCTGGCCTGCTCCAGGATCGCCCGGCGCTTCTTGTGGGCGTTGACTGACCGCTTGACGCGTGCCACTTGATTACTCCTTGTAGCGGGGCCGCGGGGTGTTCACACGGCCCGGTTCGATTGGGTCCCGGTACGGGGCTGCGAGCCCCCGGCGAGGGGGCCCGGCCTCACTTGCCGAGAAGCTTCTTGATCTTCTTGGCGTCGCCCGGGGCCATCTCGGCGTTGCCGGTGAGGCGGCGCGTCAGGCGGGACGACTTGTGCTCCAGCAGGTGGCGCTTGCCTGCCCGCTCGCGCAGGACCTTGCCGGAGCCCGTGACCTTGAAGCGCTTGCTGGCACCGCTGTGCGACTTGTTCTTCGGCATGGCGCCGTTATCTCCTCGTCGGTGACGCCCCCAGCCGGTCCCCGGGGGGACCGGACGCGCGGGGGCGTCAGTTGTATCCGTGTCACCGGGACGGCTGTCCCGGATCAGGCCTCGGCGTGCTCCTGCTCGGCGGCGGTCTCGTCCGCGCCGGAGAGGTCCTCGTCCTGGTCGTCGGCGGAGGCGCCACGCCCCTGCCGCTCGGCCTTGCGGGCGGCCTGGGCCTCGCGGGCCTCGGCCATCGCCTCGGTCTTCTTCTTGTGCGGGCCGAGAACCATGATCATGTTGCGGCCGTCCTGCTTCGGGCTCGACTCGATGAAGCCGAGATCCTGGACGTCGTCCGCGAGGCGCTGGAGCAGCCGGCGGCCGAGCTCCGGCCTGGACTGCTCGCGACCACGGAACATGATCGTGATCTTGACCTTGTCACCCTGCTTGAGGAACCGGACGACGTGACCCTTCTTGGTGTCGTAGTCGTGCGGGTCGATCTTCGGCCGGAGCTTCATCTCCTTGATGACCGTGTGCGCCTGGTTCTTGCGCGCCTCACGGGCCTTCATGGCCGACTCGTACTTGAACTTCCCGTAGTCCATGAGCTTGCACACGGGCGGACGGGCGTTCGCCGCGACCTCGACCAGGTCCAGGTCGTACTCCTGCGCCAGCTCCAGGGCCTTCGCGAGCGGGACGATGCCCACCTGCTCACCACTGGGGCCGACGAGTCGTACCTCGGGAACACGAATCCGGTCGTTGATACGGGGCTCGGCGATGCGGGGCTCGGCGCTGATGGATCCTCCTCGGTAGCACCGCACGGCCGCCTGGCAGACAGCCGCACATCTTTCGCTTCTTCTGAGACCAACCGCGCCGGAACACGAAAAATGCCCCGGACGATCACGAGCGGGGCTCCTGTACTGACCGGAGCACCGCCGCGTGTTCGCGGGGCGCGACTTCGGACGCCCACCGCCTCGGGTGCGGTGCCGTCTGACCGGTGACCCGCCGCCCGTGAGGGTGGTCAGGTGGGAGTGCGGAGCCTCCACTTGTGGCCGAAGTCCCGGGCTCCCTCGCGGGCACCACTGACACACTCCGGCCGGTCGTTCTTCCAGCATACCAGGGCGTAGGGGGGCGGAGCCCCCTGCGCGGCCGGGGCACGGGGGCCCGGGCCGCGCAGGGGCGGCCACTAGGCTGACGGGGCTCGCGGGCGCCCGCCCGCGAGGGGAGCGCGGGCGCTGTGCCGCCCCTCCCACTGTACGCAAGCGAAGGAAGCGCCCCGCGATGAGCGAAGCGACGCCCGCAGCCGACTACGACGACGTCACCCGGGACATCGCGGAGGTGCCCGCCGTCGAGGTGATCACCACCGTCGGGGTGCACCTGATGAGCGCGGCGGCGGTGAAGCTGGGGCTCGCCGAGGACGGCGAGGCGCACAAGGACCTCGACGAGGCCCGCAAGCTGATCCACGCGCTCGCGGGGCTGCTCGACGCGGGCGGCACCGAGATCAGCTCCTTCCACGCGGCCCCGCTCCGCGACGGCCTCAAGTCCCTCCAGCTCGCCTTCCGCGAGGCCAGCATCGTCCCGGACGAGCCGGGCCAGGGACCGGGCGAGAAGTACACGGGGGCGGTTTTCGGCTGAGCTGGTGGGGGCGCGGCGCGGCGCGGTGAGCGTCGGCTCCGGGCCCACCCGCAGCCGGAAACCCTGGTCCGCGCCCCGCCCCTCCCCGTCTCACCCGTCTCAGCGGATGAAGAGCGGCTGCCCCGGCATCGTCGTGCCCGGCGGGAGCAGGGCCAGTTCGAGGCCGCGCTCCAGGCGCTCGCGCAGGACGGGGTGGGCGGCGAGGGTGGCGGCGACCGCGCGTGCGACCGGTTCCGTCTCCGCTCCCTCGGCCAGGACGAGGGCGAGCGTGCCGTCCGCCGTGCGGGAGGGGAGCAGGTGGGCGCGGAGCACCGCCGGCTCGGCGGCGAGGGCGTCCCGTACCGCCTCCGTGACGGCCGGGTCCGCGAGCGGTGCCGCGCTGTCCCTGCCCTCCGCCAGCGCGCGGAGGGCGCCGCCGCTCACCTCGAAGGGGACGGGCCCGGCGAGGTCGAGCACGAGGGTGTCGGCCCGCTCGTGCGCGACCGCCTGGAGCGCCTGGTGGAGCGGGACGGCGACGGGGCGGGCCGCCGGGTCCCACCGGGCGAGGCTCGCCGTGGACGTGAAGGCGGGCAGCGCGGTGCGGTCGCCGGCCTTGAGCGTGGGCACCGCCATCTCGCTGTTCTTCTCGCGCTGGAGACCGTCGGGCGCCTCCTCGGTCTCCCCGAGCACGGCGACGACGGGGACGAGGAGCCGCGCGCCGCGCAGTGCCGCGAGGACGGGTCCGGTCGCCGTACGGTCCTCGGCCCAGGCGGCGAGCGCCGCGCCGAGCGCGGGATCGGCCGAGCCGTCGTCGTCGCCGAAGCCGGAATCAGGGATGTTCTTGTTCACCACGCGACGACCCTACCGAGGCACCGGACGCCGCCGACGCGCGGACCGGTCGGCCCGGGCCTCCCCGCCCGTCCACCTCGCCGGGCGGGTTGCCGGTCGCCCCGGACCGCCCACCGCCGTCGCCTGACGGACGGGCCGACCCGGCCTCCCGAGCCCCCTACCGTGCCGCTCCCCCGCGCCGCCACAGCAGCGCCGCCGCGCCCAGGAACACCGCGCCGAGGGTCGCTGCCGCCGGGACCGTCCAGGGGAGCGTTCCGCCGTTCCCGTCCGGGATCGGGGTGGGGCCCTTGCCGAAGTAGCGGGCGCGTTCCGTCGCCGTGCGCGGGGGGTCCGGATCCTCCTTCGCCGCAGCGGCGAGCGCCGCCCGCGCGTCCACCGTGCCGAAGCCGCGCGCGTCGTCGTGGCCGCCGGACGGGCGCGCGCTCGCGGTCTGTTCGAGCAGGGCCCGGACGCGGTCGGGGGGCAGGTCGGGGTGCGCGGCGCGCAGGAGGGCGACCGTGCCGGAGACGAAGGCGGCGGCGGCGCTCGTGCCCCAGCCCTCGTAGTAGCGCAGGTCGGGGTTGAGGGTCACGATGTCGTCGCCCGGGGCCGCGACGGTCGCGTACCAGCGGCGCGTCGAGAAGCGCGCGTGCTGGCCGTAGCGGTCGACGGCCGTGACCGCGATGACGCCGGGGTAGGCCGCCGGGTACGAGACGTGGTCGCCCTTCTCACCGTCGTTGCCCGCGGAGGCGACCACGACGACGTCCTTGCCGAGCGCGTACCGCACGGCCGCGTCCTGCTCCGGCTGCGGGCGTGCCTCGGTGCTGTCGTCGCCGAGCGAGAGGTTGATGACGTCGGCGCCGTGGTCGGCGGCCCAGCGGATGCCCTCGGCGAGCGCCTCGCCCCGGGTGCGCCCGGCGCGGGGCCGCTGCGGGTCGTCGTCCTCCAGGATGACCCGTACGGGCAGGATCTTCGCCTCGGGCGCGATGCCCATGACGCCGTCGTTCGCCCCTGGCCCGTGGCCGTGCGCGGCGATGATCCCGGCCATCGCGCTGCCGTGCTCGGCCCAGTGCTCCTCGCCCGCGTGCGCGCCGAAGCCGACGAGGTCCTTGCCGGGCAGCACGTTTCCGGCGAGGTCCGGGTGGTGGGCGTCGACGCCCGTGTCGAGCACGGCGACGGTGACGCCCTCGCCCTTCGTCGTGGTCCAGGCGTCCTGCGCCCGCACGGCGGCGAGCCCCCACTGCTGCGCGCGGATGCCGTCGGCCGCCGCGCTGTGGGCGGGGAGGAGGACGAGGGCGAGGCCCGCGGCCCCGACGAGCAGAGTGCGCGGGGCTCTCACCGGAGGGGCTCCTCGGACGGGTGGACGGCGCCGGCGGCCCTCGTGAGGGCGCGGTCGGCCTGGGACGCGAGCGCGGCGGTGTCGTGGCCGAGCCCGGAGAGGGCGACGGTGCCCTCCTCGCCCTCGCGTGTCGCGTGCGCGGCGGGGACCGGGGCCGTGAAGGACCGTCCGTCGGCGAAGCCGGAGACGGCCCAGACCACAACGGGCAGGTCGGTGCGCACGGCGAGGCTCCAGCTCACGCGCTGCCGGGCGCCGAAGCCCTCGGCGAGGGTGCCCCGCGGTCCGTAGGGAAGGGGCAGCAGGTCGGTGCGCGTGTCGAGGTGCTCGGTGCGGAAGCGGGCGCGCAGCGAGGTCATTCCCGCCGGGTCGGTCCTGGTGAAGAGGAGGCCCACGGTGGTGAGGTGGCTGCGGGTGGCGTCGGTGTACGTGGCGCGCAGCAGCCGCAGGCAACCGGCGGGGGCGAGGGCCTGGCGCAGCAGCGGGTCGAAGGCGCGCGCGCAGCCGCTGTCGGGGGCGACGGCGACGCGCGTCCAGGTCCGGTCGGCGCCCCCGGGCCCCGCGCTCTCGTCGTGCACGACGGGCGGGAAGAGCGTGTCGACGGGGACGCTGTGCCACAGCCGGGCGGCGGCCTCGTACCGCGTCGGCACGAGGGGCTCTGTCTCCCCGGCGAGCACGCCCCCCGCGACGGCCCCGCCGAGGAGCCCGAGCCCGAGGACGAGGCAGACGGCGGCGGAGACGCGCGAGCGGCGCGGCACCACGGGGGCGGCGGGGGCGCTTCCGGTCGGCGCGGGCAGGTCGCCGGGAGCGGGGAACGCGGGCGCGGGTGGGGGCAGCGGCGGGAGCGGGGGCCCGGCCGCCGGGGCCGGTACGGAGCGCGGGGGCTCGGTCGCGAGGGTCGCCGCGGCCTGCGGGGGCTGGGCGGGAGGCCCGGAAAGCGGCACGGGGCCCGGGGTGACGGCCGGGTGCGGGCGATGCCGCGGGTACGGCGGTATGCGGCCCGGCGCGCCGTCCTCGGCGCCACCCGGCTCCCGCGCCCCCGTGCCAGCGGCCTCCCGCACCCCCGCGCCACCCAGCTCCCGCGCCTCCGCACCGCCCCGCTCCCGGCACGTCGTCCCGGCCGTCAGCGACACTCCCCGTTCGCGCGCTTCCGCACCTGTGGGCTCCCGCGTCTCCGCGCTCTCCCCCTCTCCGCTCGCCGTGCGCGGTGGGCGCAGACGGGGCAGGGGGACGCGGGGGGTGGTGGCGGGCGGGGAGGCGGGGCGGTCCGGTGTGGGCGGGAGTGGCCGGGCGTCCGTGCTCATGCGCTGCCCGTGTCCTTCCGCTCGCCGACGTGCCCGGGCCCGCGCGGCGGGCGGGCGCGGCGGCTCGGGTGCCGGTCACTTTACGGGGTCCCGGAGCGCGCCGGGGCCCGTGCGCGCGGGCCGTCGCTTTGGCCCGGAACATCCCCTGGGGCGCGGTGGGTTCGTTCCGCTCTCTACCCATCGGTAGGGGGGTCTGGCAGGCTGCGCCCATGACCGCCCGCGCAGCCGACCGGGCCCGCTACGACCGGGCCACCGCCCACCTCGAAGCGCCGCTGGCGCTCGTCGACCTGGACGCCTTCGACGCGAACGCCGACGACCTCGTGCGCCGCGCCCAGGGCAAGCCGGTCCGGGTCGCGAGCAAGTCCGTGCGCTGCCGCGCCCTGCTCGAACGGGTCCTCGCGCGGCCCGGGTTCGCGGGGGTCATGTCGTTCACGCTCGCGGAGTCGCTGTGGCTGGCCCGCGAGGGCTTCGACGACGTGCTGCTCGCCTACCCCTCCACCGACCGCTCCGCCTACGCCGAACTCGCCGCCGACGCACGGCTGGCCGCCGCCGTGACAGTCATGGTCGACGACCCGGCGCAGCTCGGGCTCATCGACGCCGCCCGTGGCAGCGGCACCGAGGAGATCCGGGTGTGCCTCGAACTGGACACCTCGCTGCGGCTGTGGGGCGGCCGGGTACGGGTGGGCGCGCGCCGCTCTCCGCTGCACTCGCCCGCGCAGGTCGCGGACATGGCGCGCGCGGTGGCGCGCACGCCGGGTTTCCGGCTCGTCGGGATCATGGCGTACGAGGGCCATGTGGCGGGCGTGGGCGACAAGCTGGCGGGGCGTCCGTTGCGGTCGCGGGCCGTACGGCTCATGCAGGCCGCCGCGCGCCGTGAACTGGCCGCGCGCCGGGCCGAAGTGGTGCGCGCGGTGCGCGCGGTCGCCCCCGGCCTGGAGTTCGTCAACGGCGGCGGGACCGGGAGTGTGCAGCACACGGCGGCCGAGGACGCGGTGACGGAGATCGCGGCCGGTTCGGGGCTGTACGTGCCGCGGCTCTTCGACAACTACACGTCGTTCACGGGGCGTCCGGCGGCGCTCTTCGCTATGCCCGTCGTGCGCCGTCCGGGCGTCGGCGTGGTCACGGTGCTCGGCGGCGGCTACCCGGCGTCGGGGGTGGCCGGGCGGGACCGGCTGCCGGTCCCGTACCTGCCCGGGGGGCTCTCGTACGACCGGCGGGAGGGGCCCGGCGAGGTGCAGACGCCGCTACTGGGCGCGGTCGCCGACGATCTGCTCGTCGGCGACCGGGTGTGGTTCAGGCACGCGAAGGCCGGGGAGCTGTGCGAGCGCTTCGACCGGCTGCACCTCGTGCGGGGCGAAGCGGTGACGCAGACGGTGCCGACGTACCGCGGCGAGGGGCGCACGTTCCTCTGAACCCCCTTCTCCGCGGGGTCAGTCGGCGATCTTGATGCCCTCCGCCGTCTCGTCGAGCACCTGAGGTCCGGCCGGGTCCGCGTCCGCGTCGAGCCGGGCCCGTACGACGAGGAGCGTGCCCGGCTCGTGGGGCGAGGGGAAGACGAGGGACTGGACGTAGCCGCCGACGCCCTCGCGGGGCGCGCACACCCGACGCACGAGCCAGCCCTCGCGGCCCGCGGCCTGGACGGGACCGGCCGCGGCGAGGCGGTGGCTCGCGCCGGGGTAGGCGGCCTCGGCCGCCGCCTCGTTGTCGCGCTCGGCGCGGGCGCGGGCGGCTCCGGGGCGGCCGGGGACGGCGGTGACGGTGATGCGGCCCGGGGTGCAGTCGCCGTCGTCGCCGCAGCGGTGCGGGCGGCCCGTGACGAGTGCGGGGCCTTCCGCGCGCCAGCCCTCGGGGACGGGCAGGACGATGCCGTGGAGCGTGACGCCCGCCCCGCCCGGGGTGCTGCTCCCCCGTTCGCCGTCCGCCGCGTCGGTGACGCGGACGAGGGGGTCCTCGCGGGTGCTGAGCGCGGCGATGCCGACGACGATCCCGGCGAGGAGCACGGCGCCGCCGAGGAGGAGGGCGAGGAGCACCGCGCGGCCCGGGGAGCCGCCGCGGCCTCCGGGCACGCGCCAGGAGGGGCCGGGCGCGCGGACGTCGGGGCTCCATGTGGCGCCGTCCCACCAGCGTTCGCCGTGGGTGCCGTGGGGGTCGGGGTACCAGCCCGGCCGGGCGGGGGGCGTCTCCATGGTGGCAACTTTAGGTCGTTTCGCCCGTTCGGCCGGGTGAACTCACCCGCTCGCCGCGCCGGTTACCGCGGACTGGAGCGCGCGGCCGTGCCACGCGCCCCTCCGCCGCGTCCGGAGCCGGTACTTCAGGCTCGCTGGGGTGACTCCTTCTCAGGCCCCGCCGAAGGCGCTGTCCCGCTGGTCGGGGATGACCGAGCCGTCGTCCCGTCGCGCGGGTCCGTGGCTGCCGTCCTCCTCGGTGCGCGCGGTCGTCGCGCAGGGATAGGCGTCCTTCTTGCGGGGCAGTGGCTCGATGAACATCGGGTTGACGAGCCAGCGGCCGTCCTCGTTGTCGTAGGCGCGGCACATGATCTCGTTCTTGTTGCGGTTGAGCACGAGGTGCGCGCCCGTCGCGTCGCCCACGAAGGTGACGTCGGTGTCGGCGTCGCCGCCGCCGATCGCGATGCGGTGGGCGAAGTCCTGCCGCTGCCAGGCGCGCGGGCCCTTGACGCCGAAGATCTCCTGGTTGATCCAGCAGCGCTTGCCGTCGATGTAGGGGATGTCGGCGCCCTTGGAGGCGGGTTCGCCGCCGCAGCCCTCGTTGAGCGTGGTGATGCGGCCGCGGCGGTCGAGGAGGCTGCGGATGGCGATGGTGTGCTTCTTGTCGATGCCGATGCCCGCCGACCACACCTCGGTGACCGGCTCGGAGCCCGCCGAGACGATGTAGACGTCGAAGCCGGCGCGCTGGAGGGTGCGGACGAGGTCGCGCTGCTGCGCGTAGTAGCGCACGTACCCCGGGAGGGTGTGCGTGCCGACGCGCTGGGTGGCGCCGACGGGCGCGGCGAGGGCCTCGGCGCGGGCGCGGCGCGTGTAGTCGGTGAGTTCGGCGGGGGTGTGCCCGGCGAAGAGCTGGGGGACCCAGGCGTACTCGGGGACGGTGCGGCGGTGGTTCCAGGTGCCCGCGAAGGCTTCGGCGCCGCTCATGGTGCGGGCGGCGCTGCGGATCTCGAAGATCTCGTCGGCGCAGGCGGTCCGCCGCGAGGTGGGCAGCGGGGCGCCCACGGGGACGTCCGTGCCGCACGCCTGCGTGAGCGCGGCGGCGGCCTCGTCGGTGAGCCAGGCGCTCGTGTCCTTCCAGTCGCGCGGGCGCAGGATCTTGTCGTGCCGCAGGGACCAGGCGATCGTCGCGTCGGTGATGTCGTTCTTGGAGATCGTGTTGTCCCAGTCGAAGGCCGCGACGGGGCGCGGCCCTTCGTAGTGCTCGCTCGCGAGGGCCGGGTGCGCGCACGTGCCGCGCTCGTCGACGACGCGCTGGAGGGCGGCCCTGTTGTGCCCGTACCAGGGGAGCTTCTCGCTGAGCCGGGGGCAGTGCGCGCGAGGGGCCGGGGAATGGGCCCCGGCGGGGACGGCGGTGGAGAGCAGCGCGGCGGCGGCGAGGCCGAGCGAGGCGAGCAGGGGGGCGGTGCGGCGCATGGGGGGTCCGATCTGTCCGACGGCAGGGCGGAGCGCGGGGCCGCCGCCGTCCCGTGGACACGGGCCACAGGAGGGGCGACCCCGGATGTCATGCACCGTACATGCCTGGTTCAGAGGGGAGTTACGTACGCGCCGGAGATTCCGCCGTCCACCAGGAAGTCGGCGGCGTTGACGAAGGAGGAGTCGTCGCTCGCGAGGAAGGCGACGGCGGCGGCGATCTCGGTGGCCTCCGCGAAGCGGCCGACGGGGATGTGCACGAGGCGGCGCGCGGCGCGCTCGGGGTCCTTGGCGAAGAGTTCGCGGAGCAGCGGGGTGTTCACGGGCCCGGGGCACAGGGCGTTGACGCGGATGCCCTCGCGGGCGAACTGCACGCCGAGTTCGCGGGACAGGGCGAGGACGCCGCCCTTGGAGGCGGTGTAGGAGATCTGGCTCGTCGCCGCGCCCATGCGGGCGACGAAGGAGGCCGTGTTGATGATGGAGCCGCGCCGCTGCTGGCGCATGTAGGGCAGGACGGCCTGGCAGCACAGGTAGACGGAGGTGAGGTTGACCTCCTGGACGCGGCGCCAGGCGTCGAGGCCCGTGGTGAGGATCGAGTCGTCCTCGGGGGGCGAGATCCCCGCGTTGTGGAAGGAGACGTCGACGCTGCCGTACGTGTCGAAGGCCGTCTTGAAGAGGGCGGTGACGTCCTCGGGGACGGTGACGTCGGTACGGCGGAAGAGCCCGCCGGTCTCTTCGGCGGCCGCCTTGCCGGTCTCCTCGTCGAGGTCCGCGCAGACGACGTGGGCGCCCTCGGAGGCGAGCCTGCGCGCGGTCGCGAGGCCGATGCCGCTGCCCGCGCCCGTGACGACGGCGGTGCGGCCGACGAGGCGGCGGCAGACGGGGGTGTCGGCGGCGGGGGGCGTGTCCTGCTGCTGTGCGCTCATGGGGTGGTCCTCAGCCTTCCGTGCTGATGAAGACGTTCTTGGTCTCGGTGAAGGCGGCGAGCGCGTCGGGGCCCAGTTCCCGCCCGAGCCCGGACTCGCCGTAGCCGCCGAAGGGGGTGTGGTAGCGGACGCTGCTGTGCGAGTTGACGGAGAGGTTCCCGGCCGCGATGCCGCGCGCGACGCGCAGCGCGCGGGCGCCGTCGCGGGTCCACACGGAGCCCGAGAGCCCGTACGGGGTCGCGTTGGCGAGCCGTACGCCCTCCTCCTCGCCGTCGAAGGGCAGCACGACGGCGACGGGCCCGAAGACCTCCTCGACCGCCACGGGGTCCTCCGGGCGCGCGCCGAGCACGAGTGTCGGCGGGTACCAGAAGCCCGGCCCCTCGGGCGCGTCGCCCCGTACGACGTCGAGGCCGGGACCGACGTACGAGGCGACGCGTGCGCGCTGCCGCGCCGAGATGAGCGGGCCCATCTGCGTGTCGGGGTCGGCCGGGTCGCCGACGACGACGGCGCGCAGGGCCGGTTCGAGCAGGGCCAGGAAGTCCTCGTAGACGGGGCGTTCGACGAGGAGGCGGGTGCGGGCGCAGCAGTCCTGCCCCGCGTTGTCGAGGAAGGACATGGGGGCGGAGGAGGCGGCGGCTTCGAGGTCGGCGTCGGCGAAGACGAGGTTGGGGCTCTTGCCGCCGAGTTCGAGCGTCACCGGTTTGACCTGCTCCGCGCAGAGCGCCATGACGCGTTTGCCGGTACGGGCCGAGCCGGTGAAGACGACCTTGCGCACGCCCGGGTGCCGCACCAGGTCCTCGCCCGCGCCCGGCCCGGTGCCCGGCAGGACCTGGAAGAGGCCCTCGGGCAGGCCCGCCTCCAGGGCGAGTTCCGCGAGGCGCAGGGCGGTGAGCGGGGTGGTCTCGGCGGGCTTGAGGATGACGGCGTTCCCGGCGGCGAGCGCGGGGGCGCTGCCCCAGCCCGCGATGGGCAGCGGGAAGTTCCAGGGAGCGATGACGGCGACGACGCCGAGGGGTTCGAGGAAGGTGAGGTCGACGCCGCCAGCGACCGGGATCTGGCGTCCGGTCAGGCGCTCCACTCCCCCGGCGGCGTACTCCAGGAGGTCGCGCACGTTGCCCGCCTCCCAGCGGGCGTTGCCGAGCGTGTGCCCGGCCTCGGCGACCTCCAGGCGGGCCAGCTCCTCGACGTGCGCGTCCACCGCGGCGGCGAAGCGGCGCAGGAGCCGGGCGCGGTCCGCGGGGGCGAGGCCGGCCCAGCGGTGCTGTGCGGCCATCGCGCGGCGGACGGCGCGGTCCACCTCCTCGGGGCTCGCGGCGTGGACGGTGGCGAGGAGTTCCTCGGTGGCGGGGTTGAGGACGGGCAGGTCGGTGGGGGCGTCGGGCATGGCGGAGTCCTCGCGGGGCTGGATGCGGTGCGGTGGTACGGGAGCGGGCGGGAGGAACGTGACGGGGCAGGCGGCACTGGCGGCGCGGGGCGGGCGAGGGCGGGCGGCCCCGGCACCGCCCGGCGCGCGTACCGCTTCAGAGCCGTTCGAAGGAGCGGCGGAGTTCCCAGTCGGTCACGGCGGCGTCGAAGGCGTCGAGTTCGACGCGGGCCATGTTGGCGTAGTGGGCGACGACGTCCTCGCCGAAGACCTCGCGGGCGAGGGCGCTCTCCCGCCAGAGCGCGGCGGCCTCGTGGAGGGTGCCGGGGACGCGCGGGAGGCCGGACTCGTAGGCGTTGCCCGTGCAGGGCTCGGGGAGTTCGAGTTCCCGCTCGACGCCGTGGAGTCCCGCGCCGATCATCGCCGCGACGGCGAGGTAAGGGTTGACGTCGCCGCCGGGGAGCCGGTTCTCGAAGCGCAGCCCCTGCCCGTGGCCGACGACGCGGAGGGCGCACGTGCGGTTGTCGGGGCCCCAGGCGACGGCGGTGGGCGCGAAGGAGCCCGGCCGGAAGCGCTTGTAGGCGTTGACGGTGGGCGCGTACAGGAGCGTGAAATCGCGCAGCGCCGCGAGCTGTCCCGCGAGGAAGTGCCGCATGAGCGGCGACATGCCGAGCGGTCCTTCGCCCGGCATCGCGGACGCGCCGTCCGCGTCCGCGAGCGAGAGGTGGATGTGGCAGGAGTTGCCCTCGCGTGCGTTGAACTTCGCCATGAAGGTGAGCGCGCGCCCCTCCTGGGCGGCGATCTCCTTGGCCCCGGTCTTGTACAGGACGTGCTGGTCGCACGTCCTGAGCGCCTCGTCGTAGCGGAAGACGATCTCGTGCTGGCCCGGATTGCACTCGCCCTTCGCGGACTCGACGGTGAGCCCGGCGCCCGCCATCTCGTTGCGGATGCGGCGCAGGAGCGGCTCCACGCGGCCCGTGCCGAGCACCGAGTAGTCGATGTTGTACTGGTTCGCCGGGGTCAGGTCGCGGTAGCCCCGGTCCCATGCCTGCTCGTACGTGTCGTTGAAGACGAGGAACTCCAGCTCGGTCCCGGCCCGTGCCACGAGGCCACGCTCGGCGAGGCGGTCGAGCTGGCGGCGCAGGATCTGGCGCGGGGCGACGGTGACGGGGGCGCCGTCGGTCGTGGCGAGGTCGCCGAGGAGGAGCGCGGTGCCGGGGTGCCAGGGGACGCGGCGCAGCGTCGCGAGGTCGGGGGCGAGCGCGAAGTCGCCGTACCCCCGCTCCCAGGACGAACTCGCGTAGCCGTCCACGGTGTTCATCTCGACATCGACGGCGAGGAGGTAGTCGCAGCCCTCGGTGCCGTGCGGCAGCACCTCGTCGAGGAAGAAGGGGGCGGCGAAGCGCTTGCCCTGGAGGCGGCCCTGCATGTCGGGGAAGGCGAGCACGACCGTGTCCACCTCGCCCGCCCTCACCTGCGCGGTCAGCTCCTCGACGCTGAGGGGAGCGGTACGGGGGGAGGTGGTGCGGTCCGCCACGGAGGTCTCCTTGGGTGAGCCGGGAACCTTAAGGTAGGGCCGGGGACCTTTGGACGGAAGGGGGCGGGGCCGTGTCCGGCGGGGCGGAAGAGGAGCGGGACGGCGGTCTCGGCCGGGTCCTGCGGCCCGTGCGGGGCGGCAACGGTTTCGAGGAGGCCCTGGAACAGGTGCTCCAGGTGCTGCGCCTCGGCCTCGTCGCCCCGGGTGAAAGACTGCCGCCCGAGCGGGAGTTGGCGGAGCGGCTGAGGGTGAGCAGGGCGACGCTGCGGGAGGTCATCTCCGTCCTGCACACCGAGGGCCTGGTCGAGTCCCGGCGGGGGCGGTACGGGGGCACTTTCGTGCGGGGCGGGACGCGTGCTCCCCGGCGGGCGGGCGTGGACCTGGAGGACGTGCTCGCGCACCGCGAGGTCCTGGAGACGGGGGCCGCCGAGCTGTGCGCGCGGCGGGCCGCCGACCCGGTGCACGGGCCCCCACTGCGGGCGTGGCTCTCGGCGAGCCTCACCGCGCTCGACAGTGCCCCGCTGGAGCCCGTCGCGGCCTACCGGCGCGAGGACACGCTGCTCCACCTGGGCCTCGCCGAGCGCACCGGGTCGGCTTCGCTCGCCGCCTCGTACGCCTCGGTGCGCGCGGCCGTCAACGACCTGCTCGACCGCATCCCGCTCCTCGTCCGCGGCCTGGAGCACTCCCAGGCCCAGCACGGCGCGCTCGCGCGGGCGATCCTCGCGGGCGACGCGGCCGGGGCGCGCGAGCGGATGCGGGAGCACTGCGCGGGCACGGCGGCGCTGCTGCGGGGCTTCCTGAGCTGAGCGCGACCGCCGGCCGGGGGAAACCCGTGCGACACAAAGGTGTGGGACCGTACCTTTGAAGCCCGACGGTGACGGAAGGTGGTCCGGGGTGTCCGAGGCGGCGTGGGGCGCGGAGCCCGTCATCGGGATCAGCACGTACTGGGAGGCGGAGGCCCGCTGGGGCGAGTGGACCCTCCCGGCCGCGCTGCTGCCCGCCCAGTACCCCGGGCTCGTGCGGAAGGCGGGCGGCACCGCCGTGTTGCTGCCGCCGGACGCGCCCGCGCGGGCGGCGGCGCTCGTCGCGCGCCTCGACGGGCTCGTGATCGCGGGCGGCGCGGACGTGGACCCGGCGAGGTACGGGGCCGCGCGCGAGCCGGAGTGCGGCCCGCCCGCGCCGGAGCGGGACGCGTGGGAGCTGGCCCTCATCGCGGCTGCCCTGGCGAGCGGCACCCCGCTGCTCGGCATCTGCCGGGGCATGCAGCTCCTGAACGTGGCGCTCGGCGGCACCCTGCGCCAGCACATGACGGGCCACGAGGGCGGCCGGGGCGTCTTCGGCAGCCACGCCGTCCATCCCCGCCCCGGCACCCGCTACGCGGACCTCGTCCCCGGGCCCGTCCGGGTCGCGACCCACCACCACCAGTGCGTGGACCTCCTCGGCCGGGGCCTCGTGGTCGGCGCGGAGTCCCCGGACGGCACGGTCGAGGCCGTGGAACTCCCCGGCCCCGCCTGGACCCTGGGCGTCCAGTGGCACCCGGAGATGGATCACACGGACCTGCGGGTGACCGAGGGTCTCGTCCGGGCGGCGGCGGCCCCGGCGGGCCTCACTGTCTGAGCCGGCCGCGCGCCGTTCGCGCCCTACCCGTTCCCCCGCGTCAGCGACAGCAGGTCCCGTGCCGCCCCCGAGGGCCGCTCCCCGCGCCGCCACACGGCCCGCAGCACCCGCCCGAGCCCCACCCCCCGTACGGGGACGGGCACCAGCGTGCCCGCGCCCACCTCGTCGCGCACGACCAGCTCGCTCAGTACCGCCGGGCCCACGCCGCTCAGCGCCGCGGACTTCAGCGCGGTCGTCGAGGACAGCTCCAGCAACGGGCGCTCCGGGCCGCCGTAGGGGGCGAGCGCGGCGTCCAGGACCTCGCGCGTCCCCGAGCCCTCCTCGCGCAGGATCAGCGGCGTCGCGGCGAGGAGGGCGGGGTCGAGACCGGCGGTGAGCGCGGTCCACGGGTGCCCGGGACGTACGAGCACGAGCAGCCGGTCACGGGCGATGACTGCGCCGTCCATGCCCGCCGGAACGCCGAGCCCCTCCACGAAACCGAGGTCGGCCTCGTCGTGGAGCAGCCCCTCCACGACCGTGCGCGTACTGCCCGCCCGCAGCGACACCGCCGTGTCCGGCCGCAGGGCGCGCAGCGCGACGAGCCAGCCGGGCAGCAGGTACTCGCCGATCGTCATGCTGGCCGCGACCCGCAGCCGCGAGTCCCGCCGCCCGCGCAGCGCCCGCGCCCCCGCGTCGAAGGCCTCCGCCGCCTCGGTCACCCGGCGCGCCCAGCCCGCCACGAGCAGGCCGGTCGGCGTGAGCCGCGAGCCCTGCGGCGAGCGCGCGACGAGCCCGACCCCGAGCTGCCGCTCCAGGCTCCGCACCCGCCCCGAGGCGGCGGGCTGGGTGATGCCGAGTTCCTTCGCCGCGCGTCCGAGGCTCCCGAGCCGCTCCACGGCGAGGAGCACTTCGAGCAGCCCGAGGTCGGGAACGCGCCGGGCGAGCGGGCCCTGCTCCCCGCCCGTGATCCCGCTCACGCTCCGTGGCGGCGCCTCGCTCCGCCCGCCGCCCGAACCACCGTCCGCCGCACGCCCGTTCCGCCCGCTCATAAGCCGAGCTTATGTGGTCATAGCCGCATTGTCCCTGGTGAGGGGTCCGGAGGGCCGGAGAACATGGCGGAATGAGCCTCTCGTCCCTCGCCGTGGCCCCGCCCACCGGCACCTCCGCGCCCCCTCCCGACTCGCGGCTGCGCGGTTTCGGGCCGAACCACTACGCGGCGGTGATGGGTACGGCGATGCTCGCGACGGCGGGCGGCGGACTGCCGCAGCACGTCGGGGGGCTGCGCGGGCTGTGCACGGCGTTCTGGGCGCTCGCCGCGCTCGCGCTGCTCGCCGTGCTCGTGGCGCGCGGCGCGCACTGGGCGCACCACCGCGACCAGGCGCGGGCGCACCTGCGCTCCCCCGCCGTCGCCCCGTTCTACGGCTGTCTCGCGATGGCCTTCCTCGCGCTCTCGGCCGCGACGCGGCGGGTCGGCGCCGACGTGCTCGGGCACGGCCCGGCCATGGCTGTCGCCGCGGTGCTCTTCGTGGTCGGCGCGGTACTGGCCGTCGTCGTCGCGGCGGGGATCCCCGTGCTGATGATCGTGCACGCGCGGGCGCGCTTCGCCGATGTCTCGCCGGTGTGGCTGCTGCCGCTCGTGGCGCCGATGGTCGCCGCGTCCACGGGTCCCGGGCTGGTCACGGAGCTGCCCGCCGGGCAGGCGCGCGAGACGCTCGTGTACGGGTGTCTGGCCCTCTTCGGCACCTCGCTGCTCGCGGTCCTCGTCGTGCTCCCGCTCGTGGGGGCGCGGCTGCTGACGGGCGGGGGCTGGCCGACGCGGCTCGCGCCCTCGCTCTTCCTCGTCCTCGGGCCGCTCGGCCAGTCGGTGACGGCGACGGGCGCGATCGCGGAGGCGGCGCGCGGGGTGCTGCCCGGCGGCACCGCGGAGGGCCTGCGGATCTTCTCGGTCGTGTACGGGGTCCCCGTGATGGGCTTCGCGCTGCTGTGGCTGCTCATCGCCGCCGCGCTCGTGGCCCGCGCGCTCGCCCAGGGCCTGCGGCCCTCGTCGACGTGGTGGGCGTTCACGTTCCCCGTCGGCACCTGCGTCACGGGGGCGACCCAGCTCGCCGCACACACGGGACTGGCCGCCTGCCGCTGGCTCGCCGCGGGGCTCTACGTCTTCCTGCTGCTCGCGTGGTGCGCGGCGGCCTTCGGCGCGGCACAGGAACTGGGCACCCGCCCCGCGACGGCGGCCTGAGCGCCCTACCGGAGCGACGCCGCCCTCCCCGGAGCGGTGGCGCCCCTGCCGGAGCGGTCGAGCGCCCTACCGGGGCGGCGCCTCGCCCGCCTCGATGTGGTCGCCGACCGCGACGACGAGGAGCCGCGTGTCGGGCTCGGTGGCTCGCCACCTGTGCCGCACGCCGCCGCTGAGGTAGAGAGCGTCCCCGGCGCACAGCTGGTGGACACGGCCCTCCGCCTCGGCGGTGACCGCGCCGTCCGCGACGTAGAGCAGCGAGTCGTTGCGGTACTGGAACTCGCGGCCCGAGTCCTGGTCGCCGCAGTACTCCATCGCCTGGAGCTGGTGCTGGCCCCGTACGAGGGAGCGCACGCCGGGGGCCGGGGCCATCAGCGCGGTGTCCTCGTCGTCGCTGCGGACGACGTCCACGGTGTGTGCGGGGTCGGCGGCGGCGAACAACTCGTCGACGGTCGTCTCCAGCGCGTGCGCGACGGCCCGCAGGGAACGGGTGGACGGCCGGGCGCGTTCGTTCTCGATCTGGCTGAGGAAGGGCACCGAGAGGCCCGAGCGGCGGGCCACGGTGGCGAGGGTGAGTTCGAGGGCACGCCGGCGACGGCGTACGGCGTTGCCGACCCTCGGGGCTTCCTTCTCGTCCATCGCTGCCGCTCCCTCCCGCGGGCCCCGTCCACCGGGGCATGTGAGCAGCCTACGCAGTCGCGGCGCGCGAGGGGAGCCGAGTGCGGGAGTCGGCCCACCCGCGGACGCCCGTGAGGGCGGGACCCCGGGATGGGTCCCGCCCTCACGGTGTGGAGCCCCGGCCGTCCACGGTGGAGCGGCGGCCGGGGGCGGAGCGGAGCGGCGGAGCCCCCGCCAGGTGTCCGTGCGCGCACTCGGCGGAAGCCCGCCTCACCACTCCACTTCTCCCGCCCCGGCCCCGCCCGCGGACGCGGAGCGGGGCGCGGCCGGGTTACATCGGCGCCATCTTGTCGACGATGCCCGGGTTCTTCTCGACCCAGTTGTCGACGGCCTTCTCCTCGTGCCCGGTGCCCTGCTTGTGCAGCTCGTTCTCCAGGTCCGAGAGCTGGCTGTCGCTCATCCTGAAGTCCTTGAGCCACTTCGTGAACTGCGGGTACTGCTTCGGGAACTGCTTGGAGGCCACGGTGGTGAGGCGGTCGCCCTTGCCGAAGGAGCCCTTGGGGTCCTTGAGCTTGGTCAGGTCGTACTGGTTGTACGCCCAGTGCGGCGACCACAGCATGACCGCGATCGGCTCCTTCTTGGCGTAGGCCCGCTTCAGCTCCGAGAGCATCCCGGGGGTCGAGCCGTCGACGACCTTGTACTCCTTGTCGAGGCCGTACGAGGGCAGGACCTTGTTCTTCAGGATGTCCATCGTCGCGGTGCCCGGCTCGATGCCGATGACGCGTCCGCCGAACGTGTCGCCCTTGCCCTTGAGGTCGGCGAGGGAGCTGACGTCCTTCACGTAGCTCGGCACGGCGATCTCCAGCGAGGTCGGCGAGTACCACTCACCGATCTTCGTCAGCTTGCTCCCGTACTTGTCCCAGTAGTTCTTCTGGGTGTACGGCAGCCAGCCGTCGAACTGGACGTCGAGCTGGTTGCGGGACATCGCGGCGTACATCGGGCCGACCTCGAACTGCTTGAGGTTCATCTTGTAGCCGCGCTCTTCGAGGACGTGCTTCCACAGGTACGTGGCGGCGATGTCCTCCTCCCAGGGGAACCAGGCGACGTTGATCGCGCGGTCGCGCTCGTCCTTGCCCGCGTCGTTCTTGAAGTCGACGGCGGAGGCGGAGGAGCCGCCCTTGACCGGAGCGAGCTTGTCGACGATGCCGGGGTTCTCCTCGATCCAGCCCTGGACCGCCTGCTGCTGCTTGCCCTTGCCGGCGTCCTTTCTTGAACTCCGACTCCTTGCCCTTCAGATCCGCCGTGGACTTCACACCCTTGACATACGAAGGAACAGCGATCTCCAACGAGGTCGGGCCGTACCAGCCGCCCATGTCCTCCAGCTTGTCGCCGTACTTGTCCCAGTACTGCTTGTGCGTGTGGGGCAGCCAGGAGTCCGTCTCGAAGTCCACCTGGCCGTTGGCCATGCCCGTGTAGAGCGCTCCGGCCTCGTACTGCTTGGCCGAGACCTTGAAGCCGCGACGCTCCAGGATCTCCTTCCAGAGGTACGAGGAGGCGATGCCCTCGTCCCACGGGATGAAGCCCATGTTGACCGTCTTGCCCTTGCCGACGTTGACGTCGGTCTTCTGCACGGGGGCGAGCTTGTCGACGATGCCCGGGTTCTTCTTGATCCAGGACTTGACGGCGTCCTGCTGCTTGCCCTTGCCGGCGTCGCCCTTGCCCCAGCTGCCCTTCGGGTCGCTCAGCTTCGTCAGGTCGTACTTGTCGTACGCCCAGTGCGGCGACCACAGCGTGACCGCGATCGGCTCCTTCTTCTTGTACGCCCGGTCCAGCTCCGCCAGCATCCCCGGCGTCGAACCGTCGATCACCTTGTACTTCGACAGGCCGTAATCCTTTCTTGAACTCCGACTCCTTGCCCTTCAGATCCGCCGTGGACTTCACACCCTTGACATACGAAGGAACAGCGATCTCCAACGAGGTCGGGCCGTACCAGGCACCCAGGTCCTCCAGCTTGTCGCCGTACTTCTTCCAGTACTGGGCGTGGGTCGTCGGCAGCCAGGAGTCGGTCTGGAAATCGACCTGTCCGTTGGCCATCCCGGTGTAGAGCGAACCCGCCTCGTACTGCTTGGCGTCCACCTTGAAGCCGCGCTGTTCGAGGAGCTCCTTCCAGAGGAAGGTCGAAGCGACGCCTTCGTCCCAGGGGATGTAGCCGACGCTGATGGTTTTGCCCTTGCCGACGTCCGTGGCGTCGACGGTCTTCGCGTCGTCCGAACCGCCGAAGACGCCCATGCCGCCCGCGACGAGCCCGAGGATCACGACACCGATGACCGCGACGGTCGGACGGGGCCGGTAGTTCCAGATCTTCAGGCCTTGCATGGCGCGCACGCGCGCGGCGGCGCGGCGGCCGAGCGGGGATATCTGCTGACCGAGGGCAGCGACGACGCGGTCGAGGAAGATCGCGAGGACGACGATGGAGACCCCGGCCTCGGAGCCGAGCCCGATGTCGACGTTGCCGATCGCCTGGTAGACGGAGCCGCCGAGGCCGCCCGCGCCGACCATGCCCGCGATGACGACCATCGACAGGTTGAGCATGATGACCTGGTTGACACCGGCCATGATCGTCGGCAGGGCCAGCGGGAGCTGGACGCCGAGGAGCGTCTTGCGCGGCGTGGTGCCGAAGGCGTCGGCCGCCTCGACGAGTTCGTCGTCGACCTGCCGGATGCCGAGTTCGGTCATGCGCACGGCGGGCGCGAAGCCGAAGATGATCGTGGCCACGATGCCGGTCGGGACGCCGACCCCGAAAAAGAAGATCGCCGGGATCAGGTAGACCATGGCGGGCATCGTCTGCGTGAAGTCGAGCAGGGGCCGCACGATGGCACTCGCCCGCTGCGATCTCGCGGTCCAGATGCCGAGGGGCACCCCGATGACCAATGCGATCACGGTGGCGACGATGACGAGCGCGAAGCTGTTCATCGCCGGTTCCCACAGTTCGAGCGAGTCGATCAGCGCGAAGCCGGCGAAGGAGAGCACCCCGGCGGTGAGCCCGCGCAGCCAGAACGCGAGGACCGCGAGTATCCCGGCGAGCAGCAGCGGCTCGGGGGCGGTGAGCACGGCGTTGGCGCCGTCGTACATGCCCTTCGAGCACGTGACGATGAAGTCGAAGAGCCAGGAGAGGTTGGTCTGGAGCCAGTCGACGATCGAGGCGACCCAGTCCCCGAGATGAAGCCTAGGCACGTGCACTCACCTTTCCGGTGGCGCCCTCGTGGCGCTGTTCCGGAGTCGTGGCGAGCGTGGCGCCCTGCTCCTGGGGGTTCATCGGCTCGCCGAGGACCGCGAGCAGACGATCGCGGGGGACGACGCCGACGAGCGAGCCGTCCGCGTCGGTCACGGCGATCGGCACACCGCTGGTCGAACTCGGGCCGAAGAGCTGGAAGATGGGGGTGGTCTCGCGCACCGTGGCCGGTGCCGCGGCGAGGACGTCGGCGGGGGCGCGCAGTTCCTCGCCGCCCGGTCCAGTGGTCCCGTACACGGTGTCCACGTCGGCCATGATGGCCCCGGCGGTGAGCACGCGGGAGCGGTCGACGTCCTGGGTGAAGGCGGCAACGTAGTCATTGGCCGGGGTGACGAGGATGTCCTCGGCCGTCCCGGTCTGCACGATGCGGCCGTCACGCATGACGGCGATCTTGTCGCCGAGCCGCATGGCCTCGTTGAGGTCGTGGGTGATGAAGACGATGGTCTTCTTCAGGCGCTTCTGGAGTTCGACGAGCTGGTCCTGCATGTCACGGCGGATCAGCGGGTCCAGTGCGCTGAAGGACTCGTCCATGAGCAGCAGGTCGGCGTCGGTCGCGAGGGCGCGGGCGAGGCCCACGCGCTGCTGCATACCGCCGGAGAGCTCGTCCGGCCAGGACTTCTCCCAGCCCTTGAGCCCGGCGAGTTCCAGCGCCTCGGTGGCGCGGCGCTCGCGCTCCTCGCGCGGCACGCCCTGCACCTGGAGGCCGTAGGCGGCGTTCTCCAGGACGCTGCGGTGCGGGAAGAGCGCGAAGTGCTGGAAGACCATGCTGATCTTCTTCGCGCGCACCTCGCGCATCCCCGCGGCGCTCAGCTCGGTGAGGTCCTGCCCGTCGAAACGGACGTGGCCCGCGGTGGGCTCCAGGAGCCCGTTGAGCATCCGGAGCAGCGTGGACTTGCCCGATCCGGACAGGCCCATCACCACGAAGATCTGGCCCTCGTCCACGGAGAAGGAGGCATCGATCACGGCGGCCGTGATGCCTTCGGCGCGCAGGTCCTCGCGCGCGGCGCCGTCCTTCAGCCGGCCGACTGCGGCCTCGGCTTGCCTGCCGAAGACCTTGAACAAGTTCTCTGCTTGTAGCTTTGCCACAAACACCTCTCGGGTCGCACGAAAAGCGGCTCGCCACCCCCAGTCGCGGCGAGCCGTGAAGCTTGCGGATTCCTTCCGCTGACCCGAGTCGTTCCAGTCGGCGCGTCGGGTTCGCTCCGGGGGCGCTGCTGCCCGGAGCTATACCCATCAAACGATTATGTGACCCAGATCACTCTCCGATCAGACCAAAGTCCTTGCGTTACCTCCTCGTTATGGTGTGGGGTGTGCGCCCACACACAGGGGCGGGCGCGCGGCGAAAAGGTTCGGCCACACCGCGGCGGGTGCGGCAAGATGCCACGCGTGACGCAGACTCCCCGGCTCATGCTCCTCGACACCGCCTCGCTCTACTTCCGCGCCTACTTCGGCGTCCCCGACTCGGTGCGCGCCCCGGACGGGACCCCGGTCAACGCGGTGCGGGGGCTCCTGGACTTCATCGCGCGACTCGTCCAGGACCACCGCCCCGACGCCCTCGTGGCCTGCATGGACGCCGACTGGCGGCCCGAGTGGCGGGTCTCCCTCATCCCGGGCTACAAGGCGCACCGGGTCGCCGAGGAGAGCGAGACGGGCCCCGACGAGGAGGAGGTGCCCGACACCCTCTCGCCGCAGGTACCGGTGATCGAGGCGGTCCTCGACGCGCTCGGCATCGCGCGGCTCGGCGTCCAGGGATACGAGGCCGACGACGTCATCGGCACCCTCGCCACCCGCGCGCACGGCCCGGTCGACATCGTCACGGGCGACCGCGACCTCTTCCAGCTCGTCGACGACGCGCGCGGCGTCCGCGTCCTCTACCCCCTCAAGGGCGTCGGCAGCCTCCAGGTCACCGACGAGGCGTTGCTGCGCGAGAAGTACGGCGTCGACGGGCCCGGGTACGCGGACCTCGCGACCCTGCGGGGCGACCCGAGCGACGGTCTGCCCGGGGTCCCCGGGATCGGCGAGAAGACCGCCGCGAAGCTCCTCGCGGCGTACGGCGATCTCGACGGCATCCGTGCCGCCGCCGCCGACCCCGCATCGAAGATCACCCCGGCCCAGCGCCGCCGCCTCGTCGAGTCGGCCCCGTATCTGGACGTGGCCCCCGCCGTGGTCCGGGTCGCGCGCGACATCCCCGTGCCCGAGGACCTCGACGAGCGGCTGCCGGACGAGCCGCGCGACGGGGAAGTGCTCGCGGCCCTCGGGGAGCGCTGGGGGCTCGGCAGCTCGCTCGATCGTGTACTGCACACCCTCACCCGGTGAAGTGCTAGCTTAGGCTTACCTAAGCAGATCGATCGGGGGGACCCCCATGGCTGACGCCGAACGGCCCGCGCGCAAGGGCGGACGCACCCACAGTGGGCGGGTGCTGCGCACCGAGCAGCTCACTCCGCACATGGTCAGGGTGGTCTTCGGGGGCGACGGGCTCGCCGAGTTCGCCGCCGACGAGTACACGGACCACTACATCAAGCTGATCTTCCCGCGCGAGGGCGTCACGTACCCCGAGCCCTTCGACATGGCCCGGGTGCGGGCGGACTTCCCGCGCGAGCAGTGGCCCGTGACCCGGACGTACACCGTGCGGCGCTGGGACGCGGCGGCCCGCGAGCTGACCGTCGACTTCGTCGTGCACGGCGGCGAGGGCCTCGCGGGCCCCTGGGCGGCGGCGGCGAAGCCGGGCGACGTCCTGTACTTCGCCGGTCCCGGCGGCGCCTACCGCCCGGAGCCGGAGGCGAGCAGCCACCTGCTCGCCGGGGACGAGAGCGCGCTGCCCGCGATCGCGGCGGCCGTCGAGAACATGCCCGCCGACGCGAAGGGCGAGGTCTTCATCGAGGTCGCGGACGCCGCGGAGGAGCAGAAGCTCGACGTCCCGGCCGGGGTGAACCTGACCTGGCTGCACCGGGGCGAGCGCCCGCCGGGCGAGGCGCTCGTCGCCGCCGTACGGACCGTGGAGTGCGACCCGGCGACGGTCCAGGTCTTCGTCCACGGCGAGGCCGGCTTCGTCAAGGACCTCCGCCGCCACCTCCGCCTCGACCGCGGCATCACCCGCGACCGCCTCTCCATCTCCGGCTACTGGCGCCTCGGCCACAACGAGGATGGCTGGCAGGCCAGCAAGCGCGACTGGAACGCCCGCATCGAGGCCGAACAAGAAGGCGCCGACGCGGCCTGAGAGACACGGGCCCACTCCCCGAGGCCCGCAGGGCCGAGCAGGTCGGCAGAGCCGAAGGGAGCGCGACGGTGTCGAGGCGCCCGTCGCGCGCAGGCCGTGAGGAACGAGCGGCCGAGCACGTCGGGAGACTCGACACCGGCTTAAGCGCTCCCGGAGGCGAAGCCGACCATCGCAAGAAGCCGGCTGGCAGGCCAGCAAGCGCGACTGGAACGCCCGCATCGAGGCCGAACAGGAAGGCGCCGACGCGGCCTGAGCGCTTCCCCGGTTCTCGCGACGAGCCACCACCAGGGCCCGCACCGCGCGAGGAACCCGCGGCGTCCCCGTACGCTGGCCTCGTGCCGCGCCGTCCCCCTCCCCCTTCGCCCCTCCCCCAGCGGGACGGCATCGACGCCATCCGTCTGCGCGTGCCCGACACCCACGAGGGCACCCTGCGCGCGTACCTGCGCGCCCGGCTCCCCGTGCCTCCCGCCGTCATCGACGCCATGCTCGGGACCGGCGAGTTCGTCGACGCGAGCGGTCGCCCCGCCCACGGCGAGGAGCGCGGCCCCGGCGCCACCTACTGGTTCCACCGCACCCGCGCTCCCGAGCCCGCCGTCCCCTTTCCGCTCCGCGTCGTGCACCGGGACGACCACCTCCTGGTCGTCGACAAACCGCACTTCCTCGCCACCACCCCGCGCGGCAGCCACATCACCGAGACCGCCCTCGCCCGCCTGCGCCGCGACCTCGCCCTGCCCGCGCTGAGCCCCGCGCACCGCCTCGACCGCCTCACCGCGGGACTCGTCCTCTTCGTCGTCCGGCCCCGGGACCGCGGCGCGTATCAGTCGCTCTTCGCGCGCAAGGAGGTGCGCAAGGAGTACGAGGCGGTCGCCGCCCACGCGCCCGCGCTGCGCCTGCCCCGCACGGTCCGCAGCCACCTCGTCAAGGAGCGCGGCGAGATGGCGGCACGCGAGGTGCCCGGCGCCGAGCCGAACAGCGAGACCCGCGTCGAACTGCTCGGCGTGCGCACCGCCCCCGCTCTCGCCGGCACTCCCCCGCTCCTCGCCCGCTACCGGCTGCTCCCCCGCACCGGGCGCACCCACCAGCTACGGGCCCACATGAACGGCCTCGGCCTGCCCCTCCTCGGTGACCCGCTCTACCCGTACGTCACGGACCCGGACCCGACCGACTACCGCCGCCCGCTCCAACTCCTCGCCAGAGCGATGGAGTTCACGGACCCGCTGAGCGGTGAGCTGCGCCGCTTCACGAGCGGGCGCACGCTCACCGCCTGGCAGGACCCGCTGCGCTGGGCCCGCCCCGCGCGCGGCTGAGGCAGCGTCAGCGCCGCAGCCAGGCCCGCAGCGGACGGCGCGGCCCCGGGAACGGGCCCCCGGCCTCCGCGCCCGCGCCACCTGCCGCCGCTTCCGCCGGGGCGGGACCGTCCTGCCCGGCCCGCGCTGCGTCCTCGCGCCGCATCCTGGCCGCCCGCCACTCCCCGGCCTCCCGCTCGGCCTCGAGAATCCTCTCCGGGATCTCGACGGGCATCAGGTCGTGCTCCTCGTCGGGTGGCGGGAAGAGGCCCACGCCCTTGGGGAGCGGCAGCCCGAAGGTGCCGATGCTCTCCTCGTCGCGCTGGGAGCGCGGTTCGAAGCGGACCGGGAGCTCGACGAGGTGGCGGCTGAGCAGCGAGCCCGACCAGCGCAGTTGCGAGGAGGGCACGGCGAGGCGCATGTCGGGGAGCCAGGCGAGCAGGTCGTCCAGGGCGAGCTGGCACAGCTGCCGGCCGAGGTACTGCCCCGGGCAAGCGTGCGGGCCGCGGCCGAAGGCGAGGTGGGAGCGGTTGTCCCGTACCGGCGCCTCCAGCGCGGGACGCACGCGCGTGTCCACGTTCCCCGCCGCGTAGCCGAGCATGACGGCGTCGCCCTTCCTGATGAGCCGCCCGCCGACCTCCACGTCCCGGAGCGCGTAGCGGCCGAGCATGGCGCTGAAGGGCGGTTCGTCCCACAGGGCCTGCTCGATCGCCTCGTAGATGTTGAGCCGCCCGGCGCCGACCCGGCCGCGCACCTCCATCTGGACCAGCAGGATGCGCATCGCGTTGGCGAGGAGGTTCGCCGTGGTCTCGTACGCGGCGATGAGGACGATCCGCAGGTGCTCGGAGACCTCGCGCGCGCTCATCCCGGCCCGGTGAGCGAGGAGTTGCGAGGCGAAGTCGTCTCCGGGCTCCACGCGCGCCCGCTCGACCTCGGCGCGGAAGAGCTTCATGAGGTGCTCGTTGCTCGCGTTGGCGGTCTCGGTGCCCTTGATGAGGTCGCGGGCCGCTTCGAGGAAGCGGTCGTCGTACAGGTGCGACATGCCGAAGAGACCGAGCAGGACGATCATCGGGAGGCGCTCGCAGTAGTCCTCGGTGAGGTCGCAGAAGCCCTCCTCGCACAGGTCGTTGAGGAGGGCGTACGTGCCCCGCTGCACGAGCCTGCGCAGTTCGCGCAGGTCGGTGACGCGGAGGTTCTCCTCCAGCGGCTCCCGCAGCCGCTCGTGCTCCTCGCCCTCGACGAAGGCGCAGACGGGCTGCCACATGAAGATGGGCGCCATGGGGTGGTCGGGGCCGACGGTGCCGTCCTGGAGCAGGCGCCACTCGCGGCCGTCCGTGGTGAACAGCTCCGGGTGCGCGCACACGAAACGGTTCTCCTCGTGGCCGAGGACGAGCCAGGCGGGCACGTCCCGGGGCAGCAGCACGGGGGCGACCTCGCCGTACTCCAGCCGCAGCGTGTCGTAGAGCCCCTGCTGGTCGCGCTCGGCGTCCGGGCCGTTGAGTCTGCGGGCCCGGCCCGGGCCGATGTTGGGGTTGTCCACCTCCGTCGCCGGGTCGCGCCCCTCGGGGGCGGGCACGCCGGAGTAGTCGGGGCGCGGACGGGCCCGCGCGGCGGGGGTGGCGGAGCCGGCGGGTGCGTGGGCCGGGCAGCCGGGCGGCGGGACGGCGCCCTCGGACGGGACGGATGTGGTCACGGGAACTCCGGGAGAAGGGGACCGGGGGTGTACGCGTGCGGGGCACGGGGACGTGCCGGACGCCGGTCAGGACGGATGCCGGGGCGTGCGCCTGCCGGGCGTGCGAAGGGCTCGGCGTGCGGGTGCCGGGCGGGCGTGGGGACGGTGCGCGGGGGCCGGCTCAGGCCCGCGGGCCCCGCCTCTCCGCGATCGCGCCCAGGTAGCGGACGAGCGTGAGCAGGACGTCCCGGCTGGAGGCGCGCTCGCGGGCGTCGCACTCCACGATCGGGACCTCGGCGGGCAGGTCGAGCGCGGCGCGCAGCGTCTCCGCCGGGTAACGGGGCGACTTCGGGAAGCGGTTGACGGCGACGACGTACGGCACGCCCTGTTCCTCCAGCCGCCCCATGACCTCGAAGCTCGTCTCCAGGCGGCGGGTGTCGACGAGCACCACCCCGCCGAGCGCCCCTTCGAAGAGGCCGTTCCACAGGAACCAGAAGCGTTCCTGGCCGGGGGTGCCGAAGAGATAGAGCACGAGTTCGTCGTTGATGCGGATGCGGCCGAAGTCCATCGCCACCGTCGTCGCGGTCTTCGCGCGGGTGCGGAAGAGGCTGTCGACCCCGATGCTCGCCTTGGACATCGTCTCCTCGGTGGTGAGCGGCCTGATCTCGCTCACCGAGCCGACCATCGTCGTCTTGCCGACGCCGAAGCCGCCGACGACGACGAGCTTCACACCGGCCGTGACGGTGTCGGGGAGCAGGTCCTCGGTCCGGGGGCCGGGGAGGAGGTCAGAGTCGTTGAAGTCCATGCATCACCGCTTCGAGGAGGGAACGGTCGGCTGTGTCGTGCGACGGCCGTACCGGGCGCAGGACCCGTACGAGCCCTTCGGCGTGGAGCCCGGCCAGGAGCGCGGCCACGACGCTGAACGGGAGCCGCAGATAGGCCGAGAGCTCGGCGGCCGAGAGCGAGGTCCGGCACAGGCCCAGGACCGCGGCGGCCTCCGGCTGGAGCCCGGCGGCGGGCACGACGACGGTCTGGACGAGCGAGACGAGGTCGATCCCCTCGCCGCCGCCCCGGCCCCCGGTGAGCGCGTAGAAGCGCCCCGGTTCCCCCGGCCCGCCGGCCGTGCGGGGGCCTTCCCCCGCCACGGCCTCCTGCCGCGGGCCGCCGTCCACCGCACCGTCCCGCTCCCCCGCCGTGCCGCCCTGGTGCGGGCTCCCCCGCGTGGTGCCGCCCGGTGCCGGGCTCTCCTGCGTGCTGCGGCGCCTGCGCCGGGAAGGGATGGTCATCGGAGGACGGCGCCCGTCCGGCGCGGCGGGCTCGTCAGGTGCGGGCCGAGGCGTCGGGCGAGTTCGCGCATCCGGTGGCCGACGACTCCGGCCTCGGTGCGCGCGTCGGCGAGGACCGCGAGGTACGCGCCGGTACCGGCCGCCATGAGGTAGAAGTAGCCCTCGTCCACCTCGATGACGACCATCTGCATCCGGCCCTTGGAGCCGGGGAGTTCCTGGCCCACGGCCGCGGCGAGGCTCTGGAGCCCGGCGCAGGCGGCGGCGACGCGGTCGGCGGCGTCCTGCTCCCCGCCGTACCGGGCGATCTGGAGCCCGTCGGCCGAGAGCACCACGATCTGGTGGATCCCGCTCACCGTGTCGTCCAGTTCCTTGAGCAGTTGATCGAACTGCGTCATCAGTACTCGTCCCCCTCTTCGTTGTCGTCGTACTGGCTGTCGGCGGGCTTCTTCCCTGGCTCGCCGTCTCCCTCGGGCAGGCCCCCGCCCTTGGCCGCCGCGAAGAAGGCGGCCATCGCGATACCGGGCTCGGGCTGCTCCCGGTCGTCCTCGTGCTCCGCCTCGCGGCCCGTCCCGGACGGCGCCTGGCGGTCCCGCACGGGGCCGTTCCAGGTCTCGGCTGCCGCCGCGCGCATGTTGATCTCCGTCTGCTCCGCGATGCTCGCCTGCTCCGCGAGGTACTCCTCCTCGGTGGCGTACTGGGCGAAGCCGACGCCCGGGTGGTAGGGCATCGTGCGGCGGCGCTGCGGCAGGCCCTCCGGGGTGCGCTCGGTGTAGACCGGCGCCTCGGGCGGTGTCGTGGGCGGGATCGCCTCGCCGTCCTCGTTCCGCTCCGGCGGTCCCGCGTACTTGCTGTAGGGGATGTGCTCCCGGCGCGGGAGCGGCACGATCGGCTCGTCGTTCTCGTCGAAGCGGGGCACCGCCTCGGCACCGATGCCGTGCGCGAGCAGGCGCTTGCGCTTGAGGGCGGGGTAGTCGATGTCGATGCCCTCGATCAGGTGCTCGGGCACGAAGAGGATGGCGCGCAGGCCGCCGTAGGCCGAGGGGCGGACCTCCAGGTTCATCTCGTAGCTGAGGCACAGCCGCCCCAGGACGAAGTAGCCGATGCCGGTCTCGTAGCGGTACTGGCCGATGTCCCGGTTGGTCTTGGCGTAGCGGTAGATGTTCTTGAAGCGGGACATGATCTTGTCGATCATGTCGGTGCTGCCGCCCTGGTCCTCGACCGAGATGGCGATGCCCTTCTCGACGCGCATCGCGCTGACGAAGACCTTGGAGCTGGGCGCGGAGTACTTGCAGCCGTTGTCCATGAGTTCGGCGACGGCCTGGAGGACGCCCTCCGTCTCGGTGCCCTTGAGGTCGATGTCGGGGATGTCCATGATGTGGATGCGCGGGAACTCCAGGATGCGCCCCTGCGCACCCCGCAGCGTGCTGAGCAGCGACACGGGTCCGGGCCAGCGACGGCTGGGGCGCCCGCCGCCGAGGGTGGCGAGGTCGTCCGCCCAGCGGATCATCATCGAGCAGGCGTGGTCGACGCGGAGCAGGTCGTCGAAGAACTCGGGGGCGCGGCCGTGGCGTTCCTCCATCTCGCGCAGTTCCTCGGACATGGAGTGGGCGACGGCCTGGAGCCTGCGCGTGATGTTGATGTAGTGCCACACGGTGGAGTGACGGATGTTCTCCATCTCGTGCAGGGAGCCGATGATCGAGCTGATGAGGTGGAGTTCCGGGTCCGTGAAGTCCTGGCGCCACTTGGGGTACTCGCGGATCAGCTCTTCCATGCGCTGGTCCATGATGCCGCCGCAGGCGAGTTCGTGGATGCGGGGCAGGACGGCGTCGGTGAGGTGGTAGAGGCGCTCGTCGTTCGTGTCCACGAGGTCCTGGACCTCGGTGAGGCGGCGGCGTAAGGCGCGGTACTCGGTGGCCCGGGCCCGCTGGGCGCGGATCACCTCGGCGGTGAGGGCGAGCGCGAGCGCGAGGGCGACCACTCCGCCGACGAGGGCCGTGATCCTGGCGGTCCCGGTCAGGAGCCGGCCGGCCACCGCGGTGGCCGCCAGGAGCGGGACGCCGGTCAGCAGCATCCTCGGCACAGGCTCCAGCCGGGGGGCGGGAGACGAAGCCGGGGGTGAGGCGGGAGATGAAGCGGGGGGTGAGGCAGGAGGCGAAGCGGGGGGTGAAGCGACACTCACCATGGAGGCCCTCGATCGAGCGCGATGGACGGACAGGACGGCGCGATCCGGTCCGGGGCGCGGGCATGCCCGAAGGACACGACCGGGGGACCGGGGCGCTTCGTCGGCGAGCCTAATGCGCCTCGGCGCGCCGGATGTCATATTCCGCGAGCAAGCCCACCGCGCACCGCGCGCGACCTAGAATCGAGCCCATTTATACGCCACCCGAGGCGGCGAAAGCGGCTTGTCCCACCTCGGGAGCCGGGCATCACCGCAGGTCACAGGCACCGCGTTCACCCTTCCGGCTCCGTCGGCGCACATATGCGCTAATACTTTTTCGCACAAAAGGAGGCGGGTCCCTTTCCCTCGCGAGGAAAAGGGACCCGCCTCCTTCCTTTCGGGATCAATTCCGATCAGTAACGACTGAAATTGATCGCCACGTCTCCTCAGCTCACCGAGGTGTACGCCACCACTCCGCGCAGGATCTCGTCCACCGCCCGCCGGGCCGCCTTCGGCACCGTGCTCCCCTGACCGGGCGCCGCGGCGGCGATCTGGCCCAGGACATCGATGATCTGCTTGGTCCAGCGCACGAAGTCCCCGGCAGGCATGTCCGCCTCGCGCAGCACCTCGTCGAGCCCCTTGCCCGAGGCCCACTCATAGGCGGCCCAGGCGAAGCCGAGGTCCGGCTCGCGCTGGCCGACGCCCTCGGTCCGGCTGATCCCGAAGTCCTCCTCGACCGCGTCGAGCCTGCCCCAGATCCGCACCATCTCGGTGAGCGCCGAGGTCACCTTGCCCGAGGGCACCTTGGGGGTTGCCGCGTCGTCCCCCGAGCGCGACTCGTAGACGAGCGCGGAGGCGCAGGCGGCCAGCTCGGCCGGGCCGAGCCCCTCCCAGACCCCGGCGCGCAGGCACTCGGCGGCGAGCAGGTCGAGTTCCCCGTAGAGCCGGGCGAGCCGCCTGCCGTGCTCGGTGACCTGTTCGCCGCGCAGGTAGTCGAGTTCGGTCAGGAGCGCGACGATCCGGTCGAAGGTGCGCGCGATGGTGTTCGTGCGGCCCTCGATGCGGCGTTCCAGCTGCTTCGTGTCGCGCAGCAGCCGGTGGTAGCGCTCGGCCCAGCGGGCGTGGTCCTCGCGCTCGGAGCAGCCGTGGCAGGGGTGGGCGCGCAGTTCCGCGCGCAGCCGGTTGATCTCGCGATCGTCCGCGGCCTCGGCGCGGCCCCTGCGGTGCCGCTCGGGGACGAGGTGCCCGGCCTTGGTGCGCAGCGCCGAGGCGAGGTCGCGGCGGGACTGGGGGCTGCGCGCGTTGAAGGACTTCGGCACCCGCATCCGGTCCAGGGCCTCGACGGGCACCGGGAAGTCGACGCTGTTGAGCCGCTTGACCTGCCGCTCGGCGGTGAGCACGAGCGGGCGGGGCCCGTCGAACGCGTCGAAGTCGCGCCCGCGGCGACCGCCGACCGCGCGCCCCGCCGGGACGCCCGGGTCCAGGACGAGGGCGAGCCCGGCGAACTTGCCCGTGGGCACGTGGATGATGTCCCCGGGGCGCAGCTTCTCCAGCGCGGCGGCAGCGGCTGCGCGCCGCTGGTTGACGCCCTCGCGGGCGAGTTCGTTCTCGCGGTCCTTGAGCTGCCTGCGCAGCCGCGAGTACTCCTCGAAGTCCCCGAGGTGGCAGGTCATCGACTCCTTGTAGCCCGCGAGCCCCGCCTCGTTGCGCTGGACGTCGCGGGAGATGCCGACGACGGAGCGGTCGGCCTGGAACTGCGCGAAGGAGGTCTCCAGGAGCTCGCGCGAGCGGTGCCGCCCGAACTGCTGGACCAGGTTGACGGCCATGTTGTACGAGGGCCGGAAGCTGGAGCGCAGCGGATACGTACGGGTGCCCGCCAGGCCCGCGAGGTGCTCGGGGCTCATGGCGCGCTGCCACAGCACGACGGCGTGCCCCTCGACGTCGATGCCGCGCCGACCGGCGCGTCCGGTGAGCTGGGTGTACTCGCCGGGCGTGATGTCGGCGTGCTGCTCGCCGTTCCACTTGACGAGCTTTTCGAGCACGACGGAGCGCGCGGGCATGTTGATCCCGAGCGCGAGGGTCTCGGTCGCGAAGACGGCCTTGACCAGGCCCCGTACGAAGAGTTCCTCGACGACCTCCTTGAAGGTCGGGAGCATCCCGGCGTGGTGCGCGGCGATGCCCCGCTCCAGGCCCTCCAGGAACTCGAAGTAACCGAGGACGTGCAGGTCCTCGGGCGGGATCGAGGCGGTGCGCTCCTCGACGATCTCGCGCACGGCGAGCCGCTCGGACTCGTCGTTGAGGCGCAGCCCGGCGAAGAGGCACTGCTGCACGGCGGCCTCGCAGCCCGCGCGGCTGAAGATGAAGGTGATGGCGGGGAGCAGGCCCTCGGAGTCGAGCCGGTCGATCACCTCGGGGCGGCCCGGGGTCCACGTCCGGCTGCGCTGGCGGCGCTCGCGCTCCCTGTCGGCCTCGCGCCCGCGCCGCTTGCCGCCGTAACCGGTGCGTCCGGCCTCCATGCGGGCCATGCGGAGCAGGTCGGGGTTGACCGCGCGCTTGCGGCCCCCGCCCTCCTCGAAGAGGTCGTACAGCCGGCGCCCGGCGAGGACGTGCTGGAAGAGCGGCACGGGCCGGTGCTCCGAGACGACCACTTCGGTGTCGCCGCGGACGGTGTCGAGCCAGTCGCCGAACTCCTCGGCGTTCGAGACGGTCGCCGAGAGCGAGACGAGCGTGACCGACTCCGGCAGGTGGATGATCACCTCTTCCCAGACGGCGCCCCGGATGCGGTCGGAGAGGTAGTGCACCTCGTCCATGACGACATAGCCGAGCCCGGTGAGCGCCGGGCTGCCCGCGTAGAGCATGTTCCGCAGCACCTCGGTCGTCATGACGACGACGGGGGCGTCCGCGTTGACGCTGTTGTCACCGGTGAGCAGACCGACCTTGTCGGCGCCGTAGCGCTTGCTGAGGTCGCCGAACTTCTGGTTGGAGAGCGCCTTGATGGGCGTGGTGTAGAAGCACTTCTTGCCCTGGCGCAGGGCGAGGTGCACGGCGAACTCGCCGACGATCGTCTTGCCGGAGCCGGTGGGGGCGGCGACGAGTACGCCCTTGCCCGCCTCCAGGGCCTGGCAGGACTCGATCTGGAAGGGGTCGAGCCCGAACTCGTACATCTCGCGGAAGGCACCGAGCGCGGTGGCGGCTTCGGCGGTGCGACGGCGGCTGGCCGCGTACCGCTCGGCCGGGGAGAGGTCCTCTGTCATCGTGCGATCGAGCCTACCGGCCCCTGCCGACAGAACACGATCATAAAAAACGACCTGTCCCGTTGTCGCAGGTCACAGGCGCGCGGCGCGAGCCCCGCACGCGCCGGGCCGCGTCCGCCCCCGGCCCCCGTCCGGCCCCGTCCGCCGCCCGTCCCCGGCCCTTTGGCGCCCCCGCCGGTGCTCAGCCCCCGGTCGCCTTGGGGCGCGGTGCGAGCAGGCGGACGGCGGCGGGGTGGGCCGTCGCCGTGAGCGGGAGGGGGCCGAGCGGCTCGCCGTCCGCGTATCCCGTGAGGCCCGCGGCGTCGAGTGCGACGCGGCCCGCCCGGTAGCGCGTGACGACGGGGTGCGCGAGGTGGGTGCCCCGGTAGACGCGCGGGAAGACCTTCAGGAGCGTCGCGCGGCTGCACGGGCCGACGACCGTGACGTCGAGAAGCCCGTCGTCGAGGCGCGCGTCCGCGCAGATCCGCATGCCCCCGCCGTACGAGGTCCCGTTCCCGACGGCGATGAGCGTCGCCTCGATCTCGCGCACGGGCCCGTCGTCCAGGCGCAGCCGGTACGGGGTGGGCGCGAAGGCGGCGAGTTCGGCGAGGATCGCGAGGTCGTAGCGGAAGCGGCCCAGCGGGAGCCGCATCCGGTTGCCGCGGTCGTTGACACGTGAGTCGAAACCGGTGGCGAGGACGGTGCCGTACCAGCGCCCCGCGACGCGCCCGAGGTCGATGGCGCGGTGCGTGTCCTCGCGCAGCGCCCGCGCGATGACCCCGGCGGCCTCGGCGGCCGCCCGTACCGGCAGGCCCAGCGAGCGCCCGAAGTCGTTGCCGCTGCCGGCCGCGATGACGCCCAGCGGGGTACGGGTGCCCGCGACGGCCGCGAGCGCGAGCGAGAGCAGCCCGTCCCCGCCGACCGCGACGAGCGCGCCCGTCCCCGCGGCGACGGCCTCCTTCGCGCGCGCGGCGGCGTCCTCGGCGTCCGTCCCGACGACCGTACGCACGCGGAAGCCCGCGTCCCGGAGGACGCGGGCCGCGGGCCGCGCTGCCGCGGCACCCCGGCCGCGCCCCGCCGTCGGGTTCACGAAGAGGGTGATGTCGCTGGTCAGAGCGTGACCTCACCGTCCGGTAGGGCTCGCGGGACAGAGCGCGGGCTCAGGTCACGTCGTCATAGCCGTTGACGCGGTCGCGGCCGGGCTGCTCGGGCAGGGAGCGCGGGGAGCCGACGCGCTCGACCTCGCCGATGTCCTCGGGGCTCAGGTCGAGGGGGGCGGCCTCGTCGTCGTCGAGGCCCGCGTACGGATCGTTCTTCGCGCGGCGCCGGTCGTTGAGGAGCGAGAAGATCGTGGCGCCGAAGTAGAGGACCCAGATGGGAGCGGCGAGGGCCAGCATGCTGACCGGGTCGGTGCTGGGGGTCGCCACGGCGGCGAAGACCGTGATGCCCATGATCATCCAGCGCCACCAGCTCAGCATCCGCTTGCCGGTGAGGATGTGCGTCAGGTTGAGCATCACGAGGAGCAGCGGCAGCTCGAACGAGGCGCCGAAGACGAGCACCATGCGGGTGATCAGGTTCAGCAGATCGTCGAGGGGGAGCTGGTTCTCGGTGTTGTCGGGTGTGAAGCCGATCAGCACCTCCGCCATCGTCGGCAGGGTGCGGTACGCCAGGAAGGCCCCGACGAGGAAGAGCGGGACGCCCACGCCGACGAACCCGACGGCGTACTTCTTCTCGTTGCGGTGCAGGCCGGGGGCGATGAAGCCCCACAGCTGGTAGAGCCAGATCGGTGAGGAGCCGATGACCCCGGCCATGATCGAGACCTTGATCGCCAGGCTGAAGGGGCTGAGCAGCCCGTTCATGACGATCCTGGCGCACTCCCCCTTCTCCCTCTGCGCGAGATCGGAGAACGCCTGCTCGCAGCCCACCGAGTGCATGATGGGACGCGTGATGAAGTCGACGATGTCCTGGTAGAAGAACGCGGCCACGATCGTCACGACGACGATCCCCAGGACCCCCTTCGCCAGGCGGTTGCGCAGCTCACGGAGGTGATCCATGAGCGGCATGCGCCCCTCGGGGTCCTTCTCGGCGCGTGTGCGGGCAGACTTCAGCAACCCACGTCCTCATCTCGTGCGTTCGGTGGCGCCGGCCTGCTCCGGCGCCGCGTGGGCGCTCAGCGCTTGGTGGTGTCCGAGGGCTCGGCGACCGGACGGGAGCTGCTCACGTCACCGGGGGCGGCCTGGATGGTACGCGGGACCGCCTGGTCGGCCGGTGGGTCGGCCGGGGCGGCCTCGTCCTGCTTGCCCTCCGACTTCATCGCCTTGGCCTCGCTCTTGAGGATGCGAGCGGACTTGCCGAGCGAACGGGCCATGTCGGGAAGCTTCTTCGCGCCGAACAGCAGCACCACGACGACGAGGATGAGGATGATCTCCGGGGCGCCGATCTTTCCGAACAACATAGGCGTACTACCTTCTCACCGAGGCGGCGGGGACGGGGAGCTGCGAGCGGGAGCTGGACATTCGTCCGGTTTCCGTACGCTCCGCGATCGTAGCGCTCACAGGTGAACACGGGACCATCCCTGTGCGCATTCCCCGGTTCACGACCCGCACCTCGCTCCGGGCCGCGCCAGCAGCGTACCTGGCGGGTCACGGATTATGACAGGTCGCTGCGCCGGTATCGCTCACCTCCGCTGGACCGGCAGGCTGCCCGAGGTCCGGGCGAGCCCGGTCGCCGCGCGCTCCAGGTCCCCGGTCGCCTCGCTGACGCGCTGCGCGGTGCGGGCCACCTGGGCGCCCAGGCGGCGGACCTCGATCCACACGCGCACCCCGAGAACCCCGAGGACAGCGAGTCCGGCGAAGCCGAGGGCGACGGCGATCATGGACCAGGAGAGAGCGGAGGGCGAGGGCATGGGGGCGAACCTAGTTCCTTGGGTGCGGGGAGCCGGGGTCAGAGGGCGGAGTGCAGGCGCAGCGTGCTGACGCCGCCTTCTGTGAGGAGTTCCACAATCCGCTCCCCGGCCGGCTTGCGGACCGGCTCACCGCACTCGGGGCAGGTGAAGGAGTAGAAGGTGGTCTTGGGGCTGCCGCCGATGGCGAGCCGCAGCGCGGCGGCGGAGAGCTCGAAGCTGGCCTTGCACTGGGGGCACGCGGCGCGGTAGAGGCGCCCGTTGGTGTCGCCTGTCGCTTCGAGGATTCCTTCGGCGGACGTCACGGGGCTGTCTCCCTCTCGCGGTCTCGGGCGGGCGTGCGGGGCTTCACAGCTCTTCGCCGTACGCGGCGAGGGCCTGCCGCGCCGCCTCGCGGGCGCTCGCGGCCAGGTCGGCGGGGGCGACGATGCGGCCGTCGGCGCCGAGCCGGAGGGCGAGGCGGCGCAGGGACGCCGGGTCGGGGGTGCGCAGCGTGATGCGCAGTCCGCCGTCGGGGAGTTCCTCGGCCTTGTCGTGCGGGTAGTACTCGGCGACCCAGCGCCCGGCGGGGGTGACCTCGACGGTGACCTCGGGGTCATCGGCGGCGGGCTGCACGAGTCCGGCCGACAGGTCGCGCAGCTCCATCTCCGGTGGCGCGGAGGGCTCGTCGAGGATGCGGATCGCGGCGACGCGGTCGAGGCGGAAGGTGCGCCGGTCCTCGGAGAGGCGGCACCACGCCTCCATGTAGGTGTGGCCGACGGCGAAGAGCCGGATGGGGTCCACCTCGCGCTCGGTCAGCTCGTCGCGCGCGGGCGAGTAGTAGCGCAGCCACAGGCGGCGCCGCTCCGCGATGGCGCGGTCCACCTCGGCGAAGACGCCGCCCTCGGACTCGAAGGTCACCGAGAGCCTGCTGCTCGCGCCCGCGGTGTCCCCCGCGGCGGCCTCCAGCTTGGCGGTCGCGCGCAGGAGCGCCTGCCGGTCGCTCTCGCGCAGGCCGGGCAGCGTCGTGACGGCGCGGGCGGCGACGAGGAGCGCGGTGGCCTCGTCGGCGGCGAGGCGGAGCGGGGCCGCGACGTCGTCGGCGTTGTGCCACCAGATGCGCTCGCCGTCGGTGTCGATGTCGAGGAGGTCACCGCCGCGGAAGCTGGTGCCGCACAGCGGCAGCACGTCGAGGTCGGAGATGAGTTCGTCCTCGGTGATGCCGAAGGCCCGGGCCACGTCGGCGACATAGGCGCCCGGGCGCTCGCGCAGGTACGTGACGAGCGAGAGCATCCGCCGGGTCTGGTCGATGGCGTTGGCCGCCATGTGCCTCCTCCTTCTCGTGGTCGGGGGCGTGGGGGTGGGGGCTTCGCGGGGTACGGGGCGCGGGCGGGCGGCCCGTCCCGGGCGGGGCGGCTCGCTCAGCTCCCGGCCACGGCGCGCAGCCGCTCCAGGACGTCGGCGCGCAACTCGGCCGGTTCCAGGACCACCACGTCGGGGCCGAACTCGGCGAGCCAGGCGTCGAGCCCGTGCCCGTAGGGGATCTCCAGCTCGTCCCAGGCGCCGTCCACGGACCGTACGTTGATGGCCTTGGCCCGCAGCGGGTAGCCGGACCCCGGGCGCAGCCGGATGAAGGCGCTGCGGTCGGCGCTCTCGCCCGCCCAGGCGGCCACGGTCTCGCGGACGGTGACGACCGGGGGGACCTCGCTGGTGAAGGCGCCGCGCGTGGCGCGGACCCTGCCGGTGATCCGGGAGAGGCGGAAGACGCGCTCGGCGCCGCGCTCGCGGTCGTACCCGGCGAGGTACCAGTGGCCGCGCCAGCACTCCAGGGCCCAGGGCTCGACGTGCCGGGACTCGGGGCGCGGAGCGGTGGACTTGCGGTAGTCGAAGACGACGGGGCGGCGGTCGCGGCAGGCGAGCATGAGGGGTTCGAAGGCGGCCTCGTGCACGGGGATGCGCGGTTCGAGCGCGGTGTGGGCGCCGTAGGGGTCGACGTCCTCGGGGAGTCCCGCGGCGCGGAGCTTCTGGAGGGCGCCGCTCGCGGCCCCGGCGAGCCTGGCCTGCTGCCAGACCTTGGCCGCCAGCCCGAGGGCCGCGGCCTCCTCGGCGTCGAGCGTGATGGGCGGCAGGCGGTTGCTGTCGCGGCCCGCGCGGTAGCCGGTCTCGCCGTCGAGTCCCTCGACCGTCTCGATGACGAGCCCGAGTTCGCGCAGATCGTCCTTGTCGCGCTCGAACATGCGGTTGAACGCCTCGTCCGAGGCCGCTTCGAGGTACGCCTCGATGGACTCGCGCAGCTCCCGCTTGCTCAGCGGCCTGCGGGTCCCGAGCAGGCACAGCGCGAGGTTCATGAGCCGCTCGGCCTTGGCGATCGCCATCGACGCCCTTTCTGCTGTTCGTCCGCGTCGACCGTACAGCGCCACGGGCGCGCGGGAAAAGTTCGGGCGCGGGTCCCCGCGCACGCGGCCCCGGTTCCGTACCGAGGGGGTACGGGACCGGGGCCGCGGGGTCCGTGCCCCGGCGCGGCCGGGGCCGGGGGCGCGGACGGCGCTCGGCTCAGACGGAGACGAGGTCGCAGACGAAGATCAGCGTCTCGTTGGGCTTGATCAGGGGGCTCGGTGACTGGCTGCCGTAGGCCAGGTGCGGGGGGATGATCAGCTGGCGGCGGCCGCCGACCTTCATGCCCTGCACACCCTGGTCCCAGCCCGCGATGACGCGGCCGGCGCCGAGCGGGAAGGCGAGCGGAGCGCCGCGGTTCCAGCTGGCGTCGAACTCCTCGCCGGTGGAGAAGGCGACACCCACGTAGTGGACGCGGACGTTGTCCCCGGCCTTCGCCACGGGCCCGTCGCCCTCCCAGATGTCCTTGATCTCCAGCGCCGCCGGGGGCTCGCCACCGGGGAAGTCGACCTCGGGCTTCTCGATGCTCACGTGTGCTCCAGTGTTGGCAGGAGGGCCGCCCCGCCGCAGGCGGCGGGGCGGCCCGTTGTTCGTGGCCCAGTCTGTCACCGGGCGGCGCGGCGGTGTGCGGACGGGGGCCGTACGCACCCGCCGCGCGGGCTCACTTCGCGACGCCGACGATGTCGACGGCGAAGACGAGCGTGGACTTGGCCGGGAGGGTGTCGCCCTGGGCCTGGTCGCCGTAGCCGTCGGCCGGGGGGATCACGAGGAGGACGCGGTCGCCGACGTGCTTGCCGACGAGGCCCTTGTCCCAGCCGGGGATGACGGCGCCGGTGCCGATCGGCGTGACGAAGGGCTCGCCGCGGTTGGCGGAGGTGTCGAAGAGGGTCGCGGGCTTCTTGCCCTCGTTGATCTTCCAGGCGGCGCCGCTGTAGTTCATGATCACGTTGTTGCCGGACTCGATCTTCTCGCCCTTGCCCTGGATGAGCACCTTGCTGGTGAGCTTCTTGGGCGGGTCGTTCTTCGGGATCGTGATGTCGGCCTTGTGGGTCTTGTCGTCGACCTTGATCTGCGGCAGGTCCGAGGGGATCGACGCCTGGGTGCCCTTGACCTCGGTGGTCGGGACGATCTTGTTGATGTCGACGACGAAGACGAGCGTGTCGTCGGCGGCGACCCCGGCCTGCTGGTTGCCCTGGGCGCCGAAGGCGGCCGACGGCGGGGCGACGACGAGGACGCGCTCGCCCTCCTTGTGCCCGGCGAGGGACTGCGCGAAGGCGGGGATGATCCCGGCGGAGCCGGCCTGGATGACCTGGGGCTGGCCGCCCTTCTCGTACGTCGAACCGAACTTCTTCGCGCCCTTCCAGATCTTGCCGGTGAAGTCGAAGGAGACGAACTCGCCCTTCTTCACGGTCTTGCCGTCGCCCGGGCTCTCGGAGTGGACGACGAACTTCTTGCTCGGGTCGCCCTTGGGGATCGTGATCGTGGGCTGCTTGTCCTTGGCGCCGGAGACCGTGGGCATCGGCGAGGCCGAGGAGACCGGCTTGGGCGCCGAGGACTCGGCGGGAGCGGACGCCGAGGGCGAGCTGGACGAATCGGCCTTGTCCTTGCTGTCGTCGTCACCACCGCAGGCGGTGGCGACGAGTGCCAGGGCGGGCACGATGATGAAGGCTGCGAGTCGGCGATGCACAAGATCCCCAGAGTGTTGCGGATACGGTTCCGTCACTCTAGGCCCTTCCACCACGCCGACAGAGAACGCGGCGGCGCTTTTCGGCGCGGTACGGGCACGGGCGGCGCGCGCGGCGGGCCCCCCGCGCTCCTCGGCGGAGAAACGGGCAGCTCAAGGGCGGTGGGACCACCGGCTCCGGGGAACGGAAAAGGCCGGGCACAGCGTGTGCCCGGCCTTTTCACAGGTTTCGGCGCCTCTCCACAGGGAAAAGAAATGCGCCCTGTTTCATAAACCGCCGGTCACATTCCGGCGATCAGCTTCTCCACCCGGTCGTCGACCGACCTGAAGGGGTCCTTGCACAGCACCGTGCGCTGCGCCTGGTCATTGAGCTTGAGGTGCACCCAGTCCACCGTGAAGTCGCGCCGCTGCTCCTGCGCCCGGCGGATGAAATCGCCGCGCAGCCGTGCCCGCGTGGTCTGCGGGGGAACGGATTTGCCCTCGAAGATGCGCAGGTCGTTGCAGACCCGCGCGGCCTGCCCCTTCTTCTCCAGGAGGTAGTACAGCCCCCGGCGGCGGTGGATGTCGTGATAGGCGAGGTCTATCTGCGCGACCCGCGGATTCGACATCGTCATGTTGTGCTTGGCGCGGTACCGCTCGATCAGCTTGTACTTCATGACCCAGTCGATCTCGGTACCGATCCGGTCGAGGTCCTCCGACTCGATCGCGTCGAGGGTGCGGCCCCACAGTTCGAGGACCTGGGCGACGACGCCGGTGTTGATGCCGCGGCGCTCGCAGAAGTCGAGCGCCTTCTCGTAGTACTCACGCTGCACTTCGAGCGCGGAGGCTTCCCTGCCGCTCGCGAGGCGCACCTTGCGGCGGCCCGTGATGTCGTGGCTGACCTCGCGGATCGCCCGGATCGGGTTCTCCAGGGTGAGGTCGCGCATGACCGTACCGGCCTCGATCATGCGCAGCACCAGGTCGGTGGCGCCGACCTTGAGCAGCATGGTGGTCTCGGACATGTTCGAGTCGCCGACGATGACGTGGAGCCTGCGGTAGCGCTCGGCGTCGGCGTGCGGCTCGTCGCGGGTGTTGATGATCGGCCGGGAACGGGTGGTCGCCGAACTGACGCCCTCCCAGATGTGCTCCGCCCGCTGGCTGACGCAGAAGACCGCGCCCCTGGGCGTCTGGAGCACCTTCCCGGCCCCGCACAAGAGCTGCCGGGTGACGAGGAAGGGAATCAGGATGTCGGCGAGCCGGGAGAACTCCCCGTGCCGGGCCACGAGGTAGTTCTCGTGACAGCCGTAGGAGTTGCCCGCTGAGTCGGTGTTGTTCTTGAAGAGATAGACGTCGCCCGCGATTCCCTCCTCGTGCAGGCGGCGTTCCGCGTCGGTGAGCAATCCTTCGAGGATGCGCTCACCGGCCTTGTCGTGGGTCACCAGTTCGGTGATGTTGTCGCATTCGGGAGTGGCGTATTCCGGATGCGAGCCCACGTCCAGGTAGAGCCGGGCGCCGTTGCGCAGGAAGACATTGCTGCTGCGGCCCCATGACACGACACGGCGGAAGAGGTACCGCGCCACCTCGTCCGGAGACAGACGGCGCTGTCCCCGGAACGTGCACGTGACGCCGTACTCGTTCTCCAGCCCGAAAATGCGGCGGTCCATGCTTGAACATTACGCCTCAGGCCACTTTCTGAAACCGGCTCGGGCGTGAGGGTTCGGATCATTTTCCCCGCGCGGCGCCCCCGCCCGACCTGCCTCTCCTTCAGCGCCCGGTCGTTTCCGGCGCGACCGCCGGGCCCGTACCGCCCTCCAGGGCGGGGGCGGTGACGACGAGGACGAGCGCCGCGAGCACCCCGCCGCAGGCCGCCACGGCGAAGCCGGCGCGGACGCCGCCCGCGTCGAGCGCGGGGCCCGCGAGCGCGGCGCCGAGCGCGTTGCCGACGCCGAAGGTCGTCACGAGCCAGGAGAACGCCTCGGTCACGGTGCCGCGCGGGGCGTGCCGGTCCACCGCGACGAAGGCGCAGGCGAGCGAGGGCGCGAGGAAGACCCCGGAGAGCAGGGTGAGGCCGGTCATCGCGTACCGGCCGGGTGTCAGGAGCAGGGGCAGGTAGCCGAGGGCGAGCAGCGCGACGAGCAGGCGCAGGCGGGGCTCGGGGCGCCCGGTCCACTCGCGCGCGCCGTAGGCGATGCCGCCGACGAGGGCGCCCGCGCCGAGCGCGGCCATGATCCACCCGTACGCCGTCTCGCCGCCCGCCCCGTCGGAGTAGGCGAGCGCGGAGACCGTGATGGAGCCGAGCGCGACGCCGACGAAGAGGAAGGCGCCGAGCAGCGCGAGGAGGCCGGGCGAGCGCAGCGCGCCGAGCCAGTGCGCCTCGCGCGCGGCGCCGCGCCAGGCGCGCGAGGGCCGCGAGAGGACGACGGAGAGGGCGCCGAGGACGCCGAGGACGTTGACGACGAGGAGCGCCGCCGTCGTCGAGCGGAGCGCGACCAGCAGCGTGACGAGGAGCGGGCCCGCGGTGAACATCACCTCCTGCGCCACCGCTTCGAGGGCGTACGCGGTGTGGACGTGGTCCGCGCGGCCCAGGACGCTCGGCCACAGCGCGCGCAGCGCCCCTTCCAGGGGCGGGGTGGTGAGCCCGGCGAGGCCCACGAGGAGGTAGGCGAGCGGGCGGGACGTGAGCCCGGCGAGCGCGAACGCGGCCATGGCGAGCGCGGAGAGGCCGGAGGCGGGCAGCAGTACGGCGCGCTGCCCGCGCAGGTCCACGGCCCGTCCGAGGAGCGGCTGCCCGGCGGCGGTCGCGAGCCCGTAGACGGCGGCGAGGGCGCCTGCCAGTGCGTAGCCGCCGCCCTGCTCGCGCACGTGGACGACGATCGCGATGTGCCCGACCGCGTTGGGCAGCCGCCCGAGGAGTGTCGAGGAGAGCAGCCGGCTCGCGTACGGAGCCCGCAACACCCCCAGGTAACCGCTCGCCATCGCCGCCCCACCCTTCAGTTGTACGTATAACGTGCGGGCCCATACGTACCATGTCCTCGCCCCCCGGTCCAGCCGCCAAGGAGTTCCGTGCCCGTCTCAGGCAGCCCCCCGCCCGACTCCGCCTCCCGCCCCACCAGCCGAGACGTCGCCCGCGCGGCGGGGGTCTCGCAGGCGGCCGTCTCGCTCGTGCTGAGCGGGAAGTGGCGCGGGCGGGTCGGGGCGGCCACGGCGGAGCGGGTGCGGGAGACGGCCGACGGGCTCGGGTACCGGCCGAACCTCGCGGCGCGGAATCTGCGGCTGGGGCGCACGCGCACCGCGCTGCTCGTCGTGCCGGCGCTCACGAGCGAGTTCTTCGCCGGTGTCTACACGGGGGCCGCCCGGGTCGCCGCCGCGCACGGCACGGGGCTCGTGCTCTACCCCTCGCCCGAGGGTGTCGGCCCCGCGCGCGACCCCTTCGACTCCGCGCGCGCGGCACTCGACGGGGTCCTCGCCTCCTCGATGGCGGCGGACGCGCTCGCGGCGATCCACGGGGACACGCTCCCGCTGGTGATGCTGGACGCGGAGCCGCTGCCGGGGGCCCGTACCGCCACGGTCAACCTCGCCCTCGCGGACGGGATGCGCGAGATCGCCGCGCACTTGCGCGCGCTCGGCCACCGCCGCTTCGCTCACCTCGCCGCCGACGTGGACTCGTGGACCTTCACGAGCCGAGCCGCCGCCCTCGCCGGGGCGCTGTCCGGGGCGGGCCTGACCACCGTGCCCGCGCCGCTGTCGATCGCGGGCGCGCGCGAGGCGGCCCTGCGGCTGCTCGACGCGCCCGAGCGGCCCACGGCCGTCGTGTGCGACGACGACCTGATGGCGGCGGGCGTCCTGAAGGCGGCGCGCGGCCTGGGCCTGCGGGTGCCCGAGGACCTCTCGGTCACGGGCGTCGACGACCTCACGCTCGCCCGTGCCCTGGACCCGGAGCTGACCACCGTGCGGCTGCCCGCCGAGGAGTTCGGCGCCCGCGGCATGACCGCGCTGCTGGCGCTCCTGGAGGGCGCGCGGCCGCGTACGGACCCGCTGCCTGTGGAACTCGTCGTACGCGGCTCGACGGGCCCGGCCCCCGCCTGACGCCCCGTCCCCTGCCCCGCCGCGCGCGACGGCCCCGCGCCCACGCGGGGCACGGGGCCGTGGTGGTCCCCCGGACGGCCGTCGGCCGCCCGCCGGGGCTCAGCTGTCGTCGGCGTCCTCGTCCTTGGCCGGAGCGGCCGGGGCCTCGGTCTCCTCCGCGTCGTCCGGCACCGCCTCGCCCGCGAGGAGGCGGGCCAGGTGGGTTCCGGTGATGCGGCGGAACTTGCGCTGCTGCGCCCTCGTACGGTCGAGGACGGCCACCTCCAGGCGCTCGGCCGGGATCTCGCGCTCGCTGCCGTTGGCATCGCGGGCCAGGGCTTGGACGGCGAGCTTGAGGGCCTCGGCGAGGGTCATCCCGTCGCGGTGGCGCTGGTCGAGCCAGCCGCTGATCTGCTCCGCGTTGCCGCCGACCGCGACCGAGCCGTGCTCGTCGACGATCGAGCCGTCGTGCGGGAGCCGGTAGATCTGGTCGCCCTCGGGGGTGTCCCCGACCTCGGCGACGACGAGTTCCACCTCGTACGGCTTCTCGGCCGCGCTGGAGAAGATGGTGCCGAGCGTCTGCGCGTAGACGTTGGCGAGTCCGCGCGCGGTGACGTCGGTGCGGTCGTAGGTGTAACCGCGCAGGTCGGCGTAGCGGACGCCGCCGATGCGCAGGTTCTCGTACTCGTTGTACTTGCCGGCCGCGGCGAAGGCGATGCGGTCGTAGATCTCGCTGAACTTGTGGAGGGCCCTGGAGGGGTTCTCGCCGACGAAGACAATGCCGTCGGCGTACTGGAGCACGACGAGGCTGCGGCCTCGGGCGATGCCCTTGCGGGCGTACTCCGCCCGGTCGGCCATCGCCTGCTGGGGTGAGACGTAGAACGGCGTGGACACCGGCTGACCGTCGCTTTCTGTCGGGGTCGGGGGAGGTCTTCGGAGTGCCGGGGGTCAGAGCAGTTCGGCGCGCGGCCCGTCCGGCTGGGCGAGCCTGCGGCGCTGCACGTCCTCGGCGATACGGGCGGTCTCCTCCTCGGAGACACGGCGGTAGCCCTCGTCCGTGATGACGCTGATGATCGGGAAGATCCGGCGGCCGAGGTCCGGGCCACCGGTCGCCGAGTCGTCGTCGGCGGCGTCGTAGAGGGCCTGGATGGCGAGAACGCTCGCCTCCTCGGCGCTGAGGCCGGGGCGGTAGAGCTTCTTGAGCGCGCCCCGGGCGAAGACCGAGCCCGAGCCCGTCGTGGCGTAGCCGTGCTCCTCGGAGCGGCCGCCCGCGACGTCGTAGGAGAAGATGCGGCCGGTGCCGCGGTCGACGTCGTAGCCGGCGAAGAGCGGGACGACGGCGAGGCCCTGCATGGCCATGCCGAGGTTGCCGCGGATCATCGTGGCGAGGCGGTTCGCCTTGCCCTCCAGGGAGAGCTGGGCGCCCTCGACCTTCTCGAAGTGCTCCAGCTCCAGCTGGAAGAGCTTGACCATCTCGACGGCGAGCCCGGCGGTGCCCGCGATGCCGACCGCCGAGTACTCGTCGGCGGGGAAGACCTTCTCGACGTCCCGCTGGGCGATGACGTTCCCCATCGTGGCCCTGCGGTCCCCGGCGAGGATCACGCCGCCCTCGAAGGCGAGGGCCAGGATCGTGGTCCCGTGCGGCAGTTCGATCGCCCCCTTGACGGGCAGCTGCCGCTTGCCGGGCAGCAGTTCGGGCTGATGCTCGGACAGGAAGTCCAGGAACGAGGAGGAACCGGGTGTCAGGAAGGCGGCGGGCAGACGCCCGGTGTGACGCGTGTGTGCTCCCATGTTTCCCTCCGGTCGGGCGGTGGTCCGGTCGCGGCGCCACGGGGGCACTCATCCGCGCCGACGGGCCCGGTTGCGGTTGATGACGGTGTGTACGCCTCGGACCCTACCCGCCACAGCGGGCGGAACCACCCACAGTGGCAAACCCGTGCCACACGGATGCGCGGGCCGCTGACCTGCGTCTTGACGGTGCGGCACGGGAGGGGCCGGGCAATAAGCACGGCGCGGGACGCCCCGGGGTCTCCCGGGACGTCCCGCGTCCGTACGCGTGGGGTCGCGGCCCCACGGGGGTGCGCTACTCGCCGCCCTTCTGGACGAAGCTGCGCACGAAGTCCTCGGCGTTCTCCTCCAGGACGTCGTCGATCTCGTCCAGGACGGAGTCCACGTCGTCGCTCAGCTTCTCCTGGCGTTCCTTGAGATCCGAGGAGTCCTGTGCGTCCTGGGTCTGTTCCTCGGTCTCCTCGGTGGACCGCGTCGCCTTCTGCTGTCCGCCGCCGGTGTCCTTGGTCGCCATCTACCTCACCCCGCTCGGTGTGCCCCGCTGGATGTGCTGTGGTGTGCCGGAGGACCGGTTCCGTCCCGGCCCCAAGATCGGTTCTCTCCCGACCCTACAAGCAGAGCCGCGATCCGGCCCCGTGATGGGTCAACGCGCTGCCTGCTCTGATGTTTCCCGCCTGGCGGCCTTTTCAGGCCCCCACGAGGTCACGGATTGGCGCCGCTCAGGGACCGGTCAGGGCCCTGACCAGCTCTTCGGCCGTGCGGCAGCGGTCCAGGAGGTCCTTCACGTGGGTACGTGTACCGCGCAAGGGCTCCAGCGTCGCGACCCGCTGCAAGGAGTCACGGTCGGGCAGGTCGAAGATCACCGAGTCCCAGGAGGCGGCGGCGACCTCGTCCGCGTACTGTGCCAGGCAGCGCCCGCGGAAGTAGGCCCTCGTGTCCTCCGGCGGGTCGAAGACCGCCCGGGACACCTCCTCCTCGCTGAGCAGCCGCTTCATGCTGCCGCGGGCGACGAGCCGGTTGTAGAGCCCCTTGTCGGGCCGTACGTCGGCGTACTGGAGGTCCACGAGGTGGAGCCTCGCGGCGTCCCAGCCGAGTCCGTCGCGCCGCCGGTACCCCTCCATCAGCTCCCGCTTGGCGACCCAGTCCAGCTCCCTGGAGAGGCTGGAGGGGTCCCGCTCCAGGCGGTCGAGGGTGTCCTCCCAGCGGCTGAGGATGTCGGTGGTCTCCTCGTCCGCGTCGGTTCCGTACCGCTCGTCCACGTACTTGCGGGCGAGGGCGCAGTACTCCATCTGAAGCTGGACGGCGGTGAGGGTGCGGCCGTCGCGCAGCCTCACGAGCCGCTGGAGCGAGGGGTCGTGCGAGACCTCGTGCAAGGTGCGGACCGGCTGGTCCACGGCGAGATCCACGGCGATGAAGCCCTCCTCGATCATCGCGAGGACGAGCGAGGTGGTGCCGAGTTTGAGGTAGGTGGAGATCTCCGAGAGGTTCGCGTCACCGATGATGACGTGCAGCCTGCGGTACTTCTCGGCGTCCGAGTGCGGCTCGTCGCGGGTGTTGATGATCGGCCGCTTGAGCGTCGTCTCCAGGCCCACCTCGACCTCGAAGTAGTCGGCGCGCTGGCTGAGCTGGAAGCCGTGCTCGCGGCCGTCCTGCCCGATCCCGACCCGGCCCGCGCCCGTGACGACCTGCCGCGAGACGAAGAAGGGGGTCAGGTGCCGGACGATGTCGCCGAAGGGGGTCTCCCGGGACATCAGGTAGTTCTCGTGGGTGCCGTAGGAGGCGCCCTTGTTGTCGGTGTTGTTCTTGTAGAGGTGGATGGGGTGGGTGTTGGGCACGGCGGCCGCGCGTTCGGCGGCCTCGGCCATGATCCGCTCCCCCGCCTTGTCCCACAGCACCGCGTCCCGGGGCCCGGTGACCTCCGGGGAGCTGTACTCGGGGTGGGCGTGGTCCACGTAGAGCCGGGCGCCGTTGGTGAGGATCACGTTGGCGAGGCCGATGTCCTCGTCGGTGAGCTGGGTGGAGTCGGCGGACTCGCGGGCGAGGTCGAAGCCGCGCGCGTCGCGCAGCGGGTTCTCCTCCTCGAAGTCCCAGCGTGCCCGCCTGGCCCGGTGCATCGCCGCCGCGTAGGCGTTGACGATCTGGGACGAGGTGAGCATGGCATTGGCGTTCGGGTGACCGGGCACGGAGATCCCGTACTCCGTCTCGATGCCCATTACTCGCCGTACGGTCATGCGGCCCTCCTTGCCCGGCGCCGCTCCCCCGCGGGAGCCGCGCTCCAGTACCGTGCGCGCTCGGGCGCACGCCCGGTCCCCGTCCTCGCGCCGCGCCGCCCGGTGATATCGCTGAGCCTAGAACGCCTGTGCGCCGCTGGTAGGGGTATTCCTCGCTTCTTCCGGCCCGGCGCGTCTTCCTCGCACCGGCCGGCCCGCCGCCGACCGGGCACGGCCCGCCCGCGGCCGTCGCCAACGCGGGAGGCCGCGGGGCTCCGGGGAGCGACCGCGGCCTCCTGCGGGGGAACGCCTACAGGTACTGACCGGTGTTCGCCACCGTGTCGATGGAGCGACCGGTGTCGGCACCCTGCTTTCCGGTGACGAGGGTGCGGATGTAGACGATCCGCTCCCCCTTCTTTCCGGAGATACGGGCCCAGTCGTCCGGGTTGGTGGTGTTGGGCAGGTCCTCGTTCTCCTTGAACTCGTCCACACATGCCTGGAGGAGGTGGGAGACCCGGAGACCCTTCTGGTTCTGTTCGAGGAAGGCCTTGATGGCCATCTTCTTGGCGCGGCCGACGATGTTCTCGATCATGGCGCCGGAGTTGAAGTCCTTGAAGTACAGGACTTCCTTGTCGCCGTTGGCGTAGGTCACTTCGAGGAAGCGGTTCTCGTCCGATTCGGCGTACATCTGCTCGACCACGGACTGGATCATGCCGTGGACGGTCTCCGCGCGGTCGCCCGAGTGCTCGGCGAGGTCGTCGGTGTGCAGCGGGAGCCGGTCGGTGAGGTACTTCGCGAAGATGTCCTTCGCCGCCTCGGCGTCCGGACGCTCGATCTTGATCTTCACGTCGAGCCGGCCGGGGCGCAGGATCGCGGGGTCGATCATGTCCTCGCGGTTCGAGGCCCCGATGACGATGACGTTCTCCAGGCCCTCCACACCGTCGATCTCGGCGAGCAGCTGGGGGACGATGGTGTTCTCCACGTCCGAGCTGACGCCGGAACCACGGGTGCGGAAGAGGGATTCCATCTCGTCGAAGAAGACGATGACGGGGGTGCCCTCGCTCGCCTTCTCCCGGGCCCGCTGGAAGACCAGGCGGATGTGCCGCTCGGTCTCGCCGACGTACTTGTTGAGCAGTTCGGGGCCCTTGATGTTCAGGAAGTAGCTCTTGCCCGCCGCCTGTCCGGTGACCTCGGCCACCTTCTTGGCGAGCGAGTTGGCGACGGCCTTGGCGATGAGCGTCTTGCCGCAGCCGGGCGGGCCGTAGAGCAGCACGCCCTTCGGCGGCCGCAGCTCGTGCTCCTTGAAGAGGTCCGGGTAGAGGTACGGGAGCTCGACGGCGTCGCGGATCAGCTCGATCTGGTTGCCCAGACCGCCGATCTGCTCGTAGCCGATGTCCGGGACCTCTTCGAGGACCAGTTCCTCGACCTCGCTCTTGGGCACGATCTCGAAGACGTACCCGGAGCGGGAGTCGAGGAGCAGGGCGTCTCCGGCCCTGATGGTGACACCCATGAGGGGCTCGGCGAGGCGCACCACGCGCTCCTCGTCGGTGTGCCCCACCACGAGGGCGCGTTCGCCGTCCTCAAGGATCTCCTTGAGGGTGACGATGTCGCCCGCGCGCTCGAACTCCATGGCCTCGACCACGTTGAGCGCTTCGTTGAGCATGACCTCCTGGCCACGCTGCAAGGTGTCGGTCTCGATCTCGGGGCTGACGTTCACCCGGAGCTTGCGCCCCCCGGTGAAGATGTCGACGGTGCCGTCCTCGTTCGCCGCGAGGAAGACACCGAAGCCCGCGGGGGGCTGGGCGAGGCGATCCACTTCCTCCTTGAGGGCCACGATCTGGTCGCGGGCCTCGCGGAGGGTGCTCGCCAGTCGTTCGTTCTGCGCGGACACCCCGGCCAGGTTGGTCTGAAGCTCGACGATCCGGTCCTCAAGAATTCTTGTGTGACGCGGTGAGTCGGCGAGCTTGCGCCGCAGGACGGCGATCTCCTGCTCAAGCTGGGCGACCTGGGCGGGCGGGTCCTCGGACCCCCGGCCCGGGCGGATGCCGCGGTTCATGTCGTCGTCGTGGGCTGCCACGGTCCTCACCTCCTCCAAAGGGAGCTGGACGCTTCCAGACCCTACCTGGGCGGGTGCCGGTTGAAACCCCTAGATCAAAAAGACGGTGGGGCGTGTCCGATGTTCACCCTTGCGCTCTCCCTCTCCCGAGGGGAATACCCACCCACCTCCCGATGAAGCGGCCCGGTTGTATCGTCGAGGTGTTCAACGCCCCTTGACGGTGGCGGGCTTCACGCAGAGGAAACGGCAGGAAACATGACCGCACAGCAGGAGTCCGGGCTCGCGGCGCGCGAGGAGGAACCGCTGGAGGTCTGGATCGACCAGGACCTGTGCACGGGCGACGGCATCTGCGCGCAGTACGCGCCCGAGGTCTTCGAGCTGGACATCGACGGGCTCGCGTACGTCAAGAGCGGCGAGGACGAACTCCTCCAGGCCCCCGGCGCGACCACCCGCGTGCCGCTGCCGCTGCTCCGGGACGTCGTGGACAGCGCGAAGGAGTGCCCCGGCGAGTGCATCCACGTCCGCCGGGTCGCGGACCGCGTGGAGGTCTACGGGCCGGAGGCGGACGCGGGCTGAGCCCCCGCCTGCTCCCGCACGGGGGCAAGCCCTCGCTCGCTCCCTCTACGGGCCGCCTCACCCCGGCTCCCGGTCCTTGCCGCCCTGCGCGTCCAGTCGACGGGGACGCGGGCTCGCGCGGCCGGAGTCGGTAGCGGCGCCCGCGAGCCCTGCCGCGACCCGCTGACGCCGGTTCAGGCGAGGCCGTCGCCCGCCGGGGCGCCGGGGCTGCTGCGGGTGAAGCTCTTTCCGTGCCAGGTCCAGGCCGTGGCCTGGTGGACGTCGGGGCAGCAACGGGGGACGTCCAGGCTGGAGTAGCCGAGGACGCTCGCGCGCACCTGGCCGCGGCGGATCGCGAGGTCTTCGACCGTGCGCTGCTCGGCGGGGTCGAGGAGGGTCGCGACGACGCGGGGCGTCTTCCGCGCCGCCGTACGGGTGAGGACGTACAGGCCCTCGGGCGGATTGCCGGAGCCCGCCGCGCAGTGGACGAGCGCCACGGTCTCGGGGCTGCCGTCCCCGTCGAGGTCGCCCGCGACGTGCACGGCGAGCGTCGGCGGCTCCGCCTTCTCGCCGGGCGGGGCGGGGCAGGTGAGGGGGTAGGTGGCGAGCGACGCGTCCGGCGCGGGCACCGGGCGGGCCGCCGCGTGGGACGAGGGGCTGGGCGCGGGCGCGGGGTGCGGGGTGGCGCCGGCCTCGTCGGGCTGGAACACCGAGGAGAGGGAGATCACCGCGCAGAGCGCCGCCGCGACGGCGAGCCAGTGCAGGGGGGTGGTGCGGGTGTGGGCGAGTTCCGGTTCGACGGAGTGCTGCACGAGGGTGTGTCTCCCGCTGTGGGCGCGTGCCGGTGGGGTGGTCGGCATCGTGCCATACCTCACACCGGCGGGCTAGGCCTGTCTTCGATCTCGCCTCCGCCGCGCGACGCCCGGCACGCGCCCTCCGCTTGTGCGGCACGCCGTGGGGCGCGCCCGCGCCGGGCGCGGCCGACTGCCCGCAGCCGGGGCGGCGGGACGCCCGTGCGCGCGGGGCGTCCCACCGGAGGATCAGCGGCTGCCCGAACCCGGGCCCTCGTAGTCGTCCCCGTAGGCGCCCTTCGCCGGGCGGCGGCGGCGCATGGGGGGTTCGACGCCGTCCGCGAGGCGGCGCGCGGTGACGAGGAAGCCGGTGTGGCCGATCATGCGGTGGTCGGGGCGGACCGCGAGGCCCTCGACGTGCCAGTTGCGGATCATCGACTCCCACGGCTGGGGCTCGGCGAAGCACCCGTGCTCGCGGATCGTCTCGACGGTGCGCGAGAGCTGCGTCGTCGTCGCCACGTAGCAGCACAGGATGCCGCCGGGCACGAGCGCCTTGGAGACGGCCTCCAGGCACTCCCAGGGCGCGAGCATGTCGAGGACGACGCGGTCGACCTCGGTGTCGCTCAGGTGGTCCTGGAGGTCCCCGACGGTGAGTTCCCAGGCGGGGTGCGGGCCGCCGAAGTAGCGCTCCACGTTGCCCCGCGCGATCTCCGCGAAGTCGGCACGCCGCTCGTAGCTGTGCAGCATCCCGTGGTCGCCGATGGCGCGCAGCAGGAAGGCGCTGAGCGAGCCCGAGCCGACGCCGGCCTCGACGACGCGCGCGCCGGGGAAGATGTCGGCGAAGGCGATGATCTGCCCGGCGTCCTTGGGGTAGACGACGGCGGCCCCGCGGGGCATGGACAGGACGAAGTCGGGGAGCAGGGGGCGCAACGCGAGATAGGCGACGTTCCCCGTGGTGCGGACCACGCTGCCTTCGGGGGAGCCGATCAGCTCGTCGTGCGGGAAGGAACCCTTGTGGGTGTGGAAGTTCTTCCCGGCTTCGAGCGTGAAGGTGTAGTGGCGGCCCTTGGGGTCGGTGAGCTGTACCTGATCCCCGACCTTGAAGGGCCCGCGTCGGCGGGCGGCACCGGTCGGTTCGGACATGCCCGCAAGCCTACCGGCCCCTCGGGGCGCTCCGGACCGGCCCCCGCGCGGGCTCAGGGCCGGGCCATGGCCCGTACGAAGGCGCGGTCGACGTCGGCGGCGGAGAGGACCCCGTAGATCTCGCCGGTCTCCTCGACGACGAGGTACTCGCTCGCCGGGTGGGCGCGCAGCCGCTCCAGCAGTTCCTCGCCGCCGAGTTCGGCGGAGACGCGCAGATCCTCGGTGAGGTCCTGGGCGAGGGTCGAGACGGCGACCCAGGGGCGGCGGTGCTCGGGCACGGCGACGATGCCGCTCTCGCGGACGAGCGCCTGCGGTGTCCCGTACCCGTCGACGACGACGAGGGCGCGGGCGCCCGCCTCGTTGGCGCGGCGCAGCGCCTCGGAGAGCGGGGTCGTGCCCTCGACGGGGATGGCGCGGCGGGTGAGGGTGCGCACGCGCAGCTCGGGCAGGTGCTCGCGGAGCCGGGCCATGCGCAGTCCGTTGCCCGCGCCGGTCCAGATGATCGCGGCGAGGATCGCGGCGAGCAGGGCGTCGAAGACGGTGTCGGTGGCGCTCACCTTCTCGGGGGCCTCGCCGAGCAGGTCCGTCTGGGTGAGCAGCGGCAGGCCGATCAGGACGGCGACGGCGAGTGCGCGGCCGGCCCAGGCGGCGGCGACGCTGCCCTTCATCGCGCTGCCCGTGCACTTCCACACGACGGCGCGCAGCATCCGGCCGCCGTCGAGCGGCAGCCCGGGGAGCAGGTTGAAGACGGCGACGATGAGGTTGGAGATCATCAGCCCGGCGACGAGCACGCCGGGGACGGTGCCGGGCTCGACCGTGTACAGCAGGCCGTAGAAGACGGCGGCGAGGACGAGCGAGAGGAGCGGCCCGACGAAGGCGAGGACGAACTCGCGCCCGGGGCGTTCGCTCTCCTTCTCGATCTCCGAGACGCCGCCGAAGAACTGGAGCTGGATGCGGCGCACGGGCAGGCCGAAGCGCAGCGCCGCGACGGTGTGGGCGAGTTCGTGCACGAGCACGGAGGCGTAGAAGGCGAGGGCGAAGAAGAGCGAGACCAGGTAGCGGACGGCGCCGAGTTCGGGCAGGACGCGGTCGAGCTGGCCGCCGAAGACCCAGGTGATGAGGGCGGCGACGAGGAACCAGCTCGGTGCCACGTACACCGGTACGCCGAAGGGGCGTCCCACGAGGAAGCCGTTGCCCGGCTCTCCCGGCTCGCGCGGGGGACGTCTGCGGGGTGGGCCGTGCGGGGCGGGCGGGTGACCGCCGGGACCTCCGGTGGGCGCTTGCCCGTTCTCGCCGCGTTCGTCCACGGTGAAACGTTCCCCTCGTCGGTGCCTTGGCTGGAGTCGATGGTATGCGGCGGGATGTCGCCGCGGGGCCGTAGGGTCGGGGGGCATGGAGAGCAGTGCGGTTCAGGTGTCGGTGCCGGAGGCCCGCGGGACGGGCGGCGGCGGGAGCGGCGACACGGGGGCGTCCCCGACGGAGGGCGGCGTGTCGCCCGGACCGGCGGCGCCCGGTTCCGTACCCGCGCGGGCCCCTGCTGCCGGACCACCCGAGGCCCCGGCTTCCGCGGCCCCGGAGGCCGTGCCCGTACCGGCTCCGAGGCCGCCCGCTCCCCCTTCCTCGCTCTCGCCCTCGCGCGCGAGCGACTTCATGCAGTGCCCGCTGCTCTACCGCTTCCGCGTCATCGACCGGCTGCCCGAGAAGCCGAGCGAGGCGGCGACGCGGGGCACGCTCGTGCACGCGGTCCTGGAGCGGCTCTTCGACGCGCCGGCCGCCGAGCGCACGGCGGAGCGGGCCACGGCGCTGCTCCCCGGGCAGTGGGAGAAGCTGCGCGCGGCGCGACCGGAACTCGACGAGTTGTTCACCGCGGTGGCCGCGGCGGACGGGGACGGCGCCTCGGCGGGCACGGCCGAGGAGCGGCTCGCACGCTGGCTGGCCTCGGCGGAGCGGCTCGTCGAACGGTGGTTCACGCTGGAGGACCCGACCCGGCTCGAACCCGCCGAGCGCGAGATGTTCGTGGAGACCTCGCTCGACTCCGGGTTGCGGCTGCGCGGCATCATCGACCGCGTCGACATCGCGCCCGGGAGCGGGGACGTGCGGATCGTCGACTACAAGACGGGCAAGGCGCCACGGCCGCAGTACGCGGAAGGCGCGCTCTTCCAGATGAAGTTCTACGCGCTCGTGGTGTGGCGCCTCAAGGGGATCGTGCCGCGGCGGCTCCAGCTCGTCTACCTCGGCAGCGGTGACGTGCTCACGTACGACCCGGTCCCCGGCGACCTGGAGCGCGTCGAGCGGAAGCTGCACGCGCTGTGGCGGGCGATCGAGGAGGCGACGGCGAGCGGGGACTGGCGCCCGCGCCCTTCCAAGCTGTGCGGCTGGTGCGATCACCGGGCGGTGTGCCCGGAGTTCGGCGGCACTCCCCCGCCGTACCCGCTCCCGGTCCGGAGCGCCGGGCAGGCGCCCGCGCCGGGCGCCGGGGCCTGAGCCGGTACCGCCCCCCCGTACCGCCTCCGGCCGCAGGGCACAATGGCCCCGGGCTAACGAAGGAGACTTCCCGTGGCGATCCGTGTCCTCCTGGTGGACGACCAGCCGCTGCTGCGCACCGGCTTCCGGATGATCCTGGAGGCCGAGCCCGATGTGGCGGTGGTGGGTGAGGCCGGGGACGGGGTGCAGGCGCTCGACCAGGTGCGGGCGCTCCAGCCGGACGTGGTGCTCATGGACATCCGTATGCCCCGGATGGACGGCGTCGAGGCGACGCGGCAGATCACCGGGCCGGAGCGGGACGGGCCGGTCAAGGTGCTCGTGCTGACGACCTTCGACCTCGACGAGTACGTCGTGGAGGCGCTGCGGGCGGGGGCGAGCGGCTTCCTGCTCAAGGACGCGCCCGCGCACGAGCTGGTGCAGGCGATCCGGGTGGTGGCGAGCGGCGAGGCGATGCTCGCGCCGAGCGTGACGCGACGGCTGCTCGACAAGTACGCGGGCCACCTGCCCTCCGGCGAGGAGCAGCCGCCGAGCACGCTCCAGACGCTCACGGAGCGGGAGGTGGAGGTGCTCAAACTCGTGGCGCGGGGCCTGTCCAACGCGGAGATCGCGGCCGACCTGTTCGTGAGCGAGACGACCGTCAAGACGCACGTGGGACACGTCCTCACGAAGCTGGGCCTGCGGGACCGGGTGCAGGCGGCGGTGTACGCCTACGAGAGCGGACTGGTCCGGCCCGGCGGGCAGTGACCCCGGTCGGACAACGGCCCGTCCCGCGCGGACAACGGCCCTCAGACGTACAGCGGCCCGCCCCGGACCACGGGGGCGGGCCGCCGTACGTGTGCGCGGTGGCTCAGCCGCCCACGCCGCGGTCGAGTTCCCAGAGCTGGAGGATCGAGGAGGCGCTGAGGCTCCATTCGACGCCGGTGATGTCGTCGCGGGCGGCGACGTACTGCTTGCCCTGCCACAGCGGCAGGAAGGGCACGTCGTCGGCGACGAGGTCCTGGATCTTCTGGAGGCTGCCGTTGGTGGTGGAGAGGCGGTCGGTGGCGCGGCGGGACTCGGGGAGGAGTTCCTTGCGTATCCGCTTGTTGTCGTACGGGGAGTTGAGGAAGTTCGGCTTGTCGAGGAAGGGGGCGATGAAGCTGTCTGGGTCGGGGAAGTCGGGGAACCAGCCCATCCCGTAGACCTCGTACTTGCCCTTCTGCTCCTCGGGCTTGTGGACGACCCAGGGGCGGCCCTTGATGTCCACGTCGAAGAGCTTCGAGTCGTTGAGCTGCTTCTTGAGGACCTCGAACTCGCCCTTGGTGCGCGCCCCGTAGTGGTCGGTGGCGTAGTTGAGCGTGAGCTTGACCGGGATCGTGACTCCGGCGTCGGTCAGCGCTTCACGCGCCTTGGAGACGCTGGGCTCGCCGTAGGCGTTGAAGAAGGAGTTGCTGTGCCCGGCGACGCCCTGGGGCACGAGCGAGTAGAGCGGTTCGGCGGAGGTGCCGTACACCTTCGAGGCGATCTGCCCCCGGTCGATGACGTGGGCCATCGCCTGCCGGACGGGCTTGGTGACCAGCGGGTCATCGGTGTCGAAGGCGAGGTAGCGGATCTCCAGCGCCGGCAGCTCGGTGACGCCGACGTGATCCGGCGGGTTCGCCAGCCACTCGTCGGACTCCTTGGTCGTCAGTCCCTTGACGACCATGTCGATCTGACCGTCCGCCACGGCGGCGCCGAGGCCCTTGCCGTCCTTGTAGGGGCGCAGGTCGATGCGGTCGTTCTTGACCTCGATGCTGCCCTTGTACTTCGTATTGCGCGTGAAGACGGCGTTGACGAGGGTGTTCTCCTCGGTCTCCAGCTTGACGGTGTAGGGGCCGGAGCCGTCCACGACGAAGCCCGAGCGCAGCTTGTTCTTCGGGTAGAGCGTGGGGTCGACGGCCGCCGCGGTCGGCGTGGAGAGCTTGTACGGGAAGGTGGCGTCCGGCGTCTTCAGCATGAAGACGATCTCGCGGTCGCTCGGCGTCTCGATGGTGTCGATGTTGGTGAGCAGGGCCTTGACGCCCGACGCGGCGTTGATGCGGATGACGCGCTCGATCGAGTACTTGAAGGTCTTCGCCGTGATGGGGTTCCCGTTGGAGAACTTCAGCCCCGAGCGCAGCTTGCAGACGTACCGCTGCTGCCCGGTGTCGGTGAAGGAGCACTCCTGCGCGGCCTCGGGGGTCGGCGCGCCGCCACCGCGCGGAATGCGCATGAGGGGCTCGACGGTCTGCCGCAGGAGGTTCCAGGAGGCGATGTCGTAGGAGTACGCCGGGTCGAGAGGGGCGGGGATGTCCTTGCTGACGGCGAAGACATCGGAGGTGCCTACGACGATCGGCTTCTCCTTGGCGTCCGAGCCCGTCAGCCCGCCGCAGCCGGCGAGCACGGGCGCGAGCAGGCCGATGACGGACGGCAGCACCCAAGTCTTGCGGTTCATGCTGGTCGTTCTCCAGAGCTGTCGGCCCCTGGTGGCGGCGGACGTGCGCGACGTACGGGTATGCGGAATCACCGGTACCTGCCGGGCGTGCGGACGTGCGGGGAGGTGGCGCCAGGAGCTGCGGAAGATGTAACGCCGTGGTGCTCGCGACGACACTAGTCGCGCGCGCGGCGGGGGCTCCGGAAAGCGGGGTGGCCGGGCGATCACGCAGCGCAGCCGGGGTGGCCGGGAGTGACGATCGGCCGGGGGAAGATTTTCGCGCACCTGTCGATGAACCGGGACACATGGGTACCCCCGGACATGCCGAACGGGCGGCGCCTGCACAGGCGTCGCCCGTTGTCGACAGCGGAGACGGTGAAAAAGATCACAGCGTGGCGGTGCGTGAAGTCCGCACCAGGGGCGGATGGTTACCCGCCGGTACAGTCACCTGGCATATGCCAAGCGCGAGTTGGCCGCACGGCACGCGTCAGGGGGACCCGCTGCCCGCGGAGAGCGGTCAGTCGCCCACGCCGCGCGCCAGCTCCCAGAGCTGGAGGTCGGTGGAGGTGCTGAGCGACCACTCGGCGCCGGTGATGTCGTCGCGGGCGCCGATGTACTGCTTGCCCTGCCACATCGGGACGACGGGCACGTCGTCGGCGACGATGTCCTGGATCTTCTCCAGGTCCGGGGCCGCCTCGCCGCGGTCCGACCCGCGCCGCTCGGCGGGGATCAGGCTCTTGCGGATGTCCTTGCTGTTGTACGGCGAGTTGAGGAAGTTGTCCGCGTCGAGGAACGGGGCGATGTAGTTGTCCGCGTCGGGGAAGTCGGGAGCCCACGCCATCGTGTAGGCGGGGAACTTGCCCTCCATGCCCTCCTTGCGGTACTTCGTCCAGTCGGCGACATCCTTGAGCGACACGTCGAAGAGCCCGCTGTCGTTGAGCTGCTTCTGGATGAGCTTGTACTCCTTCTCCTTGGCCGGCCCGTAGTGCTCCCTGGAGTAGTAGATGTCGAACTTGACCGGGGTGGTGATCCCGGCCTTCTCCAGGGTGGCCTTCGCCTTCGCGGCGTTCGGGTTGCCGTAGCGGTTGAAGAAGGAGTTGGTGTGCCCGGCGATGGTGGCCGGGACCAGCGAGTAGAGCGGATCGGCGATGGGCGCGTACGCCTTGCTGACTATCTCGCCGCGGTCGATGAGCTGCGCCACGGCCTGCCGGACCGGCTTCGAGGTGGCCGCGTCGCTGGTGTCGAAGATGAGGTAGTGCGTCTCGAGACCCGGCACCTCCATGAACTGGACGCGCTGGGGCGGGTTGGCGAGCAGGGAATCGACCTGGGAGGGGTCGAACTTCCCGGTCATGACGTCGATCTTCCCGGCCTCCAGCGCGTCCCCGAGCGCGGGGGCACCGGCGTAGGAGACGAGGTCGACGCGGTTGTTCTTCACCGTCAGCGGGCCCTTGTACTTCGGGTTCTTGGTGAACTTCACCCGCGTCACGGCTTTGCTGTTGGTCTCGGCCTTCAGCGTGTAGGGGCCCGAGCCGTCCAGGACGTAGCCCTTGCGCAGCGACTTCGGCGGGTAGAACTTCTTCTGCACGATCCCGGCGACGGGCGTGGCGAGCTTGTAAGGGAGCGTCGCGTCGGGGCTGCTGAGGTGGAAGGTGATGTGCTTCTCGTCCGGGGTGTCCATCGTCTTGATGCCGGAGAGCAGGCCCACGGCCCCGTTCGGGTCCTTGATGTCGAGCACGCGCTGGATCGAGTACTTCACGTCCTTCGACGTGATCCCGGTGCCGTCGGGGAACTGGAGTCCCTCCCGCATCTCGCAGGTGTAGACGGTGCCGCCGGAGCCGACCCACTTGCAGGACTTGGCCGCGTCGGGCTGCGGCTGGCCGCCGCCCCTGGGGACACGGACGAGGGACTGGACCGTCTGGCGCAGCACGTTCCACAGGGCGCTGTCGTAGGCGTAGGCCGGGTCGAGCGGCGCGGGCGCGTCGGCGCTCTTCTCGTACGCGTCGGTGGTGCCGACCACGATGGGCTTGCCACCGCCGGCGCCGGTGCCCGAGTCGCCGCAGCCGGCGAGGACGGGGGCGAGCACGCCGAGGGCGACGGGCAGCACCCAAGTCTTGCGGTTCATGCGCGTATGTCTCCAGAGCTGTCGGTCCCGGGCCAGGCGCAGGAAGACGCGCGGCCCCGCCGGGTCGGTGCGAGAAGAAACACCGTCGTGTCCCGCGTTGAGATTAATGCCCCGCACAGCGGCCTTTGACGGTCGGTCGGGGCGGGGCCGCGCGCGGGAGGAACACGCAGGGGAACAGGCTGTCAACGGTACGGAGCAGCGGCCGGGTGAGGTTTCACCGAAGGCTCATCAAATGTGGACACAAGGACGCGGCCTCACGCACCGGATACCGGACAGGCACACGGAGCGTGATCACTGCCGACCGGGGCCCGGAGTGAGAAAGCTCACCGCATGACGCGCGAATGGGGCAAGCGACCCCCTTCCGGCGGCGGTTTCCTTCCGGGGCCCGGCAGTCACGTGCGCACACGGACCGGCTGTCCGGATATCGGTCCGGTGGTCTGCCATGTGGGCGGCGGCTCGGCTCAGGGCGCGCACAACCCGCGCAGGAAGCCGAGGTCCACGGAGTCCAGCGAAGGCACCACCGTGCGGCGCGCGGCGGCCGGGATCGGGGCCACGGAGGGCACCGCGAGGACGCGGCAGCCCGCCGCCTCGGCGGAGGCGACGCCCGTCGCGGTGTCCTCGATGACGACGCACCGGGCCGGGTCCACGCCGAGGCTGCGGGCCGCGTGCAGGTAGGGCTCGGGGTGGGGCTTCGTACGGGTGACCTCGTCGCCCGCCACGGTGTGCGCGAAGTGGTGGGCGCCGAGCGCGGGGAGGGCGCGGTCGATGATGCGGCGGTGCGAGGCGGAGACGAGGGCGGTGGGGACCCGCGCGCCGTGCAGCTCGGCGAGCAGCCGCGCCGCGCCGGGCATGAGCGGCAGGTCGCGGGCGATGCGCTCCTCGAAGGCGTCGTTGAGCAGGCCGCTCAGCTCCTCCAGGGCGATGGCGGCCCCGGTGGCCTCGATGAGGTACCCCGCGCTGCGGGTCATCGGGCCGCCCACCACGATGCCGCGCCAGGACTCGTCGAGCCGGTGACCGAGGCGTGCGAAGACCGCGACCTCCGCCTCCCACCACAGGCCCTCGGTGTCGAGCAGCGTGCCGTCCATGTCGAGCAGGACGGCGGCGAGGGGCCCGGCGCGGCCGGTCAGGAGGGGCGTGGTGGGGATCGTGCTCGTCATCCGGCGAACCTCCGTGGGGTGCCAGCAGGGCCGGTCAGTCTACGTCCGCGCGGCGGCGAGCGCATCGCCGACGGACACACCGGGTGGGGACGCGGTCACGGGGCGGTACGGGCGGGGGCGGGCGCGGGGGCCCCGGTACCCCAGCCTCGTACCGCCACGGCGGGGCGTACCGGCCCGGAACGCCCCCTGCCCCGGCCGGTACCGCCCTCACGGGCTCCGGACCGCCGCCGGAACGGCGTACCGCCCCGCCGGGGGCCGTCGCCCTTTCCGCGTCCCCGCCCTTTCCGCGACTCAGCGGGCGTTGAAGTACTTCGCCTCGGGGTGGTGGATGACGAGGGCGTCGGTGGACTGCTCGGGGTGGAGCTGGAACTCCTCGCTGAGCTGGACGCCGATGCGCTCGGGCTCCAGGAGCGCGGCGATCTTCGCGCGGTCCTCCAGGTCGGGGCAGGCACCGTAGCCGAGCGAGAAGCGGGCACCGCGGTACTTGAGCGCGAACATGTCCTCGACGTCGGCGGGGTCCTCGCCGCCGAAGCCCAGCTCGGCGCGTACCCGGGCGTGCCAGTACTCGGCGAGCGCCTCGGCGAGCTGGACGGAGAGCCCGTGCAGTTCGAGGTAGTCGCGGTAGGCGTCGGCGGCGAAGAGCTTGCCGGTGGCCTCGCCGATGCGGGAGCCGACGGTGACGACCTGGAGGCCGATGACGTCGGTCTCGCCGGACTCCTCGGGGCGGAAGAAGTCCGCGAGGCACAGGCGCCGTCCGCGCCGCTGGCGGGGGAAGGTGAACCGGGTGCGCTCGGAGCCGTCCTCGCCGAGGAGGATGAGGTCGTCGCCCTTGGAGACGCACGGGAAGTAGCCGTAGACCACGGCGGCTTCGAGGAGGTTCTCGGTCTGGAGGTGGTCGAGCCAGCCGCGCAGGCGGGGGCGGCCCTCGGTCTCGGCCAGTTCCTCGTAGCCGGGGCCCTCGCCCGTGCGGTTCTGCTTCAGGCCCCACTGGCCCTTGAAGAGCGCGCCCTCGTCGAGCCAGGAGGCGTAGTCCTTGAGCGGGATGCCCTTGACGACGCGGCTGCCCCAGAAGGGCGGGGTGGGGACCGGGTTGTCGGTCGCGACGTCCGAGCGGACCTGGCCCTCCTCCTCGCCCTCGGCGAGTTCCGTGACGACGGCGCTCGCGGTGGGCCGTACCCGCCGCTGCTTCAGTTCGGGCAGGGCCGCCCCGGGCACGCCGCGCTTGACGCCGATCAGGGCGTCCATGAGGCGCAGCCCCTCGAAGGCGTCGCGGGCGTAGCGCACCTCGCCCTCGTAGATCTCGTGGAGGTCCTGCTCGACGTAGGCCCGGGTGAGCGCGGCGCCGCCGAGGATGACGGGGTAGTCGGTCGCCATGCCGCGCTGGTTCAGTTCCTGGAGGTTCTCCTTCATGATCACCGTGGACTTCACCAGGAGCCCGGACATGCCGATGACATCGGCGCGGTGCTCCTCGGCGGCTTCCAGGATCGCGGAGACAGGCTGCTTGATGCCGAGGTTGACGACGTTGTAGCCGTTGTTGGAGAGGATGATGTCCACGAGGTTCTTGCCGATGTCGTGGACGTCGCCGCGCACGGTGGCGAGCACGATGGTGCCCTTGCCCTCCGCGTCGGACTTCTCCATGTGCGGTTCCAGGTGGGCGACCGCGGTCTTCATGACCTCGGCCGACTGGAGCACGAAGGGGAGCTGCATCTGCCCGGAGCCGAAGAGCTCGCCGACGACCTTCATGCCGTCGAGGAGCGTGGCGTTGACGATGTCGAGGGCGGGGCGGGTGCGCAGGGCCTCGTCGAGGTCGGCTTCGAGGCCGTTGCGCTCGCCGTCGATGATGCGGCGCTTGAGGCGCTCGTCGAGCGGCAGGGCGGCGAGTTCCTCGGCCTTGCCCGCCTTGAGGGACTTGGCCGTCGCGCCCTCGAAGAGCCGCATGAGCTTCTGCAGCGGGTCGTAGCCCTCGGCGCGGCGGTCGTACACCAGGTCCAGCGCGGTGGCGACCTCCTCCTCGCTGAAGCGGGCGATCGGCAGGATCTTGCTGGCGTGCACGATCGCCGAGTCCAGTCCCGCCTTGACGCACTCGTCGAGGAAGACGGAGTTGAGGAGGATGCGCGCGGCCGGGTTGAGGCCGAAGGAGATGTTGGAGAGGCCGAGCGTGGTCTGCACGTCGGGGTGACGGCGCTTCAGCTCGCGGATCGCCTCGATCGTCGCGATGCCGTCCTTGCGGGACTCCTCCTGGCCGGTGCAGATGGTGAAGGTGAGGCAGTCGACGAGGATGTCCGACTCGTGGATTCCCCAGTTGCCCGTCAGGTCCGCGATGAGGCGCTCGGCGACGGCGACCTTGGTCTCGACGGTGCGGGCCTGGCCCTCCTCGTCGATGGTGAGCGCGATGAGCGCGGCGCCGTGCTCCCTGGCGAGCGAGGTGACCCGCGCGAAGCGGGACTCGGGGCCGTCGCCGTCCTCGTAGTTGACGGAGTTGATGACGGCCCGGCCGCCGAGCATTTCGAGCCCGGCCTCCAGGACGTTCACCTCGGTCGAGTCGAGGACGATCGGGAGTGTGGAGGCGGTCGCGAAGCGCCCGGCGAGTTCGCGCATGTCCGCGACGCCGTCGCGGCCGACGTAGTCGACGCACAGGTCGAGCATGTGCGCGCCCTCGCGGATCTGCTCGCGTGCCATCTCGACGCAGTCGTCCCAGCGGCCTTCGAGCATGGCCTCGCGGAACTTCTTGGAGCCGTTGGCGTTGGTGCGCTCGCCGATCGCGAGGTAGGAGGTGTCCTGCCGGAAGGGGACCGTCTGGTAGAGCGAGGCGGCGCCCGGCTCGGGGCGGGGCTCGCGGGTGCCCGGCGCCATGTCCCGTACGCGCTCGACGACCTGCCGCAGGTGCTCGGGGGTCGAGCCGCAGCAGCCGCCGACGAGCGAGAGGCGGTAGTCGTTGACGAAGCTCTCCTGCCAGTCCGCCATCTCGGGGGCGGTGAGCGGGAAGTGCGCGCCGTCCTTCGTGAGGACGGGCAGGCCCGCGTTGGGCATGCAGGTGAGCGGGATGCGGGAGTGCTGGGCGAGGTAGCGCAGGTGCTCGCTCATCTCGGCGGGCCCGGTCGAGCAGTTCAGGCCGATGAGGTCGATGCCGAGGGGTTCGAGCGCGGTGAGCGCGGCGCCGATCTCGGAGCCGAGGAGCATGGTGCCCGTCGTCTCGAAGGCGAGCGAGACGATGAGCGGGACGTCGGCGCCGAGCGCGTCGAGCGCGCGGCGGGCGCCGAGGACCGCTGCCTTGGTCTGGAGGAGGTCCTGCGTCGTCTCGACGATCAGCGCGTCGGCGCCACCGGCGAGCAGGCCCTCGGCGTTCTGCTGGAAGCCGTCGCGCAGGACGCCGTACGGGAGGTGCCCGAGCGTGGGCAGCTTGGTGCCGGGGCCGATCGAGCCGAGGACCCAGCGGGTGCGGCCGTCGCGGGCCGTGTAGCTGTCGGCGGTCTCGCGGGCGAGGCGGGCGCCGGCCTCGGACAGCTCGTGGATGCGGTCGGCGATGTCGTACTCGCCGAACGCGGAGTGGTTGGCGCCGAAGGTGTTGGTCTCGACGCAGTCGACGCCGACGTCGAAGTACGCCTCGTGCACGGAGCGGACGATGTCGGGGCGCGTGGCGTTGAGGACCTCGTTGCAGCCCTCCAGGTCCTGGAAGTCCTCCAGGGTGGGGTTCTGCGCCTGGAGCATCGTCCCCATCGCTCCGTCGGCGACGACCACGCGGGAGGCGAGGGCTTCGCGGAGCGCGGTGACGCGGTCTGCGGCATGGAGGGGCGGGTGGGCCATGGGTGTGCTCCCTGAGGTGCGACGGCTGTCGGCTTTGCGCTGTCCCGGTGGCGGGCGGCGCACAGGGGCAGCCTAACGGGCGGGCGCTGCCGGGCGTCGGGCCGTTCCACGGGGCGGACGCCCGGGGGCCCGGCCGCACGGCCGGATCAGGCGCGCGCGGCGGGCGGGTCGGCGGGGAGACCGTGCGGCGTCGCGGGGGACGGGCCGGGCGGCGGGCGCGGGGTGGTGCCGGGCTTCCCGGGCGCGGGGGCGGGAAGGTGTTCCTGCGACATGGCGTGGTGTCCCTGCTGTGGGGGGGCACGGGTGGGGGGACGCGCGGGCGGCGCCGGGGCTCCGGCAGGGCCGCGCGTCTTCCGCCACGTTATGACCGCTTCGCCCCCTGCGGACAGCGCTGTACGCCCGTTCGCAGTCCCGTGGCCGGACGGCGCGCCCGGTTCCGGTGCGGGGCCCGTGACACGGCTTCGGCATAGGCGCATGATGTTCAGCATCGCCGACCAGGGGGAGCAGAGGATGTGCGCGATCATGGGTGCGCACAGCGAGGGTCCGGGCGGCGCCGGCCCGCGGAGAACTGAGGAGACACCGGGCTGATGGCGAAGAACATCCAGTCGCTGGAGCGGGCGGCGGCGATGCTGCGGCTGCTCGCGGGCGGCGAGCGGCGACTGGGCCTGTCGGACATCTCCGCGACCCTCGGCCTGGCCAAGGGCACCGCCCACGGCATCCTGCGCACCCTCCAGGCGGAGGGCTTCGTGGAGCAGGACCCCGCCTCGGGGCGGTACCAGCTCGGCGCGGAGCTGCTGCGGCTCGGGAACAGCTACCTCGACGTGCACGAACTGCGGGCCAGGGCGCTCGTGTGGACCGACGACCTGGCGCGCTCCAGCGGCGAGAGCGTGCACCTGGGGGTGCTGCACCTGGGCGGTGTGCTCGTGGTGCACCACGTCTTCCGGCCCGACGACAGCCGGCAGGTCCTGGAGGTGGGGGCGATGCAGCCGCTGCACTCCACGGGGCTCGGCAAGGTCCTGTGCGCCTTCGACCCGGTGGCCCGCAGCGAGGCGCTGGAGAACGAGCGCAAGTCCTTCACGGGGCGCACGGTGACCGGCACGGAGGAGTTCACCGCGGTGCTCGACGAGACCCGCAAGCGGGGCTGGGCGGCCGACCTGGAGGAGACCTGGGAGGGCGTGACCTCGGTGGCCGCCCCCATTCACGACCGCCGCGCCCTCCCGGTGGGCGCGGTCGCCGTCACGGGCGCGGTCGAGCGCCTGTGCCCGGAGGGCACCCTGCGCCCCGAGCTGATCGCCGCGGTCCGCGAGTGCGCCCGCTCCGTCTCCCGCGACCTCGGAGCGGCCCGCTTCTGACGGGCACGCACACCCCCACCTCCCGGCGGGCCCCCACCCACCACCTCGCCCGGCCTCGCCCCTTGTCGGCGCGCACCCGCCCGTCCCGCCCCGCGCGAAACGACACCCCCACCCCCGCCCGTCACCCGTTCGCCACAGCCCCGGTCCCGCCGCGACGGCCCCGCTCCCCGCACGTACACGGGCAAAAGGCGCGTGCCGCCGCACGCGAGCCGCTCGCCCACTCGCCGGACGGTGTGCCGCACACCACACTGAGGGGGCGAGTGCCCCGTGATCCAGCGTGCAGGAGGGTTGACGGGGTGCCGCCCGAGGAGAAAACTGCCGGTCATTGGTCGGCATTGTCGAACAGTTGACGAGAAACAGCGTTAGGGTGGCCACACGCCACGGGTCGGCAGCGCCCCTCCTCACCGGAGGTGGCCCACCCCCCGGGGACAAGGGGTTCGCCACCCCTGGACGAAGGACAAAGGAGTCGCGGGTGTCCAGCTCCGATATTTTCTTCGGCGAGTTCATCGGGACCGCCGTTCTGGTACTGCTCGGTGGCGGTGTGTGCGCCGCCGTCACCTTCAAGCGGTCGAAGGCATACGGGGCGGGCTGGGTCGCCATCGCCTTCGGCTGGGGTTTCGCCGTCCTCACCGGCGCCTACATCGCGAGCGGACCCTCCGGGGCCCACCTCAACCCGGCGGTCACGCTGGGCCTCGCTATCGAGGGCGGCACCAAGTGGAGCGACGTACCGCTGTACATGGGTTCGCAGCTGGCCGGCGCGCTGGCCGGCGCCGTGCTGGTCTGGCTCGCCTACTACGGCCAGTTCAGGGCGCACCTGGCGGACCCCGAGTTCGTGAGCCCCGGCCCCAAGGGCGAGGAGGGCCTCGTGGACATCGAGAAGCAGGCCTCCCCCAAGGCGGGTCCCCTCCTCGGCGTCTTCTCCACCGGTCCCGAGATCCGCAACACCGTGCAGAACGTGATGACGGAGGTCATCGCCACCTTCGTGCTGGTCCTCGCGATCCTCACGCAGGGCCTCAACGACAGCGGCAAGGGTCTCGGCACCCTGGGCGTGCTCATCACCGCCCTCGTCGTGGTCGGCATCGGTCTCTCGCTCGGCGGCCCGACCGGGTACGCGATCAACCCGGTACGTGACCTCGGCCCGCGCATCGTCCACGCCCTCCTCCCGCTCAAGGACAAGGGCGGCTCGGACTGGGGGTACGCGTGGATCCCGGTCTTCGCGCCGCTCCTCGGCGCCGCGGCGGCCGGCGGGGTCTACCGGCTCTGCTTCGCCTGAGCCAGACCCCGTACCGCGGCCCGGGTCGCACGACCCGCCCGCGGCCACGACGTACACCGACGTATGACGTAAACAGGAGCGCCACTCATGAGCACCGCCACCACCGGACACGGCACCGGCCCCTTCATCGCCGCGATCGACCAGGGCACGACGTCGAGCCGCTGCATCGTCTTCGACCGGGACGGCCGGATCGTCGCGGTCGACCAGAAGGAACACGAGCAGATCCTCCCGAAGCCGGGCTGGGTCGAGCACGACGCCTCCGAGATCTGGGACAACGTGCAGGAGGTCGTCGCCGGAGCGATCCGCAAGGCCGGGGTCACCAAGGACGACGTCAAGGCGATCGGCATCACCAACCAGCGCGAGACCACGATGCTGTGGGACCGGCACACCGGTGAGCCGGTGCACCACGCGATCGTCTGGCAGGACACCCGTACCGACGCGCTCTGCAAGGAGCTGGGCCGCAACGTCGGCGCGGACCGCTTCCGGCGCGAGACGGGCCTGCCGCTCTCCTCGTACTTCGCCGGACCGAAGATCCGCTGGCTGCTCGACAACGTGGACGGGCTCCAGGAGCGCGCCGACCGCGGCGACCTGCTCTTCGGCACGATGGACTCCTGGGTCATCTGGAACCTGACCGGCGGGGTCAACGGCGGCGTGCACGTCACCGACGTCACCAACGCCTCGCGCACCCTCCTGATGAACCTGCGCACGCTGGAGTGGGACGACAAGATCTGCGCCTCGATCGGCGTGCCCAAGTCCGTGCTCCCCGAGATCCGCTCCTCCGCCGAGGTCTACGGCGAGGTCAAGGGCGGGCTCCTCGGCGACGTGCTCGGCGGCATCCCGGTCGCCTCGGCGCTCGGTGACCAGCAGGCCGCGCTCTTCGGGCAGACGTGCTTCGCCGAGGGCGAGGCCAAGTCCACGTACGGCACCGGCACCTTCATGCTCATCAACACCGGCACGACGGCGATCAACTCCTACAGCGGGCTGCTCACCACGGTCGGCTACCGCATCGGCGACCAGGCCCCCGTCTACGCCCTGGAGGGCTCGATCGCGGTCACCGGCTCGCTCGTGCAGTGGATGCGGGACCAGATGGGCCTCATCAACTCGGCGGCCGAGATCGAGACGCTCGCCTCCTCCGTCGAGGACAACGGCGGCGCCTACTTCGTCCCCGCCTTCTCGGGGCTCTTCGCCCCGTACTGGCGCCCGGACGCGCGCGGCGTGATCGCCGGGCTCACCCGGTACGTGACGAAGGCGCACATCGCCCGCGCCGTCCTGGAGGCCACCGCGTGGCAGACCAGGGAGATCGCGGACGCGATGAAGAAGGACTCCGGGGTCGAGCTGACCGCCCTCAAGGTGGACGGCGGCATGACCTCGAACAACCTGCTGATGCAGACGCTCTCGGACGTGCTCGACGCGCCCGTGGTGCGGCCGATGGTGGCCGAGACCACGTGTCTGGGAGCGGCGTACGCGGCCGGTCTCGCGGTCGGTTTCTGGAACGACGTCGAGGAACTGCGGGCCAACTGGCGCCGGGCGGCGGAGTGGACGCCCAAGATGCCGGGAGAGACCCGCGAGGCCGAGTACAAGAAGTGGCGCAAGGCCGTCCAGCGCACCATGGGCTGGCTGGACGACGACGAGAGCTGAACCCCCGCCGGGACGGGGCCCGGAGCGGGCGCACAGGACGAAGAGGTCGCGCCCCGCTCCGGTCCCCGTCCCGGACCCCCTCCGGGGACCGACCCGGATCACCGGAGGGAGCCGCGGGTGCCCCGCCCAGGAGGCGCGCCCCGCGACCACCTCCGGAACGCATGACGAGGAGCACGACATGACCACCGTCCAGCACCTGCCGAGCCTCGGGACCCACCCGGCCACGGGGACAGGACCGAGCCGCGCCGAGACCCGCGAACAGCTCTCCCGCGCGAGTTACGACCTCCTGGTGATCGGTGGCGGCATCCTGGGCATCTCCACCGCCTGGCACGCCGCGCAGTCCGGGTTGCGCGTCGCCCTCGTCGAGGGCGGCGACTTCGCGGGAGCCACTTCCTCGGCCTCCTCGAAGCTGCTCCACGGGGGTCTGCGCTACCTGCAGACGGGGGCCGTCAAGCTCGTCGCGGAGAACCACTTCGAGCGGCGCGCGGTCTCGCGGCAGGTCGCCCCGCACCTCGCCAACCCGCTCACCTTCTACCTGCCCGTCTACAAGGGCGGCCCGCACGGGGCCGCGAAGCTCGGCGCGGGCGTCTTCGCCTACTCGGCGCTCTCCGCCTTCGGCGACGGCGTCGGGCACCTGCTCTCGCCCGCGCGCGCCCAGCGCGACGTGCCCGAGCTGCGCACGGAGAACCTGAAGGCGGTCGCGGTCTACGGCGACGACCAGATGAACGACGCGCGCATGGCCGTCATGACCGTGCGCGCGGCCGTCGAGGCCGGGGCCGTCGTCCTCAACCACGCGGCCGTCACCGGGCTGCGCTTCACCAACGGGCGCGTCACGGGCGCCGAGCTGCGGGACGGCACGGACGGCACCGAGTTCGGCGTCAACGCGCGGCTCGTCCTCAACGCGACGGGCCCGTGGGTGGACCACCTGCGCCGTATGGAGGACCCGCACGCGGCCCCCTCGGTGCGCCTCTCGAAGGGCGCGCACCTCGTCCTCAAGCGCACCTCGCCGTGGAACGCCGCGCTCGCGACGCCGATCGACAAGTACCGCATCACCTTCGCCCTCCCCTGGGAGGACATGCTCCTGCTCGGCACGACCGACGAGGAGTACGAGGGCGACCCGGCCGATGTCGCGGTCAACGACAGGGACGTCACGCAGATCCTCGACGAGGCCGCCTACTCGGTGCGGGACCAGCAGCTCGACCGCTCGCTCATCACGTACTCCTTCGCGGGGCTGCGTGTGCTCCCCGGCGGTCCCGGCGACACCTCGAAGGCGAAGCGAGAGACGGTCGTGACCGAGGGCAAGGGCGGGATGCTCTCCGTCGCGGGCGGCAAGTGGACCACCTTCCGGCACATCGGCCGCACGGTCATGAACAAGCTCGCCTCGCTCCCCGGGCACCCGCTCGGCGACGACATGGAGCCCATCTCCGAGCTGCCGTCGAAGATGCCGCTGCCCGGCGTCGCCAACCCGCTCGCGGTCAAGCACCGGCTGCTCGTCGACCACCAGGGCGCGGGCACCGAGATGGCCGCCGACACGGCGCAGCACCTCGCGACGCACTACGGCTCCCTGGCCTTCGACATCGCGCGCCTCGCCAACGAGCGCCCCGAGCTGGGCGAGCGCGTCCACCCGGAGGCCCCGGAGATCTGGGCGCAGGTCGTGTGGGCCCGTGACCACGAGTGGGCCGAGACCCCGGACGACGTGCTGCGGCGCCGTACGACGCTGACGATCCGCGGTCTCGCGGACGACGCGCTGCGCGCGCGGGTCGCGAAGGTCCTCGCCGAGCGCGAGAGCTGAGCGAGAGTCCCGGGGACCGGCGCCGGGCCCCGACGAGGGCCGGCGCCGGGACGGGCGCGGCGGGGCGGTACGCGAGCGAGCGTGCCGCCCCGCTTCCGTACGCCCCCGTGCGGCCCGCTCCCCCGCGGCCGTCCTCTTCCCGGTCCGGTCGGCCCCGCGGCTTCGTACCGCCGCCACAGCGCCGCAATACTCGCCGCGCACAGTGGTCGTCATGAAGTTTCAGGTGCTCAGCCTCATCCAGCACGCGCCCCACCCCCTCACCTCCGTGGTGCGACCGGCCGCCGAGAGGTTCGGGGACGTCCTCGCGCTCGCCGAGGCGGCCGAGGCGCTCGGCTTCGACGCCTTCGCGGTCGGCGAGCGGCACGCGGGGCCCTTCCTCTCCTCCTCGCCCACCGTCGTGCTCGGCGCGATAGCCGCCCGTACGCGGCGGATCAAGCTGCTCACCGGCGTGACGGTGCTCGCGATCCTCGACCCGGTGCGGGTCGCCGAGGACTACGCGACGCTCGACCAGCTCGCCGCCGGCCGCCTCGAACTCGTCATCGGCAAGGGTGCGGAGGCCGGGCACTTCTCGCTCTACGGCCTCGACGAGGAACGGCAGTGGGACCTCCAGGCGGAGAAGTACGCGCTGCTGCGCCGGCTGTGGCGCGAGGAGGGCGTCGACTGGGAGGGCGAGTTCCGTCCGCCGCTCAAGGACGTCACGACCGTGCCGCGTCCGTACGCGGGCCCGCCGCCCGTGTGGCACGGCTCGGCGACGAGCCCGCGCTCCACGGAGCTGGCCGCGCGCCACGGCGACCCCCTCTTCACCGCCAACGCGATCCAGCCGCGCGAGGCGTACGTACGCCTCGTCGACCACTACCGCGAGCGGTTCGCCGCCTACGGGCACGATCCCGCCAGGGCCCGCGTCGCCGCCGGTTCCGGCGGTCTGCTCCTCGCGAACACGGCGGAGGAGGCGACAAACCGCTACCGCGAGCTGTACGAGGCGTCCGTGCGCCGCGCCTTCAAACCGCACCTGGCGGGGAAGGCCGGCTACAACACCCCCTTCGCGACGATCGAGGAGGCGATCGCGGAGGGGCCCCAGCTCATCGGCTCGCCGCAGCAGGTGATCGACAAGCTGCTCGGCTTCCACGCCTCCTACCGCCACGACCTCCAGTCGATCAGCGTCGACGGCTTCGGGCTCGAACGCGGCGAGCAACTGGAGCTGTTGCAGCGCTTCGCCGAGGAGGTGCTCCCCGTCGTGCGCCGCGAGGCCCCGACCACGCTGTGGGAGGAGGACGAGAAGGGCGGGGAGGAGTAAGCCGGGGCGTGCGGGGCAGTGATCGGGCGTTCTCCCCGCAGGGGACCGCGGAGGTCCCCCGCCCACGCCGTAAGGTGGGGCGTATGTCTGGGAACACGTCCGAAGGAGGCGGTGGGTGATCGAGCTCGAAGGGGTCCCCGAGCTGATCGACCCCATCATGGTGGCCGCGTTCGAGGGCTGGAACGACGCCGGTGACGCCGCCTCCAGCGCGGTCGCGCACTTGGAGCAGGAGTGGAAGGGCGAGGTCTTCGCGGCGCTGGACGCCGAGGACTACTACGACTTCCAGGTCAACCGGCCCACCGTCTTCATGGAGGACGGGACCCGGAAGATCACCTGGCCCACCACGAGACTCTCCGTCGTCCGGATCACCGGTGAGCGCCCGCGCGACCTCGTGCTCGTGCGCGGCATCGAGCCCTCGATGCGCTGGCGCTCGTTCTGCAACGAACTGCTCGGCTTCGCGCACGAACTGGGCGTCGAGATGGTCGTGGTGCTGGGCGCCCTCCTGGGCGACACCCCGCACACGCGCCCGGTGCCGGTGAGCGGGGTCACGTCCGACCCCGACCTCGCGCGCACGATGGACCTGGAGGAGTCGAAGTACGAGGGCCCCACGGGCATCGTCGGCATCCTCCAGGAGGCGTGCACCCACGCCGGGGTCCCGGCCGTGAGCCTGTGGGCCGCCGTGCCGCACTACGTCTCGCAGCCGCCGAACCCGAAGGCGACGCTCGCCCTCCTCAACCGCCTGGAGGACCTGCTCGACCTGCGTATCCCGCTCGGCGAGCTGGTCGAGGACGCGCGGGCCTGGCAGCTCGGGGTCGACCAGCTCGCGGCCGAGGACAGCGAGGTCGCCGAGTACGTGCAGTCGCTGGAGGAGGCGCGGGACACCGCGGAGCTCCCGGAGGCGAGCGGCGAGGCGATCGCGCGCGAGTTCGAGCGGTACCTGCGGCGCAGGGAGCCCGGCGCGGGTCCCGGCGGCCCCGGGGCTCCCGGCGGCTTCGGGCGCGAGTCGGCGGGCCCCGGCGGCGACCGGGCGCGCTCCGCGCGGCCGACACGCGCGGAGGAGCCGAAGGAGCCGAAGCCGCAGGAGCCTCCGGAGAAAGGCACGGAGGAGGAGAAGCCGGGGCGGGAGGCCGCGGGGCCCGGGACCGGCGAGCAGGAGACCGGGTCCGCTCCCGAGTCCTCCGGGGAGGCGCCGGAGCGGCGCCCGGACGAGGACGGACCCGGGGAACCGGGCGAGGAGGGGCCGGGCCGGGACTGAGTCCGGGTCCCGGCGGGAGTCGTACGGACGCGGGAGGGGCGGGGCGCCGGTCGGCGCCCCGCCCCTCCTCAGTGGGCCCGCTGGGCCGTACGGGTCACAGGGCGACGCCGAGGAGGGCGTCGGCCGCGCGCGAGACGAGGCCCGGCGCGCCCGTGTCCTCGCCGCCGGTCTCCTGCTGACGCGCGGCCCAGCGGTCGAAGGCGAGCAGGGCCCGGGGCGAGTCGAGGTCGTCGGCGAGCGCGTCCCGCACCTCTTCGACGAGCGCCTCCGCCGAGGGGCCGTCGGGCCGCGAGACGGCGGCACGCCAGCGGGCGAGCCGGTCCACGGCCTCCTGGAGGCCCTCGGCGGTCCACTCCCAGTCCGCGCGGTAGTGGTGCGCGAGCAGGGCGAGGCGGATCGCCGCCGGGTCGACGCCGTCCTTGCGGAGCTGCGAGACGAAGACCAGGTTGCCCTTGGACTTCGACATCTTCTCGCCGTCGAGACCGACCATCCCCGCGTGCACGTAGGAGCGCGCGAAGGGGTGCTCGCCGGTGAGGACCTGGGCGTGCGAGGCGCCCATCTCGTGGTGCGGGAAGGCGAGGTCGGAGCCGCCGCCCTGCACGTCGAAGCCCATGCCGAGGTGGTCGAGCGCGATGGCGACGCACTCGATGTGCCAGCCGGGGCGCCCCCGGCCGAGGCTGCCGCCGTCCCAGCTCGGCTCGCCCTCCCGGGGGGCCATCCACAGCATCGGGTCGAGCGGGTTTTTCTTGCCGGGACGCTCCGGGTCGCCGCCGCGCTCGGCGGAGAGCAGTCGCATCGCCTCGGCGTCGAGGCGCGAGACCTCGCCGAAGTGGCGGTCGGAGGCGACCGAGAAGTAGATGTCGCCCTCCAGCTCGTACGCGGCACCCTGCGCGCACAGGCGTTCGACGAGCGGAACGATCCGGGGGATCGCCTCGACGGCGCCGACGTAGTGACGCGGGGGCAGCATCCGCAGCGCCGTCATGTCCTCGCGGAACAGGGCGGTCTCGCGCTCGGCGAGCCCGGTCCAGTCCTCGCCGTCGCGCACGGCCCTCTCCAGGAGCGGGTCGTCGACGTCGGTGACGTTCTGCACGTAGTGCACCTGGCGCCCGGAGTCGAGCCAGACCCGCTGAACGAGGTCGAAGGCGTTGTAGGTGGCCGCGTGGCCCATGTGGGTCGCGTCGTACGGGGTGATCCCGCAGACGTAGATCCGGGCCACCTCGCCGGGGGTGAGCGTCACCGGACCGTCGGTGGCGGTGTCGTGTATTCGGAGGTCGCGGCCCTTGCCGGGAAGAGCGGGGACCTCGGAAGCGGGCCAGGAATGCATACGTCGAGGTTAACCGGCCCGGGGCGGGCCCGGTGGGCGGGTTCACCCCATCCGGGGGCGCTCCCCGGCCTCCGCAGGAGGACCTCACGCGGCGGACGGGCGGCGGGCGGGGGCCGCCCGGTCCCTGGCGGCCTCCGCAGCGGGTCCTCCGGCGCCGGGCGGGCCGGAACCGATGGACCCGGGTGGTGCTACACCGGCGGCCACGGGATCGCCGGCCACTCGTCGCTCGGCTCCGGGTGGACGCCCGTGGCGCGCAGCGTCGCCACCCGCGTCCGCAGGGCCGTGATCTCCGCTTCCGTGAGCAGCGGGGTCAGCGCCGTCGTCAGGGGGCCGTCCAGGGCCTTCGCCAGGAGCGTCAGGGCCTCGGCGGCCTCGGCGGGGAACGGCTCGCCCGCCCAGCCCCACAGCAGGGTCCGCAGCTTGTTGTCCGTGTGGAAGGTGACGCCGTGGTCGATGGCGTGGAGACGGCCCTCGGGGGTGGGGAGCAGGTGGCCGCCCTTGCGGTCCGCGTTGTTGATGACGGCGTCCAGGACGGAGAGGAGCCGCAGGCGGGGGTCGTCGCGGTGGACGAGCAGGGCCGTGCGGTCCTCCTCCACCTCCGCGAGGCCGATCGCCTTCCAGCCCTCCTCCGGCTCCTCGCCGTCCTGCAGGGCGAGGAGGCCGCCGCCGTCCTCGGACGTCTCGATCCACAGCTGGGTCATCGCCTCGCCCCAGGGCCCCTCGCGGAGCACGGTGAGCGGTACGAAGTCCCAGCCCATCGCCCGGCAGACCTCGTACGCGGCGACCTCGCGGCGGGCGAGGTTGCCGTCCGGGAAGTCCCACAGCGGCCGCTCCCCCGCGACGGGCTTGTGCACGCAGGCGAGGCTCCGCCCGTCGAGCGCGGCGTCGCAGAGGAGGACGGCGTTGGACGCGCGGGTGACCCGGCCGCGCACGGTCAGCTCGCCCCGGGTGAGGATCTCGCGGACGCGGGCGGGGTCCAGGGGCTCGGCTTCGGCTTCGGTGGGCTCGCTCACTCCGACCTGCGGTATCCGTTCTGTCGCGGGCACACGTGTCCTTCGAGGTCGAGCGGGAGGTTGCACAGCGGGCACAGGGGCCGGCCCGCGTTGACGACGTCGAGCGCGCGCTTGGCGAACGCGCGCGCCTGGGAGCCGCTGAGCCTGACCCGCAGCATGGGCGGACCGTTCTCGTCGTCCTGGAGGAGTTGCTCCTCGGCGGCGGCGAGTTCGTCCTCGGACTCGGCGTCGAGCTCCACGAGGGCCTGGGCCTCGACGATCATGCACTCGGCGTCGCCGTCCCAGGCCAGCGCCATCGTGCCGACCCTGAACTCCTCCTCGACGGGGGTGTCGAGCGGGCCGGAATCCGTGACTTCGGCGGGCGCGACCGCCGGGACGGCGGCGTTGCCGCCACTGCGCCGTACCACTTCGTCCAGCAACTCGTCCATGCGCTCGGCGAGCGCCGCCACCTGGGCCTTCTCCAGGGCGACGCTGGTGACCCGGCCACCGGCCGAGGCCTGGAGGAAGAAGGTACGGCGCCCGGGGAGCCCGACCGTACCGGCCACGAAACGCTCCGGCGGGTCGTAGAGGAACACCTGACGGGACACGTCCTTGACTCTCCTTGGGATCTGATGTCGGGGGGAGCGGGGCCCACGGGGCCACGGGTACCGGACAGCCTACTGCCGGTGACGATCAGGCCGCTCCCGCGCCGCCGCCGACCGTGGCCTGTCCCTGCTCGCCGCCCTCGGCGCGGGGCCGCAGGCCGTCGAGGTCGCCCGTGTCGCCGAGCCGGACGAGGAAGGGGCGCAACCGCGTGTAGTGGATGACGGTCACGGAGCAGGGGTCCACGTGAATGCGCTGGAACTGGTCGAGGTGGAGGCCGAGGGCGTCGGCCACGAGGGACTTGATGATGTCGCCGTGCGAGCACATGACGTACATCGCCTGCTCGCCGTGCTCCTCGGTGAGGCGCGCGTTCCACTCCCGTACCGCCTCGGCGGAGCGGGCGGCCATCGCGCGCAGGGACTCGCCGCCGGGGAAGGCCGCGGCGGAGGGGTGGTTCTGGACCACGTCCATGAGCGGTTCGCCGCTCAGCTCCTTGAGCTTGCGGCCCGTCCAGTCCCCGTAGTGGCACTCCCCGATCCGCTCCTCGGTGTGCAGCGGCAGCCCGGGGCGCGCGGCGAGCAGCGGCGCGAGCGTCTCCTCGCACCGCTGGAGCGGGCTCGCCACGGCGGCCACGAGCGGCAGCCCCTCCAGCCGCCCCGGCAGCGCCGCGGCCTGCTCCCGGCCCCGCGCGTCGAGGGCCACCCCGGGCATCCACCCGGCGAGCACCCCTTCGGTGTTGGCGGTGGACCGGCCGTGGCGCACGAGGATGAGGGTGGTCATGCTTTCCAGCCTACGCGGAGCGGAAATCCGGCCCGCAGGACGTTCCGGCCCCCGCGGCGCGGGCGAAGCGGAGCCCCGGACGAGGCGCGGCGCCGGGGCCGGCGGGCCCTCGCTCCCGCTCCCTGCGGCCACGTATGACCCCGGGCGGGCAGGGCACTATGGGGTGGTGATCGTGGACTGCGGCATCTACCGGAACGGGCATCGCACGGACGGCCCCAGCGACTTCTCGGACGCCCTCGACGCCGCCCGTGCCGTCGGCGACGCCTTCGTGTGGATCGGCCTGCACGAGCCGACCGAGGAGGAGTTCACACGCGTCACCGACGAGTTCAAGCTGCACCCGCTCGCCGTGGAGGACGCCCTCAAGGCCCACCAGCGCCCGAAGCTGGAGGTCTACGACGACTCGCTCTTCGTCGTCCTCAAGCCCGTGCACTACGAGGCCGACAGCGACACGGTCTCCTCCGGCGAGCTGATGCTCTTCCTCGGCGACTCCTTCGTGGTCACCGTGCGGCACGGGGACGGGACGCCGGTGGCGGAGCTGCGCAAGCACCTGGAGGAGAAGCCCGAGATGCTGCGGCACGGGCCGACCTCGGTGCTCTACTCGATCGCGGACGAGGTCGTGGACCACTACCTGGTGGTCGCCGACGAGTTGCAGAACGACCTGGAGGAGCTGGAGACCGCGGTCTTCTCGCCCGGCGGCTCCACCTCCGGCACGGGGGCGGGCACGGCCTCGCGGATCTACAACTTCAAGCGGCAGATCCTGGAGTTCCGGCGCGCCACCGGCCCGCTCGCGATGCCGATGCTGCGGCTCGCGGGCAACGGCCCCTTCGCCGCGGCCGTGCCCTTCGTGGACGACGCGGTACGGCCCTTCTTCCGCGACGTGAGCGACCACCTGACCCGCGTCAACGAGTCCGTCGAGGGCCTGGACCGCCTCGTCTCGGACATCCTCTCGGCGCACCTCGCGCAGATGGGCGTGCGCCAGAACGACGACATGCGCAAGATCTCGGCATGGGCGGCGATGGCGGCCGTGCCGACGATGATCGCGGGCATCTACGGCATGAACTTCGACCACATGCCGGAACTGCACTGGGTGTGGTCGTACCCGGCGGTCATCGGCCTGATGGTCGCCCTGGAAGTGCTGCTGTACCAGCAGTTCAAGCGGCGCGGCTGGCTCTGAACGGCGGGGGCGGACCGCCCGCCCGCGTCCGGCCGAGGCGGCGCGGGGCAGGGCGGGCGGCGGCCCCGCTCAGGCGAACTCGGGCTCCGGCGTCGCCGGGCCGCCGAGGGCGTCGCGGCGCTGGGGCATCGCGAGGGTCACCATGCGCCGCCAGCCGATCGCGCGCTCCCAGGCGTAGGCGGCGTGGATGGCGGTGGCGAGCACCGCGGCCTTGGGGCGCGACCAGCCGAGGATGCGGCCGATGTGGTCCATGACGGCGAGGCTCACGTCGCGGTAGATGAGGTTCTCGGCGCGCGCGCACTCGTGCAGGACGCGCTGGATCGTGCGGCCGTGGCCCTCGCGCGCGAGGCGCAGCAACTCCTCGTGGCAGTAGGCGAGGTGGTTGTCCTCGTCGGCCGAGATGATCCGCACCGCGTTCCCCACCTCGGGGTGCGCGGCGAAGTGGCGGCGCAGCATGTCCATCTGGTCCGAGGCGCGCTGCTCGGTGACGCGGCTGTGCGCGAGGTACGTGATGACGTCCTCCTCGCTCAGCGGCTCGTCGGCGGAGAGCTTGGCGTGCGGGAGGCCGATCCCCGCGCGTTCGAGGAGCATCGTGTAGTCGGTCTCGGGCGGGACGTCGACGGGCTCGACCCCGCGGCGGCGCATGAGGCCGTGGAAGATGCGCCCGTGCTTGTCCTCGTCGGCGCCGTGCCGGGCGACCTTCGGGGCGAGATGCACCATGCTCGCGGGGAGCAGGGCGGCGATCCGCCCGTTCTCCCAGCCGCCCTGCGCCTCGCCGCTGGCGGCCACCGAGCAGAAGAGCCGGTAGGTCTCGTCGTTGTCGATGATCTCCTGGAAGAGACTCCTGGCCGAAAGCATCTCCGTACCTCCACGTCGGGGGCGCGTACGTGCCCGCCCGACGAGTCAAGGCGCGGCCCCGGGGTCCGGCAAGCGGACGGCGCGGGGGGTGGGCCGTTCGGGTGGCGGTACACGGAAGGGGCACGCGTACGAATACGCGCGCCCCTCGCCGTACGGCCGGTACCGGCGTCCGCCCGTGCGGAGCCGCTCAGGCCGCCGGTGCAGCCGCTCAGGCCACCCGTGCGGCCGCTCAGGCCGCTCGTGCGGAGCCGCTCAGGCCACCCCGGCCCGCTCCAGCGCCTCGGCGCCCGCGCGCAGCGCGGCGACGCGCTCGTCGAGCGTGAAACCGGCGGGGGCGAGGGTGAGGGTCGTGACGCCGGCCTCCGCGTAGGCGCGCATGCCGTCGGCGATGCGGTCGACGGAGCCGAGCAGGGTCGTGGAGTCGATGAGACGGTGCGGGACGGCAGCCGCCGCGCCGTTCTTGTCGCCCGCGAGGTACTTGTCCTGGATCTCGGCCGCCTCCTTCTCGTACCCCATGCGCTGGGCGAGGCGGTTGTAGAAGTTCTGCTCGCGGCTGCCCATGCCGCCGACGTAGAGGGCGGTGTACGGGCGGAAGGTGTCGGCCAGCGCCTCGATGTCGTCGCCGGTCGCGAGGGGCACGGTGGGCACGACGTCGAAGCCCTCCATCGTCTTGCCCGCCTTCTCGCGGCCCGCGCGGATCGGCTTGAGCGCCGTCTCCTCCAGGTGCGCGGCGGCCGGGAAGATGAGGAGCGCTCCGTCGGCGATCTCGCCGGTCTGCTCCAGGTTCTTCGGGCCGATCGCGGCGATGTAGAGCGGGATGTGGGGGCGCTCGGGGTGGACGGTGAGCTTGAGCGGCTTGCCGGGGCCGCCGGGGAGCGGGAGGGTCCAGTGCTCGCCCTCGAAGCTCAGGCGCTCGCGGCTCATCGCGCGGCGCACGATCTCCACGTACTCGCGGGTGCGCGCGAGCGGCTTGTCGAACTTGACCCCGTACCAGCCCTCGGAGACCTGCGGGCCCGAGACACCGAGGCCGAGCCGGAAGCGGCCGCCGGAGAGGGAGTCGAGGGTCGCCGCGGTCATCGCGGTCATGGCGGGCTGCCGCGCCGGGATCTGGAGGATCGCCGAGCCGATGTCGATGCGCTCGGTTTTGGCCGCGACGTACGCGAGGACGGTGGGCGCGTCCGAGCCGTACGCCTCGGCGGCCCAGCACACCGCGTACCCCAGCCGGTCGGCCTCCTGCGCGACGGCGAGGTTGTCCGCGTCCATGCCCGCGCCCCAGTAGCCGAGATTGATCCCGAGCCGCATGCGCCACACCCCTTACTGATCAGTAACGTTTACGCCGGGACTCTACTGCGCCGCGTCGCGGGGCGACAGGGACGCGACGCGCGCGCGCACGTGAGCTTCGTCCCCCGGCGGCGAGCGCCCCACCGGGAACCCGCCCTCGCGGCACCCCACGAACGGACGTCCGACGCGTAATCTCAGCGTTCATGGAGCAGAGGCATCTCGGCCGGACCGGCCTGCGTGTGTCCCGGATAGGGCTCGGCACCCTCGGCTGGGGCCGGGACACCGACGAGCACGAGGCCGCCGCCTCGCTCAAGGTCTTCTGGGAGGCGGGCGGCACGCTCGTCGACACCGCCGACGTCTACGCGGACGGCGAGGCCGAGTACCTGCTCGGGCAGCTCGTCGAGTCCCACGTCCCGCGCCGTGACCTCGTGATCGCGACGAAGGCCGGCAGCGTCCCCGACCCCGACCGCCGTTTCAACGCCTCGCGCGGCCACCTGCTCGCCGCGCTCGACGCCTCGCTCCAGCGCCTCGGCACGGACTACGTGGACCTGTGGCAGGTGCACGCCTTCGACCCCGTGACACCGCTGGAGGAGACCCTCCAGGCGCTCGACCTCGCGGTGAGCACGGGCCGTGCGCGGTACGCGGGCGTCTCCAACTTCAGCGGCTGGCAGCTCGCCAAGGCCGCGACCTGGCAGCTCGCAGGCGGCGGCACGCGGACCTGGCTCGCGAGCACGCAGATGGAGTACTCCCTGCTCCAGCGCGGGGTCGAGCGCGAGGTGCTGCCCGCGGCGCGGGACCTCGGCGTGGGGCTGCTGCCCTGCTCGCCCCTCGGGCGCGGGGTGCTCACCGGCAAGTACCGCGAGGGCGCGAGCCCGGCGGGCTCGCGCGGGGCGAGCGAGGCGATGGCCGGTTTCGTCGCCCCGTACCTCGACGGGACGGCGTCGGCGGTCGTCGAGGCGGTCGCGACGGCCGCCGAGGGCCTCGCGGCGACGCCGCTGCACGTCGCCCTCGCCTGGGTGCGCGACCGTCCCGGCGTCGTGGCGCCGATCGTCGGCGCGCGCACCGCCCAGCAGCTGAGCGAGGCGCTGTCGGTGGAGGGCCTTAGTCTTCCTGACGAGATCTGCCGGGCCCTGGACGACGTGTCCGCGCCCGTGCACCGCTATCCCGATCAGGACTGGAGCACGCTGTGAGCACGGAGCCGGCAGCCGGGAACACCGGTACGGAGGAGGACGCGCCCGGCGCGGCCCCGCCCCGTGCCGAGGAGGAGACCGGCGCCGACGGGGCCGGACCCCCTGCCGCCGGGGAAGCGCCCCCCACCACGGAGGGCGGGGCCCCCGCCGCCGAGGACGGGGACCGGAGCGGGGACTCCACCGCCGAGGACGGGGACGCGGGCGGGAAGACCGCCGCGCAGCTCTCCGAGGCCGAGGCGGAGCTCGCGGCCCAGCGGGTCGAGCGGGCGCGCATCGCGGCACGCAAGGCCGCCCGCGAGGAGCCCGTCGCGGCGGGGACGAAGCTCACGGGGAAGGCCGCCGAGCTGCTCGCCGCCGTCCGCGCGGTCGAGCAGGGCGAGCGGCCGGCGGCGACCTTCGACGCCCCCGCCTCCCCCGTCGCCCCGCGCCGCGCCGCTCCCCCGCCGCCCCGCCCGGCGGAACCGGTTCCCGCCCCTCCGGCACCCGCGGCGCCCGACCCGGCCGCGCTCTCCGCCGTCGCCGCGCTGCTCACACGCGGGGGCGCGCCCGAGGCGCTCGCCCCGGCCGCCGTGCGCGCGCTCGGCGAGGGCGCGGCGAGCGAGCTGGAGTCCGATCCGTGGCAGCTGCTGCGACTGGCCGGGGTCACGCCCGAGCACGCCGACGCCTTCGCCCGCGCCCTGCTCGGCGCCGAGGCGGCGCCCGGGGACGTACGCCGGGGGCGGGCGCTGACCGTACGGCTGCTCGAAGACGCGGCGCTGCGCGGGCACACCGTCCGTGAGCTGAGCGAACTCGCCGCCGCGCTCGGCGAGCACGGCGTCCCCGACGCCGAGGAGGCCGTCCAGGAGGCCGTCGCCGAGGGCGACGCGCTGCTCTTCCAGGACGGTGTCCCGCCCGCCGGGGACGAGGAGGAGGAAGCGCCGCCGGTCCCCGTGCTCGTCGGCCTGGAGCGGTACGCGCTCGCCGAGGAGAGCCTCGCGGACGCGCTCGGCCGGATCGCCGCCGCCGAGGTGGGGACCGAGGACGGCTGGGGGCCCGCCGCGGAGGCGGCGGGGCGCGGCAGCGCGGCCGAGCTGATCCGTGCCGCCGCCGCGCACCCCCTCGTCCTGCACACGGGCGGCGAGGCGGGCCGGGCCGAGACGGCGGCGCTCGTCTCCGCCGCGCGCGGCCTGGGTCTGCGCGCCTTCGCGGCGGCGCACACCGCCGAGGGCCGTCGCGCGCTCGCCGCGCTGCTCGGCGCGAAGGAGCCCGCGCTCACCGTCGCCGGACTGCTCTCCGGTACGCAAGGGCCCGCCCGCGACGAGGAAGGGCGCTTCGCGCTCGACCTGCTCGTCGTGCTCGACGCCCCCCAGCTCGGCGTCGAGGAGGCCGCGCTGCTCGCCGAGTCGGTCCCGGACGGGGCGCGGCTCGTGCTGAGCGGGGACCCGGGCGTGCTCGGTTCGGCGGGTGCGGGGCGGGTCTTCGGGGATCTGCTCGCCGCGCGCTTCGCGCCGCACGTCGTCTCGCGCACCCCCGACCCTGGCCCGGTCGGCGAGTTCGTCTCGGGGCTCGGCGTCGGCGAGTTCGAGGTGCCGCGCACGGGCGGCCACGAGGTCGTGGTGGTTCCGGTCCGCGATCCGGGCGAGGCCGTGCACCGGACGGTGCAGCTCGTCACCGACTCCGTGCCGCGCGCGCTGGGCGTCGCCCCCGACGAGACGCAGGTCCTCGTTCCCGGGCACGGCGGCGCGGCCGGTACCCGGGTGCTCAACGCGGCGCTGAAGGAACGGCTCAACCCGGGGCCCGGCCGCTTCGGCGGCTTCGATCCGGGCGACCGGATCGTGTGGTCACCGGCCCCGGGGCGCACGGCGCTCGGGCGGGTCGTGGGGGCCGACCAGGAGGGGCTGCGCCTGGAGTGCGAGGGCGTCCCCGTCCGCGTGGCGCCCGCCGACACGGGCCGCACGGTGCGCCATGCCTGGGCGCTCACCGCGCACCAGGCGGTCGGGCACCGCTGGGCGGCCGTCGTGGTCGTGGTCCCCGGCGACGCCGTCCCGGTCCTGAGCCGCGCGTGGTTCTACACAGCGGCGGGACGTGCCGAACGCCACCTCTCCGTCGTCCAGGGCGCCGGGGAGGCCCTGGCGCGGGCGGTGGCCGCGCGCCCCGCCGCAGAGCGCCATACCCGCCTCACGACGCTGCTGAGCAGGCCCGCGGAGGGCTGAGAGGGCGCCCGCGCCGCCGCCCCCCGGCCCACGGGCGGTCGCTACGGCACGGGGCGGTGCCTGGCCCCGTGCGGCGGAGCGGGCGGGGAAGTACGAGCGGCCGGTGTACGGGGCGGGAAGGCCGCCCCGTACCCGTGCCGCCCGCGCCGGAGCGGACGCTCAGAGTCCCTCGTCCTCGTCGATCTCGTCCTCCACCTCGCCGCCGTGGCCGCGCAGGCCCGGCCGGTGGGCGGGCCGTACGTCGTCCTCGGGGTCGTCGTCGAAGACCGCGCTGACGTCGAAGCGGCAGATGACCGACTGCGGGTCGGCGCCCTCGAAGGGCGCGTCGAGCCACTCACCGGGCTCGGGGGCGTCGTCGGTGGCGGCGACCCACAGCGTCGAGTCGCCCTCCTCCAGGCCGAATTCCCGGTGCCGCGAGGCGATCTCGTCCGGCTCGTACTCGCCGAAGAGGACACCGAGCGCCGCGTGCAGCCCGGCGCCGGGGGACTCGGGGTGCAGGTCCGCGACGCGCTCGGCCTGGCCGAGCAGGAGGTCGGGGCGGGCGACGGTGTAGTCCCTGCGGATGAGCACGCTCAGGGCGCTCGGGTCCTCGGGCCCGGTGTAGGGCGGCAAGGAGTCCTCGGCGCCGGGGATCTCGAAGGGGGTGACCTCGTCGTAGCGCTCGTAGAGCAGTTCGTCGTAGGTCTCCGCGGCGGTGGCCAGCTCGTTGAAAGCCTGGTAGACGGCGGGATCGTCCTCGCCCGAGCGGTTCTCGACCGCGGCCAGGTGACGGTCGAGCGCGGCCTTCACCGCCTCGGCGGCGGCACGTACCTCGGCAACCGGGGGCTGCTCAGCATCAGACATAGTGCAGACGCTATCCGTACCGGGCCTGTGGACGCACAATAGATACGATGCCGGAATACGAATTTGTCGACGTGTACGTGCCCAGGGGCGTCAGCCGCAAGGACACGACTCGCCTGCTCACCGACCACGCGGAGTACGGACACTGGGAGTTGGACCGCCTCAGGCTGCATCCCGACGGCAGCCGCCGGGTCCGGCTGCGGCGCAGGATCATCCGCCAGCCGCGGGCCACGTGGTGAGACGAGGAGGCGGCGGCCGCGGCCGCGGGTCCCGCGCCTCACCCGGACGGGCGACCAGGTCTCCTCGTGTTGTCGGGCCCCGCTCTCCCTGAGCGGGGCCCTTCGGCATGCCGTGCGAGGGGCGCCTGGGCGCGCGCTCGCCTACGGCCGCGGGTCACGCCTTCGCGCGGGCCTTGCGGTAGACCACGGCGCCCGCGAGGAGCATCCCGGCCGCGGCGGCACCGAGCGCGCCCGCGGGGATCTCACTGCCGGTCTCGGCGAGCTGCTGGGTGGGCTCCGGGGTCTTCGCGGAGACCTGCACGGAGTTGCCGGGGGGCGTGGTGTGCTCCGCCGGGGGCTTCGGCTTCTCCGGAGTCCTGGGAGTCTCCGGCTTCTCCGGCTTCTCGGGCTTGCCCGGGTGGCCGGGGTGCTCCGGGTGGCCCGGGTGCTCCGGCGGGGCCGGGGGCGGCGTCGACTCGTTGGCGCAGTCGTTGCCGAACACCGGGTTGAGGAGGCCGATGACCGAGATGCTGTTGCCGCACGCGTTCACCGGCAGGTCGACCGGCACCTGCACCTGGTTGCCGGAGCCGACGCCCGGCGAACCGACGGCCTGACCGCCCGCGTGGGCGCCGCCGCCGCTCTGGTGGCCGCCCCCGGTGTGGTGGCCGCCCCCGCTCCCGCGGCCACCGCCGTCCTCGTCGCCGTAGCCGCCGGGACGGGACTGGCCCGAGTCGTTCTCGCAGTGGTTGCCGAAGGCGGGGTTGAGGAGCCCCACGACGTCCACCGTGTTACCGCACACGTTGACCGGCACATCGACCGGTGCCTGCACGAGGTTGCCCGCGAGGACGCCGGGCGAGCCCACGGCCGCGCCCTGGGCGCCGGAGTCGGCGACCGCGTAGCCACCGGTGACGGCGAGCACGCCGGAGGCGGCCGCCACAGTCATCAGGCCCTTGCGCGTGACCTGTCGCATAGCAATTCCCTGTCGTAGTCACAGCTTCGAAGCGCACGGCACCTCGCGCGTGCGCGGTGTGGTGAGAGCCGCGGCCCCGGAGCGCGTCGCGCGCTCCGGGGCCGCAGGGACACCCCCGGCCGGGGGTGGCGTCCACCTGGATCAGGCGTTGACGCAGGTGTTGCCGAAGGCCGGGTTGAGCAGGCCGATCACGTTGATCGTGTTGCCGCAGAGGTTCACCGGGACGTGCACGGGAACCTGGACGACGTTGCCCGAGAGCACGCCGGGGGAACCGACGGCCGCGCCCTGGGCGCCCGAGTCGGCCGAGGCCAGGCCGGCACCGGCGAGCACGAGGCCACCGGTCGCCGCGACCGTGGCGACGATCTTCTTGATCATTTTTCCTCCTAGGTGGACAGCGCGGTCCCAGCCGCGGACCGCAACACCTGTAACGAGGAGGGAGTATTCGAGCTACGACCAGATGAGTGCATTCACCCGTACCAGTGGGAGTGGTACAGACGCTCGATTTCCGGCCGGTCGCGGCGCCCGGTGCGCCGGGCCCGACCGAGCCCGCCCCGGGACCCCGCCCGGCCCCGCCGCACCGCCCCGACCAGCGCGAACGCGCGCCGTGCCCGTACGCGACAGGGAGCGTACGGGCACGGCGCGCGCGCCGCTCGTGGGAGTGTGCGCCCTCGCCCTTCCTCGCCTCAGGAGGCGTCGATGAAGCGGTCGAGGACACGGACACCGAACTGGAGCGCGTCGACGGGGACGCGCTCGTCGACGCCGTGGAACATCCCTGCGAAATCGAGATCGGCGGGCAGCCGCAGGGGCGCGAAGCCGAAGCAGCGGATGCCGAGGTCGTCGAAGGACTTCGCGTCGGTCCCGGCCGAGAGCATGTACGGGACGGCCTTCGCGATCGGGTCCTCGGCGCCCAGCGCGGTCTGCATGGCGTCCACGAGGGCGCCGTCGAAACCGGTCTCCAGGGCCTTGTCGGCGTGCACGTCCTCGCGGCGCACGCGCGGGCCGAGGATGCGGTCGAGGTCGGCGAGGAACTCCTCCTCGTACCCGGGCAGGAAGCGGCCGTCGACGTGGGCGCTGGCCTCGCCGGGGATGACGTTGACCTTGTAGCCGGCGCCGAGCTGGGTCGGGTTGGCGGTGTTCTTGAGCGAGGCCCCGATGAGCTTGGCCATGCCGCCGAGCTTGGCGAGGGTCTCGTCCATGTTCTCGGGGTCCAGCTCGGTGCCGAGCGCGTCGCCGAGTTCGTCGAGGAAGTGGCGGAGCGTCTTGGTGACGCGGATCGGGAACTCGTGGCGGCCGAGGCGGCCGACGGCCTCGGACAGCTCCGTGATCGCGTTGTCGCGGTGGATCATCGAACCGTGCCCGGCGGTCCCGGCCACGGTGAGCTTCATCCAGTGCATCCCCTTCTGGGCCGTCTCGACGAGGTAGAGCCGCAGCTTCTCGTTGACGGTGAAGGAGAAGCCGCCGACCTCGCCGATCGCCTCGGTGACGCCTTCGAAGAGGTCCGCGTGGTGGTCCACGAGGTGCCGCGCGCCCCACGTGCCGCCGGCCTCCTCGTCGGCGAGGAAGGCGAGGACGATGTCGCGCGGGGGCTTGCGGCCCGTGCGGAGCCGGTCGCGGACGACCGCGAGGGTCATCGCGTCCATGTCCTTCATGTCGACGGCGCCGCGCCCCCACACGCAGCCGTCGGCGACCTCGCCCGAGAAGGGGTCGTGGGTCCAGTCGGCGGCGTTGGCGGGGACGACGTCGGTGTGGCCGTGGATGAGGAGGCCGGGGCGGGAGCGGTCCTCGCCCTCGACGCGGGCCACGACCGAGGCGCGGCCCGGGTGGGACTCGAAGATCCGTGGTTCGAGGCCGACCTCGGCCAGCTTCTCGGCGACGTACTCGGCCGCCGCGCGCTCGCCGGGGCCCGAGTGGTCCCCGTAGTTGCTGGTGTCGATGCGGATCAGGTCCCGGGTGAGATCGACGACCTCGTCCTGGCCCGAAGCCGCCCTTCCGGTGCTCGGCTCGCTCACGCTGCTCTCCTTGGCGGTCGGTCGGCCGGCGCCCTGCTCGGCGCCGCGCTCCCCCCATCCTCGCGCGCCCCCCGCCGCGCCCCCAAGACCGCCCTCCCCCGGGACACACGCCGTTCACAGGGGCCCGGACCAGGGGTGATCGACCGCCCTCGGATGTTTGGTATTGTTTTCCACGTCGCCGGGGCCGAACAGCCCAGAGCGAACACCCTGTCCGGGTGGCGGAATGGCAGACGCGCTAGCTTGAGGTGCTAGTGCCCTTTATCGGGCGTGGGGGTTCAAGTCCCCCCTCGGACACACAGTGAGGGCCCCGCGAGAGCGGGGCCCTTCTTCGTGTGCCGGTACTCGCCCCGCACCCCCCGGCCCGGCCCGCCCCCTCTGCCCGCGTGCCGCCCACCGCTCCCCCGCGCCGCCGGGACGGGCCCAGACGAGCGCCACGGGCCTCACCTGCGCGGTGCTCCATCCAGGAAAACCGCAGGTCAGCGCGGTGATGACCACATGGCGGGACCTGGGCTGTCTAGATGCATCGCCCATTGATATAAAGATCGGGTGACTGAGCAACGCGTTGTTTCGCGTGGGCCGGTCATCCGGACGCTTACTTGTTCGCGGCCCCTGCCCGGCCGCGCGAGCGCACCTCGGCTCCTGCCACGACTTACGGGCCTCACCCAGGCCCCGTGCCATGACAGCCGTCCGATCTGTTTCTCCAGGCGTTGCCGGATGTCACCGTCCGCGCGTGTCCCAGAGTCGCCGTCGACCAAGACGGCACCCGTCCCCCGTACGGGCCATGCGCCGCTGTCTACGGCGACGTCGCACGCCTGTAGCCCCTCGCTTCCATAACGTAACCACTGCCGTCTCCGAGACGGCTCCATCACCGAGCCACGGATGCCCCGCGGCCCTGTTCGTGCTGCCCGGCCACCGGCCTCGGGTGCGGCCGGCGGGGGCGGCGCGCGTGCGTGCGCGGCTCGGTGTGCCCGCCCATGGCCAGGGAGAAGCACGACCCCATGCACCTTCTTGTCAAAGGGATTCAGCACCAGCTCACCGGTGAAGTCCTTGTCCCCAACTCCAAGTACCACGCGCACCGTGCCCTGATCCTCGCCTCGCTGGCCGAGGGCGTCAGCCGCGTGCACGGGCTCTCCGACGCCCGGCACGTCCAGTACACCGTGCAGCTGCTGCGCGGCCTGGGGGTCAGGATCACCACCGAGGGCGACACCTTTGTGGTGCACGGTCTCGGTGGGCGCTACCGGCCGCGCCGCGCGGCCGTGTCCGCCGGTTCCTCCGGCACGACGCTCTACTTCATGATCGGCCTGGCCTCGCTCTCGGACCGCGACGTCGCGGTGACCGGGCAGAAGTACTTCCGCCGCCGTCCCGTGGGCCCCCTGCTCGCCGCGCTGCGGCAGATGGGCGTCGGCGTCGAGTCGGCCGACGACTGCCCGCCCGTGGGAGTCACCGCGCGGCGTCCCAGCGGCGGGCACGTCCGCATCGCCGGGACGCTCTCGCAGTGGATCTCCGGGCTCATCCTGCTCGCGCCGTTCGCGACGGGGCCCACCACGATCGAGGTCGAGGGCGAACTCAACGAGCGCTCCTACCTGGAGCTGACCGTCGCGATGATGCGGCAGTTCGGCCTGCGGGTCACCGTCTCCGACGACTGGCGGCGCTTCGACGTGGAGCCGGGGCAGTCGGCCGTGGCGACGGAGCTGACGCTGCCGCCCGACATCGGCTCGGCCGCCTTCGGGATCGCCGTCGCCGCGCTGCACCCCTCGGACGTCCTGCTCAAGGGCATGAACCGCCTGGAGGGCGGTCCCGCCGACCACCCCGAGTTCCATTTCCTCGACATCGCGCGCGCGATGGGGGTCCCGATGGAGCTGGACGAGGCGGCCGGCGGGGTGCGCATCCGGCAGGAGGCGCCGATGCTCAAGGGCGTCGAGGTGGACTGCCGGGACGTGCCCGACATGCTGCCGATCCTCTCCACCCTCGGCTCCTTCGCCTACGGCGAGTCCGTCTTCCACAACATCGCGCACACCCGGCTCAAGGAATCCGACCGCGCCGCCGCGATGCTCCAGCTCAACGCGATGGGAGGGGATCTGGAGCTGGACGCGGACGCGCTGCGGGTGCGCGGCGTCGAGGGGCTGGTGGGCGCGAAGCTCTCCTCGTTCAACGACCACCGGGTGCTGATGTCGCTCGCCGTCGCCTCCTCGCGGGCGCGCGGCCACTCGACGCTGACGTATCCGAACGCGTACCGGATCTCGTACCCGGCCTTCCTCGACGCGATGAACACGCTCGGCGTGCCGATGAGTGTCGAGGACGGGCCCGCTCCCTCGGGACGGCCGCGGCAGCGGCGGCTGGAGAAAGAGGTCACGAAGCCGGACCTCGCGGCGCGCGTGACGCTCCCCGAGTGGCTGCGGCGCCGGGCGGCGAGTCGTCCGCACGACGTCGCGGTCGTCGACGTCCGGGCCGACAGGGACGAGACCGTGACATGGCGCGAGCTGCACGAGCGGGTCGAGCGCGCGGCCTCGCTGCTGCTCGGGCTCGGGGTGCGGCCCGGCGACAACGTGGCGTACCAGCTCCCGAACCGCGTCGAGTTCGTCGTGCTCTCGCTCGCCGCGCTGCGGATCGGGGCGGTGTGCTGCCCCGTCATCCCGTTCTTCCGGGAGCGGGAACTCGGCTTCGTGCTGCGCCGCTCCCGGGCGAAGGTGCTCGTCGTCGCCGACCGGTACCGCAACCGGCGACCTGCCGAGGAGGTGCTCGGGCTCTCCGCCGGGGAACGCGGGGAGCTGTCGCGGCTCGTCGTGCTCGCCGAGGACGGCGGGAGCGCGGAGCTGCCCGGGGCGGACCACCCGGGTGTCACGGTGCACGACTGGGAGAAGGCGCTCGCGGGCACCGAGGTGGACCGGGCCGCGCTCGACGCGTACGTCCCCTCGCCCGAGGCGACCGCGCAGCTCCTGTTCACCTCGGGCACCACCGGGGAGCCGAAGGGCGTCACGCAGCCCTCGCAGAACCTCGTGCGCGCGGTCTCGATGGAGATCAGGCACCTCGGGCTGCACGCGGGGGACGCGATCTGGGTGCCCTCGCCGCTCGCGCACCAGACGGGGTTCCTGTACGGGATGACGCTCGCGCTCGTCCTCGGCGTCCCGCAGATCACGCAGGCCGAGTGGGACGCGAAGCGCGCGCTCACCTCGCTCAACACGCACGGGGCCAGCTTCGTGCAGGCCGCGACGCCGTTCCTGACCGACCTCGTGAAGGCGGTCGAGGACGGCGGGGACATGCCGCGCAAGCTGCGGATCTTCGTCGCGACCGGGGCGCAGGTGCCGCGCGGGCTCGCCGAGCGGGCCGGGCGGGTGCTCGGCGCCGACGTGTGCGGGGCCTTCGGGACGACCGAGACGTGCCTCGGAGCGCTCTCCGCGCCCGGCGACGAGCCGGCGCAGCGCTGGGGCTCGGACGGGCGGCCGCTCGACGGGATCGAGCTGCGGATCACGGACGACCAGGGGCACGCGCTCCCGGCCGGGGTCGAGGGAAACTTCGAGCTGCGCTCCCCCACCGTGTTCGACGACTACCTGGACCGGCCGGACCTGACCGCCGAGGTGTTCACGGAGGACGGCTGGTACCGCACCGGCGACCTCGCGACGCTCGACGCCTCGGGGTATCTGCGGATCACCGGGCGCGTCAAGGACGTCATCAACCGGGGCGGCGAGAAGATCCCTGTCGCGGAGATCGAGCAGTTGCTCTTCGCGCACCCGGCCGTCGAGGACATCGCCGTCGTCGCGATGCCCGACGCGCGGCTCGGTGAACGCGCGTGCGCCTTCGTGGTGTTCAAGGAGGGCGAGCGGCTCGGCTTCGGCGAGATGCGCGCGTATCTGGACGAGCACCAGGTGGCCAAGCAGTACTGGCCCGAACGGCTCGAACCGCTCGGGGTGCTGCCGCGCAACCCGATCGGCAAGGTGCAGAAGTTCGCCCTGCGCGAGAGAGCGAGGGAACTGAGGCCGCAGGAGGACTGAGTCCCCGGGGCCGGAGGGCGGCGCGCCGCCCTCCGGCCCTCCGGGCGTGAGGGCCCGGGACGGCGGGGAGGGCCGCGCGGCGCCCCGCCGACGCAGAGCTGGACCGTACGAGAAGAAGAAGAGGCAGCACATGAGCGACGAGCACTCCTTCGAGGAGCTCCGCACCCAGGTAGAGGCGTGGGTGGAGGGCCCCGGCGAGCGCTGGGCGGAGCGCATCGAGGAGACCGGTGAGGTCCCCGAGGCGCTGTGGGCCGAGCTGAACGAGCGGGGGTTCCTGCGCATGGCGGCGCCCGTCGCGTACGGGGGGCACGGGCTGCCGTTCTCGCGCTGGATGGAGCTGATGGAGGTCTTCTCCCGCTCGCACGGCTCGATCCGCATGATCGTGCACGTCGTCAACGGCATCTGGCGGGCGATGGACGGGCACGCCACCGAGGAGCAGCGCAAGCGCTTCGTCCTCCCCTCGATCACCGGTGAGATCAAGATCGCCTTCACCCTCACCGAGCCGGGCAACGGCACGGGCGCGGACATCACGACGTCCGTGGTGCGCGAGGGCGACACGTACTACCTCTCGGGGAGCAAGCACCTCATCACCTTCGGTGTGCGCTGCGACTACTACCTGCTCGCGGCGCGGGTCGAGGGCAGTACGGGCCACGAGGGCACCGTCGCGCTGCTCGTGCCGCGCCACGCGCCGGGCGTCACGGTGGAGGACACCTCGCAGACGATGGGCGTCACGGGCACGGACCACGCCTCGCTGAGCTTCGAGCGCACGCCCGTCCCGGTCGACCACCGGCTCGGCGCGGAGGGCGAGGGGCTCGACGTCTTCCTCGGCGGCTTCCTGACGCCCTCGCGCATCTCGGTCGCGATGAGCTGCGTCGGGCTCGCCGAGCGGGCCCAGCAGCTCGCGGTCGCGTACGCGCGGGACCGGGTCACGTTCGGCAAGGCGCTGACGCAGCGCCAGGCGATCCAGTTCATGCTCGCCGAGAACGCCGCCGACATCGAGGCGGCCAAGCAGCTCGTGCTGCACGCCGCGCGCCGCTTCGAGCAGGGGGCCGAGGACGCCTCCCTGCAGTCGTCGATGGCGAAGATGCACGCCGTGACGATGCTGACGCACGTCACCGACAAGGCCCTCCAGATCCACGGCGGACTCGGCTACTGGAAGAGCCAGAAGATCGAGCGGGTCTACCGGGACGCCCGCGCACAGCGCTTCGAGGAGGGCACCAACGAGGTGCAGAAGGCCGTCGTCTTCCGCGAGGTGCTGCGCCGCACGCCGCCGGTGGCCGCCCCGGAGGCCGGGCGCTGAACGGCGCCCCGCCCGTACCCGTACCCGTCCGCACCACGAAGGAACACAGCTCCCATGAGCACTGAGCAGGACCGCACCGCACAGGGCCGCGTCTCGCTGATCACCGGCGCCTCGCGCGGGATCGGGCGCGCACTCGCGCTGACGCTCGCGCGCGAGGGCGGCACCGTCGTCGTCAACTACAAGAAGAACAAGGACCTCGCCGAGAAGACCGTCGCCGATGTCGAGGAGGCGGGCGGTCAGGGCTTCGCCGTACAGGCCGACGTGGAGACGACGGAGGGTGTCACGGCGCTCTTCGACGAGGTCGCGCGGCGCTGCGGGCGGCTCGACCACTTCGTGTCGAACGCGGCGGCGAGCGCGTTCAAGAACATCGTGGACCTCGGCCCGCACCACCTCGACCGCAGTTACGCGATGAACCTGCGGCCCTTCGTCCTCGGGGCGCAGGAGGCGGTGAAGCTCATGGACAAGGGCGGCCGCATCGTGGCGCTCTCGTCGTACGGGTCGATCCGCGCGTACCCGACGTACGCGACGCTCGGCGCGATGAAGGCCGCGATCGAGGCGTGGGTGCGGTTCATGGCGGTGGAGTTCGCGCCGTACGGGATCAACGTGAACGCCGTGAACGGCGGGCTCATCGACTCGGACTCGCTGGAGTACTTCTACAACGTCAAGGGGATGCCGGACATGCAGGGCGTCCTCGACCGCATCCCCGCCCACCGTCCGGGGACGGTGCAGGAGATGGCGGACACCATCCACTTCCTGCTCGGCGAGGGCTCGGGCTACATCACCGGGCAGACGCTCGTCGTGGACGGCGGGCTGAGCGTCGTGGCGCCGCCGTTCTTCGCTGACGCGGGGCCCGAGTTGCAGCTTCCGCCGCGGCCCACGCGCGAGAGCTGACGTCCGCGCCCGGCGGGCGGCGCGCCCCGGCCTCCCCGCTCGGCGGGCCGGCCCGGGAGCGCTCGCCCCGCCCGCCGGGCATTCACCACCCGGACCCCGGGGAGTCCGCCCCGGGGCCGGAAGCGAGGAGAAGGCCCATGTTCGACCACGTCTTCCGCCCCGGCACGCTCGGCCGCCTGCGTCTGCCGCACCGGGTGGTCATGGGCGCGATGCACCTGAACCTGGAGACGCTCGGCGACGGGGGCGCGGCGCTCGCCGCGTTCTACGCGGAACGCGCGCGTGGCGGCGCGGCGCTGCTCGTCACGGGCGGCACGGCGGTGAGCCCCGAGGGCGCGGGCGGTCCCGGGTACGGGGTCGCCGGGGAGCCCGCGCACGAGGAGGCGCTGCGCCGTACCGCCGCGGCGGTGCACGAGGCGGGCGGGCTCATCGCGCTCCAGCTCTTCCACGCCGGCCGGTACGCGCTGCCCGGCGCGCCCGGCACGGACGGCGGGCCCGGCTGGGCGCCCTCGCCGGTCGCGAGCCGCTTCACGCGCACGACCCCGCGCGAGCTGAGCGGGCCGCGGATCGCCGCGACGGTCGAGGACTTCGCACGGGCCGCGCGGCGGGCCGTGGAACTCGGCTTCGACGCGGTCGAGGTGATGGGCTCCGAGGGCTACCTCGTCAACCAGTTCACGGCGCCGCTCACCAATAGGCGCGAGGACGAGTGGGGCGGGGACCCGGAGCGCAGGCGCCGGTTCCCCGTCGCGGTGGCGGCGGCGGTGCGTGCGGCGGTCGGCGCCGGTTTCCCCGTGCTCTTCCGCATGTCGGGCGCCGATCTCGTCGAGGGCGGAACGCCGCGCGAGGACGTCGGCGCGCTCGCCGTGGCGCTCGCGGAGGCGGGCGTGGACGCGCTCGCCGTGGGGATCGGGTGGCACGAGTCGCCCGTGCCGACCGTGCAGGCGCAGGTCCCGGCGGGGACGTGGGCGACGTACGCGAAGGACGTGAAGCGGGCGCTGCGCGCGGGCGGGCACGGCGCGCTGCCCGTCATCGCGTCGAACCGCTACTCGCGGCTCGCGCAGGTCGACGAGGTGCTGGCGGCGGGGGACGTGGACTTCGTCGCGCTCGCGCGGCCCTTCCTCGCCGATCCGGAGATCGTCGCGAAGTCGCGTGCGGGCCGCCCGGACACGGTGGACGTGTGCCTCGCGTGCAACGAGGCGTGCATCGACAGGTCCTTCGGCACCGAGCGCGTGTCGTGCCTGGTCAATCCGCGTTCCGGGTACGAGGCCGAGTTCCCGCTGACGGTGCGGGAGCGGCGCGGCCGGTACGCGGTGGTCGGCGCGGGCCCGGCCGGACTGGAGGCGGCGCGGACGCTCGCGCGGCTCGGCCAGGAGGTCGAGGTCTTCGAGGCGGAGAGCGAGCCGGGCGGGCAGTTCCGCTGGGCGGCGCGGGTGCCGGGCAAGGAGGACTTCGGCGAGACGGTCCGTCACCACGTGCGCGAGCTGGCCGGGCTGGGGGTGCCGCTGCGGCTCGGGCACCGGGTGGGGCACCGCGACCTCGCGTACCTGGGCGGTCTCGACGGGATCGTGCTCGCGACCGGGGTCCTCGCGCACCGCCCCGACCTGCCGGGGGCCGCGCTGCCGCACGTCCTCGACTACCAGCAGGCGTTCGCCGACCCGGAGGCCCTCGGGCCGCGGGTGGCGATCATCGGCGGGGGCGGGGTCGGCGTGGACCTCGCGCACCTGCTGACGGCGGACCCGCAGCTCAAGCGGACCCCGGAGGCGTTTCTTGCGCGGCACGCGCTGACGGCCGCGGGCGCCGGGGGGCGCGACGCGGCGCTCGCGCCCCGTACCACCTCCGCGGTCCCCCGGCAGGTCACCGTCGTGCGGCGCGGGCGGCGGATGGGCGCGGGCATCGGTCCCTCGACGCGGTGGGTCGTGCTCGACGAGCTCCGCTCGGCCGGGGTGCGGCTCCTGACGGAGACGGGGGTCGAGGAGATCACCCGGGAGGGCGTGGTGGTGCGGGACGCGGGGGGCGGTACGGAGCTGATCGCCGCCGACCACGTCGTGCTCGCCACGGGGCAGGAGCCCGAGCGGGACGTGGCGGTGACGCTGCGGCACGCGGGGGTGCCCTTCGAGGTGGCGGGCGGTGCCGCCGGCACGGGCGCGCTCAACGCGGTGCGCGCGACGGCCGAGGGGCTGCGCGCCGCGCACCGCCTGCTCGACGGGCGGTAGGGGGTCACCGGTCGCGTGCGCGGCCGGCTTTCGCTGGTCTGTTTTCTTTGGTCTGTTTTCCAGGAGGAGTACGTGCAGAGCAATCGACAAGTCGTGGTGACGGGCTTCGGGGCCCTCACTCCGGTCGGCAACGACCGGGAGAGCACGTGGCAGGCGCTCCTCGCGGGGAGGTCGGGCATCGCGCCCCTCACCGCGTTCGACGCGACCGGGCTGCCGACGACGATCGCGGGGGAGGTGAAGGGCTTCGACCCCTCCGCCCTGCTCGACCGCAAGCGCGAGCGCCGCTCGGCGCGCTTCTCGCAGCTCGCGATCGCCGCCGCGCGCGAGGCCGTCGCCGACGCCTCGCTCACGGTGGGCGGCGAGGGGGTGAACGCGGACCGCGTCGGCGTCGTCCTGAACAACGCGGTCGCCGGGATGGACGGCGTCGAGCGCGCGGTGGACCAGATGCACGCCGATCCGCGCACGATCTCCCCGTACTTCGTCTCGTCCGTCATCCCGAACATGCCTGCCTGCGAGGTCGCGATCGACCTCGGGGTGCGCGGCCCGGTGACGGCGAGCGCGCTCGCCTGCGCGAGCGGCGTGTACGCGCTCCTGGAGGCGCGGCGGCTGATCCTGTCGGGCGAGGCCGATGTGGTCCTCGCGGGCGGCACGGACTCGGCGATCACGCGGGTCATGTTCCAGGGGCTGTCGAACATGGGCGCGCTCTCGAAGCGCAACGACGAGCCCGAACGGGCCTCGCGGCCCTTCGACGCGGACCGGGACGGGTTCGTCTTCGGCGAGGGCGCCGTCGTGTGCGTCCTGGAGTCGGCCGAGCACGCCGCCGCGCGCGGCGCGCGCCCCTACGCGGAGGTCGCGGGCGGGGCGCTCACCTCGGACGCCTTCCACGTGAGCGCGCCCGATCCGTCCGGGGCGGGGGCCGTCTCCGCGATGCGGCAGGCGCTGGAGCGCACGGGAACGGTGGCGAGCGACGTGGACTACATCTGCGCGCACGGCACGAGCACCCGCATCAACGACCTCACCGAGTCCAAGGCGATCCGCGAGGTGTACGGCACCAGCGCCTACGACCTCCTCGTCAGCTCCCCGAAGTCGATGGTGGGTCACCTCATCGGCGCGGCGGGGGCGCTCTCGGCGATGGTCGCCGCGCTCGCCATCCGGGACGGCGTCGTGCCGCCCACGATCAATCTCGACCAGCCGGGCGAGGAGTGCGACCTGGACTACGTCCCGCACACCGCCCGCAAGGCGGACGTCCGCGCGGCGGCCGTCAACGCCTTCGGCTTCGGCGGCCAGAACTGCGTCGCCGTGCTGAGAGCGGTCTGAGCACCGCCGTGCCCGCGGTCCTCATTCCGCACCCGGCCTTTTCCGCGATACGCGAGATACGCGAGACACAGATATGAACACCACCCCCGCCTACGACCCGACAGGTTTCCGGGACGTCTTCGAGCAGCGCTTCACCTACTGGGCCGGTTTCGCGCGCAACACGCACCGCTACGCCCGTTCCACCGCGATGTCCGACCCCGCCACGGGCCGCACCTGGACGTACGCGGAACTGGGCGAGGAGGTCGAGCGGCTCGCCGCCGGGCTCGCCGCCCACGGGGTCGGGCCCGGCGACCTCGTCGCCTACCAGCTCTTCAACGGGCCCGAGTTCGCCCTGCTCTGGCTCGCCACGCAGCGCCTGGGCGCGGTGGGCTCACCGGTGAACTTCCGGCTCGCCCCGGGAGAGACGGCGCACATCCTGGACACGGGGCGGCCGGCCGTCTTCGTGTACGACACCTCCGTCGCCGAGTTCGCCGGGCAGGCCCTGGAGCGGGCCGGACACGCGCCGAAGCTCGTGGTGCACGTGCCCTCGGGGCAGGAGGGGGACCACCCGCTGCCCGGCTCCCTGCCCTTCGTGCAACTCGCCGAGCGAGGCGCCGGACAGGCCCTGCCGGACGCCCCCGAGGCCGGGATCTACACGGAGACGACACGCCTGTACACCTCGGGCACGACGGGCCTGCCGAAGGGCGTGCCGCTCAACAACGCGGTCGAGGTGCTCTCGGCGCACGACGTGATCATGCACTTCCCGCTCTCGCCGGAGGACCGCACCCTCAACATGTCCCCGTGGTTCCACCGCGGCGGACTCTACTCGGGCGGCCCCAACCCGGTCTTCTACGTCGGCGGCGAGGTCGTGCCGCTGCGGCACTTCGACGCGGACACCGTGCTCGACCTCGTGGAGAAGCGGGGGATCACCTTCCTCATCGGGGCGCCGACCAATCTGGAGCGGCTCGCGGACGCGCAGGAGCGCCGCCCGCGCGACCTGTCCACGCTGCGCGGCATCGTGACGATGGGCGCGCCGCTCGACCGCGCCGCCTGCCTGCGGTACCAGGAGGTCCTGACGCCGCGGATCTTCAACGGGTACGGGACGACCGAGGCCTTCTGGAACACGTTCCTGCGCCCCGCCGACCTCCCCGTCCACGCGGGCAGCGCGGGCCGCGCCTGCACGGACGACGACGTCGCCGTCGTGAAGGTCTACGAGGACCGGCGCGCCGAGCCGGACGACCTCGCGGCGAAGGACGGCAGCGAGATCGGCGAGGTCATCGTGCGCTCGCCGAAGTCCGGCTACGGCTACATCGGGCGCCCGGAGGAGCAGGCCGAGAACTTCCGGCAGGGCTGGCTGTACATCGGCGACCTCGCGACGTGGGACGAGGACGAGTACGTGACGATCGTGGGGCGCCGCGACGACATGATCCTCTCCGGCGGCGAGAACGTGCACCCGGTGCAGGTCGAGGAGGTGCTCAACGAGCACCCGGGCGTCGCGGACGCCGCGGTGGTCGGGGCGCCGGACCCGGAGTGGGGCCAGCTCGTCACCGCGTACGTGGTGCGCAAGGACGCGGCCGTGACGGTGGAGGACCTGGAGAAGCACTGCCGGGCGCACCCGATGCTGGCGGCGTACAAGAGGCCGAGGGCCTACCGCTTCGTGGAGGCGCTGCCGGTGACGTCGACGGGGAAGAAGATCCACTATCAGTTGCGGGAGCGGGTTTCCGCGGACGCGGCGGCCGGGCTGCTGGAGCGGGTGGGCCGGTAGCCGACGGGTGCGGCCCCCGCGGGGTTCCGGGGCGCCGCCCCGGGCCCCGCTCCGCGGGCGCCGCAGCGGCTGAGGACACGGGCCCCGCTCCCGCCCGCCCGTGGGTCACGTCTTCGCGCGGGACACCGCTCCCTGGGCCAGCGGCGAGCGGGCCAGTTCCGCGACGCCCGCCGCGATCAGCGCCGCTCCGGCCAGTTCCGGGAGGAGCCACCAGCCGGTGCGGAGGTGTTCGCCGAAGAGGACCACCCCGTAGACGATGCTGATCAGGGCGTCCCCCAGGGTCAGCATCGGCTGGGACGCGGCGAGGGAGCCCGCCTGAAGGGCGTTCTGGAGGAGGAAGAGGGCGCCGACGCCCGCCACAGCCGTTCCGTACAGCTGCCAGCTGGAGAAGAGCGCCGCGAGTCCTCCGCCGTTCTCCAGGCGGGCCAGCGCGTCCTTCATGAGGGCCGCCGTGAGCGCGTAGCCGCACGCGGCGGCGAGGCCGAGGAGGGCGGCACGGGGGTTGCCCCTCGTGCTCAGCGCGAGGCCGAGGACGAGCGCCTCGAAGAGGCCCGTCACGACGAGGGCCGGCAGCCAGGTCAGGCCGTGCACCCGTTCCGTGCCGCCACCGGGGGCCGCGCTCGCCATGCCCAGCGCCAGGCCGAGCGACACCGCGATGACCCCGGTCCAGATGCGCGCGCCGAGCCTCACCCGGAAGAGGTGACCGGCGAGGAGCAGCGTCGCGGGCAGTTCGATCACGAAGATCGGCTGGACGACGGCGATCGGCCCCGTCGCGAGCGCGACCGCCTGGCACGCCGCTGCCACGAGCACCATGCCGATCCCCGCGAGCCACACGCGCTGCCGCAGCAGTTTCACGATCAGCGACGCGTGCAGCACGTCGCGGTCGGGGACGGTCGCGGCGGCTCGCCGCTGGAGCACGGACGCGGTGCCGTTGCTGATGGCCGTCAGCACGGCGAACAGGACGCTGATCACACGGACCATCATGCGCCGTGCGGGCGAGGGGCGCCGGATGGAATGAGGCAGTCGGTGGCAGGGTTGGAGGGTACGAGCAAGGAGTGACCCCATGGGTGAAGTGATCCTGGTCAGGCACGGCGAGACCGCGTGGAGCCTGACCGGCAAGCACACGAGTTACACGGAGCTGCCGCTCACGGCGCGCGGCGAGGAACAGGCGCGGTCCCTCGCGCCGCTGCTCGCCCGGCGCAGGATCGCGCTCACCGTCACGAGCCCGATGCAGCGGGCCGTGACGACGGCGCGCCTCGCCGGCCTCGGCGACACGTTCACGGACCCGGAGCTGCACGAGTGGGACTACGGGGCGTACGAGGGCGTGACGACCGCGCGCATCCACCAGGAGCGGCCCGACTGGGACCTGTGGCGCGACGGGGTCGACGAAGGGCCCGCGGAGCACCCGGGCGAGACGCCGAAGCAGGTGAGCGAGCGGGCCGACCGCGTCCTCGCGCGCGTCGACAAGGCGTTGCGCGACGCGGATCTCGACGGGGAGGGCGGCGATGTGGTGCTGGTCGCGCACGCGCACTTCCTGCGGGCGCTGACCGCGCGCAGGCTCGGCCTGGACGTGTCCGCCGGGGCGCTCTTCCGCCTGGACGTGGGCTCGCTGAGCCGGCTGGGGACGGAGCACGGCAGGCCGGTGATCTCGGCGTGGAACGTGACGTCGGAGGACCGGGGCGCCTGACCCGTCCTCGGGCGGAGGGCCCGGGGCGCGCCCCCGCACCCGCTCCTCGGACGCCGGAGGACTGAGGCCCCGGGGCCCGGCAGGGCGCGGCCCCCTTGCCCGGGAGGCGTCCCGGGAGCGCGGGACCTAGCGTGGAGGGAAGAGCCTGTCCGCCACCCCGGGAGGATTCGCCATGAAGGTCGGTGTCATCGGCGGCACGGGCCGCGTCGGCTCGCGGCTCATCGCGCACCTCCGGGCGGGCGGGCACCAGGGAGTGGCCCTCGTGCGCTCCGCCGGGGTCGACGTCGTCACGGGTGAGGGGCTGCGCGAGGGGCTCGAAGGCTGTGAGGTGTGCGTGGACGTCTCCACGCCACCCGCCTTCGACGAGAGTTCGCTGCGGTTCCAGGAAGCGGCCATGGCGCACATGGTCGAGGCGGGGCGCGCGGCCGGTGTCGGGCACTTCGTGGTGCTCTCCATCGTCGGCTGCGACGACGTGCCCCAGGTGCCCTACTACGCGGCGAAGGCGTACCAGGAGCAGGCCCTCGCCGACTCGGGGGTGCCGTGGTCGGTGCTGCGGGCCACGCAGTTCCACGAGTTCATCCCCGACGTCATGGACTGGACCACGGAACGCGGCGTCGTGCGGCTGCCGCCCACGCCGCTCCAGCCCGTCGCGGCGGCGGACGTCGTGAACGTGCTCGTGGACGTCGTGCTCGGCCCGCCGACGCGGGCCCGCGCGAACCTGGCGGGGCCCGAGTCCCTCGCCCTCGACGACCTCGCCCGGCACGTGCTCGCCCTGCACCCCGACGGGCGGGCCGTCGTGACCGACGAGCAGGCGGGGATCTTCGCCGCCGTCCCGGGGGCCGAGCTGACCGCGCCGCACGACGCGACGATCGCGCCGACCACGTTCGACGAGTGGCTGCGCGACTCCTGGCCCGCCTAGGCACGGCGCGGGCACGGGGCGGGCACCGGCACAATGGGCGGCATGGCCCGTCGTAAAGCATCCCGTACCGCCCCCGCGGCGGCCCGTACCGTCCCCGCCACCTGCCCCTGCGGGAGTCCCGCCCCGTACCCGGAGCACTGCGGGAAGCTGCACGCGGGCGGGGTCGCGGCGCGGGCCGAGGACCTCATGCGGGCCAGGTACAGCGCCTTCGTCGTGGGCGACGAGGCGTATCTGCGGCGCAGCTGGCACCCGGACACGTGTCCGCCCGTGATCGGGCTCGACGGCGGGACGCGCTGGGAGGGCCTGGAGATCGAGGCGAGCGAGCGGGGTTCGGCCTTCCACCAGGACGGCACCGTCACCTTCCGCGCCCGCTACCGCGAGGGCGGCACCCCGGGCGCGCTCCACGAGCGGAGCCGCTTCACGCGCGTGGGCGGGGAATGGGTGTACGTGGACGGGGACTTCCTGGACTGAGCGCTCCCGGCCGGGAGGGGGCGGGGCCCTCCGGCCGCGACGGGTTCAGGGTGCCAGCACGTCCAGTTCGTGCAGCGCGCCCACCGTGATCTCGCGCGTCAGCGCCTCCGCGCGGGCCGCGTCCCGCACCCGTACCGCCTCGGCGACCTGTACGTGCAGCGTCACGGCGGCCGGGTCGGGGTCCTCGAACATGACCTGGTGGCGGGTGCGCCCGGTGAGGATGGCGGCGACGACGTCGCCGAGGCGCGCGAACATCTCGTTGCGCGAGGCGGTCAGCACGATGCGGTGGAACTCGACGTCGTGCACGAGGTACGCCTCCAGGCGCCGTCCGTGCGAGGTGGCGACCATGCCGAGGGCCGCCTCGGTGAGCGCCGCGCACTCCTCAGGGGTGCAGTGGCGGGCCGCGAGCCCCGCCGCGATCGGTTCGACGGCGGACCGAAGGACCGTCAGGGAGCGGAGCTGGCGCGGCCGGTCGGCTCCCGCGAGGCGCCAGGAGATGACGCGCGGGTCGTAGACGTTCCACTCCTCGATGGGGCGGACCGTGACCCCGACGCGGCGGCGCGAGCTGACGAGGCGCATCGCCTCCAGGACCCGGACCGCCTCGCGGATCACCGACCGCGAGACCTCGAAGCGCTCGGCGAGGGCGTCGCCGCGCAGCACGCTGCCCGGCGGGTACTCCCCGCCCGTGATGGCTTTGCCCAGGTGGTCGAGTACGCGGCCGTGGAGGCCCCCGTCCTGCGAAGTCATGGGCTCAGCGTACGGCGCGTTGCGCACACCGCAATACGTAAGACTTTTACGTCACATTCTCTTGAATAAGTATGACGTGTGGGTTTCAGTGGCGTGCACAGACGAGGTCGAAGAAGACAGCGAAGGACAACGAGGCAGCGATGAGCACCCCCCCTGTCGTCGTGGTGATGGGCGTCGCCGGTACCGGCAAGACGACCATCGGGCCACTGGTGGCCGCACAGCTCGGCGTCACGTACGCCGAGGGCGACGACTTCCATCCCCCGGCGAATATCGCCAAGATGAGCGCCGGGACCCCGCTCGACGACGCGGACCGGGCCCCGTGGCTCGACGCCATCGGACGCTGGGCGCACGGACGGGCGGACCGGGGCGGAGTGGTCAGCTGCTCCGCGCTCAAGCGCTCCTACCGGGACCGGCTGCGTGCCGAGGCCCCCGGGCTCGTCTTCCTCCACCTCACCGGGGACCGGGCGCTCATCGCGGACCGCATGGGGCACCGTCAGGGCCACTTCATGCCGACCAAGCTCCTGGATTCGCAGTTCGCGACGCTCCAGCCGCTCGGTCCCGACGAGAACGGGGTCGAGGTCGACGTGCGCGGCACTCCCGAGGAGATCGCCGCGCGCGCCGTGGCGGCCCTCGGACCCTCGGCCTCCGCGCCCGCCCCCGAACCCGCGCCCTGACCGGGCGCGCCGTGCCCCGGAACGCCTTCCCCCCATGGGCTGATCCGCCCCTCCCCCACACCCCTCCTCTCCCCATCCCCACTCCCCCAAGGAAAAGACCGTGACCAGTCTCAGCGTCGAGATGCTGGCAGCGGACGCCGAGCCGATCACCTCGGCGGGCAACGCCCAGCTCGGGATAGCCGTCGTGCTCGGCATCGCCGTCATCGTCGTCCTCATCGCGAAGTTCAAGCTTCACGCCTTCCTGGCGCTGACGATCGGCGCGCTCGTGCTCGGCGCCGTGGCCGGCGCCCCGCTCGACAAGGCGATCACCAGCTTCACCACCGGCCTCGGCTCGACCGTGGCCAGCACCGGCGTGCTCATCGCGCTCGGCTCGATCCTCGGCAAGCTCCTCGCCGACTCCGGCGGCGCCGACCGGATCGTGGACACGATCATCGCCAAGGCGAGCCCGAAGAAGATGCCGTGGGCCATGGTGCTCATCGCGGCCGTGATCGGTCTGCCGATCTTCTTCGAGGTCGGCATCGTGTTGCTGATCCCCGTCGTCCTGATGGTCGCCAAGCGCGGCAACTACTCGCTCATGCGGATCGGCATCCCGGCGCTCGCGGGTCTGTCGGTCATGCACGGTCTCGTCCCGCCGCACCCCGGTCCGCTCGTCGCCGTCGACGCCCTCCACGCCAACCTCGGCATCACGCTCGCGCTCGGCATCGTCGTCGCGATCCCCTCGGTGATCGTCGCGGGCCCGCTCTTCGCGCGGTACGCGGCCCGCTGGGTCGACGTGAAGGCCCCCGAGGCGATGACGCCGAAGCGCGCGAGCGACGACCTGGAGAAGACCCCCGGCTTCTTCGCCACCGTCGCGACGCTGCTCCTGCCCGTCGTCCTCATGCTGCTCAAGGCGATCGTCGACATCATCGTCGACGACCCGGCCGACCTGACGCAGCGCGTCTTCGACGTCATCGGCAACCCGATGTTCGCCCTCCTCGTGGCCTGCCTGCTCGGCCTCTTCACGCTGGGCCGCGCGGCCGGCTTCACGCGGGACCGGCTCTCCGAGACCGTCGAGAAGTCGCTCATGCCGATCGCGGGCGTGCTCCTCATCGTCGCCGCCGGCGGCGGCTTCAAGCAGGTGCTCGTGGACGCGGGCGTGGGCCAGATGATCCTCGACATCTCCAAGGACTGGTCGATCCCGGCGCTCCTGCTCGCCTGGCTCATCGCGGTCATCATCCGCCTCGCCACCGGCTCCGCGACCGTCGCGACGGTGTCCGCCGCCGGTCTCGCCTCGGGCCTCGCCGACGGCATGTCCACGACGCACGTGGCGCTCATGGTCCTCGCGATCGGCGCGGGCTCGCTCTTCTTCAGCCACGTCAACGACGCCGGCTTCTGGCTCGTGAAGGGCTACTTCGGCCTCGACGTGGGCCAGACCGTCAAGACGTGGTCGTTCATGGAGACGATCCTGTCGGTCATGGGCTTGGTGATGGTCCTGCTGCTGTCGCTGGTGTTGTAGCGGCGACGCGCGGACGTGCGTGAGGGGCGGGCCCGGAGGTACGGGCCCGCCCCTCACGCGTGCGGCCCAGCCGGCCGTGCCGCCGTCCGTTCAGGAGACCGCCTTCGCCGCCGCCCGGCCGGCCGTGCGGCCCGAGAAGAGGCAGCCGCCCAGGAAGGTCCCCTCCAGGGAGCGGTAGCCGTGGACGCCCCCGCCCCCGAAGCCCGCCGCCTCGCCCGCCGCGTAGAGGCCGGGGAGCAGGTCGCCCGCCTCGGTGAGGACGCGCGAGGAGAGGTCGGTCTCCAGGCCGCCCAGGGACTTGCGGGTCAGGATGTGCAGCTTCACCGCGATGAGCGGGCCCGCCGCGGGGTCGAGGACCCGGTGCGGCGCGGCGGCGCGGACGAGGCGGTCCCCGAGGAACTTCCGCGCACCGCGGATCGCCGTGACCTGGAGGTCCTTCGTGAAGGGGTTGGCGATCTCCCGGTCGCGCTCGACGAGGACCCGGCGCAGGGCCTCCTCCTCGATGAGGGGCTTGTCCGTGAGCGCGTTCATGCCCCGTACCAGCGCCCCGAGGTCCTTCTCCACGACGAAGTCCGCGCCGTGGTCCATGAACGCCTTGACCGGGCCGGGGACCGCCGCGCGGGCGCGCTCGACGACGCCGCGCACGGACCTGCCCGTGAGGTCCGGGTTCTGCTCGGAGCCCGAGAGCGTGAACTCCTTGCCGATGATGCGCTGGTTGAGGACGAACCACGTGTAGCCGTGCCCGGTGCTCATGATGTGGTCGAGCGTGCCGAGCGTGTCGAAGCCGGGGAAGAGCGGCACGGGGAGGCGCCTGCCCTCGGCGTCGAGCCACAGCGAGGAGGGGCCCGGCAGGATGCGGATGCCGTGCTTGGCCCAGATCGGGTTCCAGTTCTGGATGCCCTCGGTGTAGTGCCACATGCGGTCGCCGTTGATGAGGTGGCCGCCCGCGTCGCCCGCGACCTTGAGCATGAGCCCGTCGACGTGCGCGGGCACCCCCGAGAGCAGCTTCTCGGGCGGGGTGCCGAGCCGGGGGGGCCACGCCGCGCGCACGAGGTCGTGGTTGCCGCCGATGCCGCCCGTCGTGACGATCACCGCCTGGGCGCGCAGTTCGAAGGAGCCCGTGACGGTGCGGCTGCTCGCGGTGCCGCGCGCGACGCCGGACGGCTCCAGGACCTCCCCGCTCACCGTGTCCACACTGCCCGCCCGGCGCGCGAGCCCGGTGACGCGGTGCCGGAAGCGGAACTCGACGAGCCCCCGCGCCGCGGCCTCGCGCACGCGCCGCACGAAGGGCGCGAGCAGACCGGGGCCCGTGCCCCACGTGATGTGGAAGCGCGGTACGGAGTTGCCGTGGCCGCCCGCGTCGTAGCCGCCGCGCTCGGCCCAGCCGACGACAGGGAAGAGCCGCACTCCCCTCTTGCGCAGCCACGCGCGCTTCTCACCGGCCGCGAAGTCCACGTACGCCTCGGCCCAGCGGCGCGGCCACAGGTCCTCCTCGCGGTCGAAGCCCGCCGTGCCCATCCAGTCCTGGAGCGCCAGCTCGTGGCTGTCGCGGATGCGCAGCCTGCGCTGCTCGGGCGAGTCGACGAGGAAGAGCCCGCCGAAGGACCAGTGCGCCTGGCCGCCGAGCGACTGCTCGGGCTCCTGGTCGAGGAGGATCACCTTGCGTCCCGCGTCGGCGAGTTCGGCGGTCGCCGCGAGCCCCGCCAGTCCCCCGCCGATCACGATGACGTCCGCGTCGTAGGCCATGCGGCTCTTCCTGTCCTGTGAGGCCCGCGGGCGCGGGGAGTCCGTACGGGGCGGCGCCTCCCGCCGGCTCCGCCAGGGTTACCGGTGAGTCAGTTCCCGTCCGATCCTGGCCGTGCCACCCGGTCGCGTCAACCGTCCGGAGGGCCCCGCCTCAAGCGTCCGGAAGCGTTCGCGTCAACCCTCCGGAAGCGGGTACCCGTCGGGCGAAAGGGGCGACGGGGCGATATCGTCGCCTCGGCAGCCACCCCCCACCCGGTGTTGAGGTGCGCGACGTGTCCGTACTGGTCCTGGTCCTGGCGGTGGCCGCCGCGTTCTGCCTGGGCACGGGCTTCGTCTTCCAGCAGAACGCCGCGCAGCACGCCCCGCCCGGGGCCTTCCTCTCGCCGCGCATCCTCCTCGTCCTGGTCCGCAAGCCGCGCTGGCTCGCGGGCATCGGGCTCATGGTGACGGGCATGGTCCTCAGCGCGCTCGCGCTCGGCGACGGCGAGATCTCCCTCGTCGAACCCTTCCTCGCCACCAACCTCCTCTTCGCGATGGCCCTTTCGCGCTGGCAGACGGGGCAGCCGCTCGGCCGGCAGGGCTGGGGCGGGCTCGTCCTGCTCACCGGCGGGGTCGCCGCGTTCATCCTCTCGGGACGCCCGCGCGGCGGCGACGCGATCACCGACCCGCTGCGGCGCTGGCTCATCATCGGGCTCATGCTCGGGATCGCGCTGCTCCTCGCCGCGTACGCGCGCCGCTCCCGCCTCACCGCCGCGCCCGCGCTCCTCGCCACGGGCGCGGGCCTGCTGTACGGGGTGCAGGACGCGCTCACCCGGGTGAGCGGCGAGGTCTTCGGCACGGGGGGCTTCGGGGCGCTCGTCCTGACGTGGGAGCCGTACGTCGTCGTGGCGCTCGGCGTGAGCGGGCTCGTCCTCGTGCAGAGCGCTTTCGAGGCGGGCCCGCTGCGCACCTCGCTGCCCGCGCTCTCGGCGACGCAGCCGCTCGCCGGGATCGTCTGCGGGGTCGGCTTCCTGGGCGACCAGCTCCGCATGGACGCGGGAGCGCTCGCGGGCGAGGCGGCGGGACTCGCGGCGATCGTGGTGGGCATCGTGCTCCTCGGCCGGCACCCCGCGATGCCCTCCGGGAACGCGGAACCGCCGCAACCGGAGAGGGACCTGCAACCGGGCTGAACCGGAACCCCTCGGGCGCCGGAGTGCTTCGGGGAGGCCGGAGCCGCCACGGGAGGCCGGAGGCGACTGCCCGGCCATTCCGAGGGAGCCCCTTGACGAGCCCGACGAGACCACGCCCGTGCGGGGCCCCGCACGGGACTCGCCCGCGCGGGCCTCCCTCTCCCCACGCGCCCCCGGACGCGGTGGTTGGATGGCTCCATGGCTTCCGTGCATCAGACACCCGCCGACCCCGCCGACGAGATCCTCGACGTCGTGGACCCGGACGACCGCGTGACCGGGCAGGCCCGGCGCGGGGACGTCTACGCGCGGGGCCTGCGGCACCGCTGCGTGTTCATCCGGGTCAGGGACGAGCGCGGGCGGATCTTCGTGCACCGCAGGACGCCCGGCAAGCTCGTCTTCCCCTCGTACTACGACATGTTCGTCGGCGGTGTCGTGGGGGCCGGCGAGTCCTACGACGAGGCCGCGCTGCGCGAGGCGGAGGAGGAACTGGGGGTGAGCGGGCTCGACCGGCCCGAACCGCTCTTCCGCTTCCTGTACGAGGACGCCTCGACCGGTTCCTGGTGGTCGGCCGTCTACGACGTCCGCTGCGCGCTGCCGGTCGCACCGCAGGCCGAGGAGGTCGCCTGGCACGACTTCCTGACGGACGAGGAACTGGAGGCCAGGCTCGGGGAATGGCCCTGGGTGCCCGACGGTCTCGCCGCGTACCACCGGCTGCGGGCGCACGATGGCCGCTGAGCAGCGGGAGGGACTGCTGCGGCGCCTCCTCTCCCCGGCCGGTGTGACCCGCGAGGGCACCACGCCCGACTACCGGTTCTCGCTCGCCAACGAGCGCACGTTCCTCGCCTGGCTGCGCACCTCGCTCGCCCTCGTCGGCGGCGGTTTCGCCGTCGACCAGTTCCTCCCCGACCTGCGCTGGGGGTGGCGCGTCGGGCTCGCGCTCGCGCTGCTCGGCTGCGGGGTGCTGTGCGCGCTGCGCGCGGTCGTGCACTGGCTGCGCTGCGAGCGCGCGATGCGGCACGGCGAGGACCTGCCGGTGACGCGCTTCCCCGTGCTGCTCGGCCTCGTCATCGCGGCGGTCGCCGTCGTGATGGTCGTCGTCGTGGTCTTCGGCCTCGCGGGGTGAGCGGGCTGAACGGGAGGGGCGCGGGCGGCGACGCGGGCTTCGCGCGCGATCCCGGGCTCCAGCCCGAGCGGACCCGCCTCGCCTGGCGGCGTACCGTGCTCTCCGCGACCGTCGCCGGGGTCCTCGCGCTCAAGGCGGCGCTCGCGCACGGGGTGCCCCTCGCGTGGGTGGCCTGCGTCGTGCCCGTGCTGGTGTTCCTCGCCCTCGCGACGCGGCGCGCGCGGGCCCTCGCGGCACCGCGTCCGGCCGCCCTCTCGCCCCGCTCGGCCCTTCTCGCCGCCTGCTGCGCCGGAACCCTGGCGCTCGCGGCGGTTCCTGTGATCCTCTGACAGTGTGACGGTACGGGTACGGCGCACGACGCCCCGGTGGCACACCCATGAACTTCGGCTCGGCACCGACGAGGTGACCAAGCGGTACCACGACACGCAGGCGGAACCCGCCGAGCGCGAGTGGCGGGCCCTCGCCCTGCTCCAGCGGCACGCGCCCGGCCTCGCCCCGCGCCCGCTGCGCCGGACCCCGGGCAGGCATCCGGACCTCGTCATGACCCGGCTGCCCGGCGAGCCCCTGCGGGGCACCGCCGTGGTGGGCGCCCCGCTCGTGGCGCTCGCGGACTCCGTGGCCCGGCTGCTCGACGCCGTGCCCCCCGCTGCCGCCGCCGCGCTGCCCGAGCGGCGCGCGGGACGGGCCGAGGCGACCGCGCGCGTCCGGCAGTGGTACGCGCGCCGCACCCCCGCGGCGCGCGAGCCCGCCGTGGCGGCCGTGCTCGCCGAGGGGATGCGGTGGCTGGAGCGGCCCTGGCCCGCGGTCGCCGAGGAGGCGGGGCTCGAACCCGTGCTCGGGCAGGGCGACGGGAACCTCGCCAACTTCCTGTGGGACGGGGAGCGGGTGCGCGTCGTCGACTTCGAGGAGTCGGGGCGCAGCGACCGGGCCTTCGAACTCGCCGAGATCACCGAGCACGTCGGCTCGTGGGTCGATCCCGGCACGGTCTTCGACGCGGAGGAGTTCCTCGGTCTCGTGCCGCTGGACGCGGGCGAGCGGGTCAGGCTCCTGGAGTGCCGGCGGCTGATCGCCCTGGTCTGGCTGCTCATGCTGACGCGCGACGACCCGGCGCGCCCGCGCAACCCGCGCGGCACGGTGCGGGCGCAGGCGGCGCGGCTCGACGCGCTGCTCGGGCAGGAGCGCTGACGCCCGCCCGTACGGGCTCGTGGGGCGGATCAGGCGGTCGCTCATCCCCCACCCCTGGACGACATACCGACTAGTCGGCATGATGACCCCGGAGCCTGATGACCCGGACCCGAGGACCCGGGCCCGCTGACCCGCGTCTGATGTTCCCGGACCCCGAGGCCCCGGTCTCGAAGCGAGTGAAGGAGTCGAGCATGAGTGAGGACCCCCCGCCGGGCCTGGACCCCGGGCGGCTGCGCGCGTACCTGGACCGGGAGCGGCCCGGTCTCGTGGCGGGGCCGCTGCGGGCGCGGCTCATCGAGGGCGGCCGGTCCAATCTGACGTACGCGGTGACGGACGGGACGCGCCGCTGGGTCGTGCGCCGCCCGCCGCTCGGCCACGTGCTCGCGACGGCGCACGACATGCGCCGCGAGTACCGCGTGATGACGGCGCTCGCGGGGACGCCCGTGCCGGTGCCGCCGACGGTGCTGCTGTGCGAGGGCGAGAGCGCCGAAGCGGTGCTCGGGGCGCCCTTCTACGTCATGGACTTCGTCGAGGGCACCCCGTACCGCACCGCCGACGAGCTGGCCGGGCTCGGCCCCGGGCGCACGCGCGCCACCGTGCTCTCGCTCGTGGACACGCTCGTGGACCTGCACGCGGTGGACCCCGCGTCGGTGGGGCTCGGCGACTTCGGGCACCCGGACGGCTTCCTGGAGCGGCAGCTTCGCCGCTGGGCCAAGCAGCTCGACGCCTCGCGCAGCCGCGAGCTGCCGGGGACCGACCAGCTCCAGGAGGCGCTGGCGGCCCGGCTGCCCCGCTCCCCCGCGCCCACGGTCGTGCACGGCGACTACCGGCTCGACAACGTCCTCGTCGCCGCCGACGACCGCATCACGGCCGTGCTCGACTGGGAGATGTCCACGCTCGGCGACCCGCTCACCGACCTCGGCCTCCTCGCGATGTACAGCACACCGCTCGCGCTGCCGGGCTCGCCCATCTCGACGAGCGCGTCCGCGCCCGGGCACCCGTCGGCCGGCGAGCTGATCGAGCGGTACGCGGCCCGCTCGGGCCGGGACGTCTCGGCACTGCCCTGGTACACGGCCTTCGCCTGGTTCAAGCTCGCCGTGATCCTGGAGGGCATCCACTACCGCTACACGCGCGGGCAGACCGTCGGCGCGGGCTTCGACCGCATCGGCGAACTCGTCCCCGTCTTCCTGCACCACGGCCTCACCACCCTCAAGGAGGGCTGAACCATGGACTTCGGCTTCGACGCCCGTACCGAGGAACTGCGGGCGCGACTGCTCGCCTTCATGGACGCGCACGTCTACCCGGCCGAGGCGACGGACGCCGCGCAGCGCGCCGCGCTCGACTCGCCGTGGCGCACGACGGCCGTCATCGAGGAACTGAAGGCCGAGGCGCGAGGCCAGGGACTGTGGAACCTGTTCCTGCCCGACAGCGCGTACGGGGCCGGGCTGACGAACCTCCAGTACGCGCCGCTCGCCGAGATCACCGGGCGCAGCCCGCACCTCGCGCCGCTCGCGACGAACTGCGCCGCGCCCGACACGGGGAACATGGAGGTGCTGCACCAGTTCGGCACCGAGGAGCAGAAGAAGCGGTGGCTGGAGCCGTTGCTGGCGGGCGAGATCCGCTCGGCGTTCGCGATGACCGAGCCGGACGTGGCCTCCTCGGACGCGACGAACATCGAGACGCGCGTCGAGCGGGACGGCGACGCCTACGTCGTGACGGGCCGCAAGTGGTACATCTCCGGGGCGATGAACCCGGACTGCGCCGTCTTCATCGTGATGGGAAAGACGGACCCCGACGGGCCCGACATCCGCCGCCAGCAGTCGATGATCCTCGTGCCGCGCGACACGCCGGGCGTCGAGGTGCGGCGCGCGATGTCGGTGTACGGCTTCGGGGACCACGCGCACGGCGGGCACGCGGAGGTCGTCTTCGACCGCGCGCGGGTCCCGGCCGGGAACCTGGTCGGCGAGGAGGGCGGCGGCTTCGCGATCGCGCAGGCGCGGCTCGGCCCCGGGCGCATCCACCACTGCATGCGGCTCATCGGGATGGCCGAGCGGGCGATCGACCTCATGTGCGAGCGCGCGCTGTCCCGTACGGCCTTCGGGAAGCCGCTCGCCGCGCAGGGCGTCGTGGGCGAGTGGATCGCGGACGCGCGCGTGACCGTCGAACAGTTGCGGCTGCTCGTGCTGAAGACGGCGTGGCTCATGGACACGGTGGGGAACCGGGGGGCGCACACCGAGATCCAGGCGATCAAGATCGCGACGCCGCGCGCGGTGGTCGAGATCCTCGACCGGGCGGTGCAGTTGCACGGGGCGGGCGGGGTGAGCCAGGACTACCCGCTCGCCGAACTGTGGGCCGCCGCCCGGACCTTGCGGCTCGCGGACGGGCCGGACGAGGTGCATCAGCGGTCGCTCGCGCGGCGGGAGCTGAAACGGTTCGCGTGAGCCGTACGGAGAAGGGTCCGCCCCTGCGGGGCGGGCCCCTCTCGCGCTGCGCGCGGTGTCCTCAAGGGCCGGACAGGCTCGAAACGGGCGCGGGCTTGCTACGGCCGCAGCGCCCTCAGCAGCAGGTCCGCCAAGTGGTCCGCCACCTCCTGGGGGCCCATCGGGCCGCCCGGCCGGTACCAGGTGGCGAGGTGGTGGACCGAGCCGAAGTGGTAGTCCACGACGAGGTCGGCGGGGGTCGCCGTGGAGAAGACGCCCTCGCGCTGGCCCAGCTCGACGAGGGCGCGGAAGCGCTCGTGGTAGCGGCGGCGCTCGGCGCGCACTTCCTTGTTCTTGGCGGGGCTCAGGTGGTGCATCGAGCGGAAGAAGATCGCGGCGTCGTCGAGGTTGTCGATCGTGGTGACGACGACGTCGGCGGCGGCTGCGCGCAGGCGGTCGGCGACCGGCCCGTCCGCGTTCACGTACGTGTCGAGGCGCTGCTGCTGGAGGCGCAGGACGCGGGCGTAGACCTCCTGGAGGAGGTCCCCCTTCGACCCGAAGTAATGGTAGAGGGCCCCCTTGGTGACCCCCGCCGCCTCCACGATCTCCTGCACCGAGGTGCGGTCGTAGCCCTGCTCGGCGAAGAGCCGCGTCGCGGCGGCGAGCAGCCGCTGGGGCACGGGGGTGCCGTCCCCCTCCGTCGTCCTGGCCACCGCTGCCGCCGCCTTTCGCGTTCCGTTCCCGCTCGTTCCAGGGCCTGTCTTCACTCTCGCCTCTGCCGTGCGACGCCCGGTACGCACTCTCGCCGCACCGGACGCCGCACGGCCCCCTGCGGGCGACGAGGCGAAATTGAAGACACGCCCTAGCGGGAACGCAGTTCCCGCCGCAGAATCTTCCCACTCGTCGTCTTCGGCAGCTCCGGCAGGATCTCGACCTCGCGCGGGTACTTGTACGCGGCGAGGCGCTCGCGGCAGTACGCGACGAGCGCGGCGGCGTCCGCCGGGCTGCCGGGGCGCAGGCTCACGTACGCCTTGACGGACTCGCCCCGGTAGGAGTCGGGGACGCCGACGACGGCCGCCTCGCGCACGCCCGGGTGGGTGTAGAGGACGTCCTCGACCTCGCGCGGCCACACCTTGAAGCCCGAGGCGTTGATCATGTCCTTCTTGCGGTCGACGACGTAGAGCCAGCCGTCCGTGTCCATGAGGCCGATGTCCCCGGTGCGCAGTTCGCCGCCCGGGAAGGTCTCCGTGGTCGCCTCGGGGCGCTGCCAGTAGCCGGGGACGACCTGCGGACCGCTCACGACGATCTCGCCGCTGCGGCCGAGGGGGACCTCGTGGCCCTCGTCGTCGAGGATGCGCACGACGGTCTCGGGGCCCGGCACGCCGACCGCCAGGGTGCCCGATTCCTCGTGGACGGGGGCGCGGCGGCCCGGTGGCACGGAGGCGCAGGGGGCGGTGCACTCGGTGAGGCCGTAGCCATTGTGGAGGTAGGGGCCGAAGCGGTCCGCGAAGTCGTCGACGAGGGCGGGCGGGAGCGGGGCGCCGCCGGAAGCCACGTAGGTGAAGGAGGCGAAGTGGTCCCGGGTCGCCTCGGGGCGGGCCGCGAGGGCCATGAAGGCGGTCGCCGGGCCGACGGTGTAGGCGGGGCGGTGCTCGGCGAAGGCGTCGAGCACGGTGCCGGGCTCGAAGCGGTGGGTGAGGATCAGCGTGCCGGCGTTGAAGAGGCAGGCGGCGAGTTCGCACACCATGCCGGTGATGTGGAAGAGCGGCGCGAGCGCGAAGTAGCCGGCGCCCTCGGGTATGCCGGACCCGGTGCGCTGGCGCTCGGCGTTGTAGGCGATGTTCGCGTGCGTGTTGGTGGCGCCCTTGGGCGTGCCGCTCGTACCGGAGGTGTAGCTGATGAGCGCGGTGTCGGCGCCCCCGGGGAGTACGAGGTCCGGGGCGGGGTGCCCGGCGCGGGCGACCGCCTCCAGGTCCTCGGTGTCCTCGGGGCGCGGCAGCGCCTCCCAGGTGAGGACGCGGCGGTCCTCACGGGTCTGGAAGCCGTGCTCGTCGGCGGTGAGCGCGAACCGCACCGGGCTGCCCTCGACGGCTTCGCGCAGGTACTCCTCCCAGGCGCGGTCGGAGCAGACGAGGGCGCTCACGCCCGCGTCGCCGAAGACGTGCCGTACCTCGCCGGTCGTGTACATCGGGTTGACGGGCACGACGACGGCGCCCGCGCGCCAGGCGCCGAGGAGCGCGAGGACGAAGTGCGGGGTGTTCTGCAGCATGAGCGCGACGCGGTCGCCGGGGCGGATGCCGCGCGCGGCGAGGTGCCCCGCGACGGAGGCGGACAGGGCCTCGGTCTCGGCGTAGCCGAGGCGGCCGTCGAAGTAGGCGAGGGCGGTGCGCTCCGGGTGGGCGGCGGCGACGGCGAGGAAGGCGTGGACGGTCGAGGGCGGCGGGGCGACGGGCTGCCGCTGGGCCTCGCTGAGCAGGCCGAGCCAGGGCTTCGCCGCGTAGGGCGAGGTGGTCACCGCCGGGCCTCCCACTTCTGCTGGAGGTGGTTCATCGAGGTGAGCCAGGCGTCCGGGTCCGTGGCGCGGGCGCGGTAGTGGGCGGCGGTGCCCGGGTGCGGGAGGACGAGGAAGCGGTCCTCGGCCATCGCGGCGAGGAGCGCGTCGGCGACGGCCGCGGGCTCGACGGCGGTGGGGCGCAGGACGAGATCGCCCGCGCTCCCTGCCGCGTCGAGCATCTCCGTGCGGACGCCCTCGGGGCACACGGCGTGGACGCGCAGGCCGCGGTGGCGGTAGGTGACGGAGAGCCATTCGGCGAAGGCGAGGGCGCCGTGTTTCGTGACGCTGTACGGGGCCGAGCCGATCATGGTGAGGAGCCCGGCGGCGGAGACGGTCGAGACGAAGCGGCCCGTGCCGCGCTCCAGCCAGTCGGGGAGCAGGGTCTCGGCGGCGCGGACGTGGGCCATGACGTTGAGGTCCCAGGCGCGGGCCCAGGACTGGGCCGGGGCGGCCTCGGTGCCCGGGTCGCCGACGCCCGCGTTGGCGCAGTAGACGTCGACGCGTCCGCCGAGCGCCTCGCGCGCCTTCCCGGCCACGGTCCCGGCGTCACCGGGGACGGCGGTCCCGCCGATCTCCTCGGCGACGGCCGCGGCGCGCTCGGGGTCGCGGTCGTTGACGGCGACCCGCGCGCCCTCGGCGGCGAACCGGCGGGCGAGCGCGGCGCCGATCCCGGCTCCCGCGCCGGTCACGACGACGGCGGCGTCCTTCAGGGATTCCACGAGCGGGTCTCCTTCGACTCGGCTTCCAAGGCGTTCCGTTCCGGGCAGACTAACCAGTCGGTATGTCAGGGGGGAAGGGGTGCGACAGGGGCGCGGCGGGCATGGCCACGCGCGGGGCCAGGGGCTAGCGTGCGGGGCACCCGAGTACCCGGCGATCGTGGAAGGCATGGCATGAACCTGTCCAGAAGAGGGCTGTTGGCGGCGGGCGGGCTCGCGGGCGCGGGCGCCCTCGCCCCGGCGCTCGGCTCCCCCGCCGCCGCCGCGCCGCGTGGCACCCGCACCGGTTTCGAGGTCCTCGCGCAGGACGGGTACCGACTGCTCGCGGACAGAACGGTCGGTCTCGTCACCAACCCGACGGGCGTGACGCGGGACCTGCGCCACCTCGTGGACGTCCTGCACGCCGAGCCGCGCGTGCGGCTCACGGCGGTCTTCGGGCCCGAGCACGGCTTCCGCGGTACGGCGCAGGCGGGCGGCTCGGAAGGAAGGAGCACCGACCCGGCGACCGGGCTGCCCGTCTACGACACGTACCTGAAGAGCGGCCGGGAGCTCGCGGACATCTTCACGGCCTCCGGCGTGGACACGGTGGTCTTCGACATCCAGGACGCCGGGGCGCGCTTCTACACGTACATCTGGACCCTGTACGACTGCATGGAGGCGGCGGCGCTCGCGGGGAAGCGGTTCGTGGTGCTCGACCGGCCCAATCCGCTGGGCGGCCGGGATGCCCACGGGCCCGTGCTGCACAAGGAGTTCGCGAGCTTCGTGGGACGCGAGCCGATCGCGCAGCAGCACGGGATGACGGTCGCGGAGCTGGCGGGGCTCTTCAACGGGGAGTTCCTGGCGAAGCCCGTGCGCCTGGAGACGGTGCGGATGCGGGGCTGGCGGCGTACGGACTTCTACGACGCGAGCGGGCTGCCGTGGGTGCCGCCGAGCCCGAACATGCCGACCCCGGACACGGCGCTCGTCTACCCGGGCACCTGCCTGTTCGAGGGCACGACGCTCTCCGAGGGGCGCGGCACGGCGCGGCCCTTCGAACTCCTCGGCGCCAAGGGGATCGACGCGCGCTGGGCGGCGGAGGCGAACGCGCTGGGGCTGCCCGGGGTGCGCTTCCGGGAGGCGTACTTCGCGCCCTCCTTCTCGAAGTTCACGGGCGAGACGATCGGCGGCGTGCAGGTGCACGTCACCGACCGCGAGGTCTTCGAGCCGGTGCGGACCGGCATCGGGCTGCTCGTGACGGCGAAGAAGGTGTGGCCGGACTTCGCCTGGCGCGAGGACCTGGCGATCGACCGGCTGAGCGGGTCCGCGACCGTGCGGAAGATGGTCGACGCGGGGGCGGGCACGGACGCGATCACGGCGGCGTGGGCTGCCGAGCTCGCGCGCTTCCGGCGGACGCGGCGGAAGTACCTCCTGTACAGGTGAGAGGCGCTGGGGGGAGGGGCGGCGGCCCGCGCGGGCCGCCGCCCCTCCCCCGTGCCTCGGCTGTGCCTCAGCGGTGCCGCGGGAACTCCACGACCTGCTGGTAGGTGGGCCGGTTCTGCCACTGGAAGGGGGCGTGCGTGATGCCGCCCAGGGCGCGGTGGACGATCGCGTCCGAGCACCACTGGTCGCCCGCCGCGCAGGAGTCGTCCCCGGGGTAGACCTGGCCGGCGGGGACGGCGGCCGCCTCCGCGAGCGTCGTGAGGAGCGTCGTACGGCAGGCGCTCAGGTCGCCGGCGCCGCAGTACTTCGCGCCGAGCGGGCCTTCGACCGTCTCGCCGAGCACGGCGCGCAGGTCCTTGGAGACGTAGCCCCACCAGCCGTACTGGAAGGCGGAGCCGGCGTGCGCCCCGGTCGGGCCGTGCGCGGCCGAGGGGGACTCGTCCACGGTGAGGAGCGAGGTGAGCGAGGAGTAGAGCCCGTCCCCGAGTCCCGGCTTGAACTCGGCCTCGACCAGGCGCGGCCACCACGCGTCCATGATCCGCACGGCGTCGCTGTGCCCGTACTTCTTGGAGCCCTTCGAGGTCTCCTGGCGCCGCGCCCCGTCGTCGAGCCAGGACTCCAGTCGCTGGACCGCGGCGGCCTGGGCCGGGTCGGTGACGGGGCGGGTGCGGATCACCTTGAGCAGCGTCGGCAGGACGTCCTCGCCGCGCAGGTCGGTGACCGCCGCGTCGGCCATGGCGCGGGTCAGCGAGGCGCGGGTGACGCCGCCCTTGTCGGCGAGGGCCTTGACCCGGTCGTCGAGCAGGTCGGCGCGGTGCACGGAGCCGAGGCTCAGGTTGGCCGCCGTGTAGCCCTTGGCCTGCTTGTTGTTCCAGGAGACGTAGTAGTCCTGGTCGACCGACCGCGGGTGCTGTTCGGGCGGGGTGAGGGCCGAGGTGTTGTCGGCCGGGTCGAAGTCCTTCCATTCGTAAGCCGGTTCGGCCTTCACCGGGAAGGTGCCGTCGACGTTCGCGGCGCGCACGGGGTTGGAGCCCGAGTTGTAGTACGCGATGTCGCGCGAGTCGGCGTAGAACCAGTTGAAGGCGTAGGCGATGTGGCTCGCGGCGTCCTGGAAGCTCTCGGCGTCCTTGACGTAGCCGGGGTCGTTGAGCATCTGGAAGCCGACGATGGAGTCGGCCTCGTGACGGTACGTGGAGCGCAGCGAGGTGTACGCGACGGGCTTGCCGCCGACCGTCGCGCGGTGGGTCACGATGCCGTAGTGCGTGCGGAAGACCCGCATCCGGTAGGAGCCCTTCGCGGTGGAGTCCGCGAGGGTCGGCTTCCAGGAATTGACGCGCTCCAGCTTCTCCATCGGCGTGCAGGTGCCGTGGTAGCGGTAGCCGGTCGAGTCCTTCGTGGCCGCCGAGCCGTCCGTGTCGCACAGCTCGACCGCGTACGTGTCCGTGATGTCCTGCCCCGCGCTCGTCGCCGACCACGAGTAGTCCTGGCCGCGCCCGAGCTGGACGTACATGCCGACGCCCGCGAAGGAGACGCCGCGCGCGCTGATGCCGGGGCCCTGGAGTTCCTGCTGCATGAGCAGCTGCGGGGCGAAGTAGCCGGTCTGCGGGCCGAAGACGGCGATCGGGTGGCCGCTCGCGGTCTTCTCGCCCGAGACGAGCAGCGCGTTGGACATGCCCTTCCTGCTCGCGTCCCCGGAGAACAGGTCGCTCGGCAGGACGCCGTCGTCGAAGACGCCCTGCAGGGGCTTGAGTTCCTTCGGCGCCTCGACCGGGTCCTTCGCGGGCTCCGCCTGCGCGGCGCTGCCGGTGCGGTCGAAGAGGAGGGGCTCCTTCGTGACCGAACCGGCGTCGGGCAGGGCGAGCCCGGCGGCGTTCTCCGGCTTCCCGGCGTACGGGAAGGCGGTGCCGTCGTGGATCGTGGAGACGGTCTCGGGGTCGTCGCGCTGGCGGAAGGACTCCCAGACCCGGGTGCCCTTCTCGACACCGTACTTCTGCTGCGCCGACAGGAGCGAGAGCGCCTGGTCGACCTCGCCGCCGCCGCCGTTGCCGAAGAGGCCGCCGACGACGGAGGCGAGCGCGATCATGTCCGTGACCTTGAACGGCTCGATGTCACCGGCGTTGGTGATCGGGTCGATCTTGCCCGTCAGGTCGTACTCGCCCGGGAAGTAACGGCCCTTCTTCGCCTTCTCGCGGTAGGCGTTGAGGCCGTCGATGTACGCCTGCGCGTCGTTCATGGCCTGCTCGCCGCGCGCGCCGTTGTGGGCGCGGATGTAGTCGACCTGCTTCTGGAGGTCGTCCTCGGTGTAGGGAGCCTGCGGCCAGAACTCCTGCTCCAGGCCCTGGTTGGCGAGCGCGCCGCCCGCGAAGGAGGTCAGCTCGCCGCGGCCGATGTGCCGGAAGAGGTCGATGAGCCACATGCGGTCCTGCCCGGCCGCGTACCCGGCGCCGAACTCGGTGCCGTAGCGGGTCGTGCCCTTGATGTGCGGGATGCCGTACTTCTTGTCCCGCGTGATCGTGACGTCCGCGCGCGGCGAGGTCACGGACTCGGTCTCCGCCTTGCTCACCCCGAAGGAGGCGTCGTCGAAAAAATCTCCGAGCTGTGCGTCCGTGAGGGAGGGGTACCCGGACGACAGGGAGTCGTAGGCGGCGAGCTGGTCCTCCGCGTGCTGGGGCTGGGTGCCGAAGACCTTGTGGGCGAGGATCTCCGCGAGCGTCGCGCTGCCGTTGGCTCCCGGCGGCAGGATGTCCGCGCACTGCTGGTCGCAGTAGTCGTCCGGGTCCCCGGCGGCGACGGCGGTCCCGGCCGCGAGCGGGCTCAGCAGACCCGCGGTGAGCGCGAACACGGCGGCGGCGACGAAGGTGGTGGTTCTTCGCGTGGTACGGGTGACGCGGGACGAGACGGCGGTACGGGCTGAGGCGGTACGGGCTTTGGGCGTCGAGCTGCGGCCGACGAGTCGGCCGTGGTGGGGGGTGCGGCTCCGCATCCTGGCTCCAATCGCTCCCGACAAGGGTGAAGCTCCCGACAGGGGTGAAGCTCCCGACGAGGGTGAACGGGAGGTTACCGCCGGTATGCCCCACGGGGGGATGGGTCGGTGGGCCTGTTCGCAGGATCGACGCAAAGCCGTCCCTCGTCCGAGGGAGCCGAACGAGGGGCTGCCTCGTCGGAACGACGGCACCCCGGGAGTGGTGCCGGTACGGATGACGGAGGTGCAGGGCTGATGGCCGGATTCCGGAGTCTCGCGAGACAGGCCCGCGACCCGCGGGCGGATTTGGCGCTGCGGCGCTGGAGCCTGCGCAAGTGCCTGGAGATCTTCGCCCCTTACGGGCACCGGGCCACGTGGGACCACTTGTGCGCGCACTGGGGCTTCGGCCCCGAGGACCGCGCGCCCGACCCCGTGCGGCTGCGGGGCGCGGTGGACGAGCTGGAGCGGGCGCGCGAGGTGTGGCTCGCCTACGAGCGGGACTTCGCGGCCCGGCGGCGGGCCGAGAAGCGGGCCGGGCTGCGCCGCCCGGGCGCGGTGGACGACTGGCACCGGCGCACGTGGGGCGGCTTCGGGATCGCGTGGTGCGCGGACCCGGGCACGCACCCGGACGCGCCGCTGCCCGAGGTGCTCGGGCGGCTCATCGCGGCCCTGGAGCGGGAGCCGGGCGAGCGGTGCCCGGTGTGCGGGAGCGAGGCGCTGCGGTGGCGCGAGGACGTGGCGCCGCTCTGCACGGGCTGCGGCATCACGGTGCCGCTCCCCACGCTGAGCCCGGCGGCGGTGCGGCGCGCGCGGGGGGAGGGACGCGCGCTGGTGGGGGTGTGAGGCCAGGCTTTGTCCGGTCGCTCATGCGCGGAGCCGGATGACGAGGGGCTGCGGCGGTCGCGGTCCCGAGGAGGACGTAGCCGCGTTTGTCGCAGCGGGCGGCTACCGTTCTGGCGCGCTTGAGCCGGTTGAAGGCCCGTTCGACGGTGGTGCGTTTCCTGTACCGCTCTCCGCCCGCGCGACGTGTGCCCGGACGCCGGGTTCGCCCATCCCTCGCCGGGGGCGATCGCCGAGATCACGAACCTCCTCGCGCCCGGCGGCGGCAAGCGCCGACCGCGGTCGGCCCGGCGACGCCGGGGGTGCGTCACTGCGGGTAGCGCACGATCAGCAGGGCCTCGACGTCTCCGGCGGGTGCCTGATACAGGTGCGGCACGTCTGCGGCCCAACTGCCGTGCGTGCCAGGGCCGATCAGGACAGGATCGGTGAGCCCGCCGACGCGCGCCATGCCGGTGAAGACGATGATGTGCTCTGTCGTGCCCGGGGAATGGGCGGCGGACTCCTGTGTCGCTCCGGAGCGGATGCGAACCCGGTAGGTCTCCGTGACGGAGGTATCGGCCTCGAATCGCTCGATGAGGACGGCTTCGACGGCGTGGCCGGAGATCTTGGCGGGAGACGAGAGATCGTTCAGAGCGGTGCTCAGAGGCACCTTGAGCGCTGTCGTCAGAGCGTAGAGCGTTTCCAGAGTGGGGTTGCGTCGCCCGCTCTCCAGTTCGGAGAGCGTCCCCTTACCGATCTTGGACCTGCGCGCCAGCTCGGACAGTGACATGCCCTGCGCCTCGCGCAACTCCCGCACGCGCAAGCCGACGCTGGTGGCCAGGTCCATGAAGTCCCTTCCCCTCCGTGGAGGCCGGTTGATCGAAGCCTCTTGCGGGATCTATCGTTCCACATACAGAACGTTCCGTATACGGAACGCACGATGGTGCGACGTTGGATGAAGGAGTCACATGGCGCCCAAGGAAGGCACGTCCCTGCCCGTCCGCAGTATGGAGGTGGCCCGCATCCTCGCCGAGGCCGGTATCGGGGGTGAGGTACGCGAGTTGGCGGAGTCGACGCGCACGGCCGCCGAGGCCGCGGAGGCCCTGGGGTGCGATGTGGGCGCAATCGCCAACAGCCTGGTGTTCATCTCCGACGACGAACCCGTTCTCGTCCTGACCAGCGGCCGGCACAAGGTGGACACCGCAGCACTCGCCGCCCGGTGGGGACGCGGCAAGCTCCGGCGCGCCACCCCGGAACAGGTGCGTCAGGCCACCGGGCAGGCGATCGGAGGCGTGGCTCCGGTCGGTCACCCCCAGGCGCTTCCCACCGTGGTCGACGCGGCCCTGAGTGACTACCCCCAGCTATGGGCTGCCGCCGGGACGCCGCGGACGGTCTTCCCGACCACTGCCGGTGAACTCCTCCGGCTCACGGGCGGACTTCTGCTCCCCGTCGAGCCGTGACCAGGGGCCCCTCGGCCCAGGGATCGATCTGATCGTCCAGGAACACCCCGGACGGCACACGGTCGTCAGCTGGACCGCGTAGCCAAGGCGGTTGCGGGACCGCCGCTCGGACTCGATCGGCGCCGGGTCCGCGTCGTCCAGGAAGAAGGACCGCCCCCGTTCGCACGGCCGGTCTCAAGGAGGTGAGCGCACGTTCTCCCTCTACGGATTGACGACGGATTTCCTTTTGCTCGTGGGAAGTTGGCGGGTGACGCATAGCACGGTCGATCGTGGGCAAGCGCCTGCGCATCAGGCCCGCGCGGCGGACCGGCCGGTCCGCCGCGGCCGGCTCCATGACGACACTGGAGAGCGTCCGTGATCGAGCCCGAATCCGTTTCCGCACCCGGCAGCGCGCCCGCCGCCCACCACGAGCCGGACGGCAACGCCGCACCGGCCGACAGCCGGGACATGTACGCCATCCACGCGATGCTGCGCCGGGAGTTGGCGGATCTCCCCGCGTACGTCGCGGCCACAGGGGCGGGGGACGGTGGGCGCGCCGAGGTCGTCGCCGACCACATCGACTTCGTCGCCCTGATCCTGCACGCCCATCACGAGGGTGAGGACGTGCTCGTCTGGCCGAAGCTGGCCGAACGCGCCCCGGCAGACGCCGCGCCCGTGCTGGCCGCGATGCAGGCCGACCACGCCGGGATCGACCGCGGGCTGGCCACGCTCACCGGCGCGGCCGCGTCCTGGCGGGCGAACCCCGACGCGGTGCACCGCGAAGCCGTCGTGGACGCGCTGCGCGAGCTGACGCCCGTCGTGGAGGCGCACCTGAAAGCCGAGGAAAGCGACGCCCTCGTCCTCATCGACACGTGCCTGAGCGCGCCGGAGTGGGGCGAGGTGGGGATGCACGGGATCGCCAGCCTGCGGCCGGAGCAGTACCCCCTGTTCTTCGGCATGCTGCTGCACGACCTGGATCCGGAGCTGTACGGGGTGCTCGAAGCCTCCTTGCCTCCCGATCTGTTCGCGCAGCTCGCCGTCAGCGGCCCGCAGGAATACGCCCGCTACCAGCGTCGGCTGGCAGCGGCGGCGTGACGGCTCCTTCGGGTGGGCAGCCGACGTGACTCGGCGAAACGGACCGCAGCACCACACACCTCGATGAAAGGCTGAACACGAGTTGACGAATGTCCTCATCGTCGGCGCCACCCAGGGCACCGGCCGCGAACTGGCCGCCTCTTACCTGCGCGACGGCGCGAATGTCGTCATCACCGGGCGCGACGCCACCCGGGCCGAGACCGTGGCCTCCGAACTCACCGCCGAGGCAGCGGAGGCATGGAAAGCCGCTCAGACCACCCCGACCGCGCCCGGCCGTCCACCGGCCCTCACCACGGGCGAGGGCCGGCCCTCGCCCGGCACGGCCACCGGCCTGGCACTTGACCTCAGCCGCCCGGAGACCGTGGCCGCGGCGCTCGCTCCGGTCGAGCGGCTCGACCGGCTCGTCCTGGCCGGGATGGTCCGCGACAGAAACACTCTGTCCGGCTTCGACATAGCGGCCGCCGGCACGTTGGCCGTGACCAAGATCGTCGGGTACACGGCCGTCGTATCCGCTCTCGCGGAACGCCTGGCACCGGACGCGGCGGTGCTGCTGTTCGGCGGTGGCGCCAAGGATTACCCGTACCCCGGCTCGACGACCCTGACGGCCGTCAACGCCGCCGTGACCGGGATGGTGCGGACACTGAGCACCGAGCTGGCGCCGGTGCGGGTGAACGCGATCCACCCCGGGCCGATCGGCGACAGCCCGTTCTGGCAAGGCAAGGCGGAACTGAGCGGCACTCTGGCCACGTTCCGGGCGCAGACGCTGACCGGTGAACTCGGCCGCATGGCCGACGTCGTCGACGCCTGCCGGTTCCTGCTGGAGAACCGGCTGGCCAACGGGATCGACCTGCCCCTCGACGGGGGGCATCCGTAGGGCACGCAGAGATCCGTGAGTCCGGGCACGCCGCGCCGCCGTTCTCCGCCGGCGCCCCGGGCTCACCGGACGTCTCGCACCCCCACCGCTCAGCACGCCCGAGTCACCGGCGGAGCAGCATGCTTCGCGAGGGCGATCCCCGTGGGGAGTGCATGGCCGTCCGACCCATTCACCCCTCATAGAAGGAGCACAGCCCATGAAGATCGGTATCGGGATCCCCAATCAAATACGCGATGTGAAAGCGGACGTCATTCCGGAATGGGCACGGCGCGCCGAGGAGGCGGGTTTCTCCACCCTGGGCAGCGTGGGCCGTATCGCCTACCCGGGGGTCATGGACACGGTCGCGCTCGCGGCGGCGGCAGGCGCCACCAGCAGGATCGGGCTCATCAGCAACGTCCTGCTCGGCCCGGTGTGGCCCGCCCACCTCCTGGCCAAGGAGGCGCAGAGCATCGACGGTGTCTCGGGCGGCCGTCTCACCCTCGGCATCGGCCTGGGAGGGCGGCCCGACGACTTCGTCGTGGAGGGCCTGGGCCCGCGCGGCACAGGTAAGCGGCTCGACCGCGACATCGAGACCTACAAGAGCGTGTGGCGCGGCGAGACCCCCGCCGGCTGCGACAACCCGCTGGTGCCCCGGGGCAGCCGTGAGGTGCCTCTGCTCTTCGGCGGCATGGTCCAGGCCTCGTACAACCGGGTGGCGCGCTCCGGCCGCGGTTACGTCGGCGCTTCGGTACCGGCAAACATGATCGCCGGCGCCTTCGACGGCGTGCGCGCGGCATGGAAGGAGGCCGGACGCGAGGGCTCTCCGTACTTGGTCGCCATCGCCTACTACGCCGTCGCGGATACCGAGGGCGGCCGCGCGAACGTCTACGACTACTACTCCACCGCGGGAGCGGAGACCGCCGGTTTCATCGCGTCCGCGGTGAGCGGAGGGGCGGAGTCGATCAAGAAGACCGTCGGCGAGTTCGAGGCCATCGGAGCGGATGAGCTGATCCTCAACCCGACCAGCGACGACATCGACGAACTTCACCGCGTCGCCGATGTCGTCCTCTGACGCCGGGACCGCGATTCCCTACAGTGCCCGGATGGTTCCCACCACGGCGCAGGACTCCCGCGCCCGGCACGTCCTCGCGCGGATGTCCGGCTTCTTCGCGGATGAGCGCGCGTCGTGGCCCGCCGCCTGTGGGACATAGGTTCTGTCCTCTCGCTGGGTGAGCTGTGGGAGGCCGGCCACTGGCCGGCCTCCCACCCTGCTCTCGGCTCGGCTTCCGCGCGCGACTGGCAGCGCAACGAAGGTCCACGAGGGGCACCTGTACAAGGCCGAGGGCCGGGAGCGCATCGATGACGCCCTTGGGCTCGCCGCGGTCGGAACCGCGGCGCCCTGGCTGACAGATGCCGAGTGGGAACGGCTGCGGTGTTCCTGCCGGTCAGCAACCGGCTCAAGCAGCCGGAGCGGTGGCCACCCACTACGACAAACGCGGCGGCTACGTCTTCCTCGGGACCGCGACCGCCGCAGCCCTCATCCGGCTCCGCGCATGATCGACCGGGCAAACCCTAGAGGAACACGCAGAACGGGTGGCCGACCGGGTCGATAAGCACCCGGACGTCGTCCTCCGGCTGGTGCGGGGCGAGGCGGGCGCCGCAGGAGACCGCGTGCGCCTCGGCGGCGTCCAGGTCGTCGACCTGGAAGTCGAGATGGACCTGCATCTGCTGGGCCCCGGGTTCGGCGGGCCACACGGGCGGGGTGTAGGCGGGCTCGGCCTGGAAGGAGATCCCCGTGCCGCCGCCCTCGGGGACGAGCTTCGCCCAGCCCTCCTCCTGCTGCGTCAGCGGCCAGCCCAGCAGGCGCTGGTAGAACCCGGCGAGTGCCTGCGGGTCGGGCGCGTCGAGCACGACGCCGCTGAGGAACAGCGGGGGCCGCGGGGGACGGGCGGGCGGGATGCCGGGGGTCATGGGGGCTCCTGTGACGGGCGGGGGCGCACCCGCGCGGCGGAGGCTCGCGGGCACGTCCACTCTGCCCCCGCCGCCGCGGCTCCGCCAGGCCACACGCCGCGCGGGCCGGCCGCGGGCCTCCCGCCGGGGCGGGAGGGTCAGGCGCGGTCGTGGAGGGTGATCCGGTACCCGTCGGGGTCGGCGAAGGTGAAGGTGCGGCCGAAGGGTCCGTCGACCGGCGCGGAGGTGATGGGGTGGCCGTCGGCGGCGAGGGCGTCGTGGATGGCCTGGACACCGGTGGCGTGGAGCCAGATCGCCGTCCCGAGGCCGGGCTGGGGAACGGCGTCGAGATCCGTGCCGGGCACGAGGTCGCGGAGGGCGAACGCGATCGGCTTCGTCTCGAAGACGACGGCGTGCGGGGGCCCGGCCTGCGAGCGGACGAGGCCGAGGTACTGCTCGTAGAACGCCTGCGAGGCGTCCAGGTCGCGTACCTGGAGCGAGATGAAGTCGGGGCCTGTGGCGGGCATGGCGGTACTCCTTCGTTCGTGTCAGATGCCTGACACGCACCACCGTATGTCAGACTTCTGACATGAGTCAAAAGGATTCCGGCATCGACCTGGACACGTCACTGGGCTACCTGCTGAAAGAGGCGTCGAGCGCGCTGCGCACGGCGATGGAGGCGGTACTGCGACCGCTCGGGATGACCGTGACGCACTACTCGTGCCTCGAACTGCTGGCGCAACGGCCGGGTCTGTCGAACTCGGAGCTCGCGCGCGGCGCCTTCGTGACGCGGCAGTCGATGAACGTGCTGCTGCAGAATCTGGAGCGGGACGGCTACGTGACCAGGCCCGCGCGGGCGCCGCACGGGAAGGCCCTGCCGGCGCGGCTCACGGCCAGTGGACGGAAGAGCTTGGCGAAGGCGACCGTCGCGGTCCGCGCCGTCGAGGCCAGGATGCTCGCCGGCATGACCGACGACGAGCAAGCGGACGCGTTCCGGGCCCTGAGGAGCATGGTCCACTCCCTGCGGGCCCGCGACGAGGACGGCTGACGCACACTCCCCCGCCGGCGCGTTCCAGTGCTGTGACCGTATAGGTTCGCCGGGTCGGTGGTCGTGGCGGTTGGATGTGGGGTGATGTCAGTGCCGACCGCTGGAGGTGCGGTGGCCGAGCCTGTCCGTGTGCGCTGACCGACCAGGAGGGGCAGAAGCTGCAGCAGATCGTGCGCCGGGGCAGCACGAGTTCGGTGCGCTACCGGCGGGCGATGCTGCTGCTTGCCTCGGCGGGCGGCAACCGGGTGCCGGTGGTTGCCCAGCTGGTGCGGGCCGGTGAGGACACCGTCCGGGATGTGATCCACCGGTTCAACGAGATCGGCCTGGCCTGCCTGGACCCTAAGCCCTTGTTAACAGCGCCAGTAGCGGGGACCACACTCGCGCCAGACTGAGGGCTGCGACGCCTTTCCGGACCCTGGCCGTTGAGGCCTCACAGGGGAGGGGTGTGGGCCCCGATGGTCATGGTGGTGGTCGCATGGGCTGTCGGACGGACGCCTCAAGAGGCCCTGGCCTCGACGTCTCACAACAGAGCGGTGGCGTTCGGCGTCCTCGCGGTCACCACCGTAAGGCGAGGCGTTGCCGCTCGTGGGCGCCGGGCGAACGCCTCTGCTCTGCCTGGCCACGATGCCTCCGTGCAGAGCGGCGATGCCCGGCGCCGTCGAGCGTCAACGCCCTTTGCCTTGACGACTCGCTGGTGCTGGTGGTGCGAGCCGACCACACGGTGACCTCTCGAGACGCCCGAGCCGTCCGAGCTCCCGCACAGACCGGGGGCGGGTCTCAGACGAGGCGCTTACGGCCCCAGAAGAAGAGGAACACCGTGACGGCGGCCGTCAGGGCCAGCAGGATCGACGCGCCGAACCACTGCAGGCCGTTCATCTGGGAGATCGGCAGGTAATCGACCGACCAGCCCACGACATCGGCCTTCTTCATGCACAGGTCATGCGCCTGTTCCGTCTGCACTTCATTACAGGTACCCCAGCCGAGGAGTTCCCCGTCGCCGGTGATGTACGGGGGGTTCGACCAGTTCACCTGGTGCGCGCCCGGGGGCAACGTCGGCATCACGCCTTCGAACGTGACGCCCTTGTTCGTCGTGATCGTGACGACGTTGGCGAGCGACAGCAGGAAGTGCGCAAGGAAGTGGGACCAGACAATCTGGACGACGACGGTGAAACCGAGGGTGACCACCATGGCCACCAGCGTGCGGCGCAGCACCACGCCGATCGCCACCCCGCCGAAGACGGAGAAGAGGGCGAGGGCGACGGGCACGGGTCCCGTGTTGTTGAAGGTGGCTCCGGAGGTCCACTCCGCGCTCGTGGACTTGTCGTAGAGGTTCCACCACCACCCGAACGCGACCGACAGCGCGACCGTGCTCACCACGACCACCAGTGCGGTCAGGGCCAGTTTCGTGGTCAGCCAGCGGGTCCGGCTCATGGACTGGGTGGCGACGAGCTTGGCGGTGCCGTTCTCCAGGTCGCCGGTGAACAGCGGGGCACCGAGGAGGACGCCGAGCAGGATCGGCATCAGCCGGAGTCCCGTGGACGTGGGGTCGTACCCGGCGGTATGCAGCTGGGAACGCTGGAAGACGATGAACGCCACGGCGAGCGCGGAGGCGCCGAGGACGGCCCAGAACACGGCGCGGTGCTGGCGCCAGACCAGCCAGGTCATGCCGTTGAGGGGCTGGCGGAGCTGAGGGAGCCGGCCGGTGCCGGTGGTGCCCGGGGCCCCGGACTTGGTCGTCGTCGAGGTGCTGGCGAGAGAGCTCATGCTGCCACCGTCCGGATGTTGTACGCCTGGTCCTGGGCCTGGGCGGTGGGGGTGATCAGAGGGAGCGCGTCGGGTGAGCGGAGATAGGCGAGCAGGAGTTCTTCCATGCTCGGCTTGTCCGTCTCCCAGGGGCCGGTGGCCGGGCTATCGGAGCGGATCAGGGCGGTGAACTGCCGTCCGCTGATCCGGGACTCGACGAGGGGGTGGTGCGCGAGGGAGGCGGGCAGGTCCTCGCCCTCCTTGGCGCCGGCGACCATGGTGTGTACGGACAGCAGCTCGTCCACGTCACCGGCGAGGCGTACTCCGCCGCCGGAGAGGACGACGAGGTAGTCGCACACGTTCTCCAGTTCGGCCAGGACGTGGGTGGACATCAGGACGGTGGTGCCGTGCTCGGCAGCCTCGGCGAGGAGGGTGCCTGTCAGTTCTTTACGCGCGACCGGGTCGAGGTCCGACATCGGCTCGTCGAGCAGCAGCAGGTCGGGCCGCTTGCCGACGGCTAGGGCGAGGGCGACGCGGGTGCGCTGGCCGCCGGAGAGGGTGCCGATCTTCGCGTCGAAGGGCACATCGCCCGCGCGGACGATGTCCTCGGCGGTGCGCTGGTCCCAGCCCGGGTTCAGTTCCTGCCCCAGCCTCAGGGTCTCCGCCACGCTGAACCCGCGGAACAGGGGCTTCTCCTGGGTGAGGAACGAGGTGCACCCCGAGTCCACCGAGCCCGGTGCCGCGCCGAACACACTGAGCGTGCCCTCCGTCGGTTCCAGTACGTGGGCCATGATGCTCAGCAGCGTGGTCTTGCCCGCCCCGTTGGGACCGACCAGCCCGCAGATCCGTCCCGCCGGGAGCCGGAAGGAACAGTCCTTCAGTGCCCATCCCCGCCGGTAGCGCATCCCCAGGCCGTGCGCCTCAACCGCCGAGTCTCCCGCGTACATACCGTTACTCACCAGTGCTCCTAGTTGTCGTGGCCGCCGTCTCCGTACCGGCGGCGTACTGCTTCTCCATGGCCGACGCGACCAGCGCGGCCACGTCCTCCTGCTCCAGGCCCGCCCCGGCCGCCCGGGACACCCACGCCACCAGCTCCCCGTACAGCGGTGAGTCGGTGCTTGCTGAGGGGCGGGCCAGTGTGCGGCGTACGAACGTGCCCTTGCCGGGTCGCGGTTCGACCAGGCCCTCACGCTCCAGCTCGCGGTACGCCTTGAGGGTGGTGTTCGGGTTGACCGCGCTGACCTCGGCGACGTCCTTGGCGGTCGGCAGCCGGTCGCCCGGCACCAGTACGCCCAGCCGCAGAGCCTGCTTGGTCTGCTGCACGATCTGCTGGAAGGCGGGGACTCCGTTCCGCCTGTCGATGCGGAACTCCATGACTACCACCACCATTTCGCTACTTGATTAGTGGAATGATGATGGAGGGGGGCGCGGGTGGTTGTCAACGGCAATCGGAGGGGCTTCCTGGGCAGGATTTCGGCCGCCGGTCGCGGCCTCGGTCACGTCGGCGTCCACTTCGACGCCGCACGCGTCGCGAGGGTGCGCGCGTTGACCTGGCCGTTGAAGCAGAAGTCGGCGCTGGCGCCCGAAGTGCCGTTCGTGGAGGCGGGGTTGCTGCAGGGTTGCTGCGCGAGATGGTGGGTCGCGTGATCGGTGCTGTACGGTGATCGTGACATCACACTGGTGCTCTGACCGCATAGGTTCGCCGGGTTGTTCAGGCCGCAGCGACGAGGGAGCGTCCGCCCCAGCGGGTGCCTTTCTCGCTGCGGATGCGGGCGCGTTCTTTACGTTCGGCGGGCAGGACGTCGGGGTGGCGGGTGTCGGCGTTGCGCCAGCGCAGGTAGGCGTGCACCGCCCGGGTCTGCACGGCGTGGTTGGGGTGGTGGGAGTTGGCGATGGTGAACTGCCTCAGTGGTCCGAAGTGGGCTTCGATCGGGTTGGCCCAAGAGGCGTAGGTCGGGGTGAAGCACAACTCGACCTTGTTCTTCTTCGCTCAGCCGCGGATGTCGGTGCCCTTGTGGGCGGACAGGTTGTCGAGGATGACGTAGATCGGTGCGCCGTCCGGGCGGGCGGCGCGGATCGATTTCAGCGCGGCCCGCGTGTTCGCGGCACCTTTCCTGCGGCGGTTGACGCCCCACAGACGGTCGTCGCCGACCGAGTGGCATCCGCGGAAGTAGCGCACCCCGTGGGTGCGGTGGCAGGTGGCCGGCACCCGGTCGGGATGCTTCCGCGTGGCCCAGCCGGATCCTGCGGTGGGCCGGATGCCGAGCGGGCCGGACTCGTCGAAGGCGAACGCCCGGTCCGGGAAGCGGTCGAGTACCTTTTCGATCCCGTCCAGCTTCGCCTCGCGTTCCGGATCGGGGGACTCCTTCCAGGTCTTGGTGCGCTGGAAGGTGACACCGTGGCGGGCGAGCGGGACGCGTAACGTCTCGCGGCCGATGCGGATCACCCGGCCGTGGACTTTCCGCAGGCAGGCGACGAGTTTGCGCAGTGACCAGCGGCTGAAAGGCCGGCCGAGCTTGGTGGGGCGGGTGGTGGCCATCTGAACGACGAAGTCCTCGTCATCAGGGCTGAGTTGGCGGGGACAGCCTCCCGCCCATCGAGGGTCCAGGCAGGCAGGACCGATCTCGTTGAACCGGTGGATCACGTCCCGGACGGTGCCCTCGTCGGCCTGCACCAGCTGCGCGATCACTGGCACCCGGTTCCCGCCGGCCGAGGCCAGCAGCATCATCGCACGCCGGTAGCGCACCGAACTCGTCCTGCCCCGGCGCACGATCTGCTGCAGCTGCTGCCCTTCCTGGTCGGTCAGTCTGCGCACACGGACAGGCTCGGCCACCGCGCCTCCAGCGGTCGGATCGGACGTCACCCCACATCCAACCGCCACCCCGGCGAACCTATGCGGTCAGAGCACTAGCCGGTCGACGCGCCCCCGGCGTCCGCTCCCGCGCGCCGGGCGATGAGTTCGTCCTCGATGCGCCGGAGGGCGGCGTTGACGGTCGCGAGGGTGGCGGGGTCGTCGATGATGCCCCGGAGGGTCCGGTCCCAGTTGTCGCGGAGGATCCGCTGATTGCGGTGGGCCTTCTCGGTGGGATAGAGGCGCACGCCCCGCGCGTTGCGGTCGTCCACGACGCGGTCCACGAGCCCCCGCTTCTCCAGGCCGCGCAGCACCCGGCTGAAGTTGCTGGACGGAAGCAGGGTCGCCTCCGCCGCGGCGCGCGCGGACGTGCCGGGATGGTTGTGGATGAACCGCATGACGCCGATCTCGATCGGCGTGCACGGCTCGAAGGCGGGGTCCGCGGGCGGCCGAAGCTGCCGTCCCACGGCGAAGACCAGGTCGGCCAGCTCATGGAGGCCGGCGGCTTCGACATCACTCATGCCATGAGGATACCTTTCCTATTGCCTGATAGCTGTCACTTGATAGCATTGAACAGCGGACGCCCCGCGCCTCGATGGCCGCGGCGTCGTTCAGGCAGTCCACCGACTCATGGATGAGGAACCCCCATGGACATCAGCGGAGCCGTCGTAGTCGTGACCGGAGCGTCGTCGGGCATCGGAGCGGCCACCGCCCGCGCCGCCTCCCGTGCCGGTGCCCGGGTGGCGCTCCTCGCCCGCCGCGAGGAGCGCATCCGGCAGCTCGCCGAGGAACTCGGCGAGTCCTCGGCCCTGGCCGTGCCGTGCGACGTGACGGACCAGGCCCAGGTCACGGCGGCCGTCGAGGCCGCGATCGGGAAGTTCGGGCGGATCGATGTCCTGGTGAACAACGCGGGGCAGGGCTTGCAGGCGACCGTCGAGGCCATCGACCTCGCGGACTTCCGGGCCGTCCTCGAACTCAACGTGATCGCTCCCCTGACCGTGACGCAGGCGGTCCTCCCGCACATGCGCGGGCAGGGGGCCGGGGCCATCGTGAACGTGGGCTCCGGGATCATCTGGTCGTCGCTGCCCGGCTCCGGCGCGTACTCCGCCTCCAAGGCCGCCCTCGCCAAGCTCTCGGCTGTCGCCCGCGCCGAACTCGCCGCCGACAACATCGCCGTGTCGATGATGTTCCCGGCGATCACCGAGACCGAGTTCGCCAGGACGGTGCGCGGCGACGTCGCGGGCGCGCTGGAGATGGAGGGCAACAGCGGCCTGGTGCCCCAGTCGCCGGAGGGCGCCGCCGACACGATCCTCGAACTGATCAGGAGCGGCGCCGCGCAGGCCGACCTCGTCCCGGAGGAGTACGGCGGCACGCTCAAGAACTGAGCCGGAAGCGGGAATCCCCCCACCCACGTCAAGGAGGCCGGAGGCCGCCGCCTTCCACCGCGCCGACGCAACACAGGCGGCAGCGGTGGAAGGCGCGCGCCACCCCGGCCGTCATCGAGGAAGAGGCGCGGCACATGGAGATAGGCGTAGGGCTGCCGGGGCACGTCACCGGGGTCGAGGAGCGCACGTTGCTGACGTGGGCGCGGCGGGCCGAGGAGCGGGGGTTCGCCTCGCTGATCGCCAGTGACCGCCTGGCCTGGTCCACCCCCGATCCCCTGATCACACTGGCGGCGGCAGCCGGGGCGACCGAACGCATCCGGTTGGTCACCAGCGTGCTGCTGGCCCCGCTGCACGCCAACCCCGCGTTGTTCGCCAAGGCCGCGGCGACCTTGGACCGGATCGCGGGCGCCGGTCGGCTGCATCTCGGCCTCGCCCCCGGAGCCCGCGAGGACGACTACCGGGCGAGCCACCTGGACTTCCGTACGCGCGGGCGTGCCCTGGACGCGCTGGTGGAACGCGTCACCGCCATCTGGCGGGGCGAGGAGGAGGTGGGTCCGGCGCCGGTCACCCCCGGCGGGCCGCCGCTGTGGTTCGGCGGCACCTCCCAGGCGACGCTGCGGCGTGTCGCCTCCCACGGCACGGGGTGGATCGCCGGGACCGACGGAGACATCGAGGAGTTCCTCGCGTTCGCCACCCGCCTCCACCACCGCTGGAAGGAGGCCGGGAGGCAAGGACGTCCACGCATCAGGGCCACGGCGATGTTCGCCCTCGGCGACCACGCGCGCCCGTCCCTCGCCCGCGCCGTCACCGACTACTACGCCTTCGCCGGCCCCGACTACGTCCGGACCGTCATCGACACAGCGGCCACCACCGCCGACGCGGTCCACGCCGTCGTCACCGCCTACGAAGCGGCCGGACTCGACGAACTCGTCTTCGTGGGCAATGCCACCGACCCGCGGCAGATCGACCTGCTCGCCGACGTCCTCGGGGACAGGCTCGCCTCCCCGGACCGCACCACCGGGGGGCCGGACGGCTCACGGTGAAGGAATGACGACGCCGAAGGGGGCCACCTCGTCGCCTCCGCCCTGACCGGCGAGAGCCCGCCGCGTTCGCCGCCCGCCTCACGGGGGGCGGAAGGCGCCGCGACAGGGGGAGTTGCCCGCACAGGGGGGCGCGGGCAGGGCAGAGAGACACGGCCCCCTCCTGCCCGGCGGGGCGGGGATCAGCGTGGCGCCGGGGCGACGAAAGCGCGTCGCGCGCACCCCTCGCCCGCCCCCCTCGCGCTACTTCCCCTCCCGCCGCGTCCGCAGCAGCTGGGACCCGGCACCCCGCTCGCCGTAGACGTCGTTCGGGTTGGAGAGCACGCAGGTCTCCAGGGACAGGCAGCCGCAGCCGATGCAGCCGCTGAGGTGGTCGCGCAGGAGCTGGAGGCGGCGGATGCGGTCGTCCAGTTCGGTGCGCCAGCGTTCCGAGAGGCGGGCCCAGTCCTCCTCCGTCGGGGTGCGCTCCTCGGGGAGGTCGGCGAGCGCCTCGCGGATCGTGGCGAGGGGGATGCCGACGCGCTGCGCCGCGCGGACGAAGGCGACCCTGCGGAGGGTGTCGCGCGAGTAGCGGCGCTGGTTGCCCGAGGTGCGGCGGCTCGTGATGAGCCCCTTGGTCTCGTAGAAGTGGAGCGCGGAGACGGCGGCCCCGCTGCGCGCGGAGAGCTGCCCGACGCTGAGTTCTTGCACGGTTTCCGGGATCTGCGGCACCCGGCCCAGCGTACGGGAGCGCGTGCGCCCACGGCCGTTGACAGCGGGCCCCGCACCCATAATGCTGAGCAAGCGCTTAGACATACTCGCGGAAGGTGGCAGTCATGGCGGAGCCGAGGGTCTTCTCCTCACCGGAGGAGCTGAAGGGCGCGGTCGGGGAGCGGCTCGGGTACACCGACTGGATCGAGATCGACCAGCGGCGCGTCGACCTGTTCGCGGAGGCGACCGGGGACCACCAGTGGATCCATGTGGAGCCGGAGCGCGCGGCGAAGGAGTCCCCGTTCGGCACGACGATCGCGCACGGCTATCTCACGCTCTCGCTGCTGCCGCTCTTCGCGCCCCAGCTCATGGACCTCGCGGGGGTCAGGATGGGCGTGAACTACGGCACCAACAAGGTCCGCTTCCCCGCCCCGGTCCCGGTGGGCTCCCGGCTGCGGGCGACGGGCACGGTGACGGACGTGAGCGACGTGACGGGCGGGCTCCAGGTCACGGTCGCCTTCACCGTGGAGCGCGAGGGCGGCGAGAAGCCGGTGTGCGTCGCGGAGTCGGTGAGCCGCTTCTACCTCTGAGGCGGCCTCCGGGGCACTTCCGGGGCACCGCGCGCCCTCCAGTCGCTCACTCCGCGCCGCCCGCCCCCGGGCCGCTCACTCCTCGCCGCCCTCCCCCGGCGCCGCCCCCACCATCCGCAGCACGAGGTCCGCGTACAGGTCCCCGATCTGCTCGGGGGTGCGGCGCCCGGCCGCGTTGAACCAGCGGGCGACGTCGATGCACAGCGAGAGCACGGCGAGCGTGGTCCCCGGGACGTCCGGCACGTCGAAGGCCCCGCTGCGCACACCGTCCTCGATGACGCCGCGCACGACCGCCTCGGTGCGGCGGCGCAGGGCGACGATCTCGGCGCGGTGCCCGGGGTCGAGCGCGTCGAGTTCGTACTGGACGATGCGGGCCGTGGTGTGGTGCGCGGCGTGCCAGCGGACGAAGGCCCGGACGGCCTCGGCGAGGCGTGGCGCCGCGCCGCCCGGCCCCTCGGCCGCCTCGCTCAGGACGGCGAGGGACTTGTCGTGCCCCACCCGGCTGATCCGGTGGAGCAGCTCTTCCTTGGTGCGGTAGTGGATGTAGAGGGCGGCGGGGCTCATGCCCGCGCGCCCGGCGATGTCGCGGGTCGTGGTGGCGTGGAAGCCGCGCTCGGCGAACGCCTCCACGGCGGCGACGAGCAGGCGCCGTGCCGCGTCGGGCGTCACGTCGGACCAGGGCGTGTCCTCCGCCTCGCCGGCGGGGGTCTCCCCGGCCGACAGTCCGTCCTCGGGCCGCCGCGCCGCGCTCATCGCCCACCTCTTCCCGTACGGAACCGCTTCACGGAGACACACCCTAACCGCAAAGCTGAGCGGGCGCTTAGCGGGCGCCCCCCGCCCGCCTCAGTGGAAGGGGTCGTTCGCCGCGAGGAGCTTGTCGACGCGGGCCTGGTCGACGCGGTTGATGAGCTGGTCCGCCTCCTGCCGGTCGCGGATGACCTTGGCGAGGGTGAAAGCGGAGGTGACGAGGAAGAGGACGGCGACGGCGAGGAAACCCCGTACCCACGCGTCCGCTTCGAGCCGGAGGATACCGAGTGCCGTGGCGACGAGCGCGACGGCGAAGGAGGCGATGGCCTGGCCGAAATAGGCCCCGGTGGGCCCGGCCTTGGCGGGTGTGTCGGTCATGGCACGAGCGTGCCGCGCGGAGCCCCGGGGGACATCCGCGCGGCTACTCATACGGGAGTGAGCACGAGGCCGGGGACCGGTGCGCCCGTACCCGCGCCTCCGGGGGCGCCGTAACCGCGTGGGTGGACGTGCCGGGCCCGCTCGTGTCCCCGCGTCCGGCGGGCCGCCCGTGCGGGGTCGTGGCGGGCGATGTGTGCGGCGCCTGTATCCCCCCTCCGGGGCCGCCCCTCCTGGGGCGGCCCAGCCTGTGCGCCGCCGCCGCTCAGAAAGCCGAGATCCCCGTCAGTTCCCTCCCGATGAGGAGCTTCTGGATCTGGCTCGTGCCCTCGTAGAGGGTCATGACGCGGGCGTCGCGCAGGAGCTTGCCCACCGGGTACTCGTCGATGTAGCCGTAGCCGCCGTGCACTTGGAGCGCGTTGTTCGCGGCCCGGACGGCGGCCTCGGAGGCGAAGAGCTTGGCGCGGGAGGCGGCGCCCGTGAAGGGCTCGCCCCTGTCGACGAGGTCGGCGACGCGCCAGGTCAGCAGGCGGGCCGCGTCGACGTCGAGGGCGATGTCGGCGAGGAGTTCCTGCACGAGCTGGTGGCCCGCGACGGGCTTGCCGAACTGCTCGCGCCGCGTGGCGTAGCCGAGCGCGGCGTCGAGCGCGGCCTGCGCGATGCCGACGCAGCCCGCCGCGACCGACATGCGCCCCTTGGCGAGCGCGGACATCGCGACCGAGAAGCCCTTGCCCTCCGGACCGAGCAGCGCGGAACCGGGCACACGCACCCCGTCGAGGGCGAGTTCGGCGGTCGCCTGGCCGCGCAGGCCGAGCTTTCCGTGCAGGGTGCGGCGCTCGAATCCCGGGGTGTCGGTGGGGACGAGGAAGGCGGAGACGCCCTTGTGCCCGGGCGCGTCGTTCGAGCGGGCGAAGACGAGGGCCAGGTCGGCCCACGTGCCGTTCGTGATGAACATCTTGCCGCCGGTCAGGAGCCAGTCGTCCCCGTCGCGCACGGCCCGCGTCGTGAGCGCGCCCGCGTCCGACCCGGTGCCGGGCTCGGTGAGCGCGAAGCAGCCCACGGACCGCCCGGACGTCAGCCCCGGGAGCCAGCGCCGCTTCTGTTCCTCGTCGCCCCACGCGGCGAGCGTCTTCGCGACGAGCCCGAGCGAGACGGAGACGATGCCGCGCACCGAGGAGTCGGCGCGGCCCAGTTCCTCCGTCACGAGGCAGTACGTGAGGTGGTCGCCGCCGCTGCCCCCGTACTCCTCGTCGAGCGTCAGGCCCAGGAAGCCGACCTCGCCGAGCTTCGCGACGATCCCGCGGTCCACGCTCTCGGCCCGGTCCCACTCGCGCGCGTACGGGACCACCTCGCGCTCCACGAAGTCCCGCGCCAGGCGGCGGGCCGCTTCCTGTTCCTCGCTCAGCCGCAGGTCCACGCCGTGCCTCCACCGTTCCACGAGCACTTTAATTAGCACCGCTAGTTTTAGCGTCCCGGCCCTACTATGTGCCGCATGGCCCGACCGCGCAAGCCCCTCCTGAGCACGGGGCGCATCGTCGAAGCCGCTCGCGCGCTCGTCGACGCGGAGGGGCTCGCGGCGCTGTCCACGCGCAGGCTCGCGGCCGAACTCGGTGTGAGCGGGCCCTCGCTCTACAACCACTTCGGCACGAAGGACGAACTGCTCGACGCCGTCGCCGACTCGGTGAGCGCGCAGGTCGACCTGTCGATGTTCGAGGACGGCCGCCCCTGGCGCGCCGCGCTCGACGACTGGGCCCGCTCCTACCGCGCCGCGCTCGCCCGCCACCCCCACCTCGCCCCCGTCCTCGCGCGCGGGCCGGGGCGCCGCCCGGCGGCGCTGCGTCTCGCGGACGCGGTCTTCGGGGCGCTCACGGAGGCGGGCTGGCCGCCCGCGCAGGCGACCTCGATCGGGGCGGCGCTGCGCTGGTACGTGGTGGGCTCGGCCCTCGGCTCCTTCGCGGGCGGCTTCGTCCCCGACGAGAACGCCTACGACCCGGCCGACTACCCGCACCTCGGCCAGGCCCACCTCCTCGCCGGACGGGGCGGCACGGTCGACGAACGCGCCTTCGCGACGGGGCTGCGCGCACTGCTCGACGGCTTCGAGCGGCAGTACGGGGAACTGCCGCCGCGCACCGCCTGAAGCGCGCGCGGTCCCGCGTGTGCTCCCGTCCCGGGCCCCGCGCGCCCGCCAGACTTCCCCGCATGACCGCACCGCGCCCCTCCCCCACCGCGCCGCCGCGCCGGCTCCGCTTCGACGGCTGGATCGCCGGGCTCGGCACCGCCTCGGGGACCCGGCTCGTGCTCGGGCACTGGCCGCGCTCCCCCTTCGGGGCCTTCAGCGACGTCATGGTGGCGCGTCCGGGCGGGCGGCGGACGCTGCTCGCGCCGCGCGCGGACGTCGCGGAGTTCGTCGCGGCCACGTACCGCTTCGACGAGGTGCGCGTCGTACCGGTCGAGGTCGCGAAAGACGGGCCGGAGTGGAGTGTGACGGCGGGTCCGCTGCGGCTGCGCCTGCGCGCCGGGCACCGCACGCCGCTCGGCGCGCTGCTGCGCTCCGTACCGCCGCCGCTCGCCGAACATCCCGCCTGGGCACGCCTGACGGACCTGCCCGCGCGGCTGCTGCCCGGGGTGCGCACGTACGGCACGGTGGGGAACGGGCGGCGCGAGTGGTACGCGGCGCGCGACATGTGGGGGCTCGCCGCCGCGGGAGCGCGCTGGGAGGGCGCGGACCTCGGCGCGCCGGGCCCCCTCGCGCCGCCGCCGCGCTTCGGCTTCGCGCAGACGCCGCGCAGGCCGTGCCTGGTGCGGGTCGTGTCGACGGTGGAGGTGCCGGGGTGAGGGCGGCCGTGAGAGCGGAGACGGCGACCCCCGCGCTGCCCCCAGCCCTGCCCCGGCGCTGACCCTCAGAACACGACCAGCGCCCGCGCGCCCCTCCCCTCGCGCATCGCCGTGAAGGCGTCGGGGACGGCGTCGAGCGGGATGCGGTCCGTGACGAGGGTGCTCAGGTCGAGACGGCCCGCGCGGACGTGCTCGCCGAGGACGGGCACGTCCGCGGCCGGGTCGCTGTTGCCGTAGACGCAGCCGGAGAGCGTACGGCCCCAGTGGAAGAGTTCGAGCGCGTGGAAGCGGACCTCCTCGGTGGCCGGTCCGATGCCGACGACCGTCGTGCGCCCGCCGCGCCGGGTCGACTCCCACGCGGTACGGATCGTCACCGCCCTGCCGACGCACTCGATCGCGACATCCGCGCCGCCGCCCGTCAGGCGGCGCACCTCCTTGGCCGTGGTCTCCGAGGCGCGCACGAAGTCCGTGGCTCCGGCGCGGCGGGCGAGGTCCTCCTTCGCGGGCGAGGCGTCGACCGCGACGACACTCCCCGCGCCCGCGATGCGCGCCGCCTGGAGCGCCGCGAGACCGACGCCGCCCGCGCCGAACACCACGACGGACTCCCCCTCGCGCACGCGCGCCGCGTGGTGCACGGCCCCGTAGCCGGTGAGCACCGCGCAGCCGAGGAGCGCGGCCTCGTCGAGCGCGACGCCCTCGGGCGCGGGCAGCAGGCAGGCTTCGGAGACGACGGTCTCCTCGGCGAACGCCGCCACGTTGAGCCCCGGGTACAGGGTCGTGCCGTCCTCGGTACGGGCGTACGCGGCGCCCGCGCCCGTCAGGGCGTTCTCGCACAGCCACACCTCGCCGCGCCCGCAGGAGGCGCAGGTCCCGCAGGAGGGGGCCCAGTTGAGGACGACGGGGTCGCCGGGGCGGACCGAACGGACGCCCTCGCCGAGGGACACGACGGTCCCCGAGCCCTCGTGGCCGAGCACGGCGGGCAGGGGGACGCGCAGGGTGCCCTGGGAGAGCGAGAGGTCCGAGTGGCAGACCCCGGCCGCCGCGAGCCGGACCCTCACCTGCCCGGGGCCCGGTTCGGGCAGGTCGATCCGGGTGATCTCCAGGGGCGCTCCCACGGCGGGCTGGACGGCTGCACGCACCACGGTCTGTCTCCGTTCCTCGGCGTTGCTCGTGTTCCTCGCGTCGCGGGGTGCCGCTCGACATCGCTCGCGCTCCCCGGCCCAGGACCACCGGGTGACCCGGTGAACCCGAAGCCAAACTAGCGGCGTTAGTTTTCACGTGCCAGAGGCCGGACGCGCCCGGCGCCGGGGGCAGGATGCCCGCGCGCCGGGGACAGGACGTCCTCCGCTGCCGGGGGCCGGACGCCGCGGCGATGGAGACCGGTCGCCTCCGGCCCGGCCGCCCGCCTCCGCTCACCCTCCTGCCCGCGCGCGAGCGGCTGCCTACGATGGGCCGTGTGAGCGACCGTGCGAGGGATGGTGTGAGCGACGACGACCGGCTGCCCTTGAACGCCGTCCTCCCGTGGTCGGTCCCCGCCCCCAGGGCCGGGCGCGACTGGCCGCTCGCCACGGACCGGGCGACCGCGCGCGCCCGCTGGACCGCGCTCCTCGCCGCGAGCGAAGAGGGCGCGCGCGAGGCGCTGTTGGTGCCGAGCCGGGCCAGGACGCTGCACACGACGGTCGCGCAACTGCCCGGCCAGTCCACGGGGACGGGGCGGCTCGCGCGCGAGTCGGGTCCGGCTCCCGAGCCCGTACGAGTCGCCTTCGGCCCCTACGAGGAGCGCTTCCTGCTCCCCGACCACCGTCTCCTGGACGCCCCGCGCCCCGAGTTGTGGCGCGTCGCCGACGCCTCCCAGCTCTTCCTCGTGCACGACCCGCGTGCCACCGGCCTCGCCGTCACCGCGCTCCTCCCCTTCGGCGCGGGCCCCGGCAGCCGCGTCCACCCGCTCTTCCGCCGCCCCGGCGGCCGGGAGCCCAACCTCTCCCCCGGCCTCCTCGCCCATCTCTCGGACCGCTACGGGCGGCCTGTGGCCCCGCTCGACGTGCTCGACTGGCTGCTCGCCACGGCGCGCCCCACCCACCGCGGCCGGGAGGTGCGGCTGCCGGGGAGGTACGAGGAGTGGGCGGCCGGCACCGCGTTGGGGCGTGGGCTGCGCGAGGTGGCGCTGCGGGGCCACGGGACGCACGCGGGGCCGCGCCCCCGGCTGCCGGGAGGCCGCCGTCCGTGGGTGCGCGAGGCGCTGGAACTCTCACCGCGCGGTGCGCTCCCGTCCCTCTCGTACGAGGCGGGGGACCAGGCCCTGCGCGTCGGCGACACGGGCCTGCTCGCCCCGGTCGCGCCCGCCGCCTGGGAGGCGCACCACGAGGGCGAACGCGTTCTCGCCCGGTGGTTCCGCGCCCGTGTGAGCGACCCGGCGGCGAAGGGGCTGGCGGCGGTCGTGCCGCGCGCGTGGCCCCGCGAGTGGACCTCGGACCTCCTCGGGCTGCTCACGGATCTCACGCTGCACGCCGAACGGGCGGCGCACTGCGCGGAGTTCGCGGCGGCGGGCGAGGAGGAGGGCCACGGGATCGGGGGGGCCGCGCTGCGGGCGGCCGGAGTGCTCCCCGTGCTCCCCGCGGCGCGGCGGCCCGCGACCGTCCTGGAGACGCGCGAGGAGGGGCCGGAGGGGCAGTTCGTACTGCTGTGAGCGTTTCCCCCCCGTCTTCCCCGGCCCCTCTCGGTCTCCTGGGCTCTCTCCGGCCCTCCCCCGGCGCTCAGCGGGCCGGGGCGATCCGGATCTCGGCCACCCTGCCCTCGCCGCGCAGCGAGACGCGCGGTGTGGCGCGGGCGCAGTCGAGGCGGCCGAACGGGGTCGCGACGCCCCGCTCTTCGAGGGTGACGCCCTCGGTGACGGCCAGGACGAGCAGAACCTCGTCGGCGGCGGCCACGACCTCCGTACCGCCGTCGCCGACGCGCAGCATCCGTACGTGTGCGGTGGCACGGCCCCTGCGGGTCATGACGTTCATGTCGCGCACCGCCCCCGCCTCCAGGCGGCAGTCCGTGCGCGCGTCGCCGGGGAAGGCGAAGGGGTCCAGCGGATCGACGCGCCGGGGCGCGGCCCCGTCCACGGTCAGCACCATGCCGGAGCCCTCGACGAGGGTGATCACGCGGTCGATCCCGGGAAACGCCGAGAAGGGCCCGCCCGCGTCCACGTCCGCGATGCTGACGCGCCAGTCGAACGCGTCCGGCCCGGACGCCTCGCCGCCGGGTACCGGCGCCCCGGACGCCCCCTTGCCGGACCCCGTCCCCGGTATCGCGCCCGAGGCGACCTCCCGCGTCGTGCCGCCCCCGTTGCGCCACGGCATGGCGCGGTAGTCCTCCCAGCGCAGAATCCCGCCGCCGCTCATCCGCCGCCCCCTTCCTCGTGCCCGCCAGGTGGTCCCCTGCCAGTCCGGAATCGTCCTCGTCACCCTATCGGGGCAGGTCACAGGGGGCGTGGGCGCCAGGTTCGGGGCGGCGCGGCCGAGGAGGGCGGGGGGCGGCGGCCGGAGGCGGGGGCGCGGGCCGGAGGAGGGCCGGGTGTTCTGTTCCGTGACGGAACGCGAGAAGCGCCCCGCTCCGGGCGGGCGCCCGCACCGCGCCCCGCGCGGCCGACACCGCGCCAGGTGGCCCGGGGCCGGGGTGGGTGCGGGGGCGCGGCGCGCGGTCCGGAGATGCGGCGGGGCGTGGTGGGGGCGCGGGGCTGCGGACCGGCCGGCGCCCGGCTGGGGGCGGCGGCCGGCCCGGCGGTGGGCGGCGCGGGTGGCGAGCCGGGGCGGGAGCCCCGGTCAGCGCCCGCCGAAGAGGGTGCGGCGCAGCTTCTTGAGCGGGGCGAGGAGTGAGACCTTGCTCATCCGCGTCCTGCTGTCGGGCTGTGCCGCGAGCCCGGTCGCCGCCTTGCGCGAGGTGATCTCACGCATCAGGGAAGTGGCCTCCGCCGCCTCGCGCTGCGGGATGGCGGGACCACCGAGCACCGCGAGGTGCCGGTCGAGCCGTGAACTGCTCGCACCGCTCCCGTACGTGATGGCAGGCACGCGCGGCCTGCTGCGGACCGTTATCTGTTCCATGTCACTCCCCACCCGTCGTCAGGCACCCGGCCCCGGGCAGGGTAACCCTATCGCCCCCGGCTGACACCTTGTATCCCGGTCAAGTGATTCACCTACCCCGTAAGGGGGTTGACGCATCCTCACGTCGTGGGGAGCATTTCGGGGCGAGTCCCGCCAGAGGGTGGAAATAGGGACGGTCCGCCCGAATCCCGCGTACCGCCGAGTAGTTCGGGTCCGGTGCGGGAACGGTCGTCACAGGTCGTCACAGTGGACGGCGCGACGAGAGGCGGGGCGATGGACGGACGCGACGCGGGAGGTCTTGGGGCGGAGGACCCGGCGGGGCGGTTGCTCGCGGGCCGGTACCGGCTCGGTGCCGTGCTCGGCGCGGGCGGTACGGGGACGGTGTGGCAGGCGCGGGACGAGGACCTGGCGCGGGAGGTGGCGGTCAAGGAGGTACGGGTCCCGGCCGGCGTGGACGCGGCGGAGCGCGAGCGCCAGTACGCGCGGGTGGAGCGCGAGGCGCTCGCGGCGGCGCGCTCCGGCCACCAGGGGATCGTCACGGTGTACGACGTCGTGGTGGCGGACGGGCGGCCGTGGATCGTGATGGAACTCGTACGCGGCCTGAGTCTCGCCGACGTGCTCACAGCGGAAGGGCCGCTGCCGCCCGCGCGCGCGGCGCGGGTCGGGCTCGCCGTGCTCGACGCGCTCGGCGCGGCGCACGCGGTCGGTGTCGTGCACCGTGACGTGACCCCGGCGAACATCCTCCTGGGCAACGACGGCCGCGTGGTGCTGACCGACTTCGGGACCGCCGCGCTGCGCGGCGCGCGGGGGCTCACCCTCCCGGGCGAGGTCGTGGGCTCTCCCGCGAGTCTCGCGCCGGAGCGCGCGGAAGGGGCGGAGCCGGGACCCGAGGGAGACCTGTGGTCGCTCGGCGTCGTGCTGTGGACGGCCGTCGAGGGCGGGCCGCCGTTCCGGGGGGCGACGCCGCTCGCGGCCGTGCGGGCCGCCGTCGAGGACCCGCTGCCGCACCCGGTGCAGGCCGGCCCGCTCACGCCCGTGCTCGAAGGGCTGTTGCGCAAGGACCCGGCGCTGCGCCTCCCGGCGGAGCGGGCGGCACGGCAGTTGCGCGAGGTCGCGGAGGGCAGGGAACCGGCGGAGGAGCGGGACGCGGAACCGGGGCCCGGGCGCGGGGCGGAGGACGCGACGGCCGAGGGCGCGGCGGCTCCCTCGGGGACGACTCCCGCCCCGATCACGCCGGAGGAGCCCCGGCACGGCCGCGCCACCCCGTACTCCGCGCTGCTCGGCGCGGGGCTCGCGGTACTCGTGGCCGCGGCTGTGCTGGTCTGGGTGCTGGTACGGGACTGACGCGGGGCCCGGGGGCGGCACGGGACCGCCATGGGCCGGGCGTTGCGGGGCTCGGGCGGACCGGTAACCGCACCGGGCCGTCCACGCGCGTAGCGTCCGCGCGTGGGCGGCCCGGTCCGTACCGGCGTGTACGGAACCGGCTCGGTCAGGGGGCGTACTTGGTCAGGGCCGGGAGGTAACCGCCGGACTGGCCCGCCGGCTTGGGGTGGTAGGACTCGCCGATGTTGAGCCAGTCGACGCTGTGCAGCCAGGCGTCGCCGGAGCAGATTTCGTGGCCCGCGAAGGTGGTGCGGACGTCCCCGAAGGAGAAGCCGTGACTCGCGGCACGGGCCGCGATGGTGGAGTCGAGGAGGTCGGCCGCGCCGTTGATGGCGGAGCGCTCGGCCTCGGCGAGGCCCGCGACGCAGGTGCCGTTGAGCTGGTAGAAGCGCGGGTAGCCGAGCACGACGACCTTCGCCGCCGGTGCCTTGGCGCGGATCTGGCCGTAGACGTTGTCGAGGGCGGCGGGAAGCGTGTTCTGCACGTACGCGCGGGCGGTGTTGACCTTCGCGACACACGTGTCGGTGGACTGGAGGACACACGTCGTCATGACGTCCGCGAACCCGGCGTCGTTGCCGCCGATGGAGATCGTCACGAGGCCGGTGGAGGCGCTGAGGTGGCCGAGCTGGTTGGCGAGAACATCACCCGTACGAGCGCCCGAGCACGCGTCGAAGTTGAAGCTGGAGGGTGAGTGCGCGTTCTTCCACAGGACGGGGTACGCCTTGGAACTGCGCTTGCAGTCGCCGCTGGCACTGTCGTAGGAACCGGAGCCGACCCCGGAGGAGTAGGAGTCGCCGAGGGCCACGTAGCCCGTGGGGGCGGCGGCGTGGGAGGTGGCGGCCGAGGCGAGGGTGGCACCGGCGGCGAGGAGGAGCGAGGACACGATCGCGGTGACGCGGGGGAATCTCATGGGACCTCCGTGTAGCAGGATTTCTGCCCTCCTGTTCGTACCACTCGCGGACGGGTCGCGGGAGTGTGCATGCCAAGAAGTTACCGGGCGGAAAGTTTCACCTGGACTGGGTTTCAACTCGCCTTCTTCTTGGGCCAGATGGCCTTCAGAAGCCTGTGTCTCCCCATCTCCCCCGCCGTGGACGTCCCTTGACGGGGCGAGCGGAGGGCGCGACGCGGACGTCCACCCGGTCAGGCGTCCGCTCAGTCGGGTGTCCACCCGGTCACGTGTCCCCCCGACCGGGTGTCCGCTCAGTCGTCGAAGGGGAGTTCGGGCTCGCACGCCAGGAGGTCGCCCGGTCGGCGGCCGAGTACGGCGCGGTCGTGTCCGCTGCCGCTTCGGCCGCCTGGCGGTCCCCCGCCCCTCGGTAGGCGACGTCATCGCGCGGCGATACGCGTGCGGCGGCCGGTGACCGGCCGTCAGCGGAGGGACACGTGGGGCAGAATCGGGGCGTGAGCCTGAAGATCGCGGTCGACGCCGCCTCCGCCCTCGCCCCGTACGAGCAACTGCGGGCGCAGATCGCCGAACAGGCGCGCTCGGGCGCGCTCCCCGCCGGATACAGACTGCCGACCGTGCGGGGTCTCGCGCAGGAGCTGGGCCTCGCCGCCAACACGGTCGCGAAGGCGTACCGGGCCCTTGAGACGGACGGGGTCGTGGAGACGCGCGGCAGGCACGGCACGGTGGTGGCCGCCGCCGGGGACTCCGCGCGCCGGGAGGCGGCGGCGACGGCGCTCGCCTACGCGGAGCGGGCCCGGCGCCTCGGGCTCGACGAGAGCGAGGCGCGGGCGCTGATCGAGGACGCCGTGCGGGCGGCGTACGGGGACTGAGCACGGGCCCTCGGCGTCCGTCGTCGCTCCGCCGAGGTCGCGCCCGGCGCGCCGGAGGCGGTCCGCACCCTCGCGGACGCCGGCCGCCTCCATCGGGTCGGTATCACGGCGCCGGTGCGGGCGACGACTCGCCCCCGGGCCGTACGAGGTGCGGCGGAGCCGCTCCGCGCGGGTGCTACCAGGCGACGGGGCCCTCGGCCGACACGAAGGTGCCGCTCTCGCCCTCGTTGCCGGCCAGCGCCTCGCGGACCGGGGCCGCCGCGCCCTCCTCGACGGTCTGGGTGCCCGCGTGGTGGTTGAGGTCCGTCTTGGTGAAGCCGGGATCGACGGCCGTGACGCGGATGCCCGGCAGGGCCTGGGCGAGCTTGACGGTGAGCATGTTGAGGGCCGTCTTCGAGACCGGGTACTCGACGCTCGGGTAGTACGGCGCCCCGCCGCCGGCCGCGAGCGAGCCGAGACCGCTGCTCAGGTTGACGACGGCGGCGGAGGCCGAGCGGCGCAGCAGCGGCAGGAACGCCTGCGTGACCCGCAGCGGGCCGAGGACGTTCGTCTCGAAGACGGTGCGCAGCCGGTCCGCGCTCGCGTCGAGCGCGGCGAGCGGCCCGCCATCCTCGGCGCGCGGCTCGATGCCCGCGTTGTTGACGAGCACGTCGAGGCCCGTGCCGGCCTCCTCGACCGTGCGGAAGGCGGCGGCCACCGAGGCGTCGTCGCTCACATCGATGACGAGCGCCCTGGCACCCAGGCTCTCGGCGGCCTCGCGGCCCCGCTCCGGGTCGCGGCTGCCGAGCCACACGGTGTGTCCCGCGGCGATCAGCTGGCGGGCCGTCTCGAAGCCGATGCCCTTGTTGGCTCCGGTGATCAGTGAAGTGGTCATGTCTCCACGGTGCGGCCGGGGAGGCACCCCGGCCAGTGGTCCCGTTTTCCTGGGCACAGCGGTACCAGGCACGATGCCCCCGCGCGCGTGCACACTGCCCCTATGGCGACGGGTGAATTCGCACAGGCGGTACGGCGCTGGCGCGACCGGGTGGCCCCGCAGGCCGCCGGGCTCCCCGCGGGCGGCAGGCGGCGCGCCCCCGGGCTGCGCCGCGAGGAACTGGCCCAGCTCGCCGGGATCTCCGCCGACTACATCACGCGCCTGGAGCAGGGCCGCGCCACGCACCCCTCGGCGCAGGTCGTCGAGGCGCTCGCCCGCTCGCTGCGGCTCGCCCCCGAGGAGCGCGCGCACCTCTACCGCGCCGCCGGGCTCGTCCCGCCGGGCCCTGGGACCGTGCCCGGCTGGATCCCGCCCAGCGTGCAGCGCCTCCTCGACCGCCTCGCCGGGGTCCCGGTCGCGGTCTTCGACGCGCTGTGGACGCTGCTGCTCGCCAACGGCCCGTACGAGGCGCTCATGGGCGACTCCTCGGCGCTCGGCAGCCGGGAGCGGAACGCGGTGTGGCGCACCTTCCTCGGCTCGGGCTCGCGCGCGGTCATGACACCGGCGGAACGGGCCGCCTTCGAGGCGGGCATGGCCGCCGACCTGCGCACGGTCGCCCAGCGGTACCCGGACGACCCCCGCCCGGCAGCGCTCGTCGCCGCGCTGCGCGCCGGCAGCCCGCGCTTCGCGGAGCTGTGGGACGAGGGCGCCGTGGGCGCCCACCTCAGCACGCGCAAGATCATCGCGCACCCGCACGTCGGCGAGATCCGCCTGGACTGCGACGTCCTCACGGTCCACGACAGCGACCTCAGGATCATGGTCTACACGGCGGAACCGGGCACGACGGACGCGGAGCGGCTGGCGCTCGCGGGGGTGCTGGGCAACCAGGACCTGGGGACGGGGACGAGGGGAGGCACGGCGCCGGGCGCCTCGGGGTGAGCGGCGGGACCGGTGCCGGGCTGAGCGGAGCCGGGGTTGTTCGGGGTGGGGCAGCCCGGCGCCGCTCGCGCAGGTCAGCGGCTCTCTCCCGGAGGCCAGTGGCTCCCCGGCGCCCCGCCCCTGCGGATGCGCCCCGCAGGACCGGGGCGCCGCATCAATTCGGATGCGCCGCCCCCGCCCCCCGCCTACCGTTCGCGCCGATGACGATTCGTGTGCGTGACCTCGATCCCGACGACCCCGCCGACCTCGACGGCGTCACCGCCGTCCTGCGGGCCGCCGTCCCCCCGATGCTGGTGACCCCGGAGCTGCTGCGGTGGCAGTCCGCCGCCGCCCCCGCCGCGCAGCGCCACCGGCTGCTGCTCGCCGAGGACGAGGAGGGGCGGGTGGTCGGCCGGAGCAGTACGGGGCTCGCGCACGAGAGCCCCCGACCGGGCCTCGCCTTCTGCAACGTGTACGTCCATCCGGAGCACGAGGGCCGGGGCGTGGGCACGGCGCTCGTGACGGCCGCCGAGGAGTACCTGACGTCGATCGGCGCGCGCAAAGCCTTCAGCTGGGTGCTCGACGGGGAGCGGAACCTCGGCTTCGCGCGCCGGGCGGGCTGGTCCCCCGGCCGCTCCGCGCGTTTCCTGCGCCTGGACCTGACGGCCCCACTGCTCCCGTTCGCGCCGCCCCCGCCGGGCGTCGCGCTGCGGCCCGCCTCCGCCTTCGCCGACGACCCCCGACCGCTCTTCCTCCTGGACGCGGAGGCGGCGGCCGACGAGCCGAGCGAGGTCGGCGCCGCGCTGGACGACTACGAGGACTGGCTCGCGTCCACCTGGGGACACCCGCTGTTCGACCGGGACCTGACGACGGTGGCGCTCGTGGACGGGGTGCCCGCCGCGTTCAGCCTCGCGCACACGGACGGCGCGAGCCGGTACTTCACGGGGATGACGGGGACCGCGCGCGCCCACCGGGGCCGGGGCCTCGCGAAGCTCGCCAAGCACGACTCGCTGAGCCGGGCCCGCGCGGCCGGGTTCACGGAGGCGTTCACGAACAACGACACGGGGAACGAGCCGATGCTCGCGATCAACAGGTGGTTCGGGTACGTCCCGGCGGCCGCGGAGGTGCGGCATGCCAAGTCCCTCGGCTGACGCCCTGACCGTCGTGCTCACCAAGGCGGGCCGCGTCAAGAAGCGCTACCCGGCCCGGCGGCTCGCCGACGACGGCACGCACCTCGTGGTGGTGGCCCCGTGGGCCTCGCCCGAGGCGCGCGACTTCGGCTTCGTCCGCTTCGCGCCCGGCGACGTCTTCACCGAGCACTACTGGACGACGACGTGGTACGCGGTCAAGGAGGTGCGGGCGTCGGACGGCGGCCTCAAGGGCTGGTACTGCGACATGACCCGTCCCGCGGTGCGCGAGGAGGGGGCGGTACGGGTGGACGACCTGGAACTCGACCTGTGGGTCCCGCCACCGGGCCGGGGCCCCGCCCTCCGCCTCGACGAGGACGAGTTCCTGGCGAGCGGCCTGCCCACGGCGGACCCGCACGCGGCGGAACGGGCCCGCGCCGCCCAGGCCGGTCTCGAAGCCCTGGCACACCGGGACAGGGACCGCACGGCCTTCCGCGCCCTCCTCGCGTACTGACCCCGGGGCCGCGCCCGTGCCCGCTGCCCCCGGGCCGCGCCCGTTCCCGGCCCGCCGCACCGCACCCGCACCGCCCGTCCCCCACCGGCCCCCGCCCCCGCGCCTCACCCGGCCGGCGGCCCCGGGCTCTCCCGCAGCACCACCGCCCGCCCCGGTACCCCCGCTACCCGTGCCACCGGGTCGTCCGGGGCATGGCGGTGGAGGACGAAACGGTCGCCCGCGCGGTAGGCGTCGAGCCCGGCGGCGCAGTAGGCGACGAGGCCCTCGGGGAGGGCGTCGAGCGGGAACCACTCCAGGGCGTCGCACTTGTGCGGCTCCGCGTTGCGCGGCTCGCCACCCGCCGGGTGCACGGCCTCGAAGAACCAGCCGATACGGCTCCCGCCCGAGGGGGCCGCGTGCTGCATGACGAGGGCGACGCGGACGTCCTCGGGGGCGAGTCGCAGGCCCGTCTCCTCGTACGCCTCGCGCAGCACCGCCGTCCGTACGTCCTCGCCCTCCTCGACGTGCCCGGACGGCGCGTGCCACAGGCCGTCCGCGTAGCCGGTGTTCGCGCGGCGGGCGAGGAGGACCTCGTCGCCGCGGCGCAGGAAGAGGTGGACGTCGACGATCTCGCTGTGCCTGCGGGGTGGCGCGGGGCTCGCGACGACCGCGTACCGCTCGTCGTCGACCGGGCCGCCCCACAGGCGCGCGTCCCCGCTGAGCGGCTCGGTGTGGAGGCGCTCGGCGAGCGGGGCGAGGAGCGCGGTGACCTCGGCGAGCGGCAGGCCCGCGTCCTTCCAGCGGCCCTCGACCAGGACGAGCCGCCCGCCGGGGCGCAGCAGCGCGCACCAGCGGCGCAGCACGACGGCCGGGTCCGCGAACAGCCACAGCAGGTGGCGGACGAGGACGATGTCGAAGGAGCGGGGTGCGAAGGGCGGGTGCGCGGCGTCGGCGCGCAGGAGGCGGGCGCCGGTCCCCGCGAGCTTGGCACGGGCCTCGGCGAGCATCGCGGGGGAACGGTCGGAGGCGGTGACGCGGTGTCCGGCGCGGGCGGCGAGCAGGGCGAGGCTGCCGGTGCCGCAGCCGAGGTCGAGCACGTCGGCGGGGGCGGCGGGCAGCCAGGCCGTGAGGCGGCTCGCCCAGGCGTCCCGTACCGCGGGATCGCGCATCCCGTGATCCGCTCCGGCGTCGAACCCGGGCGCGACCGCGTCCCAGTCCGTGCCCGCGCCCCACCCGGTCTCCGCATCCCGGCCGGGCGCCCCGCCACCATCGGACGCACCACCACCGTCCGGCATCCTCTCCCCGTCCCGCTCCGCCCCGTCCCGGCCCGTCCTCGTCATGCGCGCCCCGCCTCTCGCCCGTGCGTCCCGTGGCCTCGCGCCTCGCGCGGCCGTGTGCCGCCGATCCTGGCACCCGCCACTGACAAGGCCCGAGCGCGCCCGCGACCAGCGCTGATCCGCCGGCCGGGGCACGGCGGTCACCCGAGCGGCCCCGGCGGCGAGGTGACGAGCCGCCAGGCGCACAAGGCTGGAAAGCGGGTACCCGACCCCGGTCAGCCCCGGCCCCCGGGCCAGGCCCGTTCCCGTACGAGAGGCGCTTCCCGCATGGCTTCCGACTCCCCGGCCGACGGCCGTCCGCTGCTCCTGGTCCTCTTCGGCTCCACCGGCGACCTGGCCAAGCGCAAGCTGTACCCGGCGCTCTTCCAGTTGCACGCGCGCGGCCTCATGGCGGAGGAGTACGCCGTGATCGGCTCGGGGCGGCACTCCCCCGGCTCGGACGACGACTTCCGGGGGATCGTCGCCGACGCGGTGAAGGAGGCGCACGGCGGCGAGGCCCCGGCCGGGCTCGACGAGTTCACGGCGCGCTTCCGCTTCCGGGCCTCGTCGGCCGAGGACGGCGAGGACCTGGCCCGGGCCGTGCGCGAGACCCGCGAAGGGCTCGGCACGGACACCCGTACCCTCCTGTACCTCTCGGTGCCGCCCGCGAGCATGTCGGGGATGCTCGGCATGATCGGCTCGACCGGGCTCGGCGACGACGCGGTCCTCGTGATGGAGAAGCCGTTCGGCGAGGACGTCGCGAGCGCGTGCGCGCTCAACGAGCGGCTGCACGAGATCGTCCCCGAGGAACGCGTCTTCCGCGTCGACCACTTCCTCGGCAAGGAGGCGGTGCGCAACCTCCTCGCGCTGCGGCTCGCGAACGGCTGGCTGGAGTCGGTGTGGAACCGCGAGCACCTCGCGTACGTGCAGATCGACGTGCCCGAGGAGATCGACATCGAGGGCCGGGCCTCGTTCATGGAGTCCACGGGGACTTTCCGCGACATGATCCCCACGCACCTCGGGCAGGTGCTCGGCATCGTCGCGCTCGACCTGCCGGAGCGGTACGGGGCGGACGAGCTGCGCGAGGCGCGGACCGCGCTGTTCCGGCGGCTGCGGCCCTTCTCCCCCGCCGAGACGGTGTTCGGGCAGTACGAGGGCTACCGCGAGGAGGAGGGCGTCGCCGCCGACTCGACCGCCGAGACCTTCGTGGCGCTGCGCGCCTGGATCGACGACCCGCGCTGGGAGGGCGTGCCGTTCCTGCTGCGCACGGGCAAGGCGATGGGCGTCTCGCGGCAGCAGGTGACGATCGGGCTGCGCGAGTCGGCGCGGGTCCCCGGTGCCGATGACGCGGCCTGCGACCGGCCCTCGGAGTGGGTCTTCGACCTCACCGACCCGCCGCACTTCGGTGTGGAGGCGTACGGGAAGCGGCCCGGGACCGGTTTCCGGCTCGTCCGGGCGCCGCTCATGCTCGACGAGGGCACGGCCTTCCCCGACGACCCGCCGCTCACCGCCTACGCGCGGGTCTTCCTCGACGCGCTCGCGGGCGACCCGACGTGGTTCACGGGCGCCGAGGAGATCGAGCGCCTGTGGGAGGTGTGCGCGGACGTGCAGGGCGCGGGGAGCGTGCCGCTGCCGTACGCGCGGGGGTCGTTCGGGCCCACGGCGGCGCTGGAGCTGGCGGGGAAGCGGGGGTGGCGGGTGCCGGAGAAGTGAGGGTACGGGGCGGTAAGTGCCGCCCCGGCGGTTCGCCCCTGACAGGGGTTTGTTAGCCTGCACGGGCCTCTCGTGGGGGAAGCCGGTGGGAATCCGGCGCTGACCCGCAACGGTGTGCGTGGCCCGCGGGGGTGTCCCGGGGGCCGCGCGAGCCCGATCGCCCGCGGCAGGAGTACCGACCCCGTCGACCGCTCGCCGTGGACTGCGAGCAGGGACCGCCACGAAGCCCCTCCGGGCCCCACCGGCGCCCTGCGCGTTCCGCCGGTGGCCGCCCTCCCGGAGGATGCGCGCCCGTCATGTCCCTCACCACCGCGCCCCGCGCCGGGGACACCCGCCGCATACCCGTGCCCCCACTGCTCCTCGGGCTCGCGCTCGCGCTGCTCGCCTCGCTCGTCTGCGGGGTCGCGCTCGGCGCGTCGGGGATCGGCTGGGGGCGGGTGCTGCGGCTGCTGTGGGCCGGGCTGAGCGGAGGGAGCGTGGGCGCGGGCGAGGCGGGGGCCTACACGATCGTGTGGGAGATCCGCTTCCCACGCGTCGTGCTCGCGGCCGTGGCCGGGGCGGGGCTCGCCACCGTCGGGGTCGCGGTGCAGGCGCTCGTACGGAACGCGCTCGCCGACCCCTTCGTGCTCGGCATCTCCTCGGGGGCCGCCGTGGGCGCCAACGCGGTCATCCTCTTCGGGGCGCTCGCGGGCCTCGGCGTGTGGGCGCTCTCCTTCTCGGCCTTCGTCTCCGCGCTCGCGGCGACCGCCCTCGTCTACGCGGTGGCCCGCTCCCCGCTCGGGCTCAGCCCGCTGCGCCTGGTCCTGAGCGGCACCGCCCTCGCCTACGGGTTCCAGGCGGTCACGACGGTCATGGTGTTCGGCGCGGAGCGGGGCGAGGCGGCGCGCTCGGCGATGATGTGGCTGCTCGGGAGCCTCGGCGGGGCGACGTGGCCGAAGGTGCCGCTCGTCGCCGCGACGGTGCTCGCGGGACTGCTGTGGCTCGGCGCACGGGCGGGAGCGCTCGACGCGCTCGCGATGGGCGACGAGACGGCCGCCGCGCTCGGCGTGCCGCCCGACCGGCTGCGGCGCGAACTCTTCGTCGTGACGGCGGCCGTGACGGGGAGCGTCGTCGCGGTGAGCGGGGCGATCGGCTTCGTCGGGCTCATGGTGCCGCACCTCGTACGGATGCTCGTCGGGGCCTCGCACGCGCGGGTTCTCGCGGTCGCGCCGCTCGCCGGGGCCGTGCTCCTCGTCTGGGCCGACCTGCTCTCGCGCCTGCTGCTCGCTCCCACCGAACTGCCCGTCGGGGTCGTGACGGCGGCGCTCGGGGTGCCCGCCTTCCTGCTGCTCATGCGGCGCGGCGGGCACGCGCTCGCGGGGCGCTGAGCGCGGACGCCCCGCGAAGCGGGCCGGGCCCGCTGCCCTGTCCTCGTACCCCCGTTCCCCTGTCCCCGTTTCCAAGTCCCCTGCGGAGGAGATGACATGCGGCTCGACATCGAAGGGCTCTCGGTCGACGTGGCGGGCGCGCGGCTCGTCGACGAGGTGGCGCTCGACGCGCCCGCCGGGGCCTTCGTGGGGCTCGTCGGGCCGAACGGGAGCGGCAAGTCGACGCTTCTTCGCTGCGTGTACCGGGCGCGGCGGCCGGACGCGGGGGTCGTCCGGGTCGGGGGCGAGGACGTGCACCGCCTCACGCCCCGGGCCGCCGCGCGGCTGCTCGCCGCGCTGCCGCAGGAGACGGCCGCCGACTTCGGCTTCACCGCCGCCGAGGTCGTCGCGATGGGCAGGCTCCCGCACCGCGAGCGCTCGGCCGCGCGGGACCGCGAGATCTGCGCGCGGGCGCTCGCGGACGCGGGCGTCGCGCACCTCGCCGCGCGCGGCTTCACCTCGCTCTCCGGCGGCGAGAAGCAGCGCGTGCTCATCGCCCGCGCGCTCGCCCAGGAGCCGCGCCTCCTCGTCCTCGACGAACCCACAAACCACCTCGACATCGCCCACCAGCTCGATGTCCTGCGCCAGGTCCGCGCGAGCGGCCCGACCGTGCTCGCGGCGTTGCACGACCTCAATCTCGCCGCCGCGCACTGCGACCTCCTGCACGTCCTGCACCACGGGCGCGTGGTCGCCTCGGGCCCGCCCGCCGAGGTGCTCTCCGCCGCGCTCCTCGCGGAGGTCTTCGGCGTACGGGCGCATCGCGTGCGCCACCCCGAGACGGGCGCGACCCAGTTCCTGTTCGACCCCCTCGCCCCCTGACTCCCTGCCCCCTGCCCCCTGCCTTCGGAGGTTCTCCCGTGCGCAAGCTCCTCACCACCGCCTCGCTCGGCCTCGCCGCCGCCGTCACGCTGACCGGCTGCGGCGCGAAGGTCGCGCACGACGACGGCAAGGCCGCGAAGGCGGAAGCGGTGACCGTCACCAACTGCGGCGAGAAGGTCACGTACGACAAGCGGCCCGAGCGCGTCGTGACCAACGACATCGGCATCACCGAGCTGATGTTCGCGCTCGGCCTGGAGGACCGCATGGCCGGGTACGCCATGCCGGACGACAAGGGCTCGCTGAAGGAGGTGCCGTACAAGGACGCGTACGCCAAGGTGAAGTGGATCTCGAAGGACCGCGTCACCAAGGAGAACGCGCTCGCCGCGCGCGCCGACCTCGTCTTCGCCGGGTGGAACTACGGCTTCAACGAGAACGCGCTGACACCGGACGAACTGCACAAGGCCGGGATCGGCACGTACCTGCTCACCGAGTCCTGCCGCAACGCCCGTACCGGTACCTCGCGCGGCATCATGCCGCCGCTCGACGCGCTCTACACCGACCTGGAGAACCTCGGGAAGATCTTCGGCGTCGAGGCGCGGGCCACGAAGCTGATCGAGGAGTACAAGGCGACGGTCGCGGGCGTCCACGCGAAGATCCCGGCGAAGCGGCCCTCCGTCTTCCTCTACGACAGCGGCCAGGACCAGCCCTTCACCTCGGGCCGGTACGCGGCGCCCGAGCAGATCATCAGCGAGGCCGGTGGCGTCAACATCGCGCACGACCTCAAGGACTCGTGGACGACGGTCGGCTGGGAGACGGTCGTGAAGCGGAACCCGGACGTCATCGTCATCAACGACTACGGGGCGACGAGCGCGAAGAAGAAGCGGGACTTCCTGCTGTCGTACCCGCCGCTGCGGAACGTGTCCGCGATCAAGAACAAGCACGTGTACGTGCTGGACTACGCCGACCTCGTCGAGAGCCCGCGCAACCCCTCGGCGATCGAGCGGCTGGGCGGCTACCTGCGGGAGGTCGCCGACGCGGAGTGAGGCGAGGACCGCGAACGGCGGCGCTTCCGGGCGGGGAACTTGGCGGGGGCGGGGGTGACGG